>QKCJ01000018.1 GCA_003245715.1 bacterium
ATGTGGGTTGAATTAATTTTCTGTTTGCGTATTGTTTGCCTCGCACTTGGGAAACGCCACAAGCGAAACCAAGAGCGACTTTTTCTGACCGCTGCGGCGGGGATGAAAAAAAATAAAAAAACCACTTGTTTGGAAAATGAGTTTCTGTATAATCATCTCCCCTTGTGGTAAGCGAAAGTAAAGCTAAGTTATGCTTGTTCAATAAGTTGCAAGTCCTTTACCCCGCGAGAAACATTAAAGAAGTATGTCTGATTTCAGCGGACAAAAAAAATCTGAAAAAAATAAAAAAGCCACTTGACTTGAGGGTCGCGAAACATATAATCCTCAAACTCTTCAGTGGTTGGTAAGTAAGATTTTGATGAGGCTAAGTTCTTGAAAGCTTACATTATGTAAGTACCTCTTAAATCAGAAAATTGCTTCCGGCGTGCGAGTAGTCTTTACATTAATATAAGAGAAGTTAATCTTCACTTTGCGATGTTAAAAAGTTTGCTTGTGGTTGGCGCTTGAAACTCAACAAAAAAATATAAAAAACTTCTTGACTTTGAGTTGCTGATTCAGTAGAATTTAACAGAATACGCTACTCGAAAACATGAAAACCTTAACTTGTTGTATGTAAAGGGTTTGCGGGAAGTGAAAGTTAACGGCTTGAGAAACAAAAATAAAAATAGCCTCTTGACTTTGAAACGGTTTTGGTTAAGCTTAAATAAGTCTGACTGAGACAAAAACAAAACTTCGAGCTTGGCTGGTTACGCAAGCAAGAACATAAAAGATGCCTGCTTTGTTCGGGCGACTGATCTTTGAAAACGAATGGATAGCCAAATTGTTCAGATTTTGTGAGAGCTCTTAATTTTAAGGGTTTAGAATAAGCGAAACAAAAAAACGGCCTTATCAGCCGTTTAAAAATACATTGATAAGTCAGAAGTTCGGATCTTAGCCGATCCTTACTTATGTCAAACTTTTTATTAATTGAAGGGTTTGATCCTGGCTCAGAACGAACGCTGGCGGCGTGGTTGATACATGCAAGTCGAACGGGAAAATTTTCTTCGGAAGATGAGTACAGTGGCGGACGGGTGAGTAACGCGTAATCAATCTGCCCTCGAGACAGGGATAGCCATCCGAAAGGGTGGGTAATACCAGATAAGACCACATCTTCGCATGTTGATGTGGTAAAAGGTGGGGATCTTCGGACCTGCCACTCGGGGATGAGATTGCGTCCTATTAGCTTGTTGGTGAGGTAACGGCTCACCAAGGCGATGATGGGTAGCCGGCCTGAGAGGGTGAACGGCCACACTGGAACTGAGACACGGTCCAGACTCCTACGGGAGGCAGCAGTGCTGAATCATTCGCCAATGCGGGAAACCGTGACGGTGCGACGCCGCGTGAAGGATGAAGGCCTTCGGGTTGTAAACTTCTGTCAGTTACTAGAAAACTATATTGGTTAATACCCGATATACTGATCGGTATCAGAGGAAGCACAGGCTAATTTCGTGCCAGCAGCCGCGGTAATACGAAATGTGCGAGCGTTGTTCGGAATCACTGGGCATAAAGGGTCTGTAGGCGGTCCTGTAAGTTACTGGTGAAATCCCACGGCTCAACCGTGGAACTGCCAGTAATACTGCAGGACTTGAGTATGAAAGGGGCAAGTGGAATTCCAGGTGTAGCGGTGGAATGCGTAGATATCTGGGAGAACGCCAAAGGCGAAGGCAGCTTGCTGGGTCATAACTGACGCTGAGAGACGAAAGCTAGGGGAGCAAACAGGATTAGATACCCTGGTAGTCCTAGCCGTAAACGATGGGTACTGCACGATGGGAGAGCTGATTCTCTCGTTGTGGAAGCTAACGCGTTAAGTACCCCGCCTGGGGAGTATGGTCGCAAGGCTAAAACTCAAAGGAATTGACGGGGGCTCACACAAGCGGTGGAGCATGTTGTTTAATTCGAAGCAACGCGAAGAACCTTACCTGGACTTGACATGTTAGGATTAATTCTATGAAAGTAGAAGGATTGCTGTTTACAGTGTAACTAACACAGGTGCTGCATGGCTGTCGTCAGCTCGTGCCGTGAGGCGTCGGGTTAAGTCCCTTAACGAGCGAAACCCCTGTCGTATGTTGCTACCAGGTTATGCTGGGCACTCTTGCGATACTGCCGGTGTTAAACCGGAGGAAGGCGGGGACGACGTCAAGTCATCATGGTCCTTACGTCCAGGGCTACAAACGTGCTACAATGGCCAGTACAGAGAGACGCGATACCGCGAGGTGGAGCAAATCTTCAAAGCTGGCCCCAGTTCAGATTGCAGGCTGCAATTCGCCTGCATGAAGTTGGAATCGCTAGTAATCGCGGATCAGCCACGCCGCGGTGAATACGTTCCTGAGCCTTGTACACACCGCCCGTCAAGCCACCCAAGTTGGAAGCGCCCGAAGCCCGGCACCAATTGTCCGGTCGAAGGCGAGTCTGGTGAGGGGGACTAAGTCGTAACAAGGTAGCCGTAGGGGAACCTGCGGCTGGATCACCTCCTTTCTAAGGACAACTTAGACGGCTCTGAACGTCTCCCGGGATAGCGTATGATTTATCATGCGTCCCACGGGATCGAGACGAGTCGGAATATCAGCCACAAAGTTTGGCAATTAGCTATCCATTTTTTGATATTAATAACCGGGAATTTACAGGTTTGGACGCTTTATTTGCATCTTACCTGGGGGTGTAGCTCAGTTGGGAGAGCGCCTGCTTTGCAAGCAGGAGGTCCTCGGTTCGAACCCGTGCACCTCCACCAATATTGCGAGGTGGGCTTATAGCTCAGTTGGTTAGAGCGCATCCCTGATAAGGATGAGGCCGATGGTTCGAATCCATCTAAGCCCACCATTTATTAAAACCGGTTAATACGAGTTTTGGCTGTAACAGCCGAAAAAATGATGTCTTAGTTACATCGTAAGTTATTTGATAATCGAGCAGCAGAGTTAATAAAAATAACAATTCTACGTGATATAATCGTAGTTTATATTTCTGGTCACAAGAGTATAAACTGCAACCAATATCACCGAGAGTGAGATAAGTTGAGAAAGAATAAACAAACCTTTTTGGTTTGTGAATTTTGTCAAGACTGAGCATCCTTAACAAAAAATGTGCTGACGTGAGTCAGCGCGGTGAATTAACGTTACTAGTAGATGCGCAATACTTCTGAGAATGGAAGTGTTGCGATCAAGATACTAAGGGTGCACGGTGGATGTCTTGGCGGTAAGAGCCGATGACGAACGTGGCTTAACTGCGATAAGCTTCGGGGAGCTGTAAGCAAGCTTTGATCCGGAGATCTTCTAATTATCATGCACTGAATGAATAGGTGTATGAAGGGAACCGAGGGAACTGAAACATCTTAGTACCTCGAGGAAAAGAAAGTAAAAACGATTACCTGAGTAGCGGCGAGCGAAACGGTACCAGCCCAAACCATATACTTGTATATGGGGTCGCGGGAATAGAGTCATGGTATCAAATGACGATAGGAGAATGGGGTGGAAACCCCAACCACAGAAGGTGACAGTCCTGTATCCGAAATCTGATTTTGGCCTATCTATCTCCCAAGTACTGCGGAGCACGAGAAATTCCGTGGGAATTTGCGAGGACCACCTCGTAAGGCTAAATACTTCTTACCGACCGATAGCGTATAGTAGGGTGACTGAAAGATGAAAAGTACTCCGCAAGGAGAGTTAAAAGTACCTGAAACCGTGTACCTACAAGCAGTGGGAGACCTATGATTCCGTTTCGGCGGGATAATGGTTGACCGCGTGCCTTTTGAATGATGATCCGGCGAGTTGCTGTCTGTGGCGAGCTTAAGTCCTTTTGGGACGAAGGCGCAGCGAAAGCGAGTGCTAATAGCGCGTATATAGTCGCAGGGAGCAGACGCGAAACCGTAGTGATCTATCCCAGTCCAGGATGAAGCGAGAGTAAAATCTCGTGGAGGTCCGAACCCACTGGTGCTGAAAAACCAGGGGATGAGGTTGGGATAGGACTGAAAGTGTAATCAAACTCGGAAATATCTCGTTCTCCCCGAAATATATTGAGGTATAGCGTCATGTTATTACTTTGCGGGGGTAGAGGACAGACTGAATGCGGGGGACCACCATCCTACCAACTTCAAACAAACTCCGAATACCGCAAAGCTTATCATGGCAGTCAGACAGTGGGGGACAAGCTCCATTGTCAAGAGGGAAAGAGCCCAGATCGCCGATTAAGGCCCCAAAATCATGTCTAAGTGGTTGAAGGAAGTGAAGGTGCTAAGACAGCTGGGATGTTGGCTTAGAAGCAGCCACCATTTAAAAAGTGCGTAATAGCTTACCAGTCGAGCACTTTTGCGCCGAAAATTAACGGGACTAAAGACATGTGCCGAAGTCGCGGATTATGATTGTTCTTCGGAACTTTCATAGTGGTAGGGGAGCGTAGCATACGGGTTGAAGCCGTACCGTGAGGAACGAGGGAGTACCCAAGTGGACTGTATGCTAGTGATAATGCCGGAATGAGTAACGATAAAAGGGGTGAGAATCCCCTTCGCCGCAAATCCAAGGTTTCCTGGGCAAGGTCATTCCTCCCAGGGTTAGGCGGGACCTAAGACAAGGCCGAAAGGCGTAGTCGATTGGACAGCAGATTAATATTTCTGCCCTGCAACTGAGGTTAACATACGGAAGGACGGAGAAGGCTAATTGCGGGTGGATCCGCTGGCTGGACCATGTAACGGTGTAGGCTTGGGCGAGTTAAATGCTTTCCCTATAAAGGCTGAGACCGGATGCCAAGGCTTAATAGCTTATAAGCCGCTGATGCCATGCTTCCAAGAAAAGCTTCGTATGTTCAAGGTTGTACCCGTACCGCAAACCGACACAGGTGGATGAGGAGAGTATCCTCAGGCGCGCGAGAGAACCGCAGTTAAGGAACTCGGCAAAATTGATCCGTAACTTAGGGATAAGGATCGCCTCTTAAGGTGAAGGACTTGCTCCGTAAGCTTTGAGAGGCCACAGCAAAGAGGCCCGAGCGACTGTTTACCAAAAACACAGGTCTGTGCTAACACGCAAGTGGATGTATACAGACTGACGCCTGCCCGATGCTGGAAGGTTAAAGTAAGTGGTGCAAGCTACGAACTGAAGCCCCAGTGAATGGCGGCCGTAACTATGACGGTCCTAAGGTAGCGAAGTTCCTTGTCGGGTAAGTTCCGACGTGCATGAATGGCGTAACGACTTGGGCGCTGTCTCAACTGCGGACTCGGTGAAATTGTAGGAGTCGTGAAGATGCGACTTACCCGTGGCAAGACGGAAAGACCCCGTGAACCTTAACTATAGGCTAATATTGGCTTTTTGTATGGTTTGTGTAGGATAGGTGGGAGGCATTGAAGTTTGGACGCCAGTCCAGATGGAGCCGTTGGTGAAATACCACTCTTTCTATATGAAAAGTCTAACCTGGTCCCGTGAATCCGGGCTGGGAACAGTTTTAGTTGGGTAGTTTGACTGGGGCGGTCTCCTCCTAAAGAGTAACGGAGGAGTTCAAAGGTTCCCTCAGTACGGTTGGCAACCGTACAAAGAGTGTATAGGCATAAGGGAGCTTGACTGCGAGAGAGATATTTCGAGCAGGTGCGAAAGCAGGACTAAGTGACCCCGCGATCCTGAGTGGAAGGGTCGTGGCTCATCAGATAAAAGGTACTCCGGGGATAACAGGCTGATCTCTCCCAAGCGTTCACAGCGACGGGGAGGTTTGGCACCTCGATGTCGGCTCATCGTATCCTGGGGCTGCAGTAGGTCCCAAGGGTTTGGCTGTCCGCCAATTAAAACGGTACGCGAGCTGGGTTCAGACCGGCGTGAGCCAGGTCGGTCCCTATCTGCCATGGGCGTAGGACGATTGCGAAGAACTGACTTTAGTACGAGAGGACTTAGTCGGACGAACCTCTGGTGTTCCAGTTGTACCGCCAGGTGCAGCGCTGGGTAGCTACGTTCGGAACGGATAAACGCTGAAAGCATCTAAGCGTGAAGCCAGCTTCAAGATTAGTCGTCCCTGAAGGTAACTTATAGACTATGAGTTTGATAGGCTGGGTGTGTAAGAGTGGTAACATTTTTAGCTAACCAGTACTAATCAACCGATCGGCTTGATCGCAACACTTCTGAGTTCAGAGTGTTAATCAAGCATCTATAAAGTGATACAATTCACCGTTAGGATGTAGGTCTTGATAGACAACAACTTTGAGCTCTGCTGCTTGATTTCATATATTAAAAACACTGAAGCAATTCAGTTCGGGATTTTCCCGGCGATTATTGCGGAGGGGCCACGCCTGTTCCCATTCCGAACACAGCAGCTAAGTCCTCCAGCGCCGATGATACTGATATCGGGAAAGTAGGTCGTCGCCGGGTCCTTATTTTAAACCTTCACCTTTTACGGGTGAAGGTTTTTTTATAATATAATTTTTGTGTTTGTCTGAATCAGCTTAGGGTTGGTATGTGAGAAATTTTACGTCATTGCTGTGGGTTCTTATTGTTATTGTGGGATGTTATGCTGTGTCCTGTTTTGCTGGTTTGTTGATTTTTAATGGTTCTGATGGTCCTCCGGCAAATTTCTCTTGGCACTTGAATATGAAATTTGCTATATCTCAGGTTCTTATTTCGTATAATACTCCTCGTTCTTTTAATGGTGATGGTTATTCATTTCGCAAAATAAGTTTGAGCGCAAAGGATGTTGAGGATATTCATGCTGATAAACTGCCGGAGATATTTTTTTGTAAATATAAAAACAATGTTAATTGGCAGAAAGGGCAAATTTTAGAAGGTGAACTGAAGCAGAAATTTCAAATTATGTTTCCTGTTTGTGCCAATGAAATAAATGCAGAGCTAATTGAATTTAAAGGTGCGCTTAGGCGGGGTGATTGTTATTATGCTTATGAGGCATCACCTGTCGAGGGGGATGAACCGGTTGTCTTTCTGAATATAATATTTTACCTGATTGATATCGATAATAAAATATTATACATTGTTAATTGTGATACATAAAAGTATTGTTCGTAAGGTGGAGGGATACATGCTTAGTCTTGATAGACCTTATATATCGTCGATTGCAAAACAATATGTTGAAAAGCATCACGTCAGGGTTTTGGAAAATGATTACATTTGCGGGTTGCTTCCTGAAATGGCAACATATGTCGATGATAATGCCGCGTGCCAGTTGCTTCTTGACGGGGAATTGTTTTACTGTAACAGCGAGAATTCTCTTGAGTGGGTTTATAAATGCCTCCCTGCCGGACATTGGCTGCGGCGCGCGGTTGATATTTTTAAAAACAAACTTGTTTTTCGTGAGACTTATGCAGACATCTTTCCTGCGGTAAAATTTAAAAAGATGAATCTGCATGAGCTTGATGAGTTGGCGTTTGAAGATTTCGGTGAGGCATTTATCATAAAACCTGCTGTCGGCTTCCTGAGTGCTGGTGTTTACCGGGTTGATGACGGGCAGGATCTTGCGGATGTTAAAAAAATAATTCACACGGTTAATGCGCGGGCGGGAAATAGTTTCTCAAAGGCGGTGTATGATTCTTCCGTGTTTATGCTGGAGAGTATTTTGCATGGCCGGGAATTTGCCATTGATGCGTACTTTAATTCCGGGGGTGAGCTGGTGATTATCAATATCTTTGAGCATCTGTTTCGTGATGAGAAGGATATGAGTGACCGGGTTTACTATACCAGTGCTAAAATGGTGCATGAATATATGGCGAAGTTCAGTGAATTTCTTCATATGATCAATAAAAATTTAGGGCTGAAAAATTTCCCTCTTCATGCGGAAGTGCGTGTTAATGATCGCGGGGACGTTCTGCCCATTGAGATTAATCCGTTGCGCTTTGCGGGTTGGTGCATGACTGATGTTGCCTGGCATGCGTATAGGATTAACCCTTATGCCTGCGTTAACGAGCAGCTGAAGCCTGACTGGGATAAAATTCTTGAGGAGGATGACGGCAGGAATCACTATATGTCGGTGATTGCTTCTGATAAGATAGATCTTATTAATCACGAATCTGAATATTTCAGTTATGTTGATCTCAGGAAGAGAATTGAGGGGTTGCATGAGATCAGGGATATTGACGCCAGTACAAACCCGGTTGCGGGTTTTATGTTCTTCTCGCAGATGCCGGAGAAACGTGATACTGTTGAGTGGTTGCTTAATACGGATTTTTCTGAGTTTATCAAAGAGAAGAGCGCGGAAATTTATTAACGTTCTTGATTTGTTTTGTCGGTGGAAAATATTGTGATTTTAGAAAATAAAAAATGGGGACTCCTCTGCCAAGCGAAGTCCCCACACGTTGCCCATCGCTCCGTTTACCCCCGGAGCAGGGGTTGCCTAAAACCCGTTCAAAGTTTTAAAGGTTACGTGGTATTGCAAAAATAATTTTGAGATACCACTTAACCTCTATGACAATATATTATAATTGATGGGGCGGATTTCTGTTAAGCGGAAAATCCGCCCCCGTTATTTTATTTACTGCTGTTTCGCGTTTACTGGAGCAGTGACAGTACGTTCTGGGACAGGCTGTTTGCCTGTGACAACATTGATGTTCCGGCCTGTACCATGATCTGGTTCTTGCTGAAGTCAGTTGATTCGGCAGCCATATCAGCATCTCGGATGTAGCTCTCGGTCTTGGTGATCTTTTCGATTGCAACATTGAGGCTGTTGGCGTTGGTCTGCAGCATGTTAGCCTGGAAAGCACCAAGGTCAGCGCGCAGATCTGAGACATCGGAAATGGCCTGGTCGATGATGGTCATGGCTTTTATCGGGTCATTGCTGAGACTTGCCCAACCACCAGCCAGCAGGTCATTGACACTCAGGTACTTGTCTGACTTTACGTTTGAGTCCTGATTGAAGTTGTCGTAGAACTTGACGCGGCCCATCGATGTTGCGGTGATATCCTTGATTGAGAAGATGGTGCGTTCCTGATCGCCTGCGCCTTCACCAAGCTGGAACTGCATGCCGCCTGTCCAGTCGCCAAGAATTTCTGTGGTACTCTTGAGCGCGTGGCAGATGTAGTTGTCAGTATCCGCATTCATCTGTCCGGCGCGTGAGCCGTAAGCACCTATGTCGTAACCCACCGCAGCAACTGTTGTACAGCCAAGTGTGCCTTCCAGGAAGGTCAGGTCGGCAGATGTATCAAGGTTGGCAACAGAGCCTGAGATACCGTCAAGTATAACTTCCTGTCCGTTAATTGATACCCGTGCGTCACGTCCGTAGTTTGTCCATTCTGAACCGGCCAGACCTGCATCAAGAAGATTTCCGCCATCAAGTTCGGTGTAATAGGTGAAGATTGAGCCTTCCTGCTGTGATACCTTGACGTAGCTGTCTGAGCCGTATTCGGTGGCTGAAATTCTGACACCAAGATTTTCTGTATTGATTACTGCGGAGAACTCCTGCGATGTGGTGATGTCATTGAAGTTGAGGGTTCCGTAAAGTCCAGAGGTAGGACCGTTTTCATCGACCTGTACGCCATACAGACGGACTGATCCACCCAGAGTTCCGGTTGCAAGGTCAACTTCGTCACTCATGGCAACAAGGTCTTCATCGCGCATGCGTTCGTCTTTGTAAACGTAAACTGTGCTGTTGCCGCTTGATGAAAGGTTGCCTTTGATATACAGTTTTCCGGTGTCTGTGGTGTTGACGCCGAGCTTGATGCCGCTGAAGTTTGAACCTGATACGTTGAAGTAGCCGGTAGTTCCTGAGGCTGCTGAGGTTGTGACGTCTGAGAAATCAATGCCATCGGCAATTGTGCCATCGTCTTCGTGCATGAAACCGAGCTGAATGGTTGAGGTCATGCCGGCTGAAGCGTTACTCATGGTAAATGACATGCCTGAGAGACCGGAGTTGTTGGCTGGAAGAACTTGGGTTCCGCCTGATGCGGTCAGGTCACCGGTTCCAACTTCCATGGTCATTGATTCATCTTTATAGATCACGTATGAGTCATCATCAACCATCTTCAGATAGACGCGGCCATAACCGTCAGTATTCATTCCTGGTTCAATAACCGAGACATCAGAGATCATAATGCTGGTGATTCCGTTAGTTGTTATTTCTCCGAGGTTTGTGCGGCTGTAAGCGTCGATAGCGCCGGAAGTGTGCTGCGCTGTAGCTGAAAGATCGGAAACAGCGGTCGAGGTGACGTTGTGGATGGTTGTGTCGGAATCGAAAATCAGAGTGGCTTCAACACCGGTTGAGTCGACAACGCTGTTGATGGCGCTGACCATTTCACCGAGGTGTGTGCCGCGGGCGAAGCTGAGCTGACGGCTGCCGTCCTTGCCGCTGAGTGCGAATGACTGGTCGCCACTGAGGGTGTAGTTCTGGTAGCTTTCTGAGCCGGTCATGCCGGTTACAAGCTGAGTTGCCGGTGAGGTTGTCTTTGAAATTTCAAAGTAACCCTTCTGTGCTTCATTGCCGTTTTCGATGTCATTTGAGTTGGCGTCGGTGGTGACACCTGAGAAATTAATATTAAGTTTGAAATCTTCGCGCTTGAAAATCTGCTTGATGTTGCTCAGTCCCTGATCCAGAAGTTTGTGGTCATTTGAATCTGTAACAAGGATTGAACTTTCATATGATAGTTCCTTGGAGCCGTTGAGGAGGAGCTGGTCTGAGAATTTGGTTGTTCTGGCAATACGGTCAAGAGTCTGTACGGAGCTGTCAATTTCTGCCTGGTCTGCAGCGATCTGTTCTGGTGAGGTGACACCATTATTAGCTGAGTGGATGGCAAGCTGACGCATCTTCTTGAGAATGCTGTTCATCTCATTAAGCGCACCTTCGGCGATACCGAGTACGTTGTTGGCTTCTTGAGTGTTCTGGACTGCGCGCTGCAGGCCGGCTGTCTGGGCCCGGAGCTGTTCAGAAATGATGAGACCTGAAGGGTCGTCTGACGCTACATTAATTTTGTAGCCACTGGATAATTTCTCCAATGACTTTGTCATTGAATTGTTGTTGAGGTTAAGATTACGGTTGGTGCTAATGGCGTTAAGGTTGTGGGCAACGATCATAGCCATGGTGATTTCCTCCTTGAAATCAAGTAGACTTTTAAAATGTCAGCGACTTCCATGCCGCTGCGGTCCTTTATTTCTCTACGCGGAACCTTACGTATTCTGGCATAGTGCTAAAACATGTTGGCAGACATATTAAAGCGCCGGGAAAATTAAAGCAGGTTGGCAGACCTGGATTTTAACTCACCCCTTTAACTCAGTGTACTCGTTGGCAGACTCATACAAAGAGCGTTTCACGTCATATTTAAGTGGGTCTCCATTTTTTTAAATTCAAAAAGTAATATTTTTAATTTCGGTATTTATTTTTAGTACGCTTTTAGTATCGGTGGATAAAAAAAAATCTTTAGCACGCGGCCAAAGATTTTTTTTGAAAATCGCAACAAGTTGGTTACCGACAGGAAATAATTATCGGAAGCAAACCAATTAAATCAGCCGAGGCGGTAGACGTTAAATTCATCCTCGGTTACGGGTGCAAAAGAAATGATTTCAGCATCATCTTCGGTCTCTCCCGCCGCACTCCAGACCTTTACGCCGACCGTGTTTTGCCCGCGGAATTTTGAGTAATGTATCGCAATACCAGCCGCAATCCTGCGGCCCTGTGCTGTGCATTCGCCCTCAATATGAACAAGCGCGCCGGGGTGTTCTGCGGTCATATAATAGAAGCCGTTTAGTGGCAGTTCCTCGATTTTGTCGCCATCATCAGAGCTGCGCGCCGAGACGATTTTATCCCCGTCAGGCAGCCGATAATGTCGTCCGAATTTTAATAAATCGATATCATTATTTTTTATATTTTTTTTATGCTCAAGCAGATCTTTCATGCGTAGAGCGAAGTTTGCATCAGTTAGCAGGCAGCCTCCGGCAGGGGTGGGAAACTCGGTTATGCCAAGTTCTGCAGCAAGATTGAACTGCGGTGTGCGTGAACGGCCGTTAAAATCATAGAGTTTTTCCCGCTCAACCCAGCCTTTATTTTCAGGGATGGTCGGATCTAACAGTTTCGCGCAGAGCGGGCGCAGTAGCAGGCCTTCATAACCAAGTTCGTCGATATTATTCTTGACCGTATTCATGCCGTTGCGCTGCTGGCTTTTTGGGCGCTGCCCGATGACTTCACCCGAACAGACAAAGTCCGCACCTTCTTCTTTCATGACTTCAAAGCCGTTAGTAACGGTGTTTATCCGGCAGTCGATACAGGGGTTGAGGTTTTTGCCAAAGCCGTAGCGGTTTTTATGCAGCAATGCAAGGATCTGCGCGGTCATGTCGCGGAAGACTACCTTGCTTGCACCAAGCGCCAGACATTCTCTGGTGACGCGCTCTCTGGTTTTTTCAAAGGTGTCTTTGCCTTCAAAGCAATGCAGGCCGTGGTAGGCGATTACTTCGAGGCCGAGGTTTTTCATTACGGAAATAATGAGGCGACTGTCGAGGCCGCCGGAGTACAGACAGATGCATTTTCGCATATTTCGAAATTAATCCTTTTTGTTTTTGCCCTGCAGCGCTTCTTTGGCAGCCGGGAATATTTCCATTATTTCTTCTATTTCCGCGCAGGGAAAGTCCTCGCACTGCGCGCAAGTTTCAATTTCCTTGCTGGCGCAGCAACTTCTGACCTGACAGTTTGCACATTTGCCTGGTCTATTGCTGGATTTGCAGCCTTCGCAGAAAACTTCCTCGGTTGTCAGGTTCTCGCCGGATAGCTCGTTCCAGGTTTTTGCAAGTTTCTTTTTCAGTTCAAGGTCATCATTTTTATAGGCAATATATGCATCACAATTTGCGCACTCAAGCCCACAACACGCTGTATTCATTATATGTCCTCCCTAGCCGTATATTATTATATTCGGAGGTATTGATTTTTAAAGGGTAAAAGGAGGGTTGGTTATTTTTTATCGAAATTCTTCCGGTCGCTGGCCGGGGAAATACGGAAAAATTTCTTGTACTGGTGGCTGAAGGCAAAACGGTCGGTATATCCGAGCATCAGGCTGATGTGGTTGATGGTCAGTTCGGAATGGCGCAGCAAGTATTTTGCATACTGCATCTTTGCCCTCAAACGGTATGATTTCATGGTCATGCCGGCCTTTTTTTTGAAAATTCGGCTTAAATGATCATAGCTATAACCAAATTCCTCGCTGATGGCCTTGAAATCCGGTTCGCTTTCAAAGGATTCGGTGATTTTGTTTATTGCATATTCGGCAATTTTATGCTGCTGTACTGATCTGTTATTGAGATGGTTCAGGCTAAGGTTGTCTTTTTCATGCAAAAGTGTCAGTAATGGTTGCAGCGCTGCCAGCACTCGTCCGGTTCTGATGCGCGGGTTATCTGAGGAATCAAAAGACTCGAAAAACGCGCCAATAAGCTCATATAGTTGCGGACTTGGCAGGATCTTGCAGTACTCAATATCCAGGTCAATGATGCCGAAATCTGTGAAAGGCTGATGGAATCCGGGGCTCATTAAAATGCAGAATTCCTTCCAGGGGATGGAAAAATCACGGCTGACCGAGTGGCTGACCTGGGGGCGGCGCAGAAAAAGGCTGCCGGGCGTCAGTTCATATTTTTGTCCGGTCTGGTCGTTAATCATCTCCCCGCGCCCCTCAAGGAGGTAGAGCCAGCGGTAATTGTTATCAATGATGTTTTTATTGGCGATCATAACATTTTTATCTGTAAGTATCACAGCAGAAAGTGTTTCCTGCTGTCCCGTGGAGTTAGTGTAATTTATTGCCTTGTGTGTTGGGGCTAGATTGATATATCGATTCATAACATATAAAACCTTATCTGGAGCATTTTTTACAGCTAAAAATTATGATAATATTTATTTTATAACATATTTATCGTTAAGACCAGATTTTTTTCAGGAGAAAACATGAGCAAACCTAATATTCTGATATTCATGACCGACCAGCAGCGCGGGGCGACAGCTCTGCCCGAGCATCCGGCAAAGACGCCCAATCTTGAGGTTTTTGGCAAGCAGGGCGTGACCTTTACCCAGACTTTCTGCCCCTCACCGCATTGCTGCCCATCGCGCGCTACTTTTATGAGTGGGCTTTATCCGACCGAACATGGTGTCTGGCATAATGTTGCGGTACTTAATGCCATTTCGCGCGGGCTGAATGAGGGTGTTCGTTTGTGGAGTGAGGACTTAAATGAGGCCGGTTATGATCTGGAGTATATCGGTAAGTGGCACGTTTCAGCGCTGGAAAGTCCGGCTGACCGTGGCTGGAAGGAAGGGCATGTGACCTCCAGAAAAGGGATGGCCACGCCTGAGAACGTCTGGGGGGCTTACAGGCAGAAGGCTGAGTTGCCCGAGCAGGCGCGCAGTGACGGGCAGATTGTCCGCAACGGTTATGGTGATCTGCAATTCTATGGTATCAAAGAAAACCCCTGTAATGATGAAGAGGTGCGTCTTGGGGCGATTGAGGCGCTTAGCCGCAAAAATGCGGAATCTGATCCGTGGTGCATGTATGTCGGTCCGCTTGGGCCGCATGATCCTTATCACGTTCCGCAGCGTTTCCTTGATATGTATAACCTTGATGATATTCAGCTGCCAGAGAGTTATAGTGACAAAATGGAGGACAAGCCCGCCCTTTACCGCCGCACGCGGGATAATTTCGACCAGCTGACCGAGCTTGAACAGCGCAAGACAATTATGCATTATTACGCATTTTGCAGCTATGAGGACTGGCTCTTTGGGGAGGTTCTGAAGGCGCTTGAGAAGACCGGTCAGGCTGATAACACAATTGTCGTCTACTGCTCAGACCATGGTGATTATCTTGGCGAGCATGGTCTCTGGTGCAAGGGTTTACCATGTTTCAGGGGGGCGTATGAGGTGCCGAATATTATCCGCTGGCCGGCAGGTCTGAAAAATCCGGGACGCAGGGTTGAAGAATTTGTCTCGCTTGCTGATTTTGCGCCGACCTTCCTTGAAGTGGCCGGGGTTAAGACTGGGCGCAGATTTGCCGGCGCTAGTCTGATGCCGTTTATCTATAATGAAAAACCGGAAAGCTGGCGCGATGCGATCTTCACCCAGAGCATGGGCAATGAACTCTTTGGCATCCAGCGCTCAATAATGACTAAAGACTGGAAGTTTGTCTATAACGGTTTTGATTATGACGAGTTATATGATCTCAAGGCTGACCCTGATGAGGTTAAGAATCTCGCAACTGATCCGCAGTATAAAGAATTGATGAAAGACATGATGACACGTATCTGGCAGTTTGGTTACGAGAACGGTGAGACCTCGATCAATCCTTATGTCATGGTTGCGCTGGGGCAGTGTGGGCCGGGTGAGATCTTCCGCAGGGAAAGTGTCAGTTGCTGCTGAGGGTGGGTGTTATAAATGTAATTGCGTGATTTATTACATGGGTCTGCCCGCCCCATGCCCCGGCAAACATGGCATGTTTGATCGCATTTTTATGCTTTGCCGGAGTTGCTTGCTTAAACGACTAATGATAGTGAAAATAATAGCGGTACTCCTTATATTCGGGAGTACCGCTGTTGTTATTATTTTGGCATCGCCTGAGAGGTCAGATAAATTCTTTGGGTTTCTCGTCAAGCCAGACCACCTGCCACGGCAGGCCGCGGACATTAAGCTCTTCCATAAATGGCATCGGATTGAATTGCTCTACATTATATACGCCCGCACCTTTCCACTGACCAGTCAGCAGCATCTTCGCGCCGATCATCGCCGGAACGCCGGTAGTGTAGCTTACTGCCTGCGCGCCAACTTCTTCGTGGCATACTGCGTGGTCACAGTTGTTATAGATAAAGCAGATTTTCTTCTGACCGTCCTTGATGCCTTCAATCAGACAGCCGATAGAGGTCTTGCCGGTGTAGCCGTCAGAGAGTGAGGCCGGGTCAGGCAGGAGCGCCTTGAGGAATTTGAGCGGGATAATCTGCTGTCCCTCAAACTCGACCGGTTCAATCGAGGTCATGCCGACATTCTGTAAAACCCTTAGGTGTGTGATATATTCCTCTCCGAAGGTCATCCAGAAACGGATACGCTTCAAGCCCCTGATGTTCTTGACCAGTGACTCCTCTTCCTCATGGTAGAGCAGGTAGGAGTTGCGCACGCCCACTCCGGGGTAGTCAAACTCGTGGCAGACAGACATCGGCTCGATCTCTCTCCACTCGCCGTTTTCCCAGTATTTTCCCTTCTGGGTGATCTCGCGGATATTGATCTCGGGGTTAAAATTGGTGGCAAACGCGTGGCCGTGGTCGCCGCCGTTGCAGTCTAAAATGTCAATATAATGAATTTCGTCGAACAGCTCCTGCTGGGCATATGCGCAGTAAATATTGGTCACGCCCGGGTCAAAACCGCAGCCAAGAAGCGCCGTCAGTCCGGCTTTCTGGTAACGATCCTGATAGGCCCACTGCCAGCTGTACTCGAATTTCGCCTCTTCCGGTGGCTCGTAATTGGCGGTATCCATATAATTTACGCCGGTTTCAAGGCAGGCGTCCATAATCGGCAGGTCCTGATATGGCAGAGCCACATTTATGACCAAATCCGGCTTGATTTTCTTGATAAGCGCGCATAATTCCGGCACATTGTCAGCATCGACCTCTTCAACTGCTATTTCAACCCCGGTGCGTTCCCTGACACCGGCGGCGATCTCTTCGCACTTGGAAACTGTTCTGCTGGCAAGAGTTATATGAGAGAAAATATCGGGTTGCTGGGCGCATTTATTGACTACCACCCCTCCAACACCGCCTGCTCCGATAATCAGGACATTGCTCATTTAAAAAAATTCCTCCTGGTTGGCGCATTCATAGCGCGAAAACAAAGTATTGAGCATAAATTTATTTATTGCCAGATTATGTTTTAGCGGTAGGGCTCAGTCAAGTTAAAAGATAAAAAAGCGTACTTGTCAAATTATCATAAATCGCTAACAAATAAATTGTTTGTGATAGATACTGGTTAAAAGTGCCAACTCCTTTAGGTAGCTCCTTGACGGTGGGGGGATTCTGATAATAATGTAGGGATAGGAAAAAGTTGTAATTATGCACTGGTAAATACTTTAATCATTGAAAACGATGAGGGAAATTACGTGTCTGAGGAAATGATAGCAAAGATAAAGGAGCTGGCAAAGGAGCGCCAGGCGATTATTCTGGTTCACAATTATCAGCTTGGCGAGGTTCAGGATATCGGCGATTATGTTGGCGACAGTCTTGGCTTGTCCCGTATTGCCGCACAGACAGAGGCGAAGGTCATTGTTTTTTGCGGGGTTCATTTCATGGCTGAGACAGCGGCTATTCTCTCACCGGATAAGACAGTTCTTCTGCCCGATGCCAATGCCGGTTGCCCGATGGCTAACATGGTTACTGGCCGGCAGCTGCGAAACCTCAAAGAACAGCATCCGGGAGCGGTGGTTGTTACTTATGTCAACTCCACTGCCGAGGTCAAGGCTGAGAGTGATATCTGCTGCACCTCTGCCAACGCTGTTGAGGTTGTCCGCTCGATTCCTGAGGATAAGGAAATTATCTTCGCGCCTGACCGCAATCTCGGAAGTTATGTCGCCTCGCAGCTTGGGCGTGATATGATTCTCTGGAACGGCTTCTGCCCGACCCATGAGCGGATTCTGCCTGAGCATGTAAAGCAGGCAAAAAATGATCACCCCGATGCGCAGCTTCTGGTGCATCCCGAGTCGCGTCCCGCAGTTGTCAAACTGGCTGATTTTGTCGGCAGCACGACCGGTATTCTCAATTACTGCCGGGAATCAAATGGCAAGGAATTTATTATTGCTACTGAGTGCGGAATCATGCACACCCTGAAAAAAGAGAATCCGGGCAAGAAATTTTATCTGGCGTCTGAGGTTGCTGACTGTCCGAATATGAAGCTTTCCACACTTGAGAAAGTGCTGTGGGCGCTTGAGGATATGCAGCCGGTAGTCACGGTTGACAAAGAGATAGCCGCGCGTGCGCTCAGGCCCATTGAAAAGATGCTGGCGATTACTGCTTCCTGAGATTTGTATTTGTCATGAAAAACAATTGCGGCGCGAGCTGCTTGAAAAGACTAAAAATAATAGAGGACGAAAAAAATGATCAGCGGAATTCATCACGTGGCAATCAAGGTCGGTGATTTTGAAAAGGCGCTCAAATTTTATGAAGAGGGTATTGGTCTGGCTCCGGTTCGTGTCTGGGGTGAGGGTGATAGCCGTGGTGCGATGTATGATACTGGCGCTGGCATCTTTGAGATTTTTGCCGGTGGTGATAACGAGCCGGTTGAGGGGATGATCAAGCATATTGCCCTTACTGCTGATGATGTGGACGGTCATTATAAGAAAGCGCTTGATGCCGGAGCAAAGCCGCACATGGAGCCGAAGAACCACACCATCAAGGCTGTCAGCGGTTCTGATATTGATATTCGCATTGCGTTTGTGGTTGCCCCGACGGGGGAGCTGGTTGAGTTTCTGCAGGAGCTGTAAAAAGCTTTTTATAGTAGAGCAACGGTGTAATTAACGGGTTATAGCAGGAACAGAAAAATGTCATCATTAATATATCAGGCGCTTGTCGAAAACGGTCTGGAGTCATGTCCGGAGGATATCGATTCGCGCTTTAAGTCAATTACTACCGCTGATGTCCGTAAGGAGATTGCCGACAGGTTCGCGCCGTTTTCAGTCAGGCGTGCGGAAGTTCTGCTTTCACCGGCTGCCCGCGGTGAGCTTGAAGCGATGGCGCAGGCTGCGCACGAGATAACCCTGCAGCGCTTCGGCAAGACAATCGCCCTCTACGCCCCGCTCTACGTGAGTAATTACTGCTGCAACCAGTGCCTCTACTGCGGCTTCAATTCAACCCACGACATCCACCGCTCACGTCTGACTGTTGACGAAGCTGTCAAGGAAGCTGAGATTATCGCGGCTGAAGGTTTTGGCGATCTGTTGCTGGTCAGTGGAGAAGACCCGCGCTACGCCTCGGTTGATTATTTCTGCGAACTGACCACGCGCCTGCGCGAAATCTTTGACACCATCTCAATTGAAATCTATCCTCTTCAGCATGACGGTTATAAAAAACTCTTTGACGCTGGTGTGGACGGGATGACGCTTTATCAGGAAACCTATGACGAGAGTCTGTTCCCGTTTTATCACAAAAAAGGCCCGAAGGCAAATTACCAGGGACGTCTTCAGGCTGTTGAAGATGCTGCGGCTGCGGGTATGCGCCAGATTGGCGTTGGCAGTCTGCTTGGTCTTAATCACTGGCGTTACGAAGCACTCTGCACGGCTCTGCATGCGGCGACGATCATGAAAAATTTCTGGCGTACGCGCGTCTCGGTCTCCTTCCCGCGCATGCGCCCGGCCAGCGGCGTAAATCCTGAGTGGCTCAAGCCTGTCGATGACCACTCGCTGGCGCAGCTTCTGGCGGCGTTGCGGATACTATTCCCGGATATGGGTCTGGTTCTTTCAACGCGCGAACCGGCCGAGTTGCGTGATTCATTATTGCCCTTTGGCCTGACACGTATCAGTGCCGGCAGCAAGACCAATCCCGGAGGTTACGGTGATGAGGACGCTGGTGAGGAGCAGTTTAAAATTGCCGATGAGAGAAGCCCGGCAGAGGTTGCGGCGATGCTCAAGAGCAAGGGGTATGACCCGGTCTGGAAAGACTGGGATTCGTCATTTCTTACGACTGCCTGAAATAATTTAAAATACGGAGCAGGGTTAAACCAATGAGTGAACTTGCAGACCTTTCTGAGTGCGCGCGGGCTTGTGACGGGCTTAATTTGTATGATGATAATCTGCAGACCCCTGCGTATGTGATTGATCTCGCCCGGCTGCGGCGCAATAACCGTATCCTTGATTATGTCGCACGTAAAAGCGGCGCGCAGATTCTTCTGGCGCTCAAGGCGTACTCCTGTTATAAAACATTCCCGCTTTTGCGCGGGGCTCTTGCGGGAACGTGTGCAAGCTCACTTGATGAAGCGCGGCTATCCTCGGAAGAGTTCAGTAAGGAGACGCATGTTTTTTCACCAGCCTATAAAGAAGAGCAGATAGAGGAGTATCTCAAATACTGTTCGCATTTTTCGTTTAATTCAATCTCGCAGTGGCTTCGTTTCCGTGAGCGTCTTTGCTGCGTGCCGGGAGTGTCCTGCGGCTTGCGGATTAATCCTGAACATCGCGAGACTGATGTTGAAATGTATGACCCGTGCGGGAAATTTTCACGTCTTGGGATAACTGTCAGTGAGCTGGAAAAAGGCGGTGATGATGTTTGGCGCGGCGTTGAGGGTTTGCACTTTCATAATCTGTGCGAGAAGTATGCCGAGCATTTTGCGCGCACGCTCTGCGTAGTTGAGAAGAAGTTCGGCAAGTACCTGCACCGCATGAAATGGATCAATTGCGGCGGCGGGCATCTGGTAACGTCGCCGGGGTATGATGTCGAGAAGCTGATTTCATTGCTGCGAAGCTTCAGGGAAAAATACGGCGTTGAGGTTTATCTTGAGCCCGGTGAAGCGCACGCGCGTGATGCGGGGGTTTTGGTAAGCGAGGTTGTTGATGTCCTCTATAATCAGATGCCGGTGGCGATTATGGATACCTCAGCTGCGACACATATGCCGGATGTTCTTGAGATGCCGTACCGGCCAGAGATAACCGGCGCCGGTGAGAGCGGGGCGTATGCAAATACTTATCGCCTTGGCGGACCAAGTTGTCTGGCTGGGGATGTGATAGGTGATTATTCTTTCGCTGCAGAGCTTGCGCCGGGGGGGCGATTGGCGTTTGAGGATATGGCGCATTATACGATGGTCAAGACCAATACCTTTAACGGTATCAGGCTGCCGTCGATTTATACTTATGATCCTGATAATCGCGAGTTGGTTCTTCTGCATGAGTATTCATATAGGGATTTTAAGTCGCGTCTGGCGTAGGACGAAATGCGGGCTGATTTTTAATAATAATTAATTAAGGAAACAAGGATGCTTCCAACAGCGAATTTTATCAGATACGAGCGGCGTGGTGCGATGTTCCGGGCGGGCTTTGCACTTTTAATTGCCATTGTTATCGCCGCGCCTTCATATCTTCTGCATCCGCTGGCGAGTCTTTCGGTTCTGACAGTTGGTGTTATTGTCGGAGCGGGACTTTACTGGTTTTCAACTTCAACCTCAAGGCGGCGCAAAAAAATAATCACCAAGGAATTTTCTCCGGCGTGGCGCGACGTTCTGCTCTGCAGAGTTGATTATTACCGCGACCTTGATGAGCTTGACCGCGAGCGGTTTGAGCGTAACGTGCAGATATTTCTGGCGGAGAAAGCAATTGAGGGCACAGGCGTTGAGCTTGATGAAACTTTGCGGGTGCTGGTTGCGGCGAGTGCGATTATTCCGATCTTCGGTTTTGAGGACTGGGAGTACGGCATGCTTGATCTGGTGGTGGTGCGTCCTGAGCCGTTTGAAGCGCACTTCCGCAAAGATATCAGCGCCAATGATTCGTTATTTGCTACAGGCATGGTTGGTGATATCGGGATCTTCAGTGGAACTCTGGTGTTGTCGGCGCCGGATCTGCTGCGTGACTTTCAGCTGGAGCATGACAAACATAATGTCGGCGTGCATGAGTTCTCGCACCTGATTGACAAGGCTTCGGGGCATATCGACGGCTTCCCGGTCAGTCTGCCATATAAGTCATTCAATGCCTGGGGCAAGATGGTTCATAATATTCTGGCGCAGGGACGCCGTGGTGCTAACTGTGATATTCCCCAGTATGGTTTTACCAATGAATCGGAATTTTTTGCGGTTATCAGCGAATATTTTTTTGAGAAACCCAAAGACCTCGCGCAGCACCACCCGGAGCTTTTTGGCCTGCTTGAGGAAATATTCCGCCAGCACCCTTTAAAGAAAAATAAGACGGCAGTATAATATAAAACAAATTCGCCTTAGAAGAGTCGGGAAATTTATTCATGAAGACAGTTTTCATCGCAGACATGCACCTTCGCCCCGGACATCAGCCGAAGCAGAATAAATTGCTGCGTGATACTCTGGCGGCAATTTCTGATGCTGACCGGGTAGTTTTGCTTGGCGATACCTTTAACGGCTGGTTTGAGCGGCGGGGTCGCACCGTCGGGGATTTTTCTGAAGTGTTGTCGATCTTTCACGCTGCGGCGGAGAAGGGGCTTGATATCAATCACGTCTGCGGCAACCGCGACTTTGCCGTCGGGCGGGGTTTGCCGGATCAGTGGGGACAGGCTTACGGAGGTTTCCTGCGCGGCTTTCGGGATGGCGGGGTGTCGGTACTTGCGGCAAACGGCATCAAACCGCGCGGCATGGCTCTGCGCGTCAAGCAGGACGGGATGACCATCCATTGCGCGCATGGTGACCAGCTCTGTTTGCAGGACTGGGGGCATCAGATGCTGCGTTGGTGGATCATGGCTTTTCCGCAGCGGATCGGTGCGAATTTCTGCCCGTTTTTTGTCTTTTCACTGGTTATCGGTTTTGCGCAGAACCGTGAGGTCTTCCCGCATATGGGGCTTGTGCCGTATGCGAAAAATATTTCAGATCAGGCGCTTGTTCCGCTGGTTGATTCGGGGGTGGATGTGGTTGCGTGCGGACATTTTCACCGGCATGAGCAGCGTGAAATAGTCGGTCAGAAACGCACAGGCACTCTGGCTATCTGTAAATGCTGGAGTAATACCGGGATTTATTACGAGTTTGAACACGGCCGTATGAAGATGATCGAGCCGTAATTTTTTCGCTCTGGTAATACTTATTTTACGTACTGCGTCTGGTAGGAAACGTTTCCCCCGCGGTATTTGTAAATTCTGAAGGTTGCCTGTCTGCCGAAAGCTGCCGAGACCGGTGGGCATACGTAGAGCGGGATTTTGCCGAGCCAATGCAGTTCATCACGATGAAAGTGTCCCGCCAGCACAGCCTTGACATTGTGCTGATTAAGTAGGGTAATCCATTTCATTCTCGCCTCGTCTGGCCAGCCCCGGTGTACCTTGTTCAAATAAAAATCATCGACACTCGGTGTATGATGACAGATGACAACCGGTTTGCCGCCGGCTTTTTCCAGTTCGGTTTTCAGCGCTTGCAGCGGATTGAAATCCTGATCCGTAAAGTGTTTGGACAGCGGCTCGGTAAAGACGGTAATAAAGACCATCCCGTTGTATTCCTTTGATTCAACCAGCGGGTTGAAATTTTTGGTGTAGGTAAGTCCGTCACTGGCAGCGGTCTTTTTATGGATATCGTGGTTTCCCGGAACAAAAAGTATCGGGGCTTTGAGCTTGGTGAGAATGGCTTTGCTTTCAGCCAGAATTTTTTCATTCTGTATGTTGTCTGAAAAAATATCGCCGGTATGGAGGACGCAGCTGATTGGAAATGGCAGGGCATTGATCTGCGCGACAATTTTCTCTGTCCGGCTGGAATTATCATACAGCCCGAAATGTGTATCGGTGATCTGGACAAAGTATACCGGATTATTACCAGTCTCTTCACAGAGTGCGGTGGTGATGCAGAAAATAAAGACAAGAAGAAGTATGCGTTTAAACCGGGTCTGTTGTGCCATTGCGGCTCTCCATGATGTTCATAATTTATTTGTGGATTTTATGAGTTGTGCATGGAGGCGGCAAAGAAAAAAAAGCGCACTTTTCAGTTAAAGTTGATTTGCTGTTCTTGTTGTCGAGTAGAAAGCTTTGCCGGTGTTTGCGGAGATTGCCGTTAAATGTCTTTCCTTAAAGGAGGGGGCGGTCGGGGTGGAGCGACCGCCTTCTTTTTTTAGGTAGGTGAAGAAGTATTTCACTTAGAAGCATAGAAGCAATTGTTGGCAGGATGGGCAACGACTTAAGGTTTTGGCTGCCTGCAGGCTATTGGCCTGATGGAAGAAAAGCAGAAAAAACCGGTACTGCTAAAAGTCATTTACCTTACCACGTACTTCATTTTTCGCGGTACGCGAAATTGGCGTCGGCAATTACGCCAAGTTCACCGCTGAAGCGGCGGAAAAAGCTTTTCTGGGAGATAAAGTTACCGTTATTTTCCTCGTTGGTATCGCAGTACCCAAGTGAGAGGGTTTCCACCCCTGCGTCCTTGAGGCTACGGACCTCATCTCCCTGACATTTTCCATCGCCGTTATTATCATTCCAGACCTTAAGGTTGGAATAGACATTATCTTTATCGTCAATTTCTCCGTCAGAATTTATATCATATTCAGAAAGTTCGGCAAAGCCGTTGGCGTGTCCCTGCTGGTCGCCGAAGAGTTCATTGCCGTTGCTGCAGACCCCGTCACCGTCTTCATCAAGGAAGAGCAGCGCGTCATCGCCTTGCACAAAGCCGCAGCGGACATCTTTGCCATTTCCCGCGAGGTCAAAGATCACCCCGTCAGACACTGATTTGAGATTAATACCATCACCGGCCAGATCAAGCACAACCGGGTCCATGACTTTCATATAAACCTGAAAGTTGATATACCGCCCTTCAACCTCGATCATGCTGCCGCCGTTCTCCAGAAGTTCGCTATCCTCGACGCTTTCAACCGAGTGCGCCTCAACCTGCTTCATCTTGAACTCCATTGATAGTGAATGGATGGTGGTCGATGAGTTTGCGGTATTGAGCTGGTTCTGAAAGATGGCGCTGTTGAAGCTGAAAGAGGTCAGGCTTGAGGTTATGACGGCTGACTGATCGGCGGTATTGGTCAGCGCGGATGAGAAGCGGTCGAAAAATGAGACCAGGCTGCGCATCGCACTGGCAGCAGTTGACGGGGTACTCTGCGAGAGCGAGTCAAAGCCGCTGAGGAAATTCTGCTGTGCTCCTGTTGAGGTGGAGAACCACTCGGATGTAAAGAGCATCTTCTGCGAGAGTTTTTCCTCCGGCAGGAAAAAACGCTGCAGTCGCCCGGTTATGGCGCTTAAAGTGTTATCACGCTCTGACTGCATCTGTTCATAATAATCAAGTAACGAGGTGGTCTGTTTTTGCCTGTTAATTATATTATCAAGCATCTGTTTGAATGCGACAGAGCTGGTGCCTGCGGTACGTGTTTTTGCTTTGGCAGGTGCATTGGCATCGACAACTTCAGTTAGGTTTTCCACAGCAGACATTACAGACTCCTTCACCGTTGGGTGGATCAAAAAAGCAAATATGAAACCATCCGGTCTGTGGCCGGTATGCAATCATCTTAATCGTTATTTTTGGGATTCGTCCGTGAAGTGTATACGCAGTGCAATCCGTGCGCTGCTCTATTATTTACGTATGTTTTTTTAGACTCTTTAATTATTTTTTATTTTTTTGTTACATCCGCGACTAGCGGGAAACTGAAAAAATGAAACCACTGCAGGGTTGACGGTAAAAAGAAGGCATATAAATAATTTTAAGGAGAATTGCTATGTTTATGAAAAACAGCCTGTTGAGCCTGGCAGTTGGTACATTATTTGTGCTGCCGATGACATTGAGAGCTGATGAGCAACAACCGCAACCGCAGCCAAAGGCGCAGGAAGCCGCGCGGTTTAATTCTTTTGAGGAATATCTCCTCTCAAAAAATAATGTCATCAAGCTCACCGATGAACAGGCAAAGGCGATTATTGACAGTTACAAGGAATACCGCCAGGTGCAGAGGGGCGAGAGAAAGAATTTTTCAAAAGCTGAGGGTTTCAAACAGCATATGAACAAACAAAATTGGCAGGGAAAGATGCAGCGGTCAGAGATGCCGGGAAACTGGAAAGAACGCAAAGTGAAAGATAATGAAAATGAAGAGAATTTCCCGAGACATCGCCGGATGGAAAAGATGTGTGGGCAGGGCTTTGAAGGCAAGGGTGATTCTGAAAATGCTCAAGGCCGCAAAGCGTTCTGCGGTAATAAGGAACGCCGCCGCATGAATGCAGATAAACCGCAGCAGGGATTTACGCGGTGCAGGGGCGGCGATAATAAATGCCCGGCAGAAAATAAGCCTGAAGTCATGAAGACCAAAGGTAAGGATGGCAAGAGCGGCTTTGAAGGTAAATCTGAAGGCAAGGAAATGATGTTTCTCAAGAAACTGATTTACCAGTGCATTGATGAGTACATGCAGAATCAGGGTGGTAAGTCGGAGTTCAAGGGCCGTTCAGAAAAAACGCAGTATCCCCGTCAGATGAGTCGCCGTGGCAACCACCATGGTTATATGGCTGAGCGTAGTGAGGGAGGCTCTGACAACTACCGCCGTCCGCGTCGTATGGAAGATTCGCGTCAGGAATGTGAGTTTGGCATGAAATGCCCTGATTGCGGCAGAGTGCATAAGTCGCGTAACTTCTCGGGACGGGATGAAGAACGAGAGGATGGACAAGGCTGGCAAGGCCGGGGCGGTTATGGCCGGGGCCGTTACTTTGGACACCGTGGCGGTTATGAGCGCAGAGCTGAGGGTGATGAGGAATATGCCCCGCGTTTTCACAAGCGTATGCCGCGTTTTGAGCAGGAAAACGATGACTGACCGGCAGGCAATAAAAGTATTGCAAGTTTGCGGAGAATAGGTTAAATTATCAGTCGTTGGTTCTTTGATTGTCATTACCTCCAGGGAGGTGCGAGTTTTGCTTGATAATGAATCAGAATATATTCGCGCTTCTTTGGCGGGGGATGAAGGCGCTTATGCTGCGCTGATTGAGCACTATCAGGAGCGGGTGACAAGGTTGATGTGGCGTTTTTCGCATGATCTTAACACGCATGAGGAGCTGGTGCAGGAGGTCTTTGTGCAGGCATATATGAGCTTGTCGAAGTTTGCCCGGAAAGCCCCTTTTGAACATTGGCTCTGCTCGATCGGCACGAATATCGGTTATAAATTCTGGAAGACCCAGAAGCGTGAGCGTGATAATAAAGTCAATTTCGAGACCTTTGATCTGGTTGAAGCGCGGGAGTCGTCTGAGGATGATTCGCAGAAGCATGAGCTGGCCGACAAGCTTTATGAGGCTTTGGCAATGCTTGATACTGATGACCGGCTGGTCCTGACTTTGATGTATTATGAAGAACTTGAAGGACGTGAGATCGCCGGGCGGATGGGGTGGAGTTATACCGCAACGCGGATGCGTATCTCGCGGGCAAGAAAAAAACTTAGAGCATTGATCGAGAAACACGCGCCGGAGGTCGCAAGTTATGCTTACTGATAATGATTTTGACAAACTCATGAGGCAGAAGGCCGGGGCTGCTGGCGTGCCGCAGGTTTCAGGTATTAGTGTGGCGGTAATTGAGCGTATCAACTCGCAGAAGATAATCCCGCTGCCCGCGCTTTCAAAAGCGGCCTGGTATACCGGCATAGCCGCTGCTGCGATGCTCTTTATTGCTGTAGGTGTTGAGTATATGTCTCAGAAAAGTACTGTTATTAATGACCCGTCTGCGGCGGTGTATGCAGATCTTGACGATTCATTGGAGCTATCATGGAACAGCCTGTAACTTCCGGACATCTCAATAAAAAGCCAGCATGTTGTAGGGTGCTTCCACTGGCGGCGGTCATCTTTGTTTTCGGCTGTATCGTCGGTGGCAGTGGCGTCTGGCTTTACAGTGAGTTCCACAGTGAACCCCAGAAGCGGGAACGTCCACCGTATGACTCGCCTGAGAAGATGGCTGTGCGTTTTATTGATAATGTGCGTGGCTTTGGCGAGATAACTCCCGAGCAGGAAAAACGTCTTGAGCAGGCATATCTCAACTACTATAAAATCATTATGGCGCACCGCCAACGGATCCGTGCTGAGATCACTAAAAACCAACAGGATTTTGATAAAGTAGTTGCTGAAATTGTTCCGGCTGATGTCTTTGATAAATGGCAAGCACAGCCAAAGCCCTGGATGCGCTGGCATAAAGGCAAGGGGCGGATGCAGGATGGCAGCGGTAAGGGCCACGGTCCGCAGGATATGGGTAATCAGAAGCCTCCGAGCAATGATGGTTACAAGCCTCTTGCCCCGCAGTCTGGAGAAGACACCCCGCCACCACCTCCACCGCCGGGAAATTAAATGGTTTTATGGTCAACCGGCTTTCTTGACGTAACATAAATCCGGTTCTGATAATGGTGAAGGTTATAATGTAAAAACGGCTCTCCTTTTTAGGGCAGCCGTTTTTAAATGAAACAGTTCACAGTTATGCGGTACAGGGCGCTTGCCAGTCAGAAGCGCACACCAGAACGGATGGCAAGCATATGGGTATTGGCTGAGCCCCAGTTATAAGTTTCAAAACCGTATTCAGCCATGGTATAGACGCCGTTATCAAAGGTATACTTGGTGTGGAAGACGAATTTGTTGTAGTTATAGGCTGTGCCGCGGTCATCAATTCTCAGCCACTCAAGCATTGCGCCGAAGCGGAGTTGTGTGCTGTAGTCATAGATTCCGCCGACTGACAAGGTGTTGGTGTCATAACCTGAGGTGAAGTTCCAGTCCCAGCCGTGCTGGTATTCTGCAAACAGTTCAAGCGGCAGCGAGCAGAGTTTCCAGTCTGCGCCGATACTCATCGCATATTCATTCTCCACTGCGTCATTGCCATAAACCGCACGGTTGCCGCGTTGTTTGATATGCTTGCGCACGCCTGAGATTTCCGCGACCAGTCCTTCAATTGGCGTGTTCCACCAGAGCCTTGCGGAGATACTCTCAAGACCGAAGTCGTCAATCACTGGAGTGCCGTCACCGATTGAGGGGGCGGTCCAGTCTGTTGGCTGGAATACTGCCAGTTCAAAACGGATCATGTCCTGCCATGATAAACTGATGCCTGCCATCAGGACGCGGTCAATCTCACCCGGGTGAAAGACCGGAGAGAGGGCGTAGGCTGAATTAAAACTCTGCGAATAATTCGGACCGCTTAAAATCGTCGGGCCTTCCGAGCTGTATGAGCCTTCGGTGTGGTTATAACTCTGGATGATGCCGAGGGTGCGGTCCTGTCCGTAAGGTACTTCACCTTTACCGAAGAAGACACCGATAGGGCCGCCGCCGATATTCTCCCAGACCAGCCTTGCTTCTTCCAGAAGTTGCTGCTCCAGATAATCCTGCTTCTGGCTGAAGTCAAGCTTGATATAGGCGTGGATATTATTCTCAAAAGCGATATTAAAACGCAGGTTTGTGCTGTGCAGCTGCCAGCCGGCTGCGTTGATCTGTGCCGGGTTATGCTCAGAGCCGCGTCCCTGCCATGAGGCGATATAGTCAACGTTGATCTCGCCGCCGATTTTAATGTTTGCATTGTTGCCTGCGCTGCGCAGTGAATTTGCCGCACCGTTATCGGTGCTTTGCAGCTCGCGAAGGTTGTTCAGCTCGTACTTGAGCTGCTGGTAGTTATGTTGCAGCTCAGAGAACTCCCCGTTCCCTGAGCTGCCGCTCTCACTTTCCCCCGCATTCACAGATGCGCCGATTCCCCCCGCCAAAAGCGGCATCAGCCCTGCCAAAAGCAGAACGAGCCAGCTATAATCGAGCAGCGCGCCTGTAAAAGATTTAAACCCTGCCACTTTGGGCATGATCGTCCTCTCCCCCCCTCAAATAATATATTTCTGCCGCTTCCCCCGAAGGCAACAGAAAATATCTGACGAAAATCTTGGTTAATAACGCTGTAAAATGAAGCCAAAGCGCTATTCAACTTTTACCGGATAGATTTTATTCGATATAAGTTGAGATTCAAGAGAAATTTATGATAATTTTTGCAGATTCTTCTGTGTGTTGATTGTGCGGGATCTTTTTTTTATGATTTTATGGTGGCGGCTAGGGTTTAATGCAGATCCATGAGTGATGAGAACCGATAAAAACAGTTGTTTTGGGTGGGATAAAATAGCATTTTTTTGCTGATTCCTTAATAAATAATTCGATGTCATCGGCTAGTGTGATGCCAAGTTTTGTGAATGATGACAGGGCGTGGTCTGGCTCGGTTTCGTGTGCTGAAGGATCTTTTAGCAGGAGATTTAATATTTTTTGAGATGCCGGGTCGCGTTGCAGGTATTCTCCATAAGCGTAGATTTGCTCGTCGGTTATGTATAATTCCCAAAAATTGGGTAGGGTGTTTTGCGGAAATATCTTTCTGGCGAGTTGAAGCTGCTCTGGCGTAGTGTTGTTTGTACTGCGGATTATTTCAGGTTTTTGGCTGATACCAACATAAAACACAATGGCTGCCAGTATTATCGGCACGATAGCGCTGCGTGTTATGAATGTTATCACCGCATTAAATTTTTTGACGAATTTAGTTGGCATATTCCGATACGGATAATTCCGCCTTAACGGTTGTGAAAGAACATTCTAATACTGCCGGGTGCGTTTACCCTTGGTTTTGCGGTATTCATGGTCGGGGCGGGCGCGTTTTTCTTCAGGTTCTTCGCCGTAGCCCATGCAGATAATATAGGTTTCCATGCTCTCATCACGGCTGGCGTCAGGTTTTATTGTGCGGGTGGTTTTGAAGCTTGGGCGGAGTTTTTCCCTGAAGGGTTTGACCTCGGGGCTTTCAAAAATCTTGCAGACAAAGGCGCCTTTAGGGGCTAAAACCTTAAAGGCATATTCCGCGGCAATTTCGCAGAGTTCCAGCGAACGGGCCTGGTCTGTAAGCCTGATGCCGCTGGTCTTTGGCGCCATATCTGATACGACGACATCAAATTCCTTGGCGCTTTCGGCGAAGGTTTCCGGGGTCAGTTCGCGCACGTCCATCTTGCGGAAATCGACAACGCCCTTGAATTTTTTGGCGATGACATTCAGATCCAACGCGCAGGCAACGCCTTTATCGCCGATATTCTCAAGGATATACTCAAGCCACGAACCCGGACACGCACCGATATCAAGAACCCGTGAGCCTTCTTTGATGATCTTGGTGCGCTGGTTGATTTCCTGAAGCTTGTAGTAGCTGCGGGCGAGCTTTCCCTCACGTTTGGCGAGGCGAAAATACTTGTCTTGGATCTCTCTCATTAATTGATTACCATATAGTTACGGGGTACAGGCTTAAATTTAAAATAACTCTGTGCAATTATAGCCAAAAGGCCGCAGATGTTAAGGGCTGCGGGAAAGTTATGCGGCAAAATTGGCGCTGACACTTACTTCCCAGCCAAGCAGGCGGACATAATCAAGCAGTTCAGCCTTGCCGAGGATGGCAATCGCGTCCATATCTTCCTTGAGCGGTCGGTCTTCCATAATAATAGAGCGGATAATTTCATCCTCGCTGCCAAAGCAGGGAATGACAAACCATTTTTCGTCCTTCTTCAGGATAATGCTGCTGCTTTCCATCATTTCAACTCTCCCCGTAAATTCGGATATAAAATTTTATTCAGCCATAAAGCTTAAAACAATTACCAGTTATATCGGCAAAACGGGGGTGAAAAGTTCAATAATTCGGAGTTGTGTGTGAGTACTGCGATAATGCCGTAAAATAAATCAATACGGCCTGGCGATGAAGGCTTTATAGTCGCACTTAATTAGCCCGCCTTCGATTAGTTGCATCTCGACATTTAGCAGGGTCTGGATGATCTCCTGCGCTTTTGGGTCGTCGTCGGGGAAGTTATTTGATATATGACACATCAGTGGCGATAGAATCGTGCCGCCCAATGGGATTTCCTGCATGATGCGCAGGTGCAGGTTGATCATCTTCTCAAGCTCATGTGAGCAGGCCGCGCGTGATGGGTCTACCCGCATAATGTCAGCAAGCTCCGGCGGCTCCTGCTCGTTAATTATCTCGCTGCTAATGTTTGATATGCGGTACTTCTCAGGAATCAGCTGCAGGAAGGAATTCACCAGCGCCATCTGCTCAGGAATAAACTGCATCCGCTCTGGGCCGATATATTCACGTGCTATAAAAAGACCTGAACGGTCGATCACGCGTTCAATTTCCCGTCCCATATGAATCGGTTCGCGCAGATGGTTGAGTGAATCGCAGCAGGCGATAACATCAAACGGCCCGCGCGGAAGAGGGTCGGTATTGAGCTCCATCTGCCAGCATTCAATCCCGTTTCGACCACTCTCAAGCAGGTTTTCAAGCGCTACTGCATCGTCATCAACAACCAGTACAGATTTGACCCGACCGGTATCAAGCAGCATCCCCGCAAGTTCGGGATTGCGCGAACCGCCGATAACCAGCGCGTGTAGCGGCCGGTCGGCAAGGCGGCTGCCCCAGCGTTTGATGGCATAGTCATAAAGATTGGCGTAGCGCTCAGGTTCCTGTCCGCACTCGCGGTCGTGCTGGGCGCGGGCAATTGCCGGAACCTTCTCCCAGTTGAAGGGAAGGCTGCCCCGACCGGCATAAGAGCTGCCAAGCCCCAGAGCCTGCCTTACATCGCTGAATACTTTTTTTATGGTCGTAGTCATTTCGTTTTTTTAATTATATCACAAATTCTGCTTTGGTCTCAGTCGTTGAGCTGAAAAAGGTTATTTGCCTGCAGGTGCTGCGAGCATGTTGTCAATCAGCCGCACACCGCCGACCTTGATCGCGCCGGCAAGAAGGACAAGGTCGTCAATCTCGGCAACATCCTCAAGCGTCTCGGTTGAAACAATGTCAATATAGTCAATTTCAACGTCACCGGCTTCAATAACCTTCTCGCACATGGCGTTGATAACTTCAGGGGCGTTGGTCGCGCCGTCCTCAATTAGCGCCTTGCCGTGGGTCAGCGCCCGTGAGAGTGAGAGCGCTTCGTGGCGCATGTTTTCTGGGATGCGTACATTGCGGCTGCTTAGCGCCAGTCCGTCATCCTCGCGGATAATCGGGCAGATTTCAATCTTTACTGGAAAGTTCAGGTCATGCACCATGCGCTGGATGATCAGGGCCTGCTGGGCATCTTTCTGGCCGAAGTAGGCTTTTTCCGGGCGGATGATATTAAAGAGTTTACTCACAACTGTGCAGACGCCGATGAAATGTCCCTTGCCGCGGGAGAGCCCGCAGAGGTGGTTGGTGAGTTTGTTGGGCATTACCAGAGTATCGCGCTTGTCTGAGAACATATCCTCAGGTTCCGGGTTAAAGACGATGTCCGCTCCGGCTTCTTCAGCGAGAGCGAGGTCTGCTTCGATATTTCTCGGGTATTTCTCAAAGTCGTCGTTTTCGTTGAATTGTGTGGGGTTGACGAAGATACTTACGGCGACGATGTCATTCTCATTTGCCGCGCGGCGGATTAGGGATACGTGGCCTTCGTGGAGGGCGCCCATGGTTGGGACAAAGCCGTAACTCTTTGAGCTGCGGATGATTGCCAGTGCTTCTTCACCCATGTCGGCAACTGTTCTGATAACTTTCACATTGACTCCTGTGTTGGTGGTATTTAATGTAAGTCTGCCGGTTATGGCAGGTTATGGAAAATAAACTATTGTTGAGGCTATTCTGCACTCTGGATGTGTTCGACCAGTTTTTTGAGGTTGAGGTTGCCGGAATCTCTGAGAAAACGCGCGAAGGCGGCAGTCTCGCCGATATCAGCAGCACGTTTGAGATCGTCAAGCTTCATGAAATCTCCGGCATTTGAACGGAGAAAATTCAGGTTGTTCTGGTCTGAGACGGAAATATTGGCCTTACCCGTTCCCGCCATATAGCCGCCATTATCAGCGTTGTGGTCACTCAGCGGCAAAAGCAGGTTGACCATGCGGATACCGGTGCGGAAATAAATGTCTTTGCTCAGGGTAAGGGTGTAATCTTTGAGAATATTCACGCTGATTGCCGGGAGGTCACGCTCATAATTGCCTTCTGGTTCCCAGCCTGCGGGTAATTTGATGCCGCGGAGATTCTTCTTCCAGCCGAAAATTATAGAGACCAGCAGACGGTCTGCCTTGGCAAGGGCGATGACCGCCGGGCTTTTTGGGCGAATTTTGCCGTAAATCAGCAGTTTTCCTGCTGGCGTGAAGGAAACGCCGAGTCGGTCGTCTTCAGCCATGGCGTTAATGATGTCAATAAGCTCAACCTTGCTGACCTTTACCGGCAGATAAAAACTGCGGTTAATCAGAAAGCGGTTTTTGGCATTGTCGTAGCTGATTGAGGTGACGCGCTCTATTCCTTTGGTTGCTCCTTCCAGCACAAGTCCTTTAGGTGCAGAGTGATAGCGGCTGATAATGCCGGCTGCCGGGGTGCTGAGACAGTCCTTCTGGTTGCTGCCGGCAGTCAGGAAAAAGACCGGGAGTATAAAGAACAAAGCATAAAATATGGTTTTGCGTAAAGTCATATAAAGGTTCCTTACCTCAGTTTGCAGATTCCGGAACAGAATTTTGAAAGAAATTTTAAATAACGAGTATATATATAATAGTAAATAAATCCAGCGTATGCAGTAAATTTTACATTTTTTGCAGCGGATTATTTCCTTGATTTTAAAGACGATAACTGAATAATTTATCGGAATTATTCAGCTAAAAAATTACAGCCTTTGAATTTTATTTTGCCAGCTGCGTGAGTACTGCCCGGTGACGGGAATGCGGCGGGTTAGGAGAGGATCTTTTTCATGAACAGTAAGTCGTTTGATTTTGCCGGCAAAATAGTATTGCGGCGGGTTTGTGCATTTCTGCTTTGCTGCATTGTTGCCGGTTTTTCAGCGGTTTCAGCGCAGGAGGTCAAGAGTTCTGATGCCGCGACCTACCAGCTTAGTAAGGTTACAAGCCTTGGCGGTCTGAGAGTTATCGCTAATGGCGGCGATCTTCTTGCTCCGGATGCGGCGCTCAAGGTTCGTTGGCGTATGCCAATAAATGGTACAAAAATCAAGCGTATTGTTCTGCCGCCACAGGAAACACGGCTGAAGTATATCCTAATTGAGACTGAAAAACATGACCTTATTGCCATCAGGCGCGATAATGGTCAGGCTCTGTGGTGGGTCAAGCTCAATAAGGAGATTCTTGGCGACATCTTTATCGGGCAGTATTCAATCCTGTTTGTTTCTGACGGGCGTATTGTTCGTCTTGAGAGGATGTCGGGTGATATCCTCTGGAATGTTGACCTGCCTTTTGCGCCATCTGCCGGGCCGGTAGCTATTGATGAGGATGAGAAAACTCTGATGGCTTTTATTCCAGGGCTTGACCGGGTTATCTATGCTCTGGATGTTGAGAGTGTTCTCTGGCCTCCGCGCAACGGTCAGGACGGGCTCACCCGGACGGACTTTCAGGTGAAGATGAACAATGTCAGAGTTCTTTGGCGCTTTACTGCGGATGCGATCATAACCAATCAGCTGCTGTTTTATAATGACCGCGTATATACAGGTTGCTGGACAAATAAAGTCTACGGTATCTCAATTACCGAAGCCTCGACCCGTGGTTCGCCTGATGACGTCTGGGAGTTCAGGACACATCGTGGTTCAAGGGCTGCGCCTGTGGGTGACGGGCCTTATATTCTCCAGCCGAGCCTCGATCATACCTTATACTGCCTTGGAACAACCTCTGGTGGTCTGACCTGGCGCTACATTGCTGAGGATGCCCTTTATGTTTCGCCCCAGATTATCCGAAACCCCGAGACTGAGGAAATGATAATCCTGCAGAAAGTTGGGCATAACGGTAATCTGATTGCCTTGAATCGCCTTGGCGGTAAACCGCGTTGGAAGAGCGAGAAGGGTATTTCTGTTGTCAGCATGATGAATGTTGATAATAAAGACCCTAATCTGCGTTTTGTTGTCGCGGTTAATAATGAAGACGGAAGCCTTAGTGGTATTGTGCCGTTTGCCCCTGATAAGCGTAGCACGGAGCAGAAAAAAGAAGACCGGGAGCTGCAGGCTTTTTCCCTGATACCAGAGGTGTGGCGCGTTGATGCTTCCAATTTGGCGGGGTTTGTGGCCAATACCTTTGATCCGAATATTTATGCCTTGAGCAAAGACGGCTCTATGGTTGTGGCGCTTGAGTTGCGGTAATAATTTTAGAGCTTGCGAAATTGCCGGAAATGATAATTTAAAAAAATACCGTCGCTTGCTGCGGCGGTTTTTTTATTTACTTTTTAAGGATATGGTTTTCAGACTTTAACTTCTTTGGAGCTGAGAGCTTTTTCGACAGTCGCGATAACTTTTTCCGCCTGAAAAGGTTTGACTACAAAATGTTTGATACCGAATTCCATACATTTGCGCACACTCTCAACTGTCGAGGCGGCAGTGATGACAATAACCGGGGTGTTCGGAAAGACCTTGCGTTCCTTGAGTTGTTCAATTAATCCCCAGCCGTCCATCTCCGGCATCATCAGGTCTGTCGCGATTATGTTATAACTGTAGCCGCAGGACTTCGCCTTGCGCAGCAGGGCCAGCGCCTCATAACCGTTCTCCGCCTCATCACACTGGAAACCGGCATGATTCATGATCTTGACCAGCATCCTGCGGATAATTCTGGCGTCCTCAACGATGAGTGCATGTTTGGCGGTAGGGGCGCTATCGTCTTCGCCGGGTTCTTCCTGATCGTTTTTATCTTTGTTGTTGGCTGGTTTGTCGTTGCCTTTAGAGGTGTTGGTGTCGCCAGTTCCTGCTCCTGAGCAGGCTTGGGCGTTTTCCGTTGCTTCAAGCTCTGTCGCCTCATCACCGACAGAACTGTTTTCTTTGGAAGTTGTTTCGTTTGATTCACTCATTTTTATATAAGCTCGTGCAATAAAATGAAGTTAGTAACTAATTACACCGTTATTATATCATAAAAAATACGGTTTCAATTGAAAAAAAAACAGGCGGTAATATTTTCTTGCTGGTAATTGTTGAAATGAGGGGTAAAATGAGTTTTATAGCATCCTTTCCGTCCGGAGGTGGAACAGGCCTGGTGGTATGCACGGTCTTCAAAGCCGTTGTGGGGCAGACAATGTCCCGGGTGGGTTCGATTCCCATGCACCTCCGCCATTTATGTCCCGATATGTCAGATAGTTTCAGCTTTTTTCGGCAGGAATCCGCTCAGGTGGCGGATTTCTTGTGTTTTACTCCACAAATTCAAGAAAACACTGGAAATTATCGGGGATTAGCGTAAAATTCCGGGTAAAGTTGGTTTTCGCCGGAAGGGGATAGAATGCAGCAATTTTTTCTTACTATTATTATTTGTCTTATTTTGAGTATCGGTTCGGTTTTTGCCGGTGTTATTTCTGAAGGGGTGGCCACCGGTATCGCGCCTGCCCAGACTCTCAGTTATGACAAGGGTACAAATACATTTACAATCAACGGCAGTGATAAAATTGTCAATCCTGTAAGTGCGCAGGAGCTATTGGAGACAATTGCCGCGTTGCGTCTTGATGACCGTTTCGGGGTTTCAGTCAAGCTTAATAACGAGCTGATTGTTTACGGCAAGCTTGGTGAGAAGGATATTGTCGCCAAGAAGATGGAAGACACGGATAACTTTTTCCGCGGGGTTGTTTTTGCCGAGATGTCGATGCTTAAGGGGTACACTCTTCCCGGCGGCTACCGTCCCAAGGCTGCCCACAAGCGCACCCGCGCCAGTGTGATCCTCTTTACCCTCGACGGTTTTGAGTACGGCAAGAACGGCAATACCTATACGCCTGCCCGAGTTGACACCAAGGTTATTCTCATCCCTATGGCAAAGTACACCGCGCCTGATGGCGGTTATCTGCCTGATTATGATGCGCTTGAGAAGGGGCATTATCAGGAGGAAGACAAGGAGAACACCGATCATATCAACCAGAACAAGCAGGAGTACCTCGCGCTTGAGATAGTGGAAAATTCCATCAAGGTTGGTCAGGTTGCGGCGCTGGTGCGTTTCTTCCGTCAGAGCGGTATAAATCTTGACGCTCTTTATAACAGTGTTAAAATCGGAGACGGCAAGGTTCTGCAGGGTAACCCGGTTTCGGTTGGCACGGCAACGGTTGAGCCGAAGGTTATGGTTGAGGATGAAAAAAAGACTGCCGATACCGGCGCGCAGAAAGAGGATTACAGCGCGAAAATTTCTGCTGTGCTGAAGGAAGAGAATGCGGCAAGTCAGCAAGGCAAGGCGCAGCTGAGTCCGTCTTCGGTTAATGACGGAAGTTACGTCAAGTATCGCGAGGCTTATCTCAAGGCGCTTGGCGGTATTGACTTGAGTGGTCTGCCGGCTGATTTTGTTGCGGCGTTCAAGGATTACGAGACTGTCTGGGAGAAGACTGTTGAGTGGATGCAGGGGCAGAAGATCGAACGCAGCAAGGAGTCGGTTGAGGATTTTCAGAGGGCGCACGCTCCATTTCGCAAGGAACTGCGCGATACTTTTGACAAGTGTAAGAATATAGCCGGAAAATACGGCGTTAAGGTAGACTGATTATGACTAAATTATTTTTTGCGTTTATTGGTGTGGCGGTACTTTTATTCTTTGCTGGCTGCGAGCCGGTTTCAGGCGGCAAGTACACTCCGGGCCAGCATAAAAGTTCAGCTGCGAATGCTTCAAACACATTGCAGGCTTCAGATTTTTCTTCAGAGTACCTGACTGGCGCGGCACTGGTTTATTTCTCAAAACCGGGCTGTCCTGCCTGTGGCAGACAGGACCCCGAGTACCAGAAGCTGCTTGGTGATATGCCTGCCGGCACAAGGGCCATAAAGGTCTTCCCATATATGGTTGACCTTGACCGTTATGGCGTTGATGAGCTGCCGACTCTGGTTGTGTACCGTGACGGCAAGCCGGTGAAGCGTTTTGTTGGAGTTACCAGTGCCAGCCGTCTGCGTTCAGCCCTTGAGAGTGCGGCTAATTAACAGGTGATGTTTTAACAATACTTTCGGGCCGGGTTTGATCCGGTCTGGCGGTTTCAAATGATGTGTGTGGCGTTAGAGCATCAGAAGATGAAAGGTTAGATATGCAGATTGGAGTTTTGGGGGCGGGATATGTTGGGCTGGTTACCGGCACCTGTCTTGCCGAGATGGGTAACCATGTGACAATTGCTGATATATCCGAGCATAAAATTGAATGCCTGAGAAAGGGTCGCAGCCCGCACTTTGAGCCGGGACTTGATGAACTGCTGGTACGGAATATTGAAGACGGTCGGGTTAAATTTTCAACTGACGTCAAAGACGCTGTGGCTGGCAAGACTGCAGTCTTTTTGGCGGTTGGCACTCCGATGAGTGATGACGGCTCGGCTAATCTGTCCTATATCCGTCAGGCTGCTGCCGATGTTGCAGAGAATATGGACGGCTACCGCGCGATTATCATTAAATCAACCGTGCCGGTCGGTACCAACGAAGAGCTGAGCGCGGTTGTGAGATCAAAGACCACTCAGGAATTTGATATGATCAGCAACCCTGAATTTCTTAAAGAGGGTGCGGCGGTCAATGATTTCATGAAGCCTGACCGGGTTGTTGTTGGGGTTCGTTCGGAGCAGGCCGAGACTGTAATGAAGCGGATTTACTCGCCGTTTGTCCGCACTGGTCGTCCGATTATGGTGATGAATCCTGAGAGTGCGGAGATGGTTAAGTATGCAAGCAACGCGCTTCTTGCCAGCCGTATTTCCTTCATGAATGAGATGGCTAATATCTGTAATGAGGTTGGCGCTGATGTTGAGCTGGTGCGTAAGGGTGTTGGCTCTGACAGCCGCCTTGGCGGGGCGTTTCTCTTTCCGGGGCTTGGTTATGGCGGTTCATGCTTCCCCAAAGACGTTCGCGCGCTTTCTCATGTTGCAAAACTGAAGAATGTTTCCTGTCCGATCTGCGACGCAATTGACGCGACCAATGTCAAGCAACGCACAATCCTTCTGCCGCTGATGGACAAAGAACTTGGTACTGATCTCAAGGGCAAGAAGGTTGCTGTCTGGGGACTTGCTTTCAAGCCACGGACTGATGATGTGCGCGAAGCTCCGGCGATTTATATGATTAATGAACTTATAGCCCGTGGTGCTGAGATTGCCGTCTTTGACCCGGAAGCGATTGAGACCTCAAAGGTTGAACTTGGCGATACGGTTGTTTATGCAGAGTCATCATATGAGGCAATTGCTGGTGCGGATGCGCTGCTGATCTGTACTGAGTGGAATGAATTCCGCAGCCCTGATTTTGACAAGATCAAAAAACTGCTCAAGCAGCCGCTGATCTTTGACGGGCGTAATCTGTATGACCTTGATATTGTCCGCGAGGCAGGTATCCGCTACTATTCAATCGGTCGTCCGGCTGTATTGTAACCAGCGTCTGCGGTATTTCCTGAATTAAAATAAAAACCTGAAATTACATTCCGTAGTTTCAGGTTTTTTATTGGCTGACTGTTTTTGTTGTGCTTAGTTGATGCTTGAGTTTTTATCGCCGTGCTGCTTGTTGTATTCACGCAGCTTTTCCTGCATCTGGGTGAGGGATTGCCCGAGTATCTGGTGCAGGCGTATGGCGTTGGCTGGTGAGAGGACGATGCGGTCGCGAATAGAACCCTGTCCCTGCTGGCCGCGGTGAATATTGCCAAACTCAATTATCACATCTTCAGCCCCGATGTGAAGATTGAAGAGATCGCGGTACTTGTACTCAAGATCCGGACTGACTGACAGTTGTATTGACTGTCCGTTGTTTGCTGCTTTTTCTGCCATTATAATTCTCCCTTAAATTTATTGGCTTTATTCTGTCTTGATTTCATTTAAAACACGGTCGATTCTCTTGAGCAGTTCGTCTTTACCGACAAGATAAAGAGTGTCGCCGATGCCGGGGCTGACGGTTGCACCTGTGCAGGCGATGCGTAGAGGCTGGGCGACCATTCCCATCATCACCCCACTCTCTTCGGCGAATTTATTGAGTGCGGCCTCGATAGCCTGAGATTCCCAGTCAGCGATTCCGGCAATCATCGGTTTCAGGGCAGCGAGATTCTTGAGTCCTTCACCGTCATTCTTGAGCAGGTTCTTCTTGACGGCCTTTGGCTGTAGCTCGAAATCACTGCTGAAAAAATAAGAGGCGTTGGTGATAAAGTCGGCAGGCTTGCTGATACGCTCGCGCTGGGTCTCAACCAGGATGCTGAACCATTCATCAGACTTGCCGTTCAAGTCAAATCCGGCTTTCTGCGCCTCTGCTTTGAGTAGGGCTTCAAGTTTATCTGCAGGCAGCTTTACCATATACTGTTGGTTCATCCATTCAAGTTTCTGCATGTCAAATTGTGCTGCCGAAGCGTTGACGCGCTCAAGGGTGAACGCTTCTTTCATCTCGTCACGGCTAAGGACTTCCCGGTCATCGCCGGGCGACCAGCCGCAGAGCGCCAGGAAGTTGAAGATCGCTTCGGGAAGAAAACCCTTTTCCTGGAAGTCGCCGATATAAGCATCGCCGTCGCGTTTTGAATAAGGTTTGCCGCTGGCGTTGACAATCATCGGGAAATGTCCGTACTGCGGCGGGGTAAAACCGAGCGCTTTGAAGATAAAGAGGTGGCGGAAGGTGTTCTCGATATGGTCATTACCACGCAGGATGTGGGTGATCTCCTGTGTGACGTCATCAACAACATTGGCGATATGGAAGACCGGCGAGCCGTCGCTGCGGACAATAACCATATCACGCAGGCTGTCAACCGGCTTCTCGCGCCGCCCCAGAACCAGATCGTCAAAATATACATAACGGCGCTTGAATCTGACCGAAGCGATTGTGCCGCCGCTCAGTGCGTTGAGATCAATCTCCTGCTCACCGAGCTGGTTGCGGAGATTGGTTGCTTCAAGCTCCGTGCCGTCATCGAGAATGAAAACCGGATCGGTAAGCGTGTCCCAGTTTACCGGGGTGATATAAGTCTCACCGCTTTTGGGTGAGGTTACGGTGTGGGTGATTGTCTCACGGTTTGCAACCAGTTCGCCATTTTTCCAGATGATCGTGGCCTCGTCGCGCGGTTCGGTAACAAATGACTCGTCAAAAAGGCCGGCGTGGATGCGCAGAAGTACCGGCTCGCCTTCGCCCTTGGTGAACGCGTGGCCATTCTCAAGCATCTTCTTTACAGCTTTTTCGTGCTCCGGGCGCTGGGCGGTCTGGTACATCGCTTCGCCGTCATAGTCAAGCCCGAGCCACTCAAGCGCACTGAACATCTTCTGGATGGCTTCAGGGGTTGAGCGTTCAAGGTCGGTGTCCTCTACGCGGATAAGGAATTCTCCGTTATTATGACGCGCGCAGAGCCAGTTGAAGATGGCTACGCGGATATTTCCGATGTGTACATTACCGGTGGGGCTTGGTGCAAATCTGGTGCGCATAGGTGTTTCCTGATTCTGAAAATGATTACGAAATAAAGTCGACACACTCTAGTATAGCCTTATACTCTACTGGTGCAATAAAAAATATTCAACTCTCCTTTGGCTGAGTTGCGGGTGATTGTTCGGCAGCGGAAGAGTTGCTTGAAGAAAAATATCTCTTTGGTATAAACTAATTAAGCTGGATGTGAAAAACCTTCGGAGTATAAAATATGAATCCCCCGGCGGGGAGTCCGGGGGAAGGGGGAAAAGGAGACAGGTTTAATTGTCTCTGACCTTATTATACCACATGCTTGGTGGTTGTTCAACTTTTTCTGCGTAATAAATATAAAAATAGTGTTATTTGTAAGTTGTTGTATAATATATTGTAAGTGTTTGTGCGTATGTCTTTAGTGTTGTTTTTCCGTCACTCAGGAGGAGGATTAGAATGTCAGGTCAATGCCCCAACAGGGAAGAAAATCTTAAAAAGTGCAATTGCGATTATGAGCCATGCTCACGTAAGGGTTCATGTTGCAAGTGTATTGAATACCACCGCAATAATGGCGGAAAGCCGGCTTGCCTTAAATAATTGACTTAGGTTTTCGTGCGTGGCTAGCGGTATATTTCATACTTATAGAGGCGGCATTCGATTTTCGCGTTGAAGAAGTCGGTCTTTGCCGAGGGGCGGAGGCCGACCTTTTTGCCGAGGTCGAGATTGCCGGTAAAGACATATCCCTCCCACCCGGCACATTTCTGCTTGAACCAGTCACCGATGCGCTTATAGTCTTTGGCCAGTTCGCTGACCTCGCCAAGGCGCTGTCCGTATTCGGGATTCATCAAAATTATTCCGTTATCTTGCGGGAGTTGGGTGTCGGCAAAATCACAGACCCCGAACTCGATCATCCCGTCTACGCCGGCGGTGACGGCGTTATGCCGTGCGGCCTCGATTGCTTCGGGTGCGTGGTCGGTGGCGATAATTTTAGGGTAGGGCGGATTCCTGCGCTGCTCACGCATCTCATTTCGCATGGCCTGATAAGTGTCCTGCGGAAAGCCGATATAATATTTAAAGGCGAAATTATCGCGCAGGGTTCCGGGCGCGGAGTTACGCGCCAGTAGTGCCGCTTCAATGGCCAGCGTGCCACTGCCGCACATGGGGTTGACCAGTGGGCGGTTGCCTTTGTATCCGCAGGCGTCGAGGATTGCTGCCGCCAGCGATTCACGCAACGGCGCCGAGTGCGGCATCTTGCGGTAGCCCCGGTCAGACAGTTTTCTTGCGGAGGTGTTCAGAAAGAGCCAGGCTTTGTCATTGTGCCAGTTGAGGTGAATGACGATTTTTTCGCGGTCACTGCCGGAATTGGGGCGGCGTCCATGAACTTTGCTGATGCGGTCGACAATTGCGTCCTTCAGCCTGAGGTTGGGAAAACGCGTGTCGCGGATAGAATCGTTATTGACCTTGGAGACAACTGAGAAATAGCCGTCGCAGGGGATGATCTTCTCCCACTCGACTTTTGAAGCCTGCCTGTAAAGATCATCGGCGTTGCGGCAGGTGAACTCCTCAAGAAGAAACTGGATGCTGTAGGCTATACGCGAGTAAAGGTTCAGGCGCATGCAGTCGGTAAGCGTGCCGCTGGTTTCGACACCGGTCTTGTGCTGGCGCTTGACCTTGAAGCCAAGAGCGGTCATTTCTTCGGCAAGCCAGGGCGCAAGGCCGCGCTCGCAGGTGGCCTGTATGGTTGAGTTTCGGGTAAAGTCCATTATTGTTCCATCTGGTGTGTGGCTGGGGTTATTGAGGGTGAAAGAAGGTTCAGTTGTTACGGCGCAAATTTACCGCTGCACTTCGGTAAGGAAGGTGCAGTGTGATCGTGGCGCAGCTATGCCTCGCCAAACTTGTTGTTGACCAGTTCCGCCAGTGACTCGGCCGCTTCCTGAGCATCTTCGCCGTCGATTTCAAGCGTCAGCTCACAGCCCGGTTCAGCCCCGAGGGTCATGATGTCGAGAATATTTTTACCGCTTACGCGCATGTTGTTGTGGACAACCGTAACCTCGCTGGCATACTTGTTGCACATCTGTACAAACAGCGCTGCCGGCCTGGCGTGCAGACCGTAGCGGTTTTTTAATTCGACTTTGATTATTACAGGATCAGACAAAGTCGCCCCTTTTCCCTAACTTCCCAAAAAATTAGTCGCCGTTTTCAGTCCAGTCTTCCATCAGCGCTTCAGCCAGTTTTGCCGCGTCATGTTTCTCTGGGTTCTCAAAATTAATGACCTCGCGCAGGCGCACCTCAACGCCAAGACTGCTAACTTCTTCAGCATCATACTCCGTAAGATAAATGCCCTTTTCAGCCAATGGCTCCATCTTGGATGCTGATGGCTTGTACCGGTTGACCAGCGCCGTATCAATGCGCAGGCCCGGTGCGAGCCGTTTTGTGGCCTTAATGTAATCGCTTACCTTAAAACCTTTGGTCTCTCCAGGCTGGTCAACAGTATTGACCACAAAAAAAACCTTCGCCCTGCTGGCTGTGATTGCCTTGACAACATCACTAGCCAGAAGATTTGGCATAATACTGGTAAACAAACTGCCCGGCCCCATGACAATCAGATCAGAAGCCGCAATCTGCTCAAGCACGTCAGGCGGTGTCTCACCTGAAGCAGGCTTGAGGTCAAGTCCGGAAATTGGTTTCCCGCATGAAGAAATATTCTTCTGCCCCGTCGTCTTGGTGCCGTCCTCATGGGTGGCAACAAGTGTAACGTGGTCAAGCGTGGCAGGGAGTACCTGTCCGCGAACATTCAGGATACGGTTTGCTTCGCGCACCGCCAGACCAAAACTGCCCTTGATTTTGGTCAGAACCATTATCATCAGATTGCCAAAGGAGTGCCCCGCAAATTCCCCCTCGGAAAACCTGTACTGCATAAGGTCGGTCATGACCGATCCGGCATCTGATAACGCGCTTATGCAATTTCGTATATCACCCGGAGGCAGAAGCCCAAAACCGCTGCGCAATCTCCCCGATGAGCCGCCGTCATCTGCTACGCTGACAACCGCGGTAATGTCATTACTATAGTTGCGCAAACCTGAAAGCAGGCAGTTGAGACCCGTTCCGCCGCCAAGGCACACAGTCTTAGGCCCCTGTTCAAGCCTTGAGCGCATATAGGCTATTTCTGTCAGACCGCGGTCTTCATTGCGGTTTTTCAGCAGTTTTTCAATACGGCGCACCAGAAAATAAACGCCGCTGAGAATCAGTATAATCCCCGCGCCTGTCAGCATTATGCCAATGGCATAAGGATTGACAAGCATGCTTTCCGCAGTGTTAAGGTCAAAAAGCCCCAACCCGATGAAGATCGATCCGCCGATGACAAGCAGCATACCGACAATCATCAGCAATATCCAGCGCTTAATGCCAAGACCCAGAGTCAACCAGCGTAATTTAACCATTCAGTTAGTTTCTGTACAAAAATTCCGTAGCAAATACCGCCTTCTACCTGGTTAAAATCAATAACCGGTCAGTAACTCGGTTCTTATAATCTCAGTTGCCGGCCTTGCCGTCTGCCTCGTCAAGAAGCTCTGAGATCTCCTTGGCGTCGCGCGCATTAATCAGGAAGCTGCGGAAGATCTCTTTATTGAGATTCTTGGCGACATAAGCCAGTGACTGCAGATGCTGCTGGATCAGTTCCTGACTGGAAAGCAGCATCACAAAAAGATGAACCGGCTTGCCGTCTATGGAACCGAACTCCACACCCTCACGGCTGCGCGCAAGCATACCGATCATTTTCTTTATTGCCGGGTGCTTGGCATGGGGAATGGCAATCCCGTTACCAACACCAGTGCTGGTTATCGCCTCACGCTCAATAAGGGCAGTAAGGATTCCCTGGCGGATATCTTCCGGGATTTCGCCTGCTGCAATAAGCCCGTCAACCATCTCAGCCAGAACCTCATTTTTGCTTGTTGAGGTGAGATTGTCGATAATTGCCGGGAGAGTTATCAGGTCTCTAAAAAACATGAAAGTCTTTCCTGGCTATTCTTCTTCTTCAGTCTCGGAAACTTCAGCAGTTACCGGTGTGGTACTACGGCTTCCGCGGTGGTCTTTAATCTTTTCCTTGAGGCGGCGAAGCTGGCGTTCACATTTGTCTACTGCAATATCAATAGCTTCACCAAAATCATCACGAGCCACGTCGACAACGATAGTGCCATGTTTGTTTACATGAAGAATAACTTCGCAGTGAATCTTGCGGTCATCCTGTTTGAAGACAATGTCAACGCTGCTGATGCCATGAAAAAACCGGTCAATGTTACCGAATTTCTCGCGTGTGAGTTCCTTGACGCCGTTCTTCAGCTCAAGGTGACGACCAGTTATATTGATGTCCATATAGCAATCTCCTGTGTGACTGTTTTGCAGTTATATGCAATTTTTTTTAATTAATAAATTTAATATTTGTCAATTTATTATACTGTAAACCCATATCATTGCAAGGCGGAGAAAGAAAATATAATACATTATACAAGCGCTATTATGTTAATGTAATTATTTGCATAAAATTTGTCATTTTATGTTATTTTTCTTTCCGGTTTACCCAGAATTCGCCCCATTCCTTAAGAAAGTCCGAGCTGCTCCAGTCTTTATCCAGCCCAACCTGGGGTACAAGTTCAATTGACAACTTCTGACATACCTCCCATTCCGGGATATTGGTGTAATCTGTTCTGTCGCCTCCTTTGGTAAAGACATGCGGGCGTAATTTCTGCAGTGCTACGCAGGCCGTCTGGTCGTTTTCAATTTCAAAAGGGATAACAAAGTCAACATTGCGGATGCAGGACACAAGTTTGCAGCGTGTCTGCAGATCCTGAAACGGCTTTCCCTTTTTGGTTGTTAAAAAATTATCACCGTTGACAATAACCACCAGTGTGTCGCCGTACTTTTTCGAGTCGATTATGCAGCTGGCATGCCCCGGATGGATCGGGTCAAAACCGCCGGAGGTGCAGACGATTTTTCCGGCTTTTTCGCGATACTCTTCAAACTCCTCGAAACTTACAATTTTTGCATAATCTTCCATCTGATTCCTCTCGCATCCTCAACAGCAACCTGTCAACTTGTTTATAATCTCTTCCGTTTGAATATTCTGTCTGCTGCAGATTATTTATCGGCCTAATGCAGTTTTTTTTTGATATTTTTTGCGCATTAAGCTATATCCGTGCCGCGCCGATAACCGTCAGTAATGTTACTAACTGATGTAACTGCAGGAGGTTATCTAAATTACAAAAAGAGACAACATTATAATATAGCAGAAAAGAGATTCAATAGAAATAAGCTTTTAGGCTATCAGATGCAAAAATCAGTAATTCTGTCTGCGCTTAGGCGAAACAGCAGGCTTTTGTCCGGCTAGTGTCGGGGGGGGGTGCTCAGAGAACGGTAGCCTGTGACTTACCGGCTACCGGAAACTGCGGAGCCTGGTTATGGGCCCTCCTGAAGCATTATGAAGAACAGTAGCGGCATAATGATAATGCCCAGAATCAGTACCGGCAACCATAAATCCTGAATTAGCTGAAGAGGATTTTCAAGAAGTGAAGTGCGAAGGTTAGGACTGGTATAACGTTTCCTGTTGGTCATACGCTGCTCCTTTATCAAAAATCCTGTATTGTGCCGGGATGAAAACTGGCGGCATCAAGTGCAGGCCAAGAAAAATGCTTGACGCATACAGCAGTTATTTGTCTCACACCACCCGCTCAAGACTGACTTCAGAGGCAATATTTAAAGTCGGCGGCAATTCTTTCCCAAACAGTATTATACCGCAGTTAGTTCGGTTTGGCAAACTTTATTTGTTCTGTCCGTAAATATTGAAAACAGCTTTTAATTCTGCAGTTTTGGCTGGGCAGCAGGTCTTCTAAGTTGCCGCAAAATAAGCAGAAAGCTTGAATACTTACGGATTTTGCGCCGCATTTAAATATGGTCATTTAGTACGGTCGGTGGTAAAATAAAAACGGTGCGGATCTTCTGCGCCCAAGCTGGCTGGCCGTTTTGGGTATTGCCAGAGTGCTTGGATTTTTCCCGGATCAGATGCCGCTGTCGCTGAAAAAGCTGCAGATTTTGTCTACCAGTTGCGCTATTTTCGGGTGGTCTGCGCTGAAAGACTGTACTGAGTGGTCGAGACCATCGGTTGCGTGTTTAATCAGGGCCGGGTCTTTTTTTGCTCTGGTTGATACACGGGTAGCGACCTCGGTAAATGAGGCAACGCTGATAGCGTCTTCTTTCTTCTCTTCCGGTACTTCATCAAGTTCTTTATGCAGGTTGGTGACCATTGTCGAGAGGTGGTCTTTTTCGATTTCGGTAAGCGCGGAACTCTCAAGGATGGTTTCAACACGAGCCATAATATCAGAGATCATAATATGCCTTCACTTTCTATTTATCTTGCCCTAACCGGTTAATAACGGGGATTCCCTGTGAGAAAGTACATAAATCTCTGGAGCAGTCCCTGTTTCTCGTATATTGGTTCCTTGTCACCCAATTTTATAAAACCTGAAACATAATCAAGCCTTATTGTTTGTTTGCATCCACCCAGATAATCGTTGGGGTGTTTAAGGCGCTCACCCTGCAGATATTTTTTTTCGTTATACTCAATAATCGTAACATCATTAAGGTAGACCGGATCAGCCCCATTGCAGAAGCAAATAAGCAGCGTTCCGCCGGGCAGGAATTCATCCATATATATTTTAACTCCACTTTGGTGAAATTGTCAAACCGTTAAACGAGTGTCAATAATTACTGTAGGGAAACGTTGATAAGTCCTTCTGCGTCCATTACCAGGCCGATGCGTCCGTCTCCCATGACCGCAGCTCCCTGCAGAAATTCCAGCGCGCTGAACTGTTTACCGAGATCTTTCAGCACCACCGACTGCTGCCCCAGAACATCATCAACCAGAACGCCGCAGGCGCAATTCTTGCTCTCGATAATAATGACCGTCGTCTCGACATCGGAGGCGTAGTCAGCCTTGAGTCCGAGAACCTGCTCAAGCCGGATAAGCCTGTACAGTTCGCCGCGCACGTCGATAAATTCGCCCTTGCCGGCGACGGTTTTGATCTGATCCTTGCGCGGGCGGACAGACTCGCGCACCTCCATTACCGGCATGATATAGCTCTCTGTGCCGACTCTGGCAATCAGCCCGTCAACCACCATCAGCGTGACCGTCATCGGCAGGGTGATGGTAAAGGATGTACCCTTGCCAAGTACGGTGTCGATGGTTATTGAGCCGCCGAGTTTTTCGATATTGGTCTTTACAACGTCCATGCCAACGCCGCGTCCCGAGATGTCGGTGATCTTTTTGGCTGTGGAAACACCGGCACCGAAAATCAGCAGCGCCGTCTCCTGATCTGACATTGTCCGGGCTTTTTCTGCGGTGATGGTGCCCTTTTCAACGGCCTTGCTGCGGATTGCTTCAAGGTCAAGCCCCCGGCCATCATCCTGAATAACCAGACGGAAGGTCTCTTCGTCAGCGTTCGCGCGCAGAATAACTGTTCCTGTTTCAGGTTTTCCTGCCTTGATGCGGTCTTCCGGAGATTCCAGGCCATGGTCAAGGGAGTTGCGGACCATATGTACCAGCGGGTTCTCAAGCCCCTCAAGGAGCGATTTGTCGACCTGGGTGTTATCACCTTCAATAATCAGGTTTACTTTTTTACCGGTGCTTGAGCAGAGGTCGCGCACAAGTCTTGGCATCTTCTGCATGATGCTGCGTAGCGCAACCCTGCGCACCGCCATCAGGCTCCTCTGCAGATTATTTGAGAGCTCGTTAAATGAGATATTGGCGTTTTTGAATTCCTGGGTGATATCGCGCACCTGCGGGAATTTCTCAAGTTTCTTCTGCAGGTAATTGAATACTTCGCTGGCGATGATAAGTTCGCCGACAAAGCCCATAAAGCTGTCAACCTTCTCTTCTTCAACGCGTATGGTCTTGCTGCCGGAGCTGGCTGCGGCTTTCTCTTCGGCTGCCCTGGCTGTCGGTGCGACAGCGGGCGCAGGTTCTTTCACTTCTTCCTCAACCGCAACAGCAGGCGCTGGTGTACTTTCTGGCATTTTCTCTGCTGGCTCGTCGACATCAGCGGATACGGCCTTGACCGAGCTGAGCGCGCCGTCAAGACGTTCACGCAGAAGCCCGGCCATCAGGTCGTCAAAACCGATGCCGGCATTCTGGATGGTTGTAAAGTCATTGTACATCGCGTTAAGATGCTCGGAAAGCGCTTCTGATTTTGCTTTGTCTGCCGAGCCGCGTAAGGCTGAAAGGGCTTCCATGAAATTTTCGCAGGCATCCTGATCATTTGATGCTTCTGTTACATTATGGACAAAATGCGAGACGGTCTTGAAGTTGTCTGTGATGTCTTGATCGCCGACAAAGTAAGTGGTTTCAAGTTCCTCGCTTGTGTCGGGGTCCGCCGGCACTACAATGCGGATAAGGTCGTTTACGATACCAGAAAGTTCCTTGAGCTTGCCCTTGTACTCTTCTGAAATGTCGGAGCTTTGCAGTTCCTTGAACATGCGGTTGACGGTCTTGGCCTGATCGGCGAGGTCGCTGCCGCCGGAGGATAGCTCGGCATTGAATTTGTCAAGACACTCCTGCTCGGCAGCCGTGAAGGACATGTCCTGCGCGCCTTCGGCGAATTTCTCAAGCATCCCGCGCAGCAGGTCAACGCCCTGCAGGAGCATGTCAGTAAGTTTCGGGCTTATCACGCGCTTACGGGAGCGGATCTCCTGGAGGATATTCTCCATTGAGTGTGAGAAGTTCTTGATGTTGAGGAGGCCGAAGAACGAGGAGTTTCCCTTGATTGAGTGGATCGGGCGGAAGATCCTGTCAACGGTGGAGACGTCTTCGGGCTGTTTTTCGAGTATGACAAAAAGCCCATCCAAAGACTCAAGCGCCTCCAGACTCTCAGCAAGAAACTCGCGAACAAGTTCCTGATCCATATCTGAATTATTTGTGTCACTCATGTCTTTTTCCTAATTAACCCTGACGGCTTCTGGTCATGCTGGCCATAAGTTTCTTCCATTTGTTGAGCTTTGCGATAGCTTCGTCAACAGATTCCTTGAGGTTGTCAAGGTCTGCCAGTGGCTTGAGGAAGCAGTCGTCAGCCCCAAGTCGCAGACAGGTCAGGATGTTATCAAGTGTCACATAGCCTGTAACCATAATAACCTGAATCATGCCGTTGTATTCCTTGATTCTTGAGAGCAGCTCGATTCCGGTCATCCCCGGCATGGCAATGTCAGAGATGACAATCAGGTAATTACCTTCATGGATCATCTTGAGCGCGGTGTAGGGATCGTTGGTGATATCCACATCATAACCCTCAAACGCAAAGTAGCGCTTGAGCGTTGAGGTGATATCCTTTTCATCGTCAACTATAAGGATCTTGCAGTTACTGTTGACTGTCTCCTGTGAGGATGAATCATTGTGAGGCATTGTCTCTCCATTCAATACAGGTTAAGTGTCAGGTACAGGTTATTATACTTTTTTATTCAGTGCCAGGTCCGAAATACAGTCAAGCAATGCGTTTAATTTGCACGGCTTTAAAAATACTTGTTTTGCCCCGAGATTGAGCAGGCATTCCTTGAAATCTTTTCCGGAATGGTCGCTGATTACAATGATCTGGGCCGTTTTGCCGGCTGGTTCATTACTCAGCTGCTCAAGAACTTCAAGACAGTCCATATCAGGAAGCGCGGAATCAAGAACAATTACCGAAGGCTTGCATTTATCGACCTCTTCAAGCAGTTTTTCGGCAGAGTCCGCCATCCGTATTATATAGGTTCCCAGAGATTGCAAGCCTGTCTCAAGGGTGCGGTATGCGCTCTCCCTGGTCTCGGCAATCAGGATAACCGGCTGTTTGGGCTCGTGTTCGACGGTGTTCTGGTTGGGCAAAAACAGTTTGAAGCAAGTTCCCCAGTCGCCATCAAGCTCGGTCTCGATACTGAGTGAGCCGCCGTGGCTTCTGGCGATGCCAAGTGAAATGCTCAGACCCAGACCGGTTCCGCGGTCAACGGGCTTGGTCGTGAAAAACGGGTCGAAGATTTTCTGTTTAACTTCATCCGGGATGCCTTGCCCATTGTCATAGATAAGTATCTCCACCCCGTCAGGTATGGCTCTGGTTGAAATCTTGACCTTTGGTGTGGGGCGGTCTTCAATGGCATCGGCGGCATTGACCAGAAGATTGACCAGCACCTGCGTGATCTGCTGTTCACTGCACTTGATTTTCGGCAGAGGGGTGAAGTCTTTCTCAAGCTCGACCCCGAGGCGCAGGCGGTTACTGATCAGGTTAAGAGCGTGTTCAATGCAGATTTCCGGGTCGATTACGCTCATCTCTTCATGGGCGGTGTCAGTCCGGGCAAAGGAGCGCAGGCCGCTGGTGATGCGGGTGATGCGGTCTGTGCCGACCATCATGTCATGCAGCAGTACCGGTGTCTCCTCAACCGCGAAACGCAGCTTTGAGTTGGTGTCAGCTTCGCCGGCGATTTTGGCAAGGTGTGGCTCAAGTATCTGCCAGAACTTTTCAAGGGTCTGAAGATTGCCGCGGATAAAAGTGTTGGGATTATTGATCTCATGCGCGAGGCCGGCTACAAGCACACCAAGTGTCGCCATGCGGTCAGCGTGGATGAGGGCGCGATTCTTCTCTTCAAGGTTAGCCAGCGCGTCTTCAAGCCCTTCGGCATAACGCTGCAGCTCGCGGTTTTTATATTTAAGGTCACGCATGAGCTGGCGGTTACTGCGTTTTAGGTTGATATGTTCCCGGGCGCGCTCGACAGTGGTCAGCAGAGATTCGCTGTCGGTGAACGGCTTGGTTATGTAATCATACGCGCCGTAGCGGATCGCTTCCGCAGCGTTCTCGACAGAGGCGTAACCGGTGATAATTACAATCGCGGTGTTGATGTTGGCCTCGCGCGCGTAACGCAGAACGTCAAGTCCGCTGGCGTAGGGCATGTTGATGTCGGTAAACATCAGCTCGAAGAAACCGGTGTCAAGCGCGGCCATCGCCTCTTCGCCATCGCGCACCGCCATTACGATATGCCCCTCGTCAAGCATCAGTTCTTCAAGATAGGTTCGCACCACATCCTCGTCATCGGCAATCAGAAAACGCATTCCCGTTTCATCCTGATTGACCTCGCCGGTGATGCGGCGGTACAATTCCTTGCAGGCATTGTTGGCGAATTCGGCATAATCGGAAGGGGCTTTGCGGCCCTCGGCGATCATGTTCTCAATTGCCAGATAAAAACGCAGGCAGTCAAAGACCTCGCGCGCTGCTCCGGCGGCAAAACTGTTGAGCTGGTGCTGGCTGCGCAGGACATCGATAAATGACTTGCAGATTCTGGCAAAAGAGCTAAGCTCAAGCGCCCGCGCTTCCTTGCAGATATATTCAACCCGCCGGCAGGTCGATTCGATCTGCTGGTGTGAGATATGCGGTTTGTCTCCGGTCAGAAAGAGTTCTGCCTCGGAGAAGCGTTCGTCGCATATTCTTGAGAATTCCGCTAACGATTGTATGGCTGACATTTTGTGTCCCTGCACGATGCCGTTTATTTTAATTGTTAATTTTTTTCGAGATTTCGTCCCAGACCGTCTCCGGTAGACCCGCCCCGATCTGCTGGACAACCTCTGCCCCGAGTAATGAGCCGATCTCGCCGCACTCGGCAAGAGTCATGCCTCTGAGGTATCCATAGAGAAAACCTGCTGCAAAGAAATCACCCGCGCCGGTTGTGTCCACTACCGAATCAGCCGGAACCGGTTCGATCTTTACAGGTTCCTGCCCCTCGCCTTTCACCCAGGCCCCTTTTGCCCCGATCTTGACTACTGCAACAGAGCAGCACTTGGACAGCTCCTCAAGCCCGACCAGCGGATCAGCACTGCCACAGAACGCTCGGCTTTCATCTTCATTGGCAAAGACAATATCAACATGGTTAGTGAGCAGGCTAAAAAGCATGCTTTCAGACGCCGCAACAACTTCAAACGAACCAAGGTCGATACTTACCAGACAGCCTGCCTGCTTTGCGCTCTGGATGACTTTCTGCGCAAGGGCAGGGTTGAAGAGGAGGTATCCTTCAATATGTGCCAGATAGATCCCTTCAAAATCCCTGGGGGTTATTTCATCAGCATCAAGCAGCAGCGCCGCGCCAAGATCAGTACGCATCGTTCTTTCGGAATCGGGTGTAATCAGGCTTACGCAGCGGGCGGTCGCATGGTCAAGGGCGTATTTGAATCTGCTTGAGTCGCCGTTGCATTTTTCAAATGAGCAGCGGTAATAATCGCCGTCTTCGTCTTTTCCCAGTTTGCCCAGAAACGAGCATTTTGCCCCCATCTTGGCCAGTGCGAAGGTGGTATTACCCGCAGAGCCGCCCGGAGCGCGGACAATAGTCCCGTTAAGCTGGTTTACGATTTCCTGCATAACCTCTGAAGAAACCAGTTCCATCCCGCCCTTGTCACCATGAATTGTCTTGATAAAGTCCTCACTGACCTGTGCCAGCAGGTCAACTACGGGAGAACCGACTCCGATCATGGTACCTTTGAAAGTGTTATCCATTAAAAAAAACGCTCCGCTTATCTCTGGGTTAATTAAAAACAAAAAACGAAGTATAAGATATCACATTATTCTGTGACTATTTTTTGCCAATCAGTGCGATATTTTTTTATATACCCATATATAATAGTAGTCATTAATGTTTTTTTGGCAATTATTTTTTGACCATCGTTGAATAATTTTCAACCTCCGGCATATTGGCTAATTTTCTGGCAAATGGCCGGGTGCGGGAGTAGGTAATTCAAAGTTGTCTTGAAAAAAATAAATTCTTTCATAAAATCATTGCAGCTTGCGGACGTTCCTGATTTGGACTTCCGGTAAAATGAGCGCACGGCTTTAATTCGGGCTGTTTTTCTCCAGGCAAGGCAGAAAGAAATAGTTATGAGCGACAGGACAGTAAATGGTTATAGGGTCTTTAGGGGTTTTCCCCTTCCCTTTGGCGCAAGCCACACTGCAGACGGGGTTAATTATTCGATTTTCTCAAAAAACGCAACCGGAGCCACCCTTGTCCTCTTCAAGAGCGGGCTGGTCGAGGCGCAGGCAGAAATTGAGCTTGACCCGGAGAATAACCGTACCGGCAATGTCTGGCACGTTGAAGTCGGTGGGGCAGACGCGAGTGTCCGCTACGGCTGGAGGATGGCCGGTCCTTACGACCCCCAGCAGGGGCATCTCTTTAACAAAGACCGTATTCTGCTTGATCCTTATGCCTCAGCCATTACCGGCGGGGCGGTCTGGGGCGAGCCTGATATCCGCCATGGTGAGGATCCTGAGGGGCAGGATAATCAATTTCTGCGCCGTTCTGCGCTGGCGCCGGCGGAATTTGAGTGGGGCAATACCCGTCCGCCGCATCACCACCTTGAGGACAGCGTTATTTACGAGCTGCATCTGCGCGGTTTTACCATTCACCCGTCTTCGGGGGTGGTCAAGCCCGGAACCTATCTTGGCCTGACCGAAAAAATCCCATATCTCAAGGAGCTCGGCGTCACGGCTGTGGAGCTGATGCCGGTCTTTGAATTTGATGAGAACGAGCATATGCGCCACGCCAAATCCGGTGAGATTCTGCGTAACTACTGGGGTTATTCACCGGTATCATTCTTTGCGCCCAAGGCCAGTTATTCCAGTAACGGCCGCGACGGGCAGCAGGTAAATGAGTTCAGGCAGATGATAAAGAACTTCCATGACGCGGGGATTGAGGTTTATCTTGATGTTGTCTTCAATCACACCGCTGAGGGCGATGAGCGCGGGCCGACGTTGTCATTCCGCGGGATTGATAACGCGACCTTCTATATCCTTGATGAGGACGGCAAGTATAAAAATTACTCAGGCTGCGGCAACACCGTAAACTGTAACGACCCCAACACCCGCGCGTTGATTATTGACAGTCTGCGTTACTGGGTGGCGCATATGCGTGTGGACGGTTTCCGTTTTGATCTGGCCTCGATTCTTGGCCGTGGTGAGGATGGCGAGGTGCTTAAAGACCCGCCGCTGTTGGAGCGTATCGCTAATGATCCGGTCTTGGCTGATACCAAGCTGATTGCCGAGGCGTGGGACGCTGCGGGGCTTAACCAGGTCGGCAAGTTTCCGGGATTTGGCCGCTGTTCGGAGTGGAACGGTTATTACCGTGATAATGTGCGGATGTTCTGGCGCGGGGATGAGGGGATGGTCAGCGCGCTCGCTAGCCGCATCTGTGGTTCGGACGATCTGTACAAGACCAGCACCCGTCAGAGTATCAATTTCATAACTGCCCACGATGGCTTCACCTTAAATGACCTTGTTTCATATAATGGCAAGCACAACGAGGCTAATGGCGAGGAGAACCGGGATGGTGAGAATCATAACCACTCGATGAATTTTGGTGTGGAAGGCCCGACTGATGACCATAATGTAAACCGCCGGCGGATGCGGATGATGAAGAATATGCTCTCGACGCTGCTGCTCAGTCAGGGAGTGCCGATGATTCTTGGCGGCGATGAATTTGCGCGTACCCAGAAGGGAAATAATAACGCCTACTGTCAGGACAATGATATCAGCTGGGTTGACTGGGAGTTGTGTGACAAAAACGCCGGGCTGGTGCGGTTTGTGCGTCTGATGATAAAACTGCGCCGCGAGCTGCCGTCACTGCGTCGGCGGAATTTTTTCAAGGACGGCGTGGGAATAAGTTGGCATGGCGAGAAGCGCAACAAGGCCGACTGGGGTAGCGAGGCCAAGTGGCTGGCGTTTATGCTTGACTCACTTGAGGACTGCCCGCATTTATATGTAATGATGAACGCCTCGCAGGATTACCGTCATTTTGCCGTGCCGCACGTTGGTAAGGAATGGGTTGTTTACGCCGACACGCATCATTCTTCGCCTGATGATATCTGCGAAGATATTGAGAACGCAACAGTAGTCGGCTACGAGCATAAAAAATACCGCGTCCATCCGCAAAGCACGGTAGTGCTGATTACGAGGTAATTCATGATGGATGACGCCGCTTCGGAAATTGAGGATAGCGCTATCTGGATTATTGGAGAATATTTAGAGTCGATTTTAGACGAAGTGAGTTTGTATTCCTTTATTGCCGAGTATTCAGAGAGAAGATGGACATTTCGGTTTTGGGATGCAATCTTCAAAATTAAAGAGCGGCGGAAAAAGAAGGTTGTGCGAAAGGTTAGAAGGATTGTTGTTAAGAGCCTTTTATGTCTGAAAAATCTTGATGATATTGCTGTGGGGCTATCGTATGATGATGCTAAATTTGCTTATGCGATGATTGGGAAATTGATTTTCTGTTACCATAGGCCATTAATGTCGCGTCTGGCAATTGATTATATGATTTGTTATTGTACAGATGTCTTGTTGCCAAAACAGTCAGATCCAATGAAGGACGAATTATTCAGGCCGCTGATTGAAACAGGTGAAGCTGTTTTTAAGAGATTAAAAGAAAATGATTCTGTGATTGCTGAGTCGCAGATCATTGATATTCTGGAAAGTTTCAGCGACTCAGTTGCGATGATTTCCCTACCGCCGCAGATACGCGAGTTGTGAGGGCAGCGGGATGTTGTTGCCGAATTCATCCTCGCCGTAGCCGGTACGGGCAAGTACGTCAAGGTCAACGAGTACTCGTTCGTCTCCCTCAAAATGTACCGCCAGATCACTCTCGATATCAAGCTTACCCATCGCCAGTAGTCTGGCGATTTCAGTAATGACAACCTGCGCGAAGATCGTATTCTCAAGATCTGCAACCGTAAAATCCTTGACCGGCAGCGGATGTTCGTAAATTACAATTTTATGCTTGTAGGCAAGGGCGTAAACAATCAGCCGCACTGCTTCTGAAATATCATCATCAGCTCCCGGAGCAGTGATCTGCATCTCGGTTACTTCTTCAGCCAGCTTGCGGCGCTTGACGGCGTTGATGTATTCATTGGCGCGGAAAAGGTCAAGCGGGGCAGACGCGTCGTAAACTTCTTCCCCCAGAATCATCTTCACGTCGCTGCCGTAATGCAGGCAGATCTTGGCCACCAGCGTAGACGGGCGCACATGAAAGCCGCGGTACTTCGGTACCGGTACTGTGATCTCGCTCTTCTTGGCGTAGCGGCTTAACATTTCCTGACATAAGGCAACCGCGTTTTCCAGATACTTGCTTGAATAGGCAATCTGGTAATTGAAGATCGTATTAATCAGCGCGGTTGAATCGACCAGCACGTGGTGCTCTTCGCGTTTAATGTAGACCAGCAGATAGCGCTCATAGTAATGGCAGAGCAGGGTGGCTGCTTCAAGAAGATGGAAAATCACGGAAATATGACCGCGCAGATACTTCAGGTCGGGGTCAAGAAGTTCAGTGTCGGTATCTGAAACATAGGTGTCATAGAGTGACTGCAGATTGTGGAATTTCTGTTCGAGGATTCGCAGCTTTTCCTCGCTGACGGGGTCAGGGATCATCTCGTTGAAATCTGCCTCACAGCCTGAGCGTCTTGTTATATGCAACAGGTCGGACTCGGCAGCAAGGTTTAAAAACGCCGTCGTCAGGTGCGCGACAGTCTCACTGGCGGAGGACTTTTTCTTGGTCATCCGGTCATGCGGCAGCTTTCCGGGCGGGAGGTTGTCGTCAAACTGCCCGGCTTCTTTCAGCGGTTCCGGGAGATTGAGCTTGAGGCGTATAGCCTCGCAGACAATAAAACTGACCAGACACAAAATGATATTATTGTTAAAGCGGATAGCTTCGTCGGTGGCTTGATAAAAATCTCCTTTGACCGGCAGCAGCTTGTATGCGCTCAGTGAATGCTTGATGTGGAGCAGGGTGTAGCCGACGCGTGAGAAGAGTTTTCCCGAACTTGTCAGGTGGCGCAGGAAATGCCAGTCGCTGTTGTTTTTTGCGCCGTAAGCATCGAAAAATTCGACATTCTGGGAGCATTGTGAGAGGATTTCGCCAAGAATCGGGCGGGTGATGCCGCTATGGTCAAGCGGGAGGCGTTCCAGATACCGCGCTAGGGAGAGCAGGCGCTGAAGCTTGCCTTCGGCCATATTGCGAAAGGCTGTCTGATCGACAGTTATAGCTGCTATCTGGTCAGAGGTTCCGGTATTTTCCATAGTGTCCATATCTGTCTGCTACCTGTCAATTTAGGATGACTCGAAAGTCCCTGATGCTTTAATTATAACGGTAGCGGAAATTTTTTAAAATATTAAAAAGCCGGCACAGTATTTTTTATCAACCACCTCCGCCTGATTGACGGAAAAAGCCGCTTCTCCCGTTTCAGGTGTCACTATCTTCCCACACCGGGCGGATTTCCGGCGGAGGGTTTGAGGCTGTCGAGCCCGAGCCAGCTTCGGTATTTACGGCTGAATAACTTACCGTTTCAGGCGAAAATGCTTTGATTTGAGGTGCGATATAACCTTCAGGCACTTCATCGTCATGACGGCTTAAAAATTCCAGCACCAGCTCGCGATAATCTTCCGTGCCGGGGCAGCGCGGGTCGTAAAGATTGACCGGCAGGCCATGGCTTGGCGCTTCAGCAAGACGGATATTTTTACGCACACCGCCGGCATAAACCTTGCCCGGGAAGAAATGCTCCACCTCTTCGCGCACACCTTTGGCAAGTAGTGTCCGGTTGTCAAACATGCAAAAGATAACCCCCGAGACGTTGAGGTCTTTATTGAGGTGTCCGCTGACCAGTTCGACTGTATGCACAAGCTGTGACAGGCCGCGCAGGGCGAGATACTCCGCCTGCATCGGGACGACCACTTCGTCGGCAAAAGCCAGACCGGAAATTGTCAGCAGACCCAGGCTTGGCGGGCAGTCAAGAAGGACATAATCATAATCGCCGGCAATCAGGTCCAGGGCGTTTTTCAGCCTCAGCTCGCGGCTCATCATGTTCACCAGCTCAACCTCCGCAGCCGAAAGATCCAGGTTTGCCGGAAGGATGTCAAGATTGTGGTGCTTCTGCATGACTTCTTTAGGGTTGAGCTGATCTATAAGGATATTATAGACTGAGCGCTCCGTTTCATTGGGGTCGATGCCCACATGGTCGGAAAGATTTCCCTGCGGGTCAAGGTCAACGAGCAGGACGCGCTTGCCATGCTCGTTAGCCAGAATCGATCCGATATTTACAGCGGTGGTAGTCTTTCCAACACCGCCTTTCTGGTTCATAAACGCAATTTTTTTCATAGATAAATCCGCAATACTTGTGGTATTATAGCTTTTTAACCGGAAGCGCTGTGCCTGACTGGAGGCAGAGGAGCAAGCTGTAAAAAACGTTCTCCGGCCTGTCAATCGTATTCTGTAACCTCTTTTTTAGCAATACCTTTTCGGCTAAAGTTGTATGGGAGCAATAGCGGTTATTTGAGTGCTAACATATTTTTAACGTGCTTTAAATGCAATTATGCGATATTGTTGGCTTGATTATAATGTAATGGATGAATAATTTTAAAATTTGCGGTTTTGTACCTTTTGTGGGGAAAGCTGATGAGTAAAAACCTGATCCATGTAATTGAAGATGACGAGAACATTTATGAACTGATCTGCTATAACCTGCAGAAGGAGGGCTGGGAGGTCGCAGGCAGCCTGACTGGCGAGGACGGACTCAAGGCTGTGCGTGAGCGCCATCCCGATGTGGTTCTTCTGGATATCATGCTCCCCGAGATGGACGGACTTACTGTCTGCCGTGAACTCAAGCGTGATGATTCGACAAGTTCGATTCCGGTTATTATGCTCACCGCCAAGGGCGAGGAGGCAGATATTGTTGTCGGCCTTGAGATGGGTGCGGATGATTATGTCACCAAACCCTTCAGCCCGCGCATTCTTGTCGCCAGAATCCGCGCCGTTCTGCGCCGGCATGAGCAGGCGGGGGTAATCGAGAAAAATGAACAGGACATACTCTCAATCCACGGCCTTACAATTCACCCGGGTCGTCGTGAAGTGACGTATGAGAATGAACAGATTGTTCTGACTGAGACAGAGTTCCGCCTGCTGCATTTTCTTTCAAACCGTCCTGGCTGGGTATTTACCAGAAACCAGATTCTTGATGCGGTGCGGGGTGAGGATGCGATTGTCACTGACCGTGCCGTTGATGTGCAGGTGGTTGGACTGCGCAAGAAACTCGGCGGTGCGGGTGACATGATTGAGACGGTGCGCGGGGTCGGTTATCGCTTTAAGGAAAAATAATATAACGAAAAAATAGGGCTCTTGGGCACTATCGGGTGAGTTGTAGACTAAAATTGAATTTACTGGCATGCTGTCTTAAAGGAGACAGCTTTTGCTGTGTACTTCCGGTTTGCCTGGCGGCCGGGGTATGATTTTCGCCTCAGGCGGGATTGCTATTTACTATGAAAACCAGAAAGTTTTTACATTTTATTTTGGTTCCCTTCAGTATCATTATTGCAGTTACTCTGATCTTTGTTGCCGGTTACGCATCAAACGAGTTCCGCAATACCTATATGGAAGACAAGAAATCTGAACTTAAAAATATTTCGCAGATGCTAAGCAATGTTATTTCCTCTGAAGGGCTGATTGATAAAAAAGAACTTCTGGCAAAGATCTGCAACAATGTAAGCAAGAGTTTCAATTCGCGAATTACCATCGTCGGCACTGACGGAACGGTTCTCTTTGATACCGACAAAAATGCCGAGATAATGAAAAATCATGGTTTGCGCCCCGAAGTGGCTGCCGCGCTGCAGGGGGATGTTGGTTATGACATCCATTTCAGTAAAGAGCTGAACCAGTATATGATCTACTGCGGTGTTCCGGTTGTACTCGGCGACCGTCTGATTGGCGTTGTCCGCACGAGTATGCTCCTTGAGACAATCAAGAATAACATCAGTCAGTTTTATTCTGAAATCATCCTTGTCGGGCTGGTCTCTTTGCTGATTGCATTTATCGCCACACTGATAATCACCCGCCATATCGTCCGTCCGCTTGAGGATATGCAGAGAGGCGCGAGGCTCTTTACCGATGGCGATTTTTCGCAGCGGATTCCGCCTTCAGCAATTGAAGAACTTGGGCTTACCGCCAATGTCATGAACCGCATGGCCAGTGAACTTTCTTCACGTATTGAAACCGTCGAGCGCGAACGTGCCGAGAAGGAACGAATCCTCAGCAGCATGAGCGAAGGGGTTATGGCTCTTGACAGTAAAGACCAGATCATGTATTTAAACAGCGCGATGACCGAGACCTTCGGCATCACCCCTGAAAACTCGCTCAAGCGCTTCCTGCATGAAGTTATCCGCGTGCCTGAGATCCAGCGCATCATCTCTACCCGTATCCGCAACGGTGTGGACTTTGTGGAAGAGCAGATCACCCTGCACAGTCCCAGCGAGCGCCGGATGCAGGTGCATGCAGTTCCGCTTCCGGGGCCAAACGGCAAGCAGGGCGCGCTTCTGGTATTCAATGACATCACCCGCCTGCGCCGCCTTGAGCGCACGCGTCAGGACTTTGTGGCGAATGTCTCGCACGAGCTGCGTACTCCGATCACCTCGATTCTCGGGTTTGTCGAGACACTCCTTGAGGGCGCCAAAGATGATCCGAACAAGGCTAATCATTTTCTCGGTATCATCAGAAACCAGACCAACCGGATGGTCTCGATCATCGAAGACCTGCTCCTGCTCTCGCGCCTTGACAGCGGGGTTGATATGCCCAAGGAAAATATCTCGGCCAATTCCCTCCTGTCCTGCGCGGTTGACAGCTGCTTTGCTGCCGCCAAGAAGAAGAATATCGAGATACGGATTTCCTGTCGCGAGGATGTTGACATCGTCGGCAACCCGCATCTGCTTGAACAGGCGCTGATCAACCTTATCAGTAACGCCATCCGTTATACCGACGCCTTCGGCAACATTACCGCGTCAATTGCGATTTCCGGGATAGAAACCGTTATCAGTATCACCGACACCGGCTGCGGTATCGGCGCAACCGATCTGCCACGTATCTTTGAGCGTTTTTACCGTGTCGATAAGGCCAGAAGCCGCCAGGGCGGCGGCACCGGCCTTGGCCTTTCAATTGTCAAGCATATTGCCATGGTACACGGCGGACGGGTCGATGTCTCAAGCAAAATTGGCGAAGGTTCAACCTTCCGGATTATCATACCGCGTCAGAAAAAATAAAAAGTATTATTTTTGCAAAGATCACAGGTTTTTACGGTTAAAGTTGGGTTTGGCTGTAAGCTCTTGTGGGGTAATGGTTTGGTTTTGTTTCGGGAAGTGGCTTTCAGGGCTGCTTCCCGTCTTTTTTCATAGTAACGTGTAATTAATTACCTGCTAACATTTCCCTAACAGGACATTTCTATAATCAGCAACCATAAAAGACAGGTGGTTTGTTTATTACTTTTGGGAAACTATAGATTTTAATTTGAAAGGTTTATAATGCGTAACAAAATCATGTCTGTTGTTGCTGCTGCTGCAGTTGCTGTATCTGGAATGTTTTTCTCAGGCGCTGCCAATGCAGACGAGAAGATTGTTATTGAGGGTTCAAGTACTGTTGGCCCGATCGCCAAGCAGTTTGCCGAGTTCTTCATGGACAAGAACAAGGGTGTTAATATCACAGTTAACGAATCAGGGAGTGGTAACGGTGCCAAGGCTCTTATTTCAGGCAAGTGTGACATCGCCACAATGAGCCGTTTCATGAAGGAAAAGGAATTCAAGGCTGCTGCAGGTTCAGGCAAGATGCCGGTTGCACACGCTGTTGCCATGGACGGTATTGCTGTTGTTGTCAACCCTGCAAATCCTGTCGGCAAGCTCACACTCGAGCAGATCCACGACATCTACGCCGGTAAGGTAAATAACTGGAAGCAGGTTGGCGGTGTTGATATGCCTATTGTTATTATCAGCCGTGACACCAGCAGTGGTACTTACGAAACCTTTGAAACAAAGGTTATGCACAAGGACCCCATCGCCAGCGGAGTTGAGACAGTTGGTTCAAACGGTCAGATGCGCGCCCGCGTTCAGAGCACAAAGAACGCTATCGGTTATGTTGGTCTTGGTTTTGTCGACAAGAGCGTGAAGGCAGTTCTTGTTAACAACATTCCTGCTACCAAGAGCTCAGTTGCTTCAGGTGTTTACCCGATTGCACGCCCTCTATTCATGTTCACAGACGGTTACCCAAAGCCAGGCAGCACAGTATTCCGTTTCATCACCATGTACCTGAGCAAGGATGGCGAAGCTATCATCGAACGTATTGGTTTTGTGCCGCTGACTGCTTACAAGAAATAACAGCGTCCCGGCGTTAGCTGATAAGTAAGAAAAACAAATTTATAATCAGCGCTCAGGATTCAGATCGATCAATTGATACTGTTTTCTGGGCGCTTTTGTCTCTAAGGATTTTATCATATGGAAATAGAGAAAAAGGCTCCGCCTCCTCTTTTGATGAGTCAACGTGAGGGGCGATTGGTTCGGCTGATGGGGATGGCCGGTGAGGGGTTGCTGTTTTTGGTGGCATCACTTTCAGTCTTTGCCGTTCTTTTCATCTTTTATTTTATCGTTCGTGACGCCCTTCCTTTCATCAAGGGTGATTACATCGGGGAGTTTTTCTCCAATTCCAAATGGTATCCTACTCATGAGCCTCCGGTCTTTGGTGCGCTCTCGATTCTGTACGGCTCATTGATTGTCACAATCGGATCATGTGTCGTTGCAATCCCTCTGGGGGTCTGTTCGGCAGTGGCGCTCAGCGACATTATTCCGTTTTCCTGGCGTCAGGGGATAAAGCCGATTATCGAGCTTCTGGCTTCAATTCCGTCAGTAGCCTACGGTTTCTTTGCGCTGGTTGTTTTTGCCCCGGTTATGCAGTCACACGGCGGCACGCTGTTGGTGGTGGGTTTTCTCATCATTGGTGCGCCGGTGCTTGGTATCGCGTCGCTGCTGGTTGGTGATATGCTTTCAGACCGTTTTGGCGACAGCAACTCCGGCATCTCCTGGGCGCTTATTCCCGGCGCAGCGTCGCTGGCGATTCTTGTGCTTGTGTCATGGTATCTCGGCGGCATTCAGATTATCAGTGGCACAAACGCGCTTAATGTCTCGGTTATTCTCGGTATTATGGCGCTGCCGACGATTGTCAGTGTTTCTGAGGATGCCCTGCAGGCGGTCGGTCCCGAGCTTCGCATGGGTTCATACGGCCTTGGCGCGACAAGGGCTGAGACGCTGGTGCTGACGGTTCTTCCTGCGGCTTCAAGCGGGATCATGGCGGCTGTAATTCTTGGCATCATGCGCGCGCTTGGCGAGACGATGGTGGTCTGGATGGCTTCAGGTAACGCGGCGATTATCCCTGATCCGTTTTACGATTTCCTCTCGCCGGTACGTACCATGACTGCGACTATTGCCGGTGAAATGGGTGAGACTGCGCGCGGAACGCAGCACTACAGCGTATTGTTTATGTGTGCTTTCTGTCTCTTGATATTCTGCTTTATCTGCAACTTGATTTCCGAGCAGGTGATGAAGCGTAATCGCATGAAATTAAGGGGTGAGATATGAATCTGAATTCAAGAAAAGTTATCGACGGTTCATTTACCGCGTTCTCCGGTTTTTCAATTGCGGTTATGGGGATTGCGCTGGTTGTGCTGCTTGGGCCGATTATTTCCAAGGGCATAGGCGCATATATCTTTAAAGGTACTGTTGAACACCGCGAGGTTATGCTTGATCTGTTTCAGCGTGGTAATAAAAAAGAAATAGCCAGAGAAGAAAACGCTGTGCAGAAAGCCAGAGCCCCGCTTTATCAGGCGATAGACGCGTTTTCATCTGAGCTTGAAGACCTGAAAAAGAATAATCCTGCGCAGGGATATGCTCTTGAGGCGGATTTTGCGGAGTTTAACAAAAGCGTTTTCAAGCTTCTTGGCCCCAGGCCGGGACAGCCTGAACCGCAGCTGCAGCGCGACCGTTTCGGTCAGACCCGTTGGGACGGCGCATTGCATGTGCTCGGTCAGGCTGTGAATGTTGAGAGTTGGGACTACTCTGAGGGTATGGGTAAGAAAGTCTTCAAGCCGCGCGCTGAAATGTATAAAGGAACAAAGCTTGAGCCGGTCTTCACTCAGTATCTGAGTGAGGATTACGCCAGGAAAATGCTTGAACCTGAGTGGACATTCTACTACGGCTTCTTTACGGATGTCAGCTACGACGCGCATTTTTTCGGCGGTCTCTGGCCGGAAGTTCTGGGTACGCTTTATCTGACCTTCGGCGCGATGCTGCTGGCAATCCCTGCCGGTATCATCGCCGCGATCTACCTTGTTGAATATGCCGGTGACACTAAGCTGGTCGCGTTTATCCGTTCATGTATCAGTACCCTGGCCGGCGTTCCGAGTATCGTTTTCGGTCTCTTTGGCCTTGCCTGTTTCATTATGGATGATTCCTGGTTTCAGATCTCACGCACCGCTTCGGTTGCTGCCGGTTCGGCAACGCTGGCTTTGCTGGTTCTGCCGACAATTATCCGCGCCTCGGAAGAAGCTATCCGCGCCGTTCCTTCAAGTTATAAAGAAGCTGCGATGGGGCTTGGCGCGACAAAATGGAAGACCGTTGCCAGTATTATCCTTCCGGCGGCGCTGCCGGGTATTCTGACTGGTATTGTTATCAGTATGGGACGTGCTGCGGGTGAGACGGCCCCGATTATCTTTACTGCTGCGGTGACTGTAGGCAAGCCACTTGGCCTGGATCAGATCTTCAGTCAGCCGACCCCGGCTCTGCCCTGGAATTTGTATAACCTCTGTACAGAGCATGAAGCTGTTGATGAGATCAGGCATGTGCAGTATGGCATGGCGTTTACCTTGTTGGCGATAGTTTTGGCGCTCAATTTCTCCGCTATTTGTCTGCGTGCGAGAATTGCCAAAAAGCTGCGCGGTTGAGTGGGATAATTAAAAAAAGGATATAATCATGGTTATGGGTACACTTGAGGAAAAGAAAATGTCAACAACAGATAACACCACCGGCAGCATGGAAAAGAACCCGGCCGCAGCTTCAGCAGTAATTGAAGCGCCGGCAGAAGAAAGCACAATGAAGTCAATTCATGTCAAAGCCCGGGATTTTTCAATTTTTTACGGCACCAATGAAGCGGTTAAATCAGTTAATATTGATATACCGGAGAATGAAGTCACCGCTATTATTGGTCCCAGTGGCTGCGGCAAGAGTACGTTTCTGCGCTGCATCAACCGCATGAATGACCTGATTCCTGCCTGCCATACAACCGGTGAACTGATTTTTGACAATCAGAATATTTATCATCCGCGCCTGAACGTTGTTTCGCTGCGCCAGCGGATTGGCATGGTTTTTCAGCGCCCCAACCCGTTTCCGAAGTCGATTCTTGATAACGTTGCCTATGGCCCGCGCCTGCAGGGAATCCGCAACCGCTCGGTGCTGATGGATATTGTCGAGCAGAGCCTCAAGCAGGCGGCTATCTGGGATGAGGTTAAAGACCGTCTTAATGACAACGCACTTGGTTTGTCTGGTGGTCAGCAGCAGCGCCTGTGCCTCGCGCGCGCACTGGCTGTGAAGCCGGAGATTCTTCTGATGGACGAGCCGACCTCGGCGCTTGACCCGAAAGCGACGGCCCGTATTGAAGATTTGATTGACGAGTTGCGTGGAGACTATACAATTATTATTGTCACCCATAACATGCAGCAGGCAGCGCGTGTTTCGGATTACACCGCTTTCTTCTATGAAGGTATTCTCGTTGAATTCGGTAAGACTGAGCAGGTCTTTACCAATCCGCGTGAAAAGCGTACTGAAGACTATATTACCGGCCGTTTTGGCTAAACCGGGTGTTTTTGAATATTGATAAATTTGAAAAGCATCGCTCTCTGTGACAATTTTTATTGCAGAGAGTATGTTCTTATAGAAGGGTATGAAAATGTCGATACATTTACAGCGTGAAATGGATTCGTTGCGCAAGAAGGTTCTCTCGCTTGGGGCATTGGTTGAAGATAATTATCAGAAGGCAATATCCGCGTTTCTTGATCCTGAAGAATTTGATTATGAAAAGATTCTTGCCTGCGACCGTGAGATTGACGCAATGGAGGTTGTGGTGGAGGAGGATTGTCTGAAGATCCTCGCCCTGCACCAACCGGTGGCTGCAGACCTGCGTTATCTGGTTTGCGTTCTGAAACTCAATAATGATCTTGAGCGTATTGGCGATCTGGCGGTTAATCTGGCCAAAAAAGTCCGGCACATCAAGGCCGATTCTGTGGTAAAATCCATTGATGAGGTTGTTGAGATGGCCCAGCGCACAAAAATCATGCTGAACTCGGCCCTGGACGCGCTGGTCAACATGGATACCGATCTAGCCCGCAGCGTACATAACATAGATGATGAAATTGATACCCGCAAGAGGGAAATACGCATCTGTATGGAAAAAGCCATCGAACATGACCCGGCAAACGCCAAATCATATCTGGCACTTTTAAGCTCCGCGCGCAATATTGAGCGTATTGCCGACCTTGCCACAAATATCTGCGAAGACGTAATTTATTCGGCAAATGGAGAAATTGTTCGCCATAAAATGTAGTCTCTGGGGATATTGGTTTTATATTTAAACTAAAGCAGGCCGTTAATGGGCCTGCTTTTTTGTAGATAGAAATAATTACTTTTTTCCTTTTCGAGTATTTCCTTGCAAATATTTTTTTGGACATTAAAATTTGTTTGAGAGTTTGTAATATTTATTCGCACATAACACAGGAACACAGATGAAAAAAATACTCATTATTGATGATTCCATGATCGCACGAAAGCATCTTAAAAAGATTGTCGCTGAGCATGGTTATGAGCCTGTTGTTGCTTCGGGCGGTGAAGAAGGACTTAAATTAATGCAGGATAATCCACCAGATTGCATCTTGCTGGATCAGTTAATGCCTGATATGGAAGGGGTTGAGGTCCTTGCCAGAATGCAGGAGCTGGGGATTTCTGTTCCGGTGGTGGTGATGACGGCTGATACGCAACGGACTACCCGTCAGGTTTTGCTTGAGGCGGGAGCAAGGGTGGTGCTGGCTAAGCCGCCGGAGCCGTCGGTGCTGTTTCCGGCGATAAAGGACCTTCTTTGATTATTCCTGAATATGCTTAGGTAAGAGTGATTAATTATGGCTAAAATAGTATTGGCAGATGATTCAAAACTGGCTCGGATGCAGGCTACGGGTATCTTGCGCAAAGCCGGATATGAGGTTGTTGAGGCCAAAAATGGTCGTGAGGCGGTTGAGCTTATAGAGAAGCACAATCCTGATTTTGTGTTGCTTGACATACTGATGCCGGAGATGGATGGCGCGGAAGTTGTTGACTGGATGATCGACAAGGGGATTAAAATTCCATATGTGGTGTTGAGTGCTGATATTCAGTTTTCAACTAAAGAAGAGTTTCTCGAAAAGGGGGCGATTGCTGTTATCAACAAGCCTCCAAAGGAAATAGAACTTTTGCGGGTAATTCGTGAAAACCTTGTTTCCTGATGAATTAAGATTCCCGGTTGTTTAAGTAATAGACTATCTGTGTCAGTGGAGAAATAAAAATGGAAATGACCCCGGAAGGTCTGGATGCGTTAAAAGAAGCGATCAACATTGGTGTGGGGTACGCCGCTTCCAGTCTCAACCAGTTATTTGATACGCATATATCTCTGGATGTGCCGGCTATCGAGTTGACGACGCCGGAATTGTTGGTGCGTCAGGGCTTTATGGCGGGAAAAGATATTTCATGTGTTACCTTGTCTTTTGGCGGGCGTCTGGATGGATCGGCGTCGCTGATCTTCCCGCCGCAGGATGCCGCAAAGCTGGTGACACTGCTGATGGATGATAACACCGATACTGATGACCTTGACGCGCTGCGTTCGGGAACGCTTGAAGAGATCGGCAATATTGTCATTAACGGAATTATGGGTACTATCAGTAATCTTCTTGGAAGTAAGCTGGATTTTGAACTTCCGACTTACCTTGAAGGAAGCCCCAAAGAGCTTTATACGGCCGGGATTCTCCACCAGAATCAGGCTGTGCTTCTGGTCAAGGCTCGTTTCCGCCTTGAGAAACTGCAGACTGTCGGAACGATCATCCTGTTGTTTGAACTTTCCTCGCTTGATGCTCTGCTGACGGCTTTTGTCAACATGTACGATGAATAACGGGGAAGCGTCAAATGTCTGATAGTTACGCATATCTAGATTACGTCCCTTCCGGCGTAGCGATTCTTGAGGGTGATTTTGAGGTGATCTTCTGGAACCGGACGCTTGAATCATGGACTCAGATCAACCGCAATGATATTGTCGGCCACAAAATTTTCGAGTTTTTCGAGCATCTGAAAAGCCCGAAATATTCCATGCGTATCCGCAATGTTCTTGCGGGCGGGCCACCGGTTATCTTCTCTTCGCAGATTCATAAGGCGGTGCTGCCATGTGAATTGCCTGATACGCGTGAGCGTGTCCAGCACTGTGTGGTAACGGCCAAGCCTCTTGGTGACGGTAATTTTCAGGCAGTGGTTTCTGTTCAGGACGTTACCGACCTGACGAACAGTATCGCCACTTACCGCGCGACGCGTACCCGCCTTGAGAAGGAAATGCATGAACGTGAGAAAGCCCAGAAAGCCCTGGTGCAGTCTGAGCGGATTGCCGCTGTCGGTACGCTGGCTGCGGGAATTGCGCACAACTTTAACAATCTCAACGCCGGCATCATGGGGCACCTCGACCTGATTCAGCGCAAGGGCGAACTGGCGGTTAAGGAAGCCAAGCGCCTTGACATGATTATGAACACCATCAAGCGTTCCATCAAGCTGACAGACAGTCTGATGGTCTTTGCCGGACGTCGCAGGGGCAAGCGCAGTATCTGTGACCTTTCCGAGATTCTGATGGATACTATCGCCCTTATCCGAAACGAGTACGAATCTGACGGCATCAATATTGTTGTCGATCTTTCGCCTTCGGTACAGTTTGTCTGCAATCCCGGCGAGATCAGCCACGTGTTTTTCAATCTTCTGGTTAATGCCCGTCATGCGATGTTTGACTCAAAGAAGAAGATTCTCACCATTTCCTCAGGCGTAACTCCGACCCATGCCTGGTTTGAGGTTGCTGACACCGGTTGCGGTATTGAGCAGGACAAGCTTGAGAGTATTTTTCTGCCCTTTTATTCAACCAAGGGTGAGCATGCGTCACCCGGTTCGCCGTTTGTGCATGTGCAGGGAAGCGGCCTTGGGCTGAGTGTCTCTGATACGATCATCAAAAACCACGGCGGCGAGATTGCGGTCAATAGCACTTACGGCGACGGCGCGAGTTTCAAGGTTTCCATGCCGCTTGCCGAGAGTCAGGTTACGCCGGTTGTTGTCAATGACAATCCTGACGGCCTGCTTTCAGGTAAAAAGATCATGGCCATTGATGATGAGGAGATTATCCGTTCGCTGGTTGAGGACATTATGGAGGATGCGGGCGCGGAGGTTGATGTCTTTTCCAACGGCCGCCAGGCGCTGGATAATGTCGGCAATAAAGATTACGACCTTATACTTGCCGATCTGCAGATGCCGGTGATGAACGGCTATGATTTTGTCAAGGAGATCAACAAGCTTGCGCCGGACAAGCGTCCGACCTGTCTGATTGTTACCGGCAAGATTGTAAATGACGCGGAGCTGGCCAGTGAGCTTGGTGTGGCGGGGGTTGTGACAAAGCCCTTCACGGAAGAGCAGCTGGTTTCCGCTGCCGAGAAGGCGCTGCTCTCTCACCGTTAAAGAGCTGGTTTTGCGTCCGTGATCTGTCTGTAAATCATAACAGCCCCCGCCATATGAGCGAGGGGCTGTTTTTTCTATTGGTCTCTGGAGTATTTATGGTACTTCGACGAGTTCCATTTCGCAGGTTCTGGCGGAGAGGTTGATCTGGGTTATGCGTACCCTGACCTCTTGGCCGAGGTGGAAACCGGGTGCGTTTTTGCCGTGTTTTGATTTTTTCGCGTTTGGCGTAACCTCGCGGGTGGAGTAGCCTTTTTTCTCAATCATCCAGCGCGGTAGCATTCCTTCCACAAAATAATTTTCGATTTCAACAAAAACCCCGAATTTGCGGATGCCGGTAACGACCGCCATGAATTCGCGTTCGTCGCTTTTCTGTAAAAGTTCAAGGCGGCGAAAATCTTTGACCGCTTCTTCAATCTTCATGGCGCGGCGCTCAAGCCCTGAGCAGTGCAGACCGAGGTTCTCAAGTTTTTTTCCACCGGGTTTGGAGGCTTTCTTGAGTTTTTTCGGCAGCTTGTCGCCGCTCTCGCTGAAGACACTGTCAAGCATCTGGTGCAGTTGCAGGTCCGGGTAGCGGCGGATTGGCGAAGTGAAGTGCAGGTAGTGCGGAAAGTTCAGCGCGAAATGCCCAAGGTCGGAGTTGGGGGCGTAAACCGCCTGCTTGAAGCTCTTCAAAATTGCCAGATTAATCGAATGCTCTTCCGGTTTATTGTGCGCTTTATCAATTACCTGTTGCAGGCGCTCACGCTTGAACGGCGGCTTGAAAACGTAACCTGACGCGTTAAGGAAGTCCGCCAGTTCCATCGTTGATTCTTCATCCGGCGCGTCGTGTACTCGGTGCAGAACCGGCAGGCCGTTTTCATGCGCCCACTCGGCAACGCAGCAGTTGGCGGCCAGCATGAACTCCTCGACCAGTTCGTGCGAGAAGTCATGCTCGGAAAGAGCCATGCCAGAAGCATTTCCCTCCTCGTCGATAATGATGTAGTACTCCTGCATGTTCAGCTCCAGCGAACCGTTGTCCATGCGTTGCTTGCGTAGAATCTGGGCAAGAGTGTTGAGGTGGCGCAGGCGCAGCAGCAGCTCCTGATCCTCAAAGTCCTCAGCCTTGCTTTCATCAGAGAGGAGGACTTTGACTTCGTTATAAGTCATGCGCCGCCGGCTGTGGATTGTGCTGCGGTGGATGTGGTAGGCAAGACGTTTGCCTTCTGGGGAGTACTCGATAAATACGGTCTTGCTGAAGCGGTCTTCATCAGGGCGCAGCGAGCAGAGGTCGTTTGATAACTCTTCCGGCAGCATCGGGATGACACGCCCTGGCAGATAAATACTGGTCGAGCGGTCGCGCGCTTCTTCGTTGAGTTCTGTCCCGACGCTGACAAAGTGCGAGACGTCGGCGATATGAACGCCAACAACAAAATTACCGCGCTCGTTGACCTCGATAGACAGTGCGTCATCAAAGTCGCGGGCGGTGTCGGGGTCGATCGTTACGGTGATGAGTTTGGTCAGATCAAGTCTGCCCTTGCGCTCTTTCATCGGATTTGATGCGGCGAGGTGCCGTACTTCATCCTTGACCTCCTGCGGGAACGGGCCGGGGGCCTTATAACTGGCAAGGATTGCCGCTGTCTCGGTGTCAGGTTCACCGGCCGGGCCTAAAATTTCAACAATTTTTCCTGCCGGCTGTTCTGATTCGCCGGGGAATCTGGTTGTGTCCAGAATTACTTTTGTCTCGGGTTTGAGGTTTGCCGGGGCGTCTTCAATTACATAGGTAAACGGATTCTTCGGATCTTCCGGTCGGGCGGTCATGTCTTTTTCAATTATGGCAACAAAGCGCGGCATCGCCCGTTCGATAACGGCTACCACCCGGCCAAAATGCCTGAAGCCCTGTCCCTTGGGCGCGTCGATACTGACTTCAACCTTGTCGCCGTCAAGGGCTGTACCCAGATAATCCTCGCCGATATAAAGGTCGTCGATGGAGGGGTCGTCGGGTATCAGGAAGCCGTTTCCGCTTCTGGTTATCTTGATGATCCCGGAGATTATCTTCTCCTGTTCACGCCCGCCCCAGCGGCTGCCGCGCAGGCGAACCACAAGTCTCTCCTGCTTGAGCGACCGGAGTGCCGCGCGGAAGATTTCAAGGTCACTCTTGGCAACGCCCAGATACCTGGCCATTTCCTTGGTGCGGCAGGGCTGGTAATCGCTGTGAGCGGTGTAATCGAGGATCATTTTTTTGAATGTTTCAATAGTCATTAATTTTCTTTCTCTTCGGATAATGTTACCGGTTTTATTTTAAAGGTTTCCTTGTTGGTTTTCCACCATTCCTCCCAGAGGTTCCTGAAGTGCGAGAGTCTGGCGTCGGTCAGATAATTGAGGCTGTCGGTTGCCGGATAAAATGCTTTCTGCATTTTATCGCGTTCCCCCTTGTGGGTTACCCAGCCGCCGCCGGTATCCTTTTTTTCTTCTTCATTGGCCTGCATTTCCTTGGGTACGGGGCAGAATTCTGATAATTTAATCAGTTCTTCAATAATCTTGTTGTCGGCAATAACCCTGTAGGCAAGCCAGCAGCGTTTTCTGGTTATTGGGGACTTTGTCGTCATGTTTATTTTAACAAGCTGCTTTATCACATTCTCCCGGTCTGACCGGTCAGCCAGAGCCTTTGTAATAATTAGAACATTTTTTTTGGTCCGTTCATAGCGAAAACATTTAAGCAGCGCTTCCAGCGGGTCTTCGCCGGGGGAAACAGCCAGAACTCTCAGGCTGACTTCGCGAACTTTCTGATTGGTGTCATAGGCACCGCGGATAACTGCCCCTACAGCATACTCGCCGAGTTTTTTGATGCTGTCGGTTATTTCCTCAAGCTCTGCCTGTGATTTTGCTTTTGAGGCACGGCTCAATAACAGCCAGGTCTCGCGGTTGCCTTTTTGGCGCATCTCGTTGAGACGGTCCTGATTGATTAGTTTTTCCGCCTCCGCCTTGTCGAGCCATTTGCCGTTATATTTTAGCTTGCCGAGACTCTTCATGTATTCATCAGGTTTGTACCACTGCTGGTTCTTGAAGATATAGCCTGCCGCGCGTCTGGCTTTGGGATCGTCTGGTTTTAGTTTTACGGCGTTCTCAAAATGCTCTTTTGCCTGTTCGGGAAGGTTGTGCAGCCTGGCCCAGAGTCCGAGTTTCATCTGCGCCTCAAAATCATCGGCCGGGCAGACGAGTTTGAGATTTTCATACTTCTGTTCGTCTGTGAGTTTTTTAACCAGCCTGATAACTTTGTCTTTACTGATAAAGGTGTTGGCGCCGCTGCCAACGCTAACTGTATAGCCCTCGGGGGTTTCGGTTATGACGCCTTCGACAATCATCCCGTCTTTCAGATGCAGCTCATCTGCTTGGCAGAAGGGCAGTGACAGTATTAACATAATAAGAAATGCGGCCGTTCTGGGCATTACTGCAATACTCCGTGAATGGTTCTAACTCTAAACTATATCTATAGGTTATATATTTCGGCGGGGAAAACAACACAATTAATGTATATAGCGGGTAATTGCGGGGATTTTTATCATAAACTTTCATGTTCTGGGCTGTTATTGCCGGTGCTTACTTCTCTACTGTCAATAATTGGCATTGAACCCCTTGCTTTTAATCGTATAATTTCTGATTGATAAATTGTTTTAGGAAAACTGCTAACTGATTTGAATTGAGGATAATACGCGATGAAGGCTTTTTACCGCGCTGCTGCCGAGCTGCTTGCGCCGGCTCTTGAGATGGATGTTTCCACTGTTGAGGGGATGCTCCTGCGCCCGCCGAAACCCGAGATGGGTGATATCGGCTTTCCCTGCTTTACTCTGGCTAAAGAACTTAAAAAAGCCCCTCCGCAGATTGCCGGTGAGGTGAGTGCAAAGCTTCAGGCCGCAGAACCGTTTGCCGAGATCAAGCCGGTGGGGCCGTATGTGAATTTTGTCATCAGCCAGAAAGCGCTGATTGCCGCGACTATTGATAAAGCATTGTCAAGCGACTGGGGACGTTCAGATTCAGGCGCGGGCAAGACTGTTGTCATCGACTACTCAAGCCCGAACATCGCCAAGCCTCTTGGTGTACATCATATCCGTTCGACCATGATCGGCGCGGCTCTGTCTCGTCTTTACGCCGCCTGCGGCTGGAAGGTGGAGACGGTCAACCATCTCGGCGACTGGGGAACGAACTTCGGCCAGCTGATGGTCGCGTATAAAAACGCAGAGGAGAACGGCAAGAATCCCGGCACTGATATCGATTCACAGCTCAAGCTTTATGTCGAATTCCATGATCTCAAGGACTCCAACCCTGCTTATGAAGATCAGGCGCGTGGCTGGTTCAAGAAGCTTGAGGATGGTGATGAAGAAGCAGTCCGCCTCTGGAAGATCTTTGTCGATGAGAGTATCAAGGGCTTGCAGACGCTTTATGCCCGTCTTAACGTGACCTTTGACCATTACACCGGCGAGAGCTTTTTCAATGACAAGATGGAAGCTACCGCCAAACGCATTGAGGAGAAGGGGCTGCTTGAAGAGAGCGAGGACGCGCTGGTGGTCAAGCTTGAGGATGTCGGTATTGACACGCCCTGCCTGATCCGCAAGACTGACGGCGCGACGACTTATGCCACACGTGACCTGTCTGCGGCTGAGTACCGCCAGAGTGAGTACGGCTTTAATAAATGTCTCTACGTTGTCGCTAACCAGCAGGAGCTGCACTTCCGTCAGGTCTTCTCGGTTCTCAAAAAGATGGGGTATGACTGGGCTGAAGGGTGCGAGCATGTGAAGTTCGGGATGCTTTCCTTTGGCGCGGGAGTATTCGGTGAGGAACGTACCACCGGCTCGACGCGTAAGGGTAATGTGATCTTCCTTGAGGATGTTCTCAATCGCTCAGTTGCCAAGGCGCGCGAGATCATTGAAGATAACGCCCGTGATGATGAGGTTAAAAACTCCGCTGCCGAGCTTGCCGAGAAGGTCGGTGTCGGCGCGATAATATTTACCGAATTCATGCAGCGCAGAATGAAGGATGTGGTCTTCACCTGGGACAAGGCGCTTAATATGCAGGGTGAATCGGGGCCTTATCTGCAGTACACCCACGCGCGTCTCTTGTCGGTGATCCGTAAATCAGGAATTGACACAAACGGTGCGGACGCATCAAAATTGGCAAGTACGCTTGAACGCGGCGTTCTGATGAGTTTGCTTGATTTTCCTGCCTCAGTTGAACGTGCTGTATCTGAAAATGAGCCGAGCATCATCGCTGAATATCTTCTTGAGTTATGCGCGGTCTTTAACCGGATGTACTCAGACAAGAAGAACCACCAGATTATTACCGACGATGAAGCACTGACCAAGGCTCGCGTTGCTCTGGTTGAGGCGGTGCGCAGTACACTCAGTAACGGCCTTGCCCTGCTTGGTCTGGCGGCACCTGAGAAGATGTAGTTTTGTGATTTTGAAAAATATATATTCAGCGCGACCTTAATTAAAAAATGGAGAGCGGATAAAATGACAGAAAATAACGAGAATGTTGAAGCGGTTGAAGGTGATGCTGCGCCGCAGTCTGAGCCGGAAGAAACAGAGAAACGTAAAGGTTTTCACCCTGCGCTGGTGATCTCGACTATTGTGGTTGTTCTCTTTGTCCTGTGGTTCTGCCCCAGAGCGATGATGCGCGCACGTGTTGCGCAGAATGAAGAAGCGGCGTTATCGGTGCTGACTGACTCCTCTGAGAAGTTCCGCCTGCTTAATATGAAACCGGAAAAAATCCGTCAGCTTTTAAAAGAGAAAAAATATAAAGACAATCTCACGGATCTGAAGCTTGTCGGGCTGAATTTCATCGGCGCCAAGCGCGTGACCAAACAGAATAATATCGCAGTATGCCTGACGCCGAAATATTACGGACGTACAGCCGACCGGACTTTCTATCTGATTAACGGCAAGGTTTACGCCAAAGACCTGGGCGCTCAGCATTCGGTCAATGACATCCCTGCTCCCGGTAAGGACTGGGAGGCGATAGCGGTTGTAAAATGAAACTCAAAAAAGATGATGGCGGCTTTGTCTTCTCGACTGCTGATGGTAAGCTCTGCCCCAAGTGCGGCAAGGCTGAAAATAAGTGTAAATGCCCCAAGGGAAAAAACGCAGTTGTAATTGCACCGGCCGAGGACGGGATCATCCGGCTCAAGCGTGAGACCAAGGGGCGCAAGGGCGCAGGTGTAACTCTCGTTGAAGGCTTGGGGAGTGAGAAGGCTGAAGAGATCGGCAAATCATTGAAGAAAAAATGCGGCGTTGGCGGCTCAGTCAAAAACGGCATTATCGAGATTCAGGGCGAGCAGCGCGAACGTGTTAAAGAAGAACTAGAAAAGCTCGGCTATAAAGTAAAAATCTGCGGCGCCTAGCCGGTGCCGGTAGCCCGGCAGGCAGTTTTCGCAAGCGTATAATTTTTAATGCCATTTATTTTTATCATTAATTGCAATGTCTTTACGGCGCCTGTGAACAGGGTTTTTGTCTTAAATTACTCAATGCGCCGCGCAGGATTGCGTGTCAAAACAGCGATCAAACGCGCTGCGTTTGGAGAATACATGTCATTTGTACAGAAGAAAAAACTGGGGCTTGCCCTTGGCGGGGGTGGAAGCCGGGCGATCTGTCATCTTGGCGTACTCGCTGCGCTTGAGAAGGCCGGCATTAAAGTCGATATGATCTCCGGTAACAGCATGGGCGGCATCATCGGCGCAGTATATGCTACCGGCTGCGGCATTGAAAAAACCAAAGAAGATATCACCTCATGCTTTGGCGGCGGCGGACTCATTAAAATGCGCAAAGGCGACGGCCTTGAGCGCGATGCTGGCTGGTTTCAATATCTCAAGCGTAATCTGCGCGCCTTGACGATCTCGCTTGTCCTTTCTTTCCGGCGAGGATTTTTATGGAGTAATCCTTGCCGTAAAGCTGTCAATAGCATTATCCCTGACATCAATATTGAAGAACTGCCGCTGCCCTATTCGGTGGTTGCGCTAAACCTGACTGACGGTGAGTTGGCGAATTTTACTAACGGCCCGCTGCGGATGCCGGTGCTTGTCGGGACAAATGTCGGGGTGGTATTTCCGCCGCTGAAATATAATGATAAAGAATATGTCGATGCTGCGCCGATTTGCGCGGTGCCGGTAGATCAGGCGCGTGAGCTTGGCGCGGAGGTGGTGCTGGCGGTTGATATCCGCACGCCGCTACCGGAGAAATTCAAGGTGTTAAACGGCTTTGACACGATTTTTCGCATTGAGAGTGTTGAGAGTAATATCATTAATTCGCAATTACTTGAGCGCGCCGATATTGTTATACGGCCAGAGGCGGGCAATCTGTTCTGGGGTGATTTCTCCGAAAACGACCGCGTAATCAAATCCGGCGAAGAAGCAGTCGAAGCCATCGTCGATCAACTCAAAGAATTATTGGGGTGACACTTTTTTGTGAATTTTGCTGCAGCGGTCTTCCTCCAGCATGTGGCTATTTTCGATTAAAGTTGTCCATCGTACAAGATTTCAGGCTTTTCTACACTCAGGTACGATTTAACCGGGCTTTTACTTGACTTTTATCCGGTTTTGGCAATTATATAAGCAAACGGAATTGAGTATAAATTTATCCATTTGGTTCTTTTGACAAATTAAACTTTTGAAAGGGGTTACGCATGGCAAAGAAGACTGTTCGTGATATTGATGTAGCTGGAAAGCGCGTTCTGATGCGTGTGGATTTCAACGTTCCGCTCAAGGACGGCAAGGTTACCGATGACACCCGTATTGTTGCGGCTCTTCCGACAATCCGTGAAGTTATCTCAAAGGGTGGTAGGCTCATTCTTGCCAGCCACTGTGGACGCCCGAATGGTGAGGCTAATCCTGTCTTCAGTCTCAAGCCTGCAGCTTTGAAGCTTGCAGACCTCCTTGGTCAGCCAGTACCGCTCGCTCCTGACTGTGTTGGTCCTGAGGTCAAGAAGATGGTTGACGAGCTTAAGGACGGCGAGGTAATCCTTCTTGAGAATGTCCGCTTCCACGAGGAAGAAGAGCTTCTCAATAAATATGCCAAGCAGGATGACGCCACAAAGGCACGTATCGACGCTTTCTGCAAGGAACTCGCCTCATACGGCGATGTTTATGTTAATGATGCATTCGGTACAGCTCACCGCGCCCACGGATCAACTGAAGGTGTTACCAAGTACATCGACACCTGTGTTGCCGGTTTTCTGATGGAGAAGGAAGTAAAATACTTCGGCGATACTCTTGCGGCTCCGGAAAAGCCGTTTGTAGCTATCCTTGGTGGTGCGAAGGTTTCAGACAAGATCATGGTTATCGACAATCTTCTTGAGAAGGTTGACACCATTATTATTGGTGGTGCAATGGCTTACACCATGCTCAAGGCCAAGGGTGAAGACACCGGTATTTCACTCGTTGAAGAAGACAAGCTTGATATTGCCAGGGAAATCTTCCGCAAGGGTGAGGAGAAGGGCGTTCAGGTTCTGATCCCTGTCGACCACGTTTGCGCCAAGGAATTCAGCTCAGAAGAGCCAGACGGCACCTTCGCGACCATTCCCGCTGACATGATGGGTCTGGATATTGGTCCAAAGTCAATTGAACTCTTCAGTAACGCCATCAAGGCTGCCAAGACTGTTGTCTGGAACGGCCCGATGGGTGTGTTTGAGAAGCCTGCTTTTGCTACCGGAACATTTGCTATAGCTGAGGCGGTTGCCGAGGCTGACTGCATTTCAATTATCGGTGGTGGCGACTCAGTCAGCGCGGTCAACAAGTCTGGCCTTGCCGACAAGATGACTCACATTTCAACTGGTGGCGGTGCCAGCCTTGAATTCCTCGAAGGTAAGGTTCTTCCAGGCGTTGCCGCACTTGATGAAGCCTGAACCGCAATTTAGGCGCTGATTTTTAAGTATGCTATAACACGGGAACACGTAAAGAGTTCCCGTGTTTTTTTATTGCCTTTAGGGCATATGGTTGTATAATCTTTAGGAAGATTAGGGTAGATGTCACAAAAAAACATTTTTCTGGAAAGAAATATAGCAAAAGTAGTAAATAATAGATGACTTTATGCTTTTAAAATTGGCTTTATAAACAAAAATATACAAGTCTGCAAAACGGGGAAGAATTATATGGCACGCATTGTAATGATCCGTGAGTCGAGAACCAAGGAGTACGAGCTGGCTCAGGAGGTTATCTTAGGCCGTAAGAGTACCTGTACAATCCGTGTCCCATCGCCGAAATGTTCGCGTGAGCATTGCCGTATCTTCAAGGGAGCCAACGGCTTTTTTATTGAGGATATGGGGTCATCAAACGGCACAGTAGTCAATGATAAAAAGATCGGTTCACATCTTCTTGCCAATAATGACGAGATCGAGATTGGCGGCGTAAAATTCAAGTTTTATGACAAGACTGATGACCCGCTGGTGGGAAAGCGTCTTGACAAGTATCAGGTTCTTGACAAGGTTGGCGTTGGCGGGATGGGGGTTGTGTACCGTGCTAGCCAGGTGACGCTGGGGCGTGAGGTGGCTTTGAAGGTCATGAGCCGCAAGTACGCCGATCAGGAAGATTTTATCCAGTCTTTTGAGCGGGAGGCCAAGCTTGCCGCCCGTCTGCAGCATCCCAATATAATCGGTATTCACGACTATGGTTGTGAGGATGGCTGGTACTTTTTCAGCATGGAGTATATTGACGGTGAAAACCTGCTGGATATGGCTCTGCGCCAGGGCGGGTTGAGTATTGAAGAATGCCTGCGTTTTGGTGCGCAGTTGGCAGAGGCGCTTGAGCATGCGCACGCACAGGGGATTCTGCACAAAGACATCAAGCCTCAGAATGTGATGATTGACCGTGATGACAATGTCAAGCTTGCCGATATGGGGCTGGCGAGTGTCATGGGTGGCGAGGATGAGGAGGAGTTTGGTGGCGGTGGTGGGGCCTTTATGGCTACGCCGCAGTATGTTGCGCCAGAGATTATCCGCAGGCAGGAGCCGGATGCGCGCAGTGATCTGTACTCGCTTTCCGCGACGTTGTATCATATGCTTACCGGACGTCCACCTTTCAAGAGCAAGGATATTAAAGATCTTCTCAAGATGCACCTTAAGGATGCGCCGGTCAATCCGCGTGAATTGCGGTCTGAAATACCGCAGACGCTTGCTGATTTTATTCTTAAAGGTTTGGCCAAATCACCTGATGACCGCCAGCAGAATGCCCGGGTTTATGCTGAAGGATTGCGCGGTATCGCAGCCAAACTCGGAGCGTCAGCAGATGAGAACACCAGAAAACTTATTCAGTCTACCGTGTCTGTCAAGCGTTCCTCGGCAAAGACCAGAACCGTCATGCTCAGCCGTGATCGCCTTGAGCAGGATGACAAGCCGGGTGTTGATATTGCGAAATTACTGAAGAATAGATATGTGCTTGGCGGAGCGGCGGCGCTGGTGGTTATTATTGTTCTGCTCTGCCTCGGTAAATCCCCGGAAGAGGAAGCGCAGTTTATTCTCAGGCAGGCCAAGCAGCTTTACACTGATGGGGCTGATGACGCAGCGCAGAAGAAGCTTGAGGAGATAGTCATGGACTATCCTTCAACGACCGCGGCAAACGAAGCCCGGCATATGATTGAACTTTCCAGCGGTAGCCGCGCCCAGCAGGAGCTTTACCGGATCAAGAGCGAGATTGCCAAAGATAAAATCAAGCGTGAAGACGGGGTGCGTCAGCTCAAGCTGTTTTTACGGCAGGGACTGGCAAGCAAGCAAGATAAAGAGCTTATCCAGAAGTATATCATAACTCTCGGACAGGACCCTGATCTCCGCAGCAAGTGGGAGAAAAGTGTTGATTCTTTCAAGGAAAAGGACGAGCTGAATAACGCGCTTGAATATCTTGACGCTTCAGCTCTGGATGTCAAGAACCCGGCAGACAAGGCACTGCTCAAGCGCATGCGTGATGATATCCAGACGCTGATTGAGAAAAAAGCCATGGAACTTTGTGATGAGGCGCGTTATCAGCAGGTGGAGAAGAAGAACGCCCAGGCTTGTTACGAGTTATTCCTCAAGGCCTCAAGGGAGTATCCTTCCTCCGGTAAATGGCACGCCTTTTCAGTATCGGGCATTGCCAAACTTAATGAGCTTTCTGCAAGGCATTATTACCGGGCGATTACGGCGCTGGCTGGGGCAATTAAAGAAGGTGATCTAAATAAGATTCGTGAGGTCGGTTTCCGTTATAGTGAGGCAATGGCGCAGACCCCGCTCAAGCGTCTGCCTGAGCAGGTTGTTACGTTGCAGAAATGCTACGAAGCATTTTATAAAAAGTTCAATGAGAGTGCATACGGTAAGACAACGGCAGCTCTGGATCAGGTGCGGATGAAGATCGGTGGCAAAGAGGTTACGGCGGTTATTTCCGGCGAGAAGGATGGCATTGTCGCGGTAATTGACGGTAAACCCACCCCGATAGTTATGGCTGATATTCCGGCTGATGAGGTCTCGCGCATTGTTCCCAGACTCGGTGTCACCGAGCAGGAAGCACTGGGCGCGGCGCTGTATTTTTATTCAGTCGGCAATAAGCTTCTCTCAAGAGACTATTCATCGCTGGTCTCAGCCTTGAATGAACAATATTCGCCGGCGGCAAGGGAGATAGAGCTATTTGCTGAAGGTATTGCCCCGGTCAATTATCTCTCGCTGATGTCTGCGCAGAAAGCCAGAAATAAAAATTGTACATTATCACGCGGCGGTACGCTGACCTTTTACGATAAAGGTTCATACGCCAATCCCGGAGCCGCCCTGCTGCTGAATAATGCGGTGGTTAATTTTGATGGGTCAAACAGTTCGGGGTTGGTCCTCTCCGGCAATAACCGAACTCTGGCAACTGTAAGCCATGATTCGGCAATGGGGGTGGTTCGCTCGGGTAAATTGAAGAAAGAGTTTTTATGGCCTGATGGCGGGGTGCGGGTGTCCTTCCTCAAAAACGGTCAGATACTGGTTAAGAGTTATGACGGCAAGGAGATAGCAACGGTTAAACTTGCCGCGCCTCCGTTACAGCCGGCAAGCTTTGTTATCATCTCTGATGGCAAGTCCACGGTGACGCGCTTTGATGTCGGTGTGGAATCAAAGACAATTGTCATTCCTGAGGCAGAGGGTCAGACTACGGCTGGTGATAAAGCGCAGGGCTGATTACTTGATTTTACTTTTATACGCTCAAGTTGTGATTTCAGAGATAATAAAAATAATCGCAAAAAAAATATAAATACCGAAACATTGCGCTTTCACCGGCATCTATAGAGATGTAATTCAAAACAATAAAAATTCCTCAAAAGTTGGGGGTGCTTTTAAAAGCGTTGTTATTATTGGGAGAAGAAAAATGAAAGAAAAGCTAAGTCTGGGATCACTCAAAAGTATTAACGGTGGTGTTGCTGTTAATAAAGATCTTACCTGCTCTTTGGCTGGCGAAACCTTGACGTTCTCAAAGAAAGGATACGATTCTATAGATGTGCCTCTATCATCTTTTTCTCGTGTTTTTGATAATGTTCCGGAAAAAGATCTTAACCGTTTCAAAGAAATGCTTAGCGATAAAAATAATAAATATTCAATCGCTGATATTGAAAAAGAAACCGGTGTTAAATTTGAATTTGCTTAAAATAAATCTTTAAAGTTCTAATTTTGATATAGATATAAAAAAGGCTTGTCGATATTTTGGCGAGCCTTATTTATTAGTCACCATCGCTTGGCAGATCTTCGTAATTCATGAAAATCCGGTCACTGCCGGTATCAATCCTCTCGCGTTTTCCGCCGGCGCGCAATGCTTTAATAACGCTTTCTATATCTACCGCCAGTGGCGCAGTTACGGTCATCTTCTCGCCGTTTGGATGGCTGAAGGTCAATTCGCAGGCATGCAAAGCGTAACGCGCAACCTCCGCGTAGCCTTTGTCTTCATTATTACTTTCGACCCTTAGCGGCTTTGGCGTGCCATAGCGGTCATCACAGACCAGCGGATGGCCGATATGCGCCATGTGTACCCTGAGTTGGTGCTGGCGGCCTGTATGCGGTTCCAGACGTACCAGAGTATACCCCGAGTCCTCAGTCTCGCCATTATCTTGCGGCGCAAACCTCTCAAGCACCTTGCAGACAGTCTGCGAAGGCTTGCCCTCGTCATCAAAACGCACCGCCATCGATGTCCGGTTGTCCCCCTCGGCCTGCCCGATAGGAGCGTCAATTTCAATATAATCTTCTTTCACAATTCCTTCGCAGAGGGCGTTATACATTTTCTCGGTTTTACGGTTCTCAAACTGATCTTGCAATACCCGCTTGCTCTCTGCATTCTTCGCCGCCAGAATTACCCCGCTGGTAAACTGGTCAAGCCGGTTGCCGAGGCTGATCTCCTGATCGTCCGGGATAATATCCTTGTACTTCCAGTACAGCGCATTGAGTAGCGTTTTGTAGCGGTGAATGCCGACGGGATGGACTACCAGTCCCGGCTGCTTGTTGATGGCGATAATCTCATCATCCTCATAAATCGTGTTGATCGGAATTTGCTTTGCCGCTTCAACTACATCCTCCTCAGGCTCAATACAGTGCAGCACCACCCTGTCCTCAAGCCGCACCCGCCAGTTGGCCGCACGCGGCTCACCATTAACGCTGACGCGCTTGTCCTTGATATGTTTCTGGATACGGGTGCGCGACATCGACGGAACCATCGCCTTGACGAACTGATCAAGGCGGTACTCGATATAATTTGGAGTTACTGAATAAATCAGGTCAAATGGCTTTGAAGGGTCAATCATCAAGTATTTCTCAAATTAGTGAAATCAGGCAATATTGTTATAAAAATACTATATATGCCGGGATACCCGAACCGGGTCGGTTATGGAGCCGTTAGCCCAAAAATAAGATCAAAGTTTATTTTACAGTAAATGCCCTCTGTGTCCACTCCCCTGAAAATTCTTTCTTGCCTGTAACATCCCTAAAAATAACCAATTATCGGACAGTAAAAAGCAAATGATACTTTTTCTGTGTTTTATTTTGTGATTTTTTTCGTCTGTAATCTATTGTCAGCATGGGATTTGTGGGGTTGTCAAAAAGTTTAGTTGACAACTTTATCCGGAATCAGTAAAATCGCTCAGACAGTTGGACGATACAATATATAGTGGCACTCACCGGTTGGTACACTAAGTTTTGTATTTTTTTATACGCTTAAAAATCTTTAAATGAAGGGGATTATATCATGCAGATCATGGAATTTTTTGAAAAAGTGGAAGCACATCCTGAGTTGGTTGGTGAAGGGTTGGACTCGCCTGAGAAGGCTACACCGGGCGCGATTGTCCGTCATATCAAGACAGGTCTTTCAACCCGTCTGCCGATTGCGGCGATTGAAGAAGCTGACTGGAAGGATATTGAGGACGTTCTTGTCTGCAACCGTGAACCGATTGCGCTGCAGCACATGACCCGTGTTGTTGGTTACTATTCACGAATTGACAACTGGAACAAGTCAAAGCTTGGTGAGCTTAAAGACCGTCAGGCCGGTACTTACGCAATTGTTGAGTAGATTGGTCTGATGAGGACTTGATAGCCGCATAATCAGTGCGGTTGAATCTGGAAGGTTGCGATTCTGCGGGTGTTACCATAAAAATCATGCAGCCTGAGATAGAATAAGTGCATTCTTTAAGAAAACCAAGCAGGGCCGTCGGTTATCCGGCGGCTCTGTTGTTTGCTAATGATCATTTGGTAAATATAAGTTATAAAAAGCAGCTTTGTTGGGGGGATTGCATTGGTTTTATATTTTTACGGTGGCTGATTTTTTTTAAAAATATCTAAAGGTCTGCTTTTTAGTGCCGATTATCTAAGATTTTGATGATTTTTCATTAAAGTCAGATGTTTTGTAAATTCTTTTTAAGTAATAAGTTGTAAATACGAAAGAAGTTGCGGCGGATATGTTGAGGATAAATGTTACCCCTTTGGGGTAAAATATTTATAAAAAAAAGTTGCAAAAATAATAGCGTCCGGTAAAATAAAGTATAAATGTTCTGTAAGGTGTAAGCCTACAGATAGGCTTGCGGAAAGGATTCCGCAGAAGCAAGGAAGCTGGGCCAGACAGGGATGTCACGGAGTTTGAGGTCGGGAAAATCTCATTTTACCCTTTACGGGTTTCCGCTCCGTTTTATGGCTTGACAATTTGGCATTGATTTTTAGCTTATGGGGACATGAGTTAATCTGAGCCAGTTGTTCTGACCATACATCCAAATCTTTCCCTTATTCCACTTTGACAATTTGTATCGTGCATTATGGCTTTTTCACGGATTCTTGTCTCGTGATGGCTGTAAACTGCTGCCTGATCCCTTTGCAGGCTTGTTTTGTGCTGTCCGGCCATGACCGATAGCGCATAGCAGGATTGTAAGGGGGTGGCTGCTTCTGCCTTACTGCGGGCGGATAGGGTGTTTTTTGCCATCTCCGCGTGGGTTATTTTGGGCAGTTTTCAGCAGATTACAGCTTAAGAGGCGCCATGTCTTCCGGTTAATGTCATTATGTCGGCGCATGCTGTTTGTTGCGAGGTTTTTTGCCTCTTTCAGCTGCTGTGGCAGATCCGACCGGTGGTTCTCCGTAAAATCAGAGTGCAACCAACCCAGGTGAGTTCTAAAATCATCACCTGCCAGGACAAAAGAAATGTTTTCTGTTCTTTACGATACAGTTAAAAAGGTAATAAATTAAACACTGTAAGATGTAAAGAAAGTTTGGTTTTTCAGTGCTGGTCAGAAATGTGTGAATTTAAATTTAGATCGGTAAATCACAGTGTTTTATTAATCTGATATTTGTGACATCTCAGGCGGATGTTCTAGCAACAGCTCCTTTAGGCGGGGGCAGAAATAGGCAGGCTGTCTTGGGTGCGGATTAGGCCCCGTATTCAGGACAGCCAGAAAAATTCAAGCCCGAGCGGCTTATTTATAATAGATTCAGAGATTAAAAATAGAGCGTATAAAAATGTGATTTTCATTTTAGTACGATAAAAATAGTATTTTTATGCTTGTTAATAATATTACATCTCAGGCGGATGTTTTAGCAACAGCTCCTTTAGGCGGGGGCAGAAATAGGCAGGTTGTCTTGGGTGCGGATTAGGCCCCGTATTCAAGACAGCCAAATTAATAATGACCGTGAGGTTTTGATGGTCTTGAGCTTTTATAGGGAATAGAGCGTTTGCGGCTTTGGTCTTTAATGATAACCGGTATTGCGCGGTTGGCTCTGGTGGCGGGGAGTAGGCGTGTCTGGCGCGTTGTCGGCTGACTGTTGCGGAAAATATGGTGTTTTTTGACCTTAATTATGCTTAATTCGCTCACGGTCTATTGCTGATTGATTGATTGATGAGTTATTTGGGGCTTTGTTCTTATTCGGCTAAAGTTGATTGTCGGGTGTAAAAAAATCCCGCCTTCAACACGGTTGGATGGACCGCTCAGACGGGATGCCACCGAGTTTGAGATCGGGAATTCCTCGGTACAAGTTTATACGGATGTTGTCGGAAAAACTTTACCGATATTTTGATAATTTTGCGGGAAAAAATGGATAAGTTTTGCTTTTTGCGATAAGTGTAGGATTTATCAGTAGTTAGCGTGTTGTAGTGCGGGCAATAAAAATATTTTTCGCTCCTCGGGAGGGAGCAACCGGCAGGGATAGTGGTGTGTTTTTATCCCTACCGGTGATTTTGAAAGCTGAAACTTGGCTGAAATTATGGTCTTTTGCCGGAAATCGCTGGCGTTTTTGCCGTGAAAATTTATCTGCGGATGCGTGTGTGGTCAAAAGTGTTTGCGGGTGGGTGATTTGGAGGGCGTTTTAGCCTTGGGGCGGTATTTTTAACGTCTTGAGGGCCTTTTTAGGGTTTGTTTGGCGGTTTTTATTGACTGTTTTGAGGTATTGGCAGGAAGAAAGATATATTAATCAGGGTTAAACCCTGAAGTTACAGGCGGCGGGTCCGGCCGCGCGGGGACGCAGACAGGGCGCAGCAGCAACAAGGATGTTGCGGCTGATTTTTGAGAGAGCTTTGCTTTTTTGGCGATGGAGGGATACCGGAGCCGGTTTGGGCGGAGCTTATCGGGAGTCGACATTTTATTTGCTATTGCCGGTTTATGGATGAACGGCATAGGTCTGCACTTTCAGCACAATTAAGCGTTTGCGGCTTTGTGATTTTTGGCTCTGCGGCGTGGATGTGGCTGGTGCGGGTTTGATCCGGGACGGTTGTGGGCAGGCAGGTTATTGCTGCTAAGTTTGGCGCGGATTCAGGCGATAGTAAAGATGAATGTGCTTCCGGTACGGGAATTCACGGAGGACATATCATGTATGGCTATTCAAGTGTTAACAATAACCTTAGCAGTGGTTCATATCGTGCGCTTGGCAATTTAGGCACAATCAAATCTGAGCTTGAGAGCAGTTTGCAGGCGCTGGGTACCGGTTACAAGTACTCAAAATCCTCAGACAATCCAGCCGCGGTAGTTGAGATAACCCGTCTTCAGGGGCTTATTGATGCGGCAAAGACAGCTTCTGATAATAATCAGCAGGCTTATTATCAGCTCTCGGGGGTAGACTCGGCCGAGTCTGAAATCATCAAGAGAATAATGGAAATCCGTACTGCCGTGCAGGATGCAATCGCCGAGACAGATCCGGCGGTCAAACAGACGCTGCTGCAGGAAGTCTCAAGCGCCCTTGGCGGAATTGACTCCCTGGCAAATTCTGTATCGGCTGGCGGGAAAAAAGTTCTGGCCGGTGAGGGTGGCTTTGATATGAGCGACGCGTCTGACCTGCTTGATATTGATGATTCCTACATCCGCTCAGTTCGCAAAAATGCTTATGTGACTACGAGTTTTTCCGGCTCAAACGCGGCAGAGCAGGCGGTACTTAGCGACGCCTATACTCTGGCTGCAGCTACTGAATCAGTCTTCAAGATCTCAAGCAACTCTGGTGCGCGTACAATCCATCTGGCTGGCGGACTCAGCCTTGAACAGGCGCTCTCCCAGATGAACAAGCAACTCCGTGATATTAATGTGCATGTTGACGAAAGTGGGGGCTCGTTGTATTTTGCCTCTGATGACTTTGGTGATGATGCGGTTGTCGAGTACGAGCATGTCTCCGGTTCACAGCTCCTCAATGGTGGCGACGCAACAGATTATGGCAAGACCGGGTCAATCACGGTAAACGGCAAGGTTTATGACCTTGAGGGCGAGACCAATAATAATGAGCCGGAAAAGGCTACGGTTGCAAGTTCTTATGCTGCAAGTGTTCTGGCCGGGACTACCATTACTATCGCTACCGAAAACCAGACTGGCGCGACTTACACCTTTGCTGTTGATACCACAATTGACGCCACGGCAATTTCGGCGATGGATACTTTCTTCTCAAATTACGGCGTGCGGGTTTCCGAGGCTGATGGCGAGCTGGTTTTCAGCAGCAAGGAAGAGGGTGAGGGGAGTGTGGTCCATTATTCCAACACTGGTACCCAGTTGCTTGATGATGGCGCGGATATAACCGAGACCGGGCGTGATTATGATCCGGGAGACGGTTTGGACCTGAATATTACGACAGTTGATATCAGTGCGCATTTCTCCTTTGATTCAGATAAAATTCTGAAAAACGCCATATCCGGAGCTGCTCCTGCTGATGTTCACTTCAGCTTTGAGCCTGAGGGCGGGGTGTACTACCAGATCGGTGATGGCACGGATTATTATGACTCGGTAACTTACGGTTTCAAGGATCTGACCTCTGAGGGGCTGGGACTAGATCAGCTTGTGGATAATTCATCAGGTTTTTACATGCTGGATAATCCTGAACAGGCTCTGAAACTGGTGGACGCGATACTTGCCGGGGTTGAAGAGGATTACGGTGCGCTCGGTTCATTTATGAATGATTTCCTTGACGCACAGACGAGTAACCTTGACAGTATGATCGAGGCACTTTCGCAGCAGGAGGAGGAGCTGGCCGATGTGGATGAGGCTTATGAGACAGCCAAGGTGGCTAAATTGCAGATTCTGCAACAGGCTAATATTTCGTCACTGAGCGCGGAAAATTCGTATGCAAACGCGATTGCGCAGCTCTTGCCGTCGATCGGATAAAACCGGTTTTTAGCGGGCTGATTTATTTGAAAGTTTAATTTTACTGAGTTATAATATATATAAGGGGCTGAAAATGGTTATGGACTCAATGCAAAGCAGAAAACTCTGGGCGGCGCTTAATGATTTTAATTCTTCAGAGGTTTGTGCGGCGGGAGTACGGAGAAATATTTTCGGTAAAGACACTTTCACCAATAAGGGACACGCGCCCCTTACAGTGGCAAATACCTGCGGCGGGGCAATTCTGCCCAGGATTGAAGAAGAGATGCAGCGGGCAAGTCTGGTCAAGACTGAAGCTGCTGATATGAGTTCACGGTTGTTTCTGGTTATGCTGATGATTGCCGGCAGTGAAGAGCTGTACAAGCGGCGTCATCAGGCAACGGCCTGAAACTTTCAGGTGGCTTGCAGGCCGTCCGGGAACGGGTTTTACGGCGGGGCTTACGCCGGGAAAGGAGGGTGTATGTGAGAGTTTCTCCGGGCAGCGCGGAGAATAAGAAACGCTGCAGGGATGCTACGGAGTTTGAGATCGGGAAGAGGTAAAAAATTTCCAGCTTCGCAAGCCTCCTTTAACAGTCCGGGCAAAGGGATTTTGCCGGGGCAGTTACAGAGTTCTATGGATAGGCTCTGTATTTCAGGGAAGATGCGTGAAATGCGCAGCCGGTGCAAAATAAGAGAACGCACCGGTTCTTCAAGGAGGAATTATTATGGCACTTTTTGATATGAATACTTCAATGTCAGCAAGCATGGCAAGCTCATTGAACAGCCTAAACAGCATTAACCGTCTGGCAACTAACTCACTCAAGCGTCTTGAGACAGGTCAGAAATTTACCCACGCAGCAGATGATCCAAGTTCTGTTGTCAAGGCCGGAAAGCTCTCTGGTAACATGACAGCAAACCAGTCTGCGATTAACCGTAATAATGGTTACATGGGTGACCTTGAAGGTGTTATGCAGTCACAGGATGCGGTTCTCGGTATTCTCAATGACATGAAAGACACGCTTAATGAGTTGGTTTCGGCAACTGACGGTCAGGACGCAATTGGCGCTAAATATGATGCTCTAGTTGGTTCAATTGCCGGTATTGTCGGGAATGTCGGTTTTAACGGCACACAGGTGGTTGGTACAGGTTCTGCTGTTACCTCATCGGTTGTGGTTAATGCGGGCGGTGGTGTTACCGGTGCAACCGGCGGTAGTTTTAGTCTGGTCTTTGATGACCTGACAGCCAGTACTTTAGGTGTCACAACAACTGCGGCTACGATTAAAGATGCAACAACAGCTACAGCTGAATTGGCCAAGGTCGACACCGCTATCGGCAAGGTTATGACTGCCAGTGCCAAGGTTGGCGCTGGTTATGATGTCCTGCAGTCAAATAATGATATCATGTCATCGGCATTGACTGGCTGGTCGCAGTCATTCAGCAGCCTTGTCAGTGTTAATGATGCGGCAGAGTCGTCGATATTGTCCTCGCTGCAGAACAGACAGTCGGCAGTTCAGGCGTCAATGAGTTATCAGGCCCAGTTTAATGCAAGTATGTCTTCAATCAGTTTTATGGCTTAGTTTGAGCCTGCCGTTTTACCGGTTGATGTGCGGCTTTATCAACTTTAGCCAGAAAAACAGGGTAAATTGTTAAAGCAGGCCGTAAAAACGGCGATAATTAAAACTTTTTTGGAGACTATTGAAAGGAATGGGCTGATTCCGGTATAATATAGTTAGGAGATGGCCGTAACAGTAAATTAAACGGATTGATTGTACGGCCAGTATATTTCAGGGAGGGAATAAAAATGACCGCTAATATAGGGTTTAATCCTCAGATAAACCAACCTAACCAACAACCGGTACAGCAGTCGTCTGAGCAGCAGAACAGTAATGATGCTGCGAAGGCTGGGGCTGAGCGGGCCAAGGAGAATCAGGGTTCTCTGAGGCAGGCGGCTGACGTTGCGGAGCTGAGCAATCAGGCTATCAAGAGACAGGCTGAGTCTGGCGGGGTTTCCCCGACTGCCCGGATGGATCTTGCGCGTCTGAGTGAAATGCAGAATAATCTTGATACTGTTGAGCAGAGGGTGAGGGATGTTGCCAATTCAGCAACGGCTGTAGCTGATGGCGGCATGTCTTCAGATCAGATAACCCAGGCTCAGCAGCGGGTTTCGGATAATCTTAACCAGGTCAATGAAATTGGTCGGGGGCTTGCTGAGGAAGCTCAGAAACTCCAGACCAGGCCTGCGCCGATATCCGGCCGTCTTGAGATTGTTGTCAATACTGAAGATCTCGGACGGATTGAGGTTGTTCCGGGAGAGAGTATCTCGATGGCTGATATTCAGCCGGAGGGAAAGGCGTCACTCGGCACTGACCCCAAGCTTGCTGCACGTAGCGCCCAGAAGGCGCTTGAAGAGGTTTCGGCAATGCGGACTGAAGTTGCTAATGTTGCATCTGCTGTTTCGGGATTCAATATTGGCGGCGCGGAAGGGACATTGATGTCTGGCCAGACAGCCTCGCAAATTGCGCAGGATATGGTTGGCAATGCTGTTAATAATCCGGGTGCGTTACTTGAAGCGGCAGCCGGTATTTCAACAGGCAACGCTTTGTCTCTGCTCTCAAGCTAGCTCTGTGTATAAAAGTACCAGTAGTTGAAGGGTTGTATAACATAACGCTCCGGCCAGTCCGGAGCGTTTTTGTATTGGTGCGTTATGAGTAGCGGTTATTTATTCATGCTTGCAACCGGCCGGCTCAAATCATAAAATCATTACCATGATAAATTCAGATGAAAAAAATCACGCAGATTTTCAGGCTTCACTAAGCCACGCAATGGAGCATTACCGCGCAGGCAGAACTTCGCAGGCGCAGGCGCTTTTTGCCGCTCTGACAGAAAATTTTCCTGATAACTATGAAGGCTGGTACTGGCTTGGTAATTGTTTCTCGCGGGTTGCGGACCATGAGGCGCTGGTTCAGGCTGCGCGGATGTATAGCCGCGGGCGGCAGTTGAAACCTGATGACTTCATGCTGCTTTTTCAGTATGGCTGCACGCTGCAGGAACTTGGCGAGTGGGGGCAGGCGATTGAAGTTCTTGAGAATACGCTTAAACTTAAACCGCAGTATGCGCGCGCGCTCTGCACTCTGGCAATTTGTCAGGCCCGGACTGGCAATAAACCGGCGGCGGCGGATTCTTTTCTCCGGGCGGTAAATATCGAGAAAGATAACTCGCTCATTCTGGCGCAGTATGGATATTTTCTTGAGGATGAGGGTGAGTATGCGCAGGCTGCTCAGGTGCTTGAGGAGGCGGTCAGAAAATCAAATTATGACGGGGCGTACTCGGCGGGGCTTGGTCGGGTGTTGTTGCAGCTTGGTCGGGTTGAGGAGTGTAACCGGGTCGTTGCGGAGTCTTTTAAGTTAAATCCGAACCACCCTGATTTGTTTGTCACAAGGGGGCTGGCGCTGGTTGCGCTTGGTGGCGAGGCTGATTGTCTGGCGGCGGCTGATTATTATGATCGTGCGCTGGTGGTAAGGCCGGGGGCGGATGATATTCTGGCGCTTAAAGCTATTGCCCTGCATAAGGCCGGAGCGATGACCGATGCGCTTGAGACCATGGAGCGCGCGCTGGTGATATGTGAAAAACGATCTTCACATTATCTGAATTACGCAAACATTCTGCTCTCGGCGGCACAGGCCGAGAAAGCTGTAGCCGCCGCGCAGCGGGCGGTTGAGCTGGATAATTCTGACTGTAGGGCGTACAGTAATTTTCTTTTTTATCTGCATTATACAAGTGCGGCCAAACGCGAAGATCTGCTGCGGCTGCATCGGCAATGGTCTGAGCATTATTCTGCCGGACTTGTGATTAACAGCCGCGATAATCTTGTTGCCCGGCTGGACAAGGGGCGTGAAAAAGTACGTATTGGTTTTGTCTCGGGTGATTTACGTGCGCATGCGGTAGCGTTTTTTCTTCTGCCGCTGTTGTCTGGGCTTGATCGTGGGGTATTTGAAATTTACTGCTACTCGAATTTTCCGTCTGAGGATAATGTCAGCAGGCAGATAAAAAATTACTCTGATTCGTGGTGCAATATTTCAGCGCAGAATGATGACGCTGCGTGCGAAAAAATTATTTCCGATAATCTTAATATCGTGATTGATTTGTCGGGGCATACTGCCGGCAGCAGGCTGAGTTTGTTTCTGCGCCGCCTTGCGCCGGTGCAGGTTAGCTGGCTTGGTTATCCTGACACGACCGGTCTGGCAGAGATGGATTACCGGATTGTTGATGAGTGTGTGGAACTTGAGGGGGGTGGCGATAGTTATTCGACTGAGGAACTCCTGCGCCTTGTGGGCGGATTTCACTGTTATATCCCGCCGAAAGATTGCCCGGAAGTGACGGCTTTGCCGTGTGCGCGAAACGGTTATATTACTTTTGGCTCGTTTAATAACGCCGCGAAGATTTCTCCGGATTCTGTGCAGCTCTGGAGCAGGGTGTTGGTGGCAGTTACGGGCAGCAGACTATTTCTTAAAGCGCATGGCCTTGGTGATAGCGGGGTGCAGAATGATCTGCGTACGCGTTTTGAAAGAGAAGGTGTTTCCGGGGAGAGGATAATTTTTGCCGGGAAAAACGGTAGCGTGCATGAGCATCTCGCGCGTTATGGTGATATTGATATTTGTCTTGATACCTTTCCTTATTGCGGGACGACGACGACCTGTGAGGCGTTGTGGATGGGGCGTGAGGTGGTGAGTCTTGTCGGAGAGCGTCATGCGGCGCGGATGGGATTGTCGCTTTTAAGCTCGGCCGGGCTTGTCGGGAATGCTTGTAGTGATGTTGAGGGTTACGTGCGCCGCTGTGTTCTGCTGGCTACCGATACAGGCGGATTACAGCAGGGAAGCTTGAGTTTGAGGGACAAGCTGAAAAAATCCAGGCTCTGTGATGTTGCGTCTTTCGCCCGAAGATACGGGGAAAAACTATTGTATATAAACTCAAAAGCCTTATCATAAATAACTTGTTATAAATGAATAACCCCGGTTATTTGCACGAATAATTACTGACAGACAAAACCAGAAATAGCTAAGGACCCAGAAATGGCTGACAAACAGAAACGAATTCTCACCGGTGACCGCCCTACAGGACAGCTTCACCTTGGACATTATGTCGGATCACTGAAAAAGCGTGTTGAGCTGCAGAACGAGTATGATACAAACCTGATTATCGCCGACCTGCATATGCTGACAACAAAACCGACGCATGACGACATTGCCGCTATCGCCACAAACGCACGCAGTCTGGTTACTGCTTATCTGGCTGCCGGTATCGATCCGGAGAATGTTAATATTTATCTTCAGTCGGCGATCCCGGAAGTTTGCGAGCTGAACCTGATTTTTGAGATGCTGGTAACGGTTAATCGTCTGCAGCGTGTGCCGTCACTTAAGGATATGGCCAAGGCTGCGAATATGAGTGATGAAGAGATGCCGTTTGGCCTGCTTGGTTATCCGGTGCTGCAGGCGGCGGATATTCTTGGCCCGCGGGCGAATCTTGTGCCGGTCGGCAAGGATAACGAGAGCCATATCGAAGTGACCCGCGAAATCGCGCGCCGTTTTAATAACCTTTATGGCGAGGTCTTCCCGATCCCTGATGCGATGATTGGTGAGGTGCCGACACTGGTTGGTATTGACGGTCAGGCGAAGATGAGTAAGTCGCTTGGCAATTGCATTTATCTTAATGATGATGAGAATACCGTTAACAAGAAGGTCAGGAAGATGTACACCGACCCCAACCGGGTGAGTGCGGATGTTCCGGGGCAGGTCGAGGGCAATCCGGTCTTTATTTATCATGACGCGTTTAATCCTGACAAGGCGCAGGTTGAGGATTTTAAGACCCGTTACCGCGAAGGGCGCATTGGCGATGTTGAGGTCAAGGAGGCGCTGGCGGGGGCGGTTAATAACGTTCTTGAGCCGATGCGCAAGCGTGCGGTTGAGATCGAGGCTGATACCGGTTATGTCGATCAGGTTATCATGGACGGCACGATGAAGGTGCGGGAGATGTTTGTCGAGACGATGCGCGAAGTCAAGAAGGCAATGGGGTTACGTTCGGTAATGAATTCAATTTCGCGTAAAGCCGAGACGCGCCGCAAGAAGTTGGGGCTGTAGGTTGGGTGTGAATAATAAAATGTCGGGCGAATGAAGTATGGTTTGAAGGGGGAGGTTATTAATGCGTAAGGAAAAATCAAAAGTAAGGTTGCCGCTTTATCTGAAGGTGTTTTTGGTCGGCCTTGGGGTCTCAATTATTTCGTGGGGTAGTTTTTATCTTTATTATCAGTTTTTTCTCAGCCCTGAGGATAAGATAAAGAGTTCTATTTCGCTAATTGTTTTATCTGCCGAGCAAAAGGCTGCCAAGGCGGTGATGCTGCAGATTTCTGAAAATTATTCTGACTCGGTCGGGCAGGATAAAAAAATGCTTGGGCAGAATATGCGTTACTGGTGCGCGAAAAATCTGCAGGAGGAGATTGATATCAATGTTGATGATATCAAAATTGAGCTTGCCCCGGATAAGAAAAGCGCGGACGTCACCTTTACCGTTTCTGGCAACAAGCCTGTTGAGGCGGTTCTGAAGTACGCGCGCAGTAACGGAAAATTCAGAATCAAATATGTTGATGAAAATGGATTGTGGCAGATAAGCCATTATGAGCCGGTTAAATAATTTTCTTTTTTAGTGTCCTGGGTTCGTTATTTTTGAGGGTTATGGATGGCGGCGAAGAACAGTTACTGGAGTATGGTTGCCCGTCAGTTTCTGGGTAATAGCTGGGCTGTGGCTGGTCTGGTGGTGGTGTTGCTGTTTTTTGTGATTTCTCTGTACGCGCCGTTTATTGCTAACCGGATGCCCTTTGTCTGGACGGATGAGAGCGGGGTGACGACTTGGCCGCTGGTGCGTAATTTTTTTGCGCCGGCGGATTCACGCGAGTCGATGGTTGAGTTGTGTTTTAACTATGCGGCATTATTTCTGCCCTTAGCATTTCTCTTGTGCATTTTTATTAAAAACAAATCGCGGCGATATCTGTTGGTGCTGCTGGCGGTACTGCTGGCTTTGCCCTTTGCGGTAACGCAGAAGCGCAATCAGCCGCAGGATTATATTCTTCTCTCTGAGGAGGGGAAGGGTAAAGGCGTATTTGCGCCGATACCTTACGGCCCGTTCCAGCAGACCTTGTTTGGCCCCAAAGAGCCGCCAAGCTGGATCAATGAATCATACAAAAGTTCTGAGCGTTACAGCCTGCTTGGCAGCGACGAGGTCGGGCGCGATGTGTTGGTGCGTCTTCTTTACGGCGCGCGGGTGTCTTTGTCGGTTGGCTTTGTCGCAGTCGGGATATCAACGCTTATCGGGTTGATTGTCGGTTCTGTTGCCGGGTATTTTGTCGGTAAGGTTGACATTGTGATCTCGCGAATTATTGAGATTGTAATTTGTTTCCCGTCCTTTTTTCTGATTCTGACGATAATTGCGTTGCTTGAGAAGAAGAGTATCGTCAATATCATGCTCGTCATCGGCTTTACCGGCTGGACGGGGATTGCGCGTATTATCCGGGGTGAAGTTTTAAAGCAGCGCAAGCTTGATTACGTTTCAGGGGCGCGCGCGCTTGGCGCTGGTGATCTGCGTATTATATTTTCACATATCATGCCTAATGCGATAGCGCCGGTTCTGGTGACTCTTTCCTTTGCGATTGCCTCGGCCATTTTCACTGAGAGCGGTCTTTCATTTTTAGGGCTTGGCGTGAGTATGCCCACCGCGACCTGGGGCGAGCTGCTCAAGCAGGGCGTTTCTAGTCCGCTACCCAACTGGTGGCTGAGCGTGTTTCCGGGTGTCGTGATTTTCCTTGCCATGATCTCCTACAATCTGGTCGGTGAAGGTTTGCGCGACGCAATGGACCCGCGCCTGCGCCGCTAAATATTTCCACTTGGTAATCCATTTTTGCTGATAAATTCAAATCAGACATTCCCGCAAAAATAACATACTTTTCAGATATACTGCTAAAATATTATCAGGTTATGATTGTCTTTTGAAGGCGGTCATAACTTTTTTATGCACTTATTTGATTTTTGCTGTATGGATTTGATATTGTGGTTGCGGTCAGTGAAGAGTGGGGAATATAATTGAGGACAACGCAGTTTTAAGTAGGGAAGTATTGTCGGCGGTTATTGTTTTGTGCGGAAAATTTTTAATTGTAGTGTGAAAATTTAATATAGGAGATGGTGATGGCTGGTAAAAGAAAAATTCGCATGGGGATGGTTGGCGGCGGGTATGGCGCGTTTATTGGTGAGGTGCACCGCAAGGCTGCGGGTATTGATGGTGAGATTGAACTTGTGGCGGGTGCGTTTGATGTTGATCCTGCCAAGGGTAAAGAGTTCGGCGTGAAGGAGCTTTATCTTCCGGCGGAGCGTTCATATGGCTCGTGGAAAGAGATGATTGAGGCGGAAAAGAAATTGCCTGAGGGTGAGCGCATTGATTTCGTTACGATCGTCACTCCGAATTTTGTTCACTTTCCGGTTGCTAAGGCTGCGCTTGAGGCAGGCTTTCATGTGATGTGTGAGAAGCCGATGGTGCTTGATGTTGCTGAGGCCAAAAAGCTGCAGAAGATTGTCAATAAAACTGGCAAGGTCTTTGCACTTAATCATAATTACACCGGTTATCCGATGGTCAAGCTCGCCAAGGATATGGTTAAAAATAACGAGCTTGGCAATATCATGAAGATTATCGTCCAGTATCCGCAGGCATGGCTGATCCGTCCCATTGAGCGTGAAGGCCAACAGCAGGCAACCTGGCGCCTTGATCCCAAGCGTTCTGGTGCGGCTGGGTGTATTGGTGATATCGGTACGCACGCGGAGAATCTTGCCGAGTATATCACCGGCCTTCGTCTGACTGAGATCTGCGCTGACCTGACTGCGTTTGTCAAGGGGCGTCCGCTTGATGATGACGGGAACTGTCTGTTGCACTTTGAAAAAGGCGCGAAGGGTATTCTGCATGCTTCACAGATTTCTGCGGGTGAGGAGAACAATCTGGCGATCTGGGTTTATGGTGATAAGGCTTCAATTGAATGGCATCAGGAAGACCCGAATAAGCTGTTTCTCAAGAAGGTCGGCAATCCGGTTGAGGTCTGGACGCGCGGCAATGAATATGTCGGCAAGAAGAGCCCGCTTGCAGCTAAAGGCACACGCACACCCGGCGGACATCCGGAAGGATTCCTTGAAGCGTTTGCCAATAATTATATGGGACTGGTTGAGCGTATCCGCGCTTGTGACGCCGGCAAAAAACTTCCGGCCACTGCGATGGATGTGCCGGATGTCAATGACGGCGTGCGCGGAATGCAGTTTATTGATACGGTTGTCAAGTCGGCAAAATCAAAGGCCAAGTGGGTGAAGTTTCCGAAATAGTTTTTTTGATATTTGCGATAGTATATGCGGTTAATATGCATACTTAAATTTTAAATATAAGTTTCAGGGCGATGCGATTTTTTGAAAGGAAATGAAATGTCAAGACCGGTAACTATTTTTACTGGACAGTGGGCGGATATGACGCTTGAGGATGTTGCCAGAACCATGAGTGATTTTGGTTATCAGGGTTTGGAGCTTGCCTGCTGGGGGGACCACTTTGATCCGGAGCAGGGGGCTGAAAGCAAGAGCTATTGTGAAGACAAAATCGCGCTGCTTGATAAGTACGGACTCAAATGCTGGGCGATTTCCTGCCACCTTGCGGGGCAGCTTGTCTCTGACAATATTGATGAGCGTCATTATGATTTTGCGCCGGCAGAGTGTAAGGGTTCTCCTGAGAAAACAAAAGAGTGGGCGGTCAGGCAAATCAAAGCCGCTGCCAAGGCGGCGCAGAATATGGGCATTAAAGTCGTAAACGGTTTTACCGGTTCGCCGATCTGGCATCTGATTTATTCTTTCCCTCCCTGCAAGCCGGGGCAGATTGAAAATGGCTTCAAGAAAGTTGCCGAGGACTGGCTGCCGATTCTTGATGTCTATAAAGAATGCGGCGTGCGTTACGCTCTTGAGGTTCATCCTACCGAGATCGCTTTTGATATTGCTTCTGCGGCAAAGCTTCTTGAGGTGCTTAATAACCACGAGTCGTTCGGTTTTAATTACGATCCGTCGCACCTTGGTTATCAGGGCGTTGATTATGTCAAATTCATCCGCCAGTTTGCGGATAAAATTTTCCACGTGCATATGAAGGATGCCTGGTGGGGGCATGGTGACGGTACGGTCGGCGTCTTTGGCGGGCATACTGAGTTTGCCGATCCGCGCCGCTACTGGGACTTTCGTTCGCTTGGCCATGGTGATATTAATTTTGAGGAAATTATCGTCGCGCTTAATGATATCGGTTATCAGGGGCCGCTCTCGGTTGAATGGGAGGACAGCCGCATGGATCGTCTGCACGGCGCGAAGGAAGCCTGCGACTTTGTCAGGAAGGTCAACTTCAAGCCAAGTGACATTGCTTTTGATGGCCAGTTTGACCGGTAATAATTTCTGTCTCAATAGTTTTTAAATAAAAAGCGTGTCCGGGTTATTATGGACACGTTTTCTATTTTGCATTTATTATTCTCTTGCCGGCTTTGCTGCTGTTACCTATAGGTCACGGCCTTTGCCTGAGTCATGGATGTCATTCAGTTCGGACGGATAGGGCTGGAGGATAGTCTGTTCCAGTAACCAGTTTTTCTCAAAGTGCAGAGCCCAGCTGCGGATCATGGTCAGCATCGCACTAACCGGAAGTTTGCCTTCTTTCCAGTTGCTCACATTATCAAGGAAGAGCTGTTTGTCCATGCTGCTGAGGTCATTCTTGAAGAAACCAAGAGCGTGTTCAAAGAAATTAGCAAGAGCCGCAGGGCGTGGGTGCGAGGCCATTGCCTCTTTCAGAAGCTGCCCGTACTGGTCAAGGATGATGTCGGGGCTGCCGCCGGTGAAGTCGCCGATGAGCTTGCCCATCTTGATTTTTATCTGCTGGTTGTAAAAGCGCAGGAGTTCTTTGTTGCTGGCATGGAAGAGTTGCAGTTCGTTGAAGGATTCCTTCTCGGCTACCTTGCGGAAGCTGGCCAGTGTGAAAATCTGGGTCAGAAACCTTTCGCGTAATACATAGTTGTTGAGCCTTCCTTCGTCTTCAAATGGCGTCAGGGGATAATTATCTTTTACCGCTCTGGCGAAGAATCCGTCCGTCTTGGTTGAAAGCGGTATCTTGTCATTTACAGCGTGGTAGGCTTTGACTGTTCCCCGTCCGCAGGAAGGGGACTTGGCCTTGAGAATAAACCCGTCTACCTCGCCAAGATTGCTCAGATAACGGTTGGAGTATTTCAGCATTTCCAGGCTATGGTCGCGTCCCGTTGCCGGTTGCATGAGGTAGGAATTTTTGTTATCGTCTTCGATGATGCGGATTGGCTCTCTCGGGATTCCCAGACCGATCTCCACCTCCGGGCAGGGGGTGAGCGCATGGCAGTGATCTTTGAGTCTTAAGATGAAATTATCATTGATGATGTCGCCATTATAGCGGCAATGGTCAAAGCCAAGGCAGCGTGAAAATACAACACGTGGTTTGCAGAATTGTGGCATATTTTATCTCTGACATTGGTTACAGTAAAAAGTAGACCGCCCGCCCTGGCGGATCTTTTCAATAGTGCCTTTGCATCCGGCTTTCTTGCACTCCTGACCATCGCGGCCATAAACTTTAAGCCTGAGGACAAACTTCCCCTCACTGCCGTCTGGCTTGCGGTAATCGCTGATGGTCGTGCCGCCCTGTTTTATCGAGTCACGCAGAACCCTTTTTATGGAATCGCAAAGGCTTTTGCATTCTTCCAGCGTAATTTCATTTCCGGGGCGAAGCGGGGATATTCCTGCCATGAATAAGGATTCGCTGGCATAAATATTGCCGACGCCCACAACGATGTCCTGCCGCATCAGAAACGGTTTGACCGGACCCTTGCAGCGCTTGAGGATTTCATGCAGATACCTGGCATTAAAATTCTTTTCAAGAGGCTCCGGACCAAAGACCGCAAACTCCTCAGGCAGCTTATCGGGTGCCGATAGTTTGCAATTTTTTATTACCCCAAAACGTCGTATATCATTATAAATTAATTTTTCATTTCTGTCCAGCAAGAAAACCACCCTGTCATGTTTTAACAGTGGCGCTTTCTCCGGCTCGACCCGGAAGGAGCCGGTCATGCCAAGATGTGCGATAAGGCAGTTGTTTCCAGGAAGGTCGAAGATCAGGAATTTTGCGCGCCGTCTTATTGCCAGGACGTTGCCGTGGATGTTTTTCCTGAGTTCTTTCTGGTTGAGTGGCTCGCGGAGTGTTGGGACAGTTGTTATCACGTCCAATATTTTGCGGCCGACGATAACCGGCACCAGAGCGTTTTTGATGGTCTCGACTTCTGGAAGTTCGGGCATGGTTACTTTCAGTTTTGAGCAGGTTTATTCTGCTGGCTGTTTGTGAGCTTGAGGAAGAAGAGTGCGAGTACGGAAACGTAGGGCTGCTTTTTATCAAGGCCCAGATCTTTAATCACCTGCGGCAGTTGCATTCCCGCTTTGCAGCGGCTGGCGGCGGCGTGCGCGAGGCGGACGTTGTCTACAAATTCAACCGAGCGGCCCTTGACATCCGGGAGCTTGTCGATGTCTGAGATATTGTCAATTGCCTGCGCGATATTCTCGACCGGAACGCCTTTCTGCAGATCAGCCATAACCGCCATTGAAAGGCGCATGAGGATGTTCATCTGCTCTTCGTTGATTACCGGTGCTTCGTCCATGTCAACGCCGGATTTTTCAATCGCCCGCTCACCGAGAATGCTTAGAATCATCTGCGACATATTCTGCGCCAGACGTGCGTCCATGCCCTGCTTGACCAGATTGCCGATTGCCTGCTCAAGGGGAATACGCTGCTCGACCACCGGGCTGACCTCCTGAAAACAGCCGATAGTGATATTGATAAGATTGTCCGCGTCTTCGGCCGAGATCGCTTTCTGTGCCAGCAGTGCCTTGACATCATCTGGCTGTTTGTTGTCAAGCAGGGCCAGAAGTATTTCGCTGCAGACATCAATGATATTGAGTTCCTGTTGCGGTTCCTGATTATTTTGCTCGTCCTGTGCGCTCATGTTTTCCTGTCTGTTTTTTTGTTTTGATGTATTTGCGTTAATGTTTTTTCTGTTTATCGGAGCGGTTATTTTTTGCGTTGCAGGATATAATCGACCAGCAGCCGCGGCATCAGGGCTTCGGCGCCAAAGTCGTGCAGACTGGCCGTCGCTTCAGCGGCAAGCTCCCGCGCTTTATTGAGTGCCTCTTCACGCCCGTAAACTGTAGTATAGGTCATCTTGCCGGACTTGGCGTCTTTACCGGGGGTCTTGCCGAGTTCCTCGGCGGTTGCCGTCTCGTCAAGGATGTCATCAGTAATTTGAAAGAGCAGGCCGAGATTTCGTCCATAATCGCAGAGCTTGTCAAGCGTTTCGCTCTCAGCCCCGCCGATTATGCCACCGATGCGGCAAGCCGCGGCAATCAGCGCGCCGGTCTTGCGGCGGTGCATTATCTCAAGGTCTTCAATTTCGATGGTCTTGCCTTCAGCTTCAAGATCCATCATCTGCCCGCCGACCATTCCAGCCGACCCGGCAGCGCGCGCCAGAGTCTTGACGCACATCAGGGATTTTTTCGGACTTGATACGCCAGACATTATTTCAAAAGCAAGCGTAAGCAGCGCGTCTCCAGCAAGTATCGCCGTCGCTTCGTCATAAGCCTTGTGGCAGGTCAGCCGCCCGCGGCGCATATCGTCATTATCCATCGCCGGCAGGTCGTCATGGATCAGGCTGTAGGAGTGGACAAACTCCAGGGCGCACGCCGCGCTGAGCGCTTCATCAAATTCACCGCCACCCGCCTGGCAGCACATCAGCACCAGTAGCGGCCGGATACGCTTGCCCCCGCCGATAACGGAGTAGCGCATCGCTTCATGCAGGGTTGCGGGAGGGAGTTCTGCTTTTGGCAGGAGTCGTTCGATCTCCTGATTGACCAGTACAGATTTCTCGTCGATAAATTTGATGAGTCTTTCCACAATTATTCCTGTTCTTCAAAGTCCTCAAGTTCAAAGACCTCGCCGGTCTTATCAATAAGCACCCTGACCTTTTCCTCGGCTTCGGATAGAATCTTTGTGCAGTTTCTGAGGTTGGCAATGCCTTTCTCGTAGAGTTTCATCGACTCCTCAAGGCCAAGCTCACCCTCCTCAAGAGTATCCACAATTTCCTCGGTTTCTGCAAGTAGTTGCTCAAATCCGGTTTCTTTCTTTTTTACCACGGTTATTCTCCGGTTGCTTCTGTCTTGATAACTTCTGAAATAATTTCTCCCCTGTTTATCCGGCTGGTAATCCTTTCTCCGGGTTTTATGGTACTGCTGTCTGTTATGACCGAGCCATCAGCTTTCAGCGTTACGCTGTAGCCGCGCGCGAGTATCGCTAGCGGGCTTAAGCCTTCAAGTCGGGCTGCTGAGAGTGCAAGCAGATGTTGGCGTTTTTCGACCATTTTATTGGCGCTGCGTTTGAAGTCTGAGGCGGTATCAAGCAGTCTTTGGCGGCGGCTCTTTACCATGTTTTTAGCCGAGTCAATAAAACGCCCGGTCAGCTCGTCAAGTTCCTGCCGGCGCTGATAGACAAGCCTCCCCGGATCACGGATAATCTGGCTTCTGGCGATACTGCGCAGACGTTCTTTTGCCGTTGTGATCTCGCGCTTTAAGGCTGCAGTAAGCATTGCCTGCATCCGCCGGATACGGTCACGCACCGCAGTAATATCAGGCACCGCAATCTCCGCTGCTTCAGACGGAGTCGCCGCCCGCGCGTCAGCAACCAGATCACAGACCGAGATATCAACCTCATGTCCCACCGCACTGATAATCGGCGTGGTGCAATTAAATACGGCCCGCGCCACGCTCTCTTCATTAAACGGCATCAGGTCTTCAAGCGATCCGCCGCCCCGGCCGATTATAATCAGCTCACACCCGCCCCACTTCTGCAGATTGTCAAGCGCCCTGACAATACTCGCCGCCGCCTGCGCTCCCTGTACCAGGCACGGGCTGACAATCAGTTTTATCGAGGGCATACGTTTTTTTGCGACCTTGATAATATCGCGCACCGCCGCACCTGAAGCGCTGGTTACGATGCCGATTGTTTGCGGGCGACTGGGCAATTCTTTTTTATGCTCCGCCTCAAAGAGTCCTTCACTGCGCAGCTTCTTGACCAGCAGTTCAAACTTGTTGCGCAATTCCCCCTCGCCTGCCGGGCGCAGCGAGTTGATTACCATCTGGTAACGCCCGCGCGGCTCGTAGACAGTTATGTCGCCGCGCACCAGAACCTTGTCGCCTTCCTGCGGACGGGCTGAAAGCTTTGAAGCGCTGCCGCGCCAGATGACAGCGTCAAGCGTTGCTTTCTCGTCTTTCAGCGTCAGGTAGACATGCCCTGATGGGGGAAAGGAAATGCTCCCGATCTCCGCCTCAAGATATATCCGTTCAAACTCGGTCTCAAGCGCACCCTTGATGCGGCGCGTGAGCTGTGAGACGGTCATGGCCTTGTTGTTGCTCTCAGTTGCTGCGGAATCATTATTATCAAGATTAAATAATGATTCTGCCGACCCGTCGCTGCTGGTATTGTCGCGGGTTGAATCGCTTGTGCCTTTTACCGGTTTCTTTTCCGGCTGCGGTGATTCGCGGAAGTCCATGTTCAGGGTGAAGCGGCTCATCGGCGCACTACCTCGGTATCCCAGCCAAGTGCATGGGCGCTGTCTGCCCGGGCCTGCGCACTTGTTCGCGAGGCAAAGGCGCCGATCTGGATGACGAAACGGTCGCCGCCCTGCGAGAACTCCCTGAAGAGCGCAGTCTCAAAGCCCTGATTTTTAAGCTTGTCAATCTCGGTCTGTGCAGTCGGCTTGGTCAGGTATTTGCGCTTTACTCTGACCCGCCAGATTGAGCCGACCCCGCTTGACCCCTGAAGGGCGGTACTCTTTGGATAATCCCGGCGCAGGCGTTCTTCATATTCATAAGCACCACTGGCATCGCCGCACTGCTTCTTGGCGGTGACAATGCCGGCAAGTGCCTGGTCAACCGGGAAGATGTCCTCATACATATTAAGAAGCGTCAGATAATCTTCGGCGGCTTTGTTTGGGGTGTTCATCTTCAGATAACTTTTTGCCCTGCCCTCAAGCGAGCGCGCGCGCAATTCGCGGTTTTTGGAGAACTCGATAACCGTACTGAAATCCTTTGCCGCTTCCTTGCAGAGTCCGAGGTTGTAATTTGACATCCCTTCATAGTAGAGCGCCTGATAACGCAGTGGGTTGTCGGTTGTTGAGTAGTGGTGAAAGGTGTCTTTCGCATTCTGATAATCACCGGCAGCGTAAGCCTGCTCTGCACTCTCATAAGGCAGAGGGTTGGTGCAGCCGGTCAGGATTGTCGCTGTTAGCATGATAAAGAGCAGCACCGGTAAATTATAGGTTCTCATTTCAGTTCCTCCCCGCAAGAGTTGAAAAAATCATTTAATGCCTCACGCCAATCCGGTTGCGCCGGCAGTCCGGCGGCTTTGAGGCCGGAGTTCTCAAGGCGTGAGTTTTTAGGCCGCCTGGCCGGTCTTGGATATTCTTCACTGCTGCAGGGGACAACCTTCTGGCTGACTCCGGCAAGTTTGAAAATCTCTCTGGTGAAATCATACCACGTCGCTTCCCCTTCGCAGGTCAGGTGGAATAACCCGCGGCAATTATTTCGGATAAGTTTTTCAAGCCCTGCTGCGACAGCGTTGCATGAGGTGGGGTTGCCGGTCTGATCGTTGACGACCTTCAGCTGCGGATGTCCGGCCTTTGAAAGTTTGAGCATTGTATGCAGAAAACTTGGCCCGCTGCTGCCGTAAAGCCACGCCACTCGCGCAATGATATAATCGTCGCAATTAGCCGCCACTGCTTTCTCACCGGCGAGTTTGCTTGCTCCGTAAACCGTCTGCGGAGCTGTCGCGTCGGTTTCTGTGTAGGGAGAATCTTTCTTGCCGTCAAAGACATAATCAGTTGAGATCTGTATCATTGTGCAACCTGAGTCATGGCAGGCCCTGGCGAGATTGGCCGGGGCTGCTTCATTAAGCAGATACGCTTTTTCAATCTCCGTCTCGCACGCATCAACCGCCGTCATCGCCGCGCAGTTAATCAGCAGCTGCGGCGAGGTATCGGTTATTACTTTCCGGCACTGCCCGGCATCGGTTATATCAAGCTCGGCTCTGCCGGCAAGAATCAGTTCATGCCCGCACTGCGGCAGATAAGCGGCAAGCTCACGTCCAAGCATGCCTCGTGCGCCGGTGATTAAGATTTTCATTTAACACTTTCCGTAAAAACAATATAATGTTCAGCTGTGTTTCAAGGCTAATATTATACGACTGGGCCATATTTTCGCAACCTTTTGAATACCGGTCACAAAGGTTTTATCAATCAGGAGCAGCAAAATGGATATAAAAGCAAAAGCGGACTATGCAGCTACCGGAAAATCCGGCTATAAAATGGCAAAAACCTGCGAAATTGTTGTTTTCGGCGCTTCTGGCGACCTGGCGGCGAGAAAGGTCTTTCCGGCGTTATACAATATCTTTTTGCATGGTGAGTTACCTGAAGATACCGGAATTACCGGCTTTGCCCGGCGGGATTACTCTGAAGATGATTTTCACGGGATTATCCGTGCGGCGCTCAAAAAACACTGCACAAGTTATGCCGAGGAAAAAGTTCAGGAATTTCTCTCGCGGGTTAAATATTTTGTCGGTGATTACGCTGATGCGGATTCTTTCCGGAAATTTGCGGAGGTTCTGAATGAGTCCTCACGTTGCAGCAGCCGTCTGTATTATCTGGCGATACCGCCGAGCGTCTTCAGGCCGGTGGTGGAAAACCTCAAACTCAGCGGCATGTTTGAGACGGATTGTCCTGAGGCCTTTGCCAGAGTAGTTATTGAGAAGCCTTTTGGCCATGATCTTGAGTCGGCGCGGGAGCTTAATTCATTCCTGCTCTCACTTTTGCGCGAGGACCAGATTTACCGTATCGACCATTATCTTGGCAAGGACACTGTGCAGAATGTGCTTTTTTTCCGCTTTGCCAATGCCATTTTTGAACCCCTCTGGAACCGGCAACACATTGACCATGTCGAGATTATCGCCGCAGAAGAACTTGGCGTGGAGAACCGCGGCGGATTCTATGACAAGGTCGGGGTGGTACGCGACTTTATCCAGAACCATATCATGCAGCTCCTTACACTTGTAGCCATGGAACAACCCGTCAGCTTTGACGGCAACCGTATACGCGATGAAAAGGTAAAAGTTCTGCGCTCGCTTCGGCCGTTTGCTGAGGGGGATATAATTCCCGGCCAGTACGAAGGTTATCGCGATATTCCAGAAGTTGCCAACGACTCGCATACCCCCACCTACGCGGCGATGCGGATTATGATTGACAACTGGCGTTGGCAGGGAGTGCCGTTTTATATCCATGCCGGTAAAAATCTCGGCAAACGCCTGACCGAGTGCAAGATACAGTTCAAGCAGATTCCGTTCTGTCTGTTCGGGCATGAAAAAGCCTGCGCCACCCTCAAACCCAATGCCCTGCGCCTGCGCATCCAGCCACAGGAAAGCATCCTCCTTGAATTTGCCTGCAAAAACCCCGATGGCAAAATGGCCTCAACCCAGGTTACCATGGACTTTGACTACGAGGAAGCTTTCGGCCGCAAACCGCCCGAGGCGTACCAACGGCTGATTGTCGATGCCATTAACGGAGACTCAACCCTCTTTATCCGTAATGACGAAGTTGAAATGGCCTGGGAATATATTACTCCCGCCCTGAAATTTATTGAAAAAACAGAACCGATTATCTATAAACCCGGAACCTTTCAGCCCCCTGCTGAGATTCTCCTGAAGAAATAATTAAAACCTAATATATTGATATATAGTTTTTTGTGAGAAACCGGGATCTTTAATTGGATGCCGGTTTTTATTTTGTGAGTAATTTGCATTAAAGTAATAATCTTTGTCATATTTGCGAGATTTCATGCAAGGCTAATATTCAGCTAACATGGATGTTTATAAGTTGGGCATAGTTTTTTTTGTGTTTTCATCAATGTGGAGTCTTTGAAAATGAGTGTTGAATCAATCAGGAAAGTTCCAACTCTTAGCAAGAAGGAGTTCCTTGATTCTCTGTGTGTCTGGCCGGTATTTCAGCCACTGGTTGACCTTTATCAGGAAGCTCCGATTGGCTATGAGGTACTCACGCGGGGGCAGGAGCCATATGCCAATCCGCTCAATATTTTTTCACAGGCTCAATTTTTTGACGCGCGTTGGGAGACTGAGGCTATCTGTCGTGAGGCGGCTTTCAAGGCGATATCCGAGTTTGACACCAAGATGAAAAACTCGACATTTTTCATCAATATCAGCCCGAACATTCTCTGTGACCCGCGGATATTTGATGAGCTTTCGCCAGAGCGTTTGCGGCGTTATGGTATCTGTCCCGAGCAGATAGTCCTTGAGATTACTGAGGAGGTTTCGCTTGGGCGTTATATTGATTTTGATAACCTTATTGCCCGTCTGCGGGAAATGGGTTTCCGGATTGCGGTTGATGATTTCGGTTATGGCAGTGCGAGCCTGTACTCAATTGTCGCGGTCAAGCCTGATTTTCTCAAGCTGGACAAATCGCTGATCCGCAATATTCACCGGGATCTGCACAAGGTGAAGATGGTGCGTGCGCTGCAGCACTTGTGTGAAGACATGAATATGCGTCTGGTTGCCGAAGGGGTCGAGGAGCGCGAGGAGCTGCAGAAACTGAGTGAGCTTGGCGTGCGTTTTACCCAGGGTTATTACCTTGGTCATCCGCGCGCAAGGCCCAGTGGGATAGATAAGGACGCGGCTTCAGCGGTGCATGATTTTTCCCGGCGGATGCGCTATCTGGCGGCGGGGCAGGATACGGTGCGCGACATTATGCAGTTTCCCATTACCTACGAGGAGGGTCATGCCTGTGGCGAGACTCTTTACCGCATTTTCACTGAAACACCGGAAGATCACGTCGTGCTGATGCGTGACGGACGTCCGCGCGGGCTTATTACCAAAAGCGGCTTCATGGCCAATACCAGCGGCGCGTTTGGTTATTCACTTCTGCAGAAGCGTCCTGCCGACCGTGCGGCCAAGCAGAATATTCTCTGTGTCAATGATGAGATATCCATTGTTGAACTTGCCAAGACTGCTATGGAAAGGAGTGCCGAGGATGTGTACGATCCAGTTGTGATCGTAAACTCCGAGGGTATCTTTCAGGGAACTGTCGCTATCAGAATGCTGATTCTGCGTGCCTCGCAGATGGAAGTTGATAATGCCCGTGACTCCAACCCGCTTACAGGTCTGCCCGGTAACCGTCGCATCAGTGAATGGATAAGCCAGGCGCTCAAGGGCGGGGAGTATTGCGTGGTTTATTTCGACCTTAACCGCTTTAAAGAATACAATGATGTTTATGGTTTTGCGGCTGGTGACGAGATGATTCGTCTGGCTGGGGAGATACTTAAAAAGTACGAGGGCGAATTGTCTGAGAACGGCAAGCTCGGTCATCTCGGCGGGGACGACTTTATTTTCGTCTCCTACGGCAAGGTTGCGGGGCTGAGCCTGCAGCAGCTCTGTGAGGAGTTTGACAAACAGAAGCGCCAGCTCTTCAAGCCTGAGCATCTGCAGGATAAAGGTTATTACTCTAAAGACCGCCGCGGGGCAGATAGCTTTGTACCGCTGGTCAGTGTCAGCGCGGCAGCGGTGCCTTCTTCCTGCTTCAATTTTATTCCGCACCCGGCGCAGCTTGCCAAGGTCGCGGCTGAGTTAAAGAAAGTTGCCAAGGAAGACTGCAAAAACTGTGGCGGAAGCTGCAGCAGGTTTGAGCGCAGGATTTACACTAACCCAGATGATCTCTGATCGGCGTCTTTTGTGCGTGGTCAGATTTTGACTGATTGTTCCGGTTAATTGTGAACGCTCTCTAGACGGTTGCGTAGATGCTCTGGTAGTAGTTGAGGAGTTTCTGGGTGATGATTTTTGAGGAGAATTCCTCTTCAACGCGGATTCTGGCATTATGTGAAAGTTCATTGCAGAGCGCCTGATCCTTCAGCAGGCGGCAGATGGAATCGGCCATCGCCTTGCTGTCACCGGCAGATATCAGTAATCCCGTAACCTCATGCTCAATCAGTGAGAATAACCCGCCAACGCCGCACGCCACAACCGGTATCCCCATCGCCATTGCCTGTAGGACTGACATGCCAAATCCCTCCTTGCGGGTCGGCTCGACAAAAATATTGATATTGCTGATATTCTGCGAGTCGGTAATGGTGCTGGCTGAGAAGGTCAGACGGCTGCTGATTTTGAGATTGTCAGCCCGGTCACGCAACTTCTGCTTGTCAGGGCCATGCCCCATTATCAGGAATTCTGCATCAAGACCGCGCTCAAGCACACTTTTGGCCGCCACCAGAAAATCCTGCTGACCCTTATGCTCAATAAGCGTTCCGTATGTCCCGACAACTGGCAGCCGTTCAAACTGGGCAGTCGTTTTGATATTGGTCGAAACCGCAGGGAAATGCTTGAGGTTCAGGCCGTTTGGGATAACCTTGATAACTTCCTGCGCAAAACCCTCTTTATTGATGAGTTTCTCGCGGATAGCTTCAGATAGGGCGATAAGACGGCAGTTATTGTCTGTTTTAAGCTTTTCGAGCGATTCGAGATTGTCAAGACGGTTGACTGTCACAAATAATGGCAGGCTGAGTGACTTGGCAATTTTATGCGCCGCAGCCGCACAGTCGGGGCAGTGGGCGTGGATAATAGACGGCTCGAATTTGCGGATTGAATCCAGAATCTTGCGTCCGAGGATCGGCACACCAAGGTGCGGGAAGATGCGAACATCACACCCCAGAGCCGAGAACATTTCTTCTCGCTCACCACCGGCCCTGGCTATGATCATCACCGCGCAGCCGCTTGAGAGCAGGTCGGGGATGATATTGAGGGCCGCAAAAGATGGCCCGGTCATGTCCAGTGCATTCAGAATTAGTACAATTCGTTTACTGAAGCTCATGCCCGGTATTTTACTGCGGAATATTAATGTTGCAATGAGATATTTTTATCGGAAGCAAACTTTTATCGCCGAGCCGGGGTAAGTCCGCGGCAGAGGCCGGAAGATACAGGGTATTTGTCGGTTGCAACTTTTGCCGGAATAGCCGGTAAATTTCAGGTAAATTGTTAAAATCCCCTTGATTGCTTGGGACTTATGGCTATAAATTACCCACTTGTCCTTGCCGGTGCAGGAGTGAAACCTGCCGGCGGGGGGATATTTTTATGTCGCGTTTTAGTTGTTTCACAGCAGTTATACGCTAAAAACAGGAGAAACTAATGGGTCGTTTTACAAAGCCAAGAGCCAAGGTCTGCCGCCGTCTGGGTCTGATGGTCTTCAACAATGGCAACGTCGAGAAGGCATACCTCAAGCGTGAAAACATCGGTTTTGGCCGCCGCAAGCCGTCAGAATACGGTATCCGTCTGACTGAAAAGCAGAAGATCATGCACTACTATGGTCTTCGCGAAAAGCAGATGCGCAAGCTCTTTTCAGAAGCCAAGGCTGCTAAGGGTGACGCTGGTCAGAACTTCCTCGCACTCTGCGAACGTCGTCTTGACAACGCAATTTTCGCTGCAGGATTTGCCATGAGCCGCGCTTCAGCACGTCAGTTCGTCGCTCACGGTCACGTTCTGGTTAACGGCAAGAAATGCACAATTCCTTCATGCCAGGTTAACGTTGGTGATACTATTACAGTCAAGGACAAGGCCGGTTCACAGAAGGTCATTGATACCGCAGTTGAACTCCGTTCAGGCTATTCATGCCCTGAGTGGGTTGCTGCTGACGCCAAGTCACGCTCAATTCGCGTTCTTCGCCTCCCAATCCGCGAAGACGTTATGCTCCCAGTCAATGAACAGCTCGTTGTTGAATTCTATAGCCGCTGATAAAGACTGAGTTATCTGAAATTTTAAGCGGTTCCCGTTTGTCCGGGAGCCGCTTTTTTTATTTCATGATAATCTGGTTTGTCCGCCACGCTCTGCCTGTTCAGTAAATTTAGCCCCGGCTGACCTCGCTGCGCACATAGTGTTTAAAACGATTTATGTCGCAAATGTCTGTATTGCTGCGATATGCTGGCAGATTAATTATTCGGTTAATGATTTTTTTTATAGTCCGGGCAGGTTACTGCGTTTGGCCGTTCTGGCCTTGTGCAGGACGAGCCATAATCATATTTGCAGCTGTCACAGAGGAATTTTCCGGTGATACTAAAAATTAATTTTTGCCAGATCTTTCTGAACATGTCTGTGTTGCTCCTGAAAACCGGGATGCGGGTAGTTGCTATGCGTTTTGTGCAAATAAATAACATCTTTTATTTCGGTCACTAAATTATTATAATAAATCATAATCTTTTTTCAATTTATAAACACAGTTGTGAGGTACATATCATGGCCGGTGCAAATATTGCGGTCTTTCCCGGGACGTTCGATCCGATTACTTACGGGCATCTTGATGTTATCAAGCGCGGGGCTGATCTTTATGATGAGTTGGTAGTCGCTGTTGGCAGCAATCAGTCAAAGAAGTCAATTTTCAGCCCTGAGGAGAGGGTTGAGATGGTCAGGAAGCTTACTGAGGGTATCGGCAATGTCAGGGTCGAGTCTTTTTGCGGGATGACGGTTGATTTTGTGCGCAAGGTAGATGCCAAGGTAATTCTGCGCGGTATCAGGACATATGCTGACTTTGAGTATGAGTTCCAGCTCGCCATTGCTAATCGCCGGATGGGCGGGGTGGAGACGGTCTTTGTCATGGCCAGCGCCGAGAATTCATTTATCCGTTCTACTCTGATCCGGGAAGCGTGTTCGCTTGGCGGTGATGTTTCTGCGTTTGTCCCCAAAGAGGTGCAGAAGCTTCTGTATGATAAGATTCAGTCGCGTCCGGGCAAGGGCGTGGGGCTGGGTGGTGAGGAAGCACCGCAGGCAGGTGAGGGCAATCAAGGCCTTATCGGTGAGGCGATTGACTGAGCTTTATATAAAAACGATAGACGGAAAATGTTGGGAAACGGTTGTTTTTTTTTAGGTGGTGTGGGGATGCGGAGACCGTAAGTGCAGAATAAGCTTAAAACCTATTCAATTGCCACCAAGCCCTGCTCGTACGTTACCGGCAGTCAGGACCATATTAATTATGTTACTGACGAATCACGCCTTACTGCGCCGATGGTCAAGCGTATTTTCTTTCCTTCTGATATTCATCAAGTGGCCGGGGCTTTGCAGTCGGTTCGCCGTCTTGGCGAGAGCTGCGTGGTTTCCGGCGGGCGTACCGGGGTGACTGGTGCGTCAGTGCCGATTGGTTCGCAGGCAGTGGTCTCGTTGGAGAAGATGAAGGATCTGCTTGATTTCCGCCATGACAAGAACAGCTATTTTATCCGCTGCCAGCCTGGTATGAGTCTCAAGGAATTGCAGCAGATGCTGGCAAACCGCACGCTGTCGCCGGTAAATGATCTGGCGGTTGCTTATAATGAAGGCCGGATTGAGCGTTTATGGTTCCCGGTTAATCCGACAGAGAGCAGCGCGCACCTTGGCGGGGTGGTTGCCAATAATGCTTCGGGGGCGAGGACGTATGGTTATGGCAGCACGCGCGAGTGGGTGCAGGCGCTAAAGATTGTGCTTGCTGATGGCGATGTGCTTGAACTGCGCCGGGGTGAGGTCTTCTGCCGGTCAAACAGTTTTTCTCTCTGCAAGAGCGATGGTATGGAGTATGACCTGAACTTTGTTGATTTTGATTATCCCCAGACCAAATGTACCTGCGGTTACTATATGCGCAAGGACATGGATTTGCTGGATCTGTTTATCGGCAGCGAAGGGACGCTTGGGGCTATTGTCGAGATCGAGCTGCGTCTGGATATCAAGCCTGAAAAATCCTGTGGGGTGATGCTGTTTCTCTCTGACGAGCAGGAGGTGGTGGATCTGGTTTCTGAGGTTAATGTTCTGGGGCATTGTGTGGCGATGGAGTATTTTGATCGTCAGTCGCTGCGTCTGGTCAATGAGAGCAAGCCGGGTGAATATAATCTTGAAAGTTGGGACTGCTGCGCGCTTTACCTTGAATTTATGGGCAGGGAAAGTGATATCCGGAGGTATCTGGCGCAGTTGGCAGAGCTGGTGGGGCCTTATGAAATTGTCTCTGACTGGGCGGCATATAACAAACGTGAACTCAGGATGCAGCAGGAGTTTCGTCATGCCGTGCCTGAGGCGGTAAACTGTCTGATTGCCGAGCGTAAAAAGTCAAACCCCAAAATTCATAAAATTGGTACGGATATGGCTGTTCCGCTCTCAAATCTGCCCTATATTATGCGTTATTACCGGCGTACTTTGCAGGCCCAGCAGCTTGACGCGGTTATTTTCGGTCACATCGGTGACGGGCATGTGCATGTCAATATACTCCCGGATACGACCGAGGATATTGACAAGGCTAAACAGTTGTATCTGCAGTGGGCGGCAGAGATTGTCAGAAGCGGCGGGGCGGTCTCAGCTGAGCATGGCGTGGGGCGAATCAAAAAAGCAATGCTTGCTGTCCAATACCCCAAGGAAGTTCTTGATTGTATGCGGGTTATCCGCTGCGCGTTTGATCCTGGCGAAACACTTTCTCCGGGAGTACTGGTCGACATGTTAAAGTCTTGTTGATCAAAATGTAATTAGAGTTGACATTTTGCCTTTCTGAACTACAATATGCCGGATAGTTAAGTGTGGGTAAATTCGCGCAATGTAGATAAATGCCACATTCGTGATTTTACACCAGAATGTATTTGTGGCAGGCGTCCAGCATATATAGTATTTGTTGATAAGCAGTTATAATAATATAAATAAGTCGGCTGTTTTTTGGAATTGTTTTTGAATATTAATGATTAAATATAACGGTTTATATTTTTAGGCGGTAAATCGTTTTTCTAGAGTATTTATGGCGAATTTCAGCGGTTTTTTGACAGTTTTTTAAATTTATAATTTATCATAAAATCAGATCCCGGGTGGTTTCAGGGAAGAGGACTTCTACAATGGCTCGAAAGCGCAGGACAGATATCACCTCATCCAATGACGGAGGCGATGAGGAAGCTGGTAATAATAAAATGCCCGGTAAGATTACGACCAGGCGTCCGGTATCAGGAAAAAGTCCGACAGTCAAAAGGGTTCCCGACCCGGCAAAGAAACGTGTAACAACCGGGCCTCATTCTCCGGTAGCTGGTCGTATGGCCCGCACAAAAAAATCCGGAAAGAATTCCATGATTACTTATGCGGTTGTCGCGGGAATAGTGGTGGTTTTGGGTATTATTGCCTGGCGGGTGCAGGCTCATTATGCTGAAGTTGAGCAGCAGAAGATCCGTGAAGAGAAAGAACGTCTGGCGGCCGAGGCTGAAAAAGAAAAGCTGCGTCTGATGCGTGAGGCTGAGGCAAAGAAGAGGGAAGAAGCCAGAAAGAAGCAACTCGCTGCCGAGGAAAAGCTCAAAGAGATGGAAGAGCAGGAGCGCAAGGCCCGTCTCGCGCAGGAAAAAGCGGAAAAAGAACGGCTGGAAAAACAGCGCAAGGCAGAGCTGGATATGAAAGCCAAGGCGGCTGAGGCGGCTCGCGTCAAAGCGGTTCAGGATGAACTGAATAACGCAGTTAAGGAAGCTAAAGAGGTTGCTGCAAAGGGTGATTTTGCCAAGGCTGCCAACATCATCAACAGCAAGCTTGGTGGTGACGCAGGCGACAAAAAAACCGCTCAGGAATATCATAGAAGTTTTCAGAAATTTGCACTGGCCGTCAGCGAGGTCAAGCCTGGCCCTGATGCCATTGCCAAGGACATGTACGACTTTGTTCTCAAGGACGGTAACGAGATCCGCGCCAAAGTAGAGCGACAGGGAATTACCGATATTACCATCATCAAGAATGGCGGCATCAAGCTGATACTTGAGCGCAAGCGGATTGTAAGTCAGAAGGCTGTCAAACAGGAAGATATTGACAAGGCTAACCGTGAAAAGGTTATTGTAAAGGCAAAAGAAGCGACGACCAGTGTTGAGTTTTATGCGATCGGTGTTTACGCTCTGGAGCTTGGCCAGAATGAACTGATGCTGAAAGCCTTTAATAAGGCTATTGAGCTTGATCCGAATGTTGCCGGTAATGTTTACGAGTTTGAGGCGCGCAAGCTGTTTGCTTCGGGTGCTTTTGACCGTTCGCTGAAAAATATCAAGGCTGCGCAGCGCAAGTTTGACAAGCTGAGCAAGGTTTATCCTGACAGCAAGGCTAACGCCATGCTCAAGGGTGCTGTTGAGGAAGAGAGCAAGGTTATTGCAATGCTCTCAAAAAGCAAGGCCAAGGACGGTGCGGCTGGCGCGGCAAAAGATTCTGCCGGTGCGGGGGATAATGAAACGATGCAGTCTATCTCTTCTGAAATGGAGAAAGCCAAGGAAGGGGTAACGGCGACCGGGGCAAATGCTATCAAGCTTGCTGACAAGTTGTCGGCAGAAGCGGCTGATCTTGAGAAACAGGCGCAGAGTGCCGGCAGCCGGAAAGACTCAAATGTCTTTTACAAGGAAGCGGTTAAAAAGCTGACACAGGCACTGGTGCTTTATCAGAACTTCCTCGATAAAAACGACGATGAAGCAGTTTCGGCAAAACTTCAGGACGCTACAAGGCGGTACTACTGGTGTAAGAAACTGCAGACGCTCTAATAACCTAAAAGCCGGTTTATTTTTCGAGTCTGAATTTATCTGCGGATAACAAAAATAAAAGCCCTGCCATTCATGGCGGGGCTTTTTTGTTTGTTACTGAGCGGTTGATGCCGCTAATTAATTCAGAACTTTTTCGATATTTTCAATAATGGTTTTGAAACACTTGCTGGTTGCGGATTCACTTTCTTTAATGACAAAAGGTTTGCCATTGTCGCAGGCCGCGGCAAAGGCCGGGTCAATCGGCACTTTGCCGAGAAAGGCGACTTCTTCCTGCTGGGCCATCTTCATGCCGCCGTCTTTGGAGAAGATATTGTGCTCCTTGCCGCAATCAGGGCAGACAAAGCCGCTCATGTTTTCAATAACCCCAAGTACAGGCATTTCAAGCTTGTGGCAGAAGTCGATACATTTGCGGCAGTCAGACAGGGATACTTCCTGCGGGGTTGTGACGATAATCGCACCAGTCTTGCCACCTGAGTCCTTGACGAGTTGGCAGGCCGAGAGTGGCTCGTCGCCGGTGCCGGGAGGGAAGTCCATAATCAGGTAATCAAGCTCGCCCCAGCTGACATCGCGAACAAACTGCTGCAATACGGAGATCTTCATCGGGCCGCGCCAGATAATGGCGTTGTCTGCTTCAGGAAGCACAAAGCTTACTGACATAATCTTGAGGCCGTTAGACTCTATCGGCATAATGTTTTCCCCGTCAGACTGCGCGCGGACATCCTGCAGATGAAACATGGTTGGGATTGACGGGCCGTGGAAATCAATATCAAGCAGACCGACTTTTTTACCTGAAGCGCTCAGGGACGCTGCAAGGTTAGCCGCAACCGAACTTTTACCGACGCCACCCTTGCCGGAAAGAACAAGAATCTTGTTCTTGATATTGTTGAGCTGTTTGGTGAGTTTCTGATCCTGACATGAGCCGGAAGAATCACAGCTGCCGCATGAACCTGAACATTCGCCACTCATTGTGTATCTCCTTTTTTAATTCCCGCGCTGCAACTCACAACCATTTTTGTGCGCTGCCGCATGGACTGAGATGGATTATCTTGTCACCCCATCTCCTGTGTTTGCGAATAAGTAATGACGAAAATTATACGGTTAGGAAAAACCAGAGCAAGACCTTTCTGGACATTAGTTCGAAATGGTTTTGCGCGGCAATTGGTAGTAGTGGGGTTACAAAAGAGATTTTGCGTAAAGGATTATGAAGACGCCAAGCATGACGCCAAGTAGTGCCAGACCTTTTTTGCGACGGTTTACATCCTTGAAGATTAGGACGCCTATAATGAATGAGATTATCGCGCTGGTGCGGCGCAGGGCTGAGACGATGCCGATCAGGGCTTCTGGGTCGTGCAAGGCCTGAAAGTAAATAAAGTCGGCAGTGACCAGAAAGAGTCCGACCAGTGGCATCGACCATTTCCACTTGAAGGAGCTGTATTTTTTGCGGCGGGGAAACCAGATTGTCAGGACGGTGATAGCGGAGATTATGCTCAGATAAATCATAAACCAGCAGAGGACTGCCACCGGTTCGAAGCCGCCGGCTTTCTGCATCAGGAATTTATCGTAAAGGCTGCTGATAGCACCCAAGAGTGTGCCGCCGACCACAAAGTAGATCCATTTGTTGCGGGTGAAGAAGATCCCTTCCTTGCGCCCCTGCAGGCTGAAGATGTAGTAGGAGATAAAGACAATTGCCAGCCCTAGCCATTGCAGCGGAGTGAAGCGTTCGCCGAAAATTATAACCGCGCCAAGAAGTGTCCAGAGCGGGGCGGAGGCGCGGATGGGGATGACAATTGAGATCGGAAGATTCTTGACGGCGAAAAACGTGCAGACCCAGGACGAGCCGACGATGAAGCTTTTGATAATCAGGAGTCCGTGCTGGTGCCAGCTCAGAGCCGGGATATAGAGCGAGTAATCATGCGCGAGCTGCGGATTTGTGTATGAGAAGAGCATGATGCCAAGAGCAATGATTGCGCCGCAGGTAGTTGTGCAGAGCAAGGTCGGAAGAACGGCGTTTTCGTTGACCGCCTGCTTGCGGCAGACATCATAGATACCGAGAAAAAAGGCCGAAGCCAGAGACAGGTAGATCCACATGGTTGATTTCTAGCGCTATATAAAAGCAGGGCTCCGGAGACGAAGCCCTGCTGGTTGAGATTTAAAAAACGACTCAGAACTCTTCATCAATCTGGTCTTCTTCGCGAACCCATTCGATGGTTTCACTGTCAGGGCTTGTTTCTGCCCCTGAGTTCCATTTGATAAGTCCATAGAATATGCAGATAACGGTGATGGCAACAGATAGAGCGATTGCCGCGAAAATCCAGTTATCTGCGAGTCCGAGTATTGCCGGAAACATAATTAATTCCTTTAGTAAATTAACAAAATTAATTATACAGCTTTGACCGGCTACTGCCAGAGTTATTTTTTCTCTGTCTTGACATCTTCTTTCATTGCTTCTGTCTTTGTTGCAGGGGCTTTGTTGCTGAACTCTTCTGCGCTGATGATGCCATCGCCGTTCTTGTCCATTTCAACGTAGATGAAGTTGCCTTCCTTGTCGCCCTTGTTGTCGGTAATCTTGTCAAACTCGTCGTAGGTTACCTGGCCGTCCTTGTTGATGTCGACTTCTGAGAATTTTGCATCCTGCATGGTCATGGCGGCTTTCTTCTGGCCGTCTTTTGGTGCGTCTGTCTTTGCGCTGCCACAACCTGCAAGAGTCATTGCGCCTGCTGCGATAGCTGCTGTAAATAGTTTATAGTTCATGATGATTCCTTTCATAATTGTGAATAGCCTACTCAGGCTTATTCACTCGGTTGTCAATTACCCTTACTGCCTTGCCGCTGGAGCGTTCGAGCGAGTACGGGGCTACAAGTTCTACATTTACACCAATCTGTGCGATGCGTTGGATCGCCGCGTGGATTTCATTTTTAAGGTGTATCATCTCGGTCATCTTGTCTGAGAAATCCTCAGGGCGAAGCTCGACCTTGACGGTGACCTTGTCCATGTTGCCGGGACGGTCGATAATAATCAGATAATGCGGCGCGGCCTTCTCTATCTGCAGGAGCGCTTCCTCAATCTGCGAGGGGAAGACATTGACCCCGCGGATAATCAGCATGTCATCACTGCGGCCATAAACCCTGCCCATGCGCACACCAGTCCGTCCGCAATCGCAAGGCGAATAATCAAGCGAAGAGATATCACGCGTGCGGTAGCGGATAATCGGCATCGCTTCTTTGGTCAGCGAGGTAAAGACCAGTTCGCCCCTCTCGCCGGGCTTGACCGGCTCAAGCGTATCCGGATCAATACACTCGACGATAAAATGGTCTTCCTGCACATGCATCCCGCAGCGGTAGCAACAGTCGCCGCTGACGCCCGGGCCGATAATTTCTGACAGACCGTAATTGTTTGTCGCAAACAGACCAAGCTCGGACTCGATCTTGTCGCGCATGTCATCAGTCCACATCTCACCGCCGAAGAAACCGAACTTCAGCGGCAGTTTTTCAATGCCATTCTCACGGGCGATCTCCGCGATATTAAGCGCGTAGCTTGGAGTACAGATCAGCGCGTCTGCCGCAAGATCGTTTAATAGTATCACCTGACGGGCGGTGTTGCCGGCTGAGGCCGGAACGATTCCTGCACCGATACGGTTGATGCCAAAGTGCAGACCGAAACCGCCGGTAAATAATCCTAAGCCAAAAGCGATGTGCGCAAGATGATCTTTACGCAGCCCCCCCGCAGTCAGAAAACGCGCGCAGAGGTTCGACCAGTTCTGCACATCTTTTTCCGTGTACGCCACAAAGGTCGGCTTGCCGGTTGTTCCCGATGAGCCGTGAATCCGTGAAATCTCACTCTTGTTAACTGCCAGCATCCCCAGCGGATAATTCTCACGCAGGTCTGCCTTGGTCGTAAAGGGCAGCTTGCGCAGATCGTCGAGCGATTTTATATCCTCAGGCGCAAGACCAGCCAGCGCCTTCTTGTAATAAGGTACTTTCAATGCCTGCTTCAGTGATTCACGCAAACGCGAAAGCTGTAATTCTGTCAGTTGATCCCGGGATATTGTTTCGTCTTTATCCCAGATCATATTTTTAGGTATATTCATTTTATCGCCGCAATTCCAGGAAGGGTGAAACGTAAAAAACATGCGAGCAGTTATTGCGCTCGCCGCGTAATATCAGCAGGATTTGTCAAAGAGATCAATCTCGCCGATTACGTTCATCCCCGAATCAGTCAGTACTTTTGCCGCCGCATCAGTGTCAGTAAAGCGGAACATCATAACCGCCTCGCCGTTGCAGCGGAAGGTGAAGGCGTACATGTATTCAATGTTGAGCCCCGCCTTCTCAATCACATCAAGAATCTCCGCCAGCCCGCCCGGTTCGTCGCGGACTTGAGTGGCGATTACTTCATTTACTTTCACTACAAAGCCGTTTTCTTTCAATAAATGTTCGGCTTTTTCCCATTCTTTTACGATTATCCGCAAAATTCCGAATTGTTCGGTGTCTGCGAGCGATAATGTCACGAGATTGATGCCGGCGTCCGCTAATGTTTTGGCGGCGTGGTTGAGGTGGCCTGGCTTGTTTTCAAGAAATACTGAAATCTGCTTGATCTTCATTTTTATTCCTTCCCTGTTTGTGGGTGAGTTTTTTATTTACAGTGTAATCAGACTTATTCCTGCGCGCGTTTATCAATCAGACGCTTGGCCTTGCCCTCGCTGCGGGGCAGGGAGTTAGGCTCCATGAGCTTGACGGTTACGCGGATCTGGATAATGCTCTCGATTGCGTGGGCGATCTTCTTCTGCAGCGCCTGAACTTCTGCGATTTTGTCAGAGAACGCTTCTGGCGTAACTTCAACCTCGACATTGATCTGGTCGAGCCCGCCGCTTCTGGTGAGGACTATCTGATAATGCGGCAGCGCCTCCTCAACCGAGAGCAGACCAGCTTCAATCTGCGAGGGGAAGACATTGACCCCGCGGATAATAAACATGTCATCGCTGCGGCGCGAGATGCGCTCCATCCGGCGGATTGTCCGCCCGCAGGGGCATTTTTCAGTTATGATTCTGGTGATGTCGCGGGTGCGGTAACGGATCATCGGCATGGCTTTCTTGCACAGCGTTGTCAGCACCAGCTCTCCTTCCTCGCCGTCGTCAAGAACGTCGCCGCTTTCGGGGTCGATGATTTCAGGGTAGAATAAGTCCTCGAAGATATGCAAGCCCCTCTGGTGCAGACACATTGAAGCTACGCCAGGGCCGGTGATCTCTGAGAGGCCGTAAATGTCGATGCACTTGATACCGGTCTCGCGCTCCATATATAGCCCCATCTCCATCGTCCAAGGTTCAGCACCGAAGATCCCCACCCGCAGGGGCAGCTCCTTGAGGTTGATGCCCATATTTTTGGCCTGCTCGATAATATGCAGGAAATAACTCGGCGTGCAGCAGATGGCGTTTGAGCCGAAATCTTTCATAATCATAAGCTGGCGTTCGGTGTTGCCGCCTGATATCGGGATGACGGTTGCCCCAAGTGACTCCGCACCGTAATGCGCGCCAAGGCCGCCGGTAAATAGTCCATAACCGTAAGCGTTCTGGATGACGTCGCCGCTGTGCAGACCCGCGCAAGAAAAAGTCCTCTCCATCGCATTAGCCCAGACCTTGATGTCTTCGTCTGTATAAGCTACAACAATCGGCTTCCCGGTTGTCCCGGATGACGCATGCAGGCGGACGATATCCTTCATGCCGGTGGCGAATAAGCCAAATGGATAAGTATCACGCAGGTCGGTCTTGACGGTAAAGGGGAATTTGCCGAGGTCAGACAGTTCCCTGACGGAATCGGGGCTGAGGTTATTTGCCCCGCAGCGTTCCCGGAAGAGCTTAACATGGTCATAGGCGTGTCTGATAATTGCCCGCAAACGCTGTAGCTGCAAGTCTTTGAGCTTTTGGGTGGGTAGAAAATCCGGCGCACTGGCGGGATTGAACAACCCCTCACTGTCGTTCCATAATGCCTGCATATGTTTTCCTCTGTCTTGCTAACCAATGAAATGATCCTGAAAATGGTATTGCCGTTATCAGGATATGCCCGTTAATTTTAATCCAAATAGTCATTTGTTCAAGGATAAATGATTGTGGCGGAAGCGAAAATTGAGTATAACTCAGAACATTTCTTGCCCCGGAGAATTATTTAGCTATGATTTGCTGGTGCGATTTGCACAATTATTGAGGATTTAAGGGGTATGAGCGAAAATTCACCGAGTTCGGAGTATTTTTCCGACGTAGCCGGACTTTTTAATCCAGAGAGCTTGCCTGAGCATGTTGCGATAATCATGGACGGTAACGGCCGCTGGGCGCAAAACCGTGGCAAACAGCGAGTTGAGGGGCATAAGGCGGGCGCTGACACCATGCGCACGATCCTCAAGGCGTGCGGCCAGTGGGGGATAAAGTACCTAACGGTTTACGCATTCTCGACTGAGAACTGGAAGAGGCCGCAGGCTGAGGTTGATGCTCTGATGTTACTCCTTGAGACGTATCTGCAGAGTGAAGCGGATGAGCTTGAGCGTGAGGGTGTGCGACTGGCAACGATCGGTGATATTTCGAAATTGCCGCGGCGCACACGGGATTCGCTGGCGTCGGTCAAGGCGCGGCTGAATAACGGCACAGGTGTAACGCTTACGCTTGCGCTTAATTATGGCGGCCGGGATGAGATTATCCGCGCGGTGCGCTCGCTGGCTGGTGCGGTTCTGTCTGGAGAGTTGGCGGTGGTGGATATTTCTGAGGAGCTGCTTGCGGGTAAGCTTGATACTGCGGGCGTGCCTGATCCTGATTTGCTGATCCGGACTGCCGGGGAGATGCGGCTCTCTAATTTTATGCTCTGGCAGGTGAGTTACTCGGAGTTTTATTCTACGGCTGTCTGCTGGCCGGATTTTGACCGACGGGAGTTTGCTCTGGCTCTTGGTGAGTATCAGAAGCGTACCAGAAAATTCGGTGATCTTGCGAAATAGAAAAATCTGCAGACGTCATTGTTTGTCTGCCGGCGGATTAGCGATAGTCTTTATGTAATAAAAAATAATCTGAAGACAGAAATTGAGAGGATTTGATTATGCTTGGAGTGCGGTTATTGTGCGGGGTGCCGCTGTTTTTTCTGATGATCGGTATTCTGTGGATGGATGCGCGTTATGGCTCTGGCTGGGGTCTTGCCTGCGTTCAGGCTATTGCCTGTACTCTGGGTGCGCGTGAATTCTATCGTCTCTCAAAGGTTCAGGGCTTCAAGCCGTTTGCAATTATCGGTATGGTGGCGGTGGCGCTCTTGTATCTGGTGCAGGAATACTCGACGATCAATCCGCCGATCCCAGGAATTCCCGGTTACGACTATCTGCTCTTCGGCCTTTTTGTGGTTGTGGTACTGCTCTTTCAGCTCTGCCGTTATGGTCATCAGGGACCGATGGGGAATGTTTCGATAACGGTTATGGGCGTGGTTTATTTCTGGTTGCTGCTCTCCTTTATGGGACGGATGAGGCATCTTGAAATTAATCACGGCTGGGAGTATGACGGTCTTGAATTTGTCTTTGTCTTCTTTACCGGCAGCAAGATCTGTGATATTGCGGGTTTGCTTGTAGGCAAGCGCTTTGGCTATCACAAACTCTGGCCGTCAATCTCACCGAAGAAAAGCTGGGAAGGTTTCCTTGGCGGGATGGCGGCAAGTGTGGGGTTGATTGCGGTTATTATTCTCTTTCATCCGGGTTCTGCTTTTGCCGCTATCGGCTGGGCGAAGGCGTTGCCGCTTGGTATCATTCTTTCTGTACTGGGATTGCTTGGGGATCTGGTTGAGAGCGGTTTCAAGCGTGAGGGGCAGCTCAAGGATGCGGGTTCGTCGCTTCCGGGGTATGGGGGGATGATGGACATCCTTGACAGTCTGCTTCTTAACGCGCCGGTTATGTATCTTTATCTGGTCTTTATCTGTGGAGCAAGGCCGGTAATCTGAAATAAAAAAAGCTGCGGGGACGGTGTTTTTTAATTCAAATAAAATGATCTGTCTGGGCGGGCAGTTTATGGCAAAGCGCATTTATATATTGGGTAAAAAAGGCCCTGACACCTACGACCTTGAGCGTAAGGTCTGTCATGTCATGGCTAAAAGCGGCCTGAAGCGTTATACTGTGCGTATATTGGAAGATCCTGAAGAAATCTTCCGGCATGGGGTGTCTCTAATGCCGGCGTTGGTGATAGACGGTTTTGTCAGGACAATCGGGCGTGTGCCGAGTGAAGCGGAGATTGAGAATATTCTTTACCTGACAGGCTCGATAAAGAAACGCAAAATCAGTCCCGGACTGCCAAAGGAATTTTTATTGTAAAGCAGACGCCTTTATTGTTGGGCAGGTTTTCTGCATTCATGCTTCCGCCGTGCTTGGTTATCAGATCGCGGCTGATTGAGAGGCCAAGTCCTGTACCTTCCTTCTTTGTGGTGTAGAATGAATTCCAGAGATTATCCATTATCTCGTCAGATATTGTGGGGCCGTTATTCTCAATATCAATAACCGCCATCTCGTCTGAAGATTTTGTCCTGATCGTGATTTCGCCATTCCTGAGCCCTGCCTCCTCGATTGCTTCGGCGGCGTTGACAATCAGGTTTACCAGAACCTGGTCGATCTGTTGTGGATTGATCTTGCATTCAGGTGAGGGATCCTCAAGATCACAGAGAGTATTGACCCTGTTTTTAAGCTTGGGATGGCAGACCTTCAGGGCGCTTTCGATACAGTCGTTTATCCTGCAGATATTCATCTGCGTTGAAATATTATTCTTGTAGAAACGCTTGAGTGTTGAAATGATTTCGGTGATGCGTTTGCCATTGATGGCGATACTCTCAATTGTTTCGGCCATATCATCCCTGACCAGCGCGAGTTTGGGGTCGGTTCTGCTCTCAAGCTCTTTATCCACCAGAGGTGAGACCAGTTCCCAGTACTTGCCTAGAATCTGCCCGGTTCCGATAATCGCCCCAAGTGGATTGTTGATTTCATGGACAATACCGGCTGACATTGTGCCGATAGTAACCAGTCGGTCGGCATGGACAAGCTGCTGGGCTCGTTCAAGGGCAAGTATTTCCATCTCGCTGGCATATTTGCGCAGTTGTCGTTCATTCTTGATAGTGCGTTTTGCCACCCGCAGGCGGCTGCGCAGTTCTTCACTGTCAACAGGTTTTGAGATATAGTCATCAGCCCCCGAGTTAAGACCCTCGACAATATTCTGGTGTCCGGTCTTGCTGGTCAGCATGATTATGTAAATCATCGGCAGGGACGAGTCTTCCTTAATTCTGCGGCAGGCTTCAATACCGGTTAGCTCCGGCATGACCCAGTCCATGAGAATAATGTCTGGAGGATTTTCAGAGTAGACGATATTAAGCGCTTCCTGCCCGTTAGAGGCAATAGTCGGGGTGTAGCCCCAGCGCTCGACCTGTTTGCGCATTAATATCTGGATTGCGAAATCGTCTTCTGTAATCAGGATGTTCATTCTTGCTCCGGCCATTTGTATTTTTTTATAAGCTCAAAAAAATCTGATAAATTCTGCGACAATTTTTGGGCAAGTTTCTCGGCGGCGGCAAAGTCATTATCCTTGCAGTGTTTTTCAATAAACGAGGCGGTGTTTTGTGCCTGTTGGGCGCCAAAGGTCGCGGCTGATCCCTTGAGTGTGTGCGCGAGTCTGATTGCGAGATCCTGCTCTCTGTTGACTATTGCCGAACGTAGGCTGTCAACCTGGTTGTATGAATAGTTCTTGAATATTGACAATGTTTCCTGAAGCAGCTCCAGGTCAAAATTGGTATGCCGCATTGCGATGTCGAAATTAAATATGTCCATAACCGGTTCATCGACTGCGGTTTTCTCTGCGGCCGGGGCTGTCGTTGCCGGAGTCTTTCGCAGGTAGCGGTGCAGAATATCTGACATCGATTTCAGGGTAATCGGTTTTGGCAGATGAGCGTTGATGCCGTTAGCCTTGCACTTGGCCTGGTCTTCGGGCATGACATTGGCGGTCATGGCAATAATCGGAATTTCTTTGTAGCGCGGTATTTTTCTGATTTCTGTGGAAGCTTCATAACCGTCCATGACCGGCATCTGGATGTCCATGAAGATCAGTGAGAAATTGCTGTCCGCGTCGAGGGCGTCAAGCGCCTCCTGGCCGTTTTCAGCGATTGAATAATCACAGCCAAGCTTGCTGAGCATTGCTCCGGCCAGCTTCTGATTTAATTTGTTATCCTCAACCAGAAGAATTTTTTTGTCACAGATATCGCCAGCCAGAATCGGTATTTCTATTTTCAGGTCACAGCCCTTTGCGGGATTTACCAGACAGTTGAAGATATGGCTTGGCAGGATCGGCCGGCTTAGCGGGGTAATCCTGTCTGGCAGTGCGGTGTTGTTGAGATCCGTAACGAGAAATACTGTGGGTTTGTAATCAAGTTTGGTAAGACGGTCTGAGAAGTCTTCGATAGTCATGTCATGCAGGTCCTGATAGGAGATGACCAGGCTGTATTTCTGTGCTGACTTGTTTTCAAGAACCAGCATCGCCTCACTGGCGCAGACTGCCTGACGGCATCTGAAACCTGCGAGTTTGAGATTCTTTTCAAGGCTTGTACGTCCGATACCGCTACCGCCGCAGATAATGGCGCGGGAGTTTTCAGGTATTGCCGTCGAGTTCTCAAGGGTCTTTTCGGTAAGTTTGGGCAGGGTTATTTCCAGAGTGAAGGTTGAGCCTGCGCCCGGTTTACTCATACAGGTTAGGTCGGCATTCATAAGCTCGGCAAGTTTTTTGCTGATTGACAGGCCAAGGCCGGTGCCGCCGTATTTTCTGGTGATTGACGCGTCGGCCTGCGTGAACTGATTAAAGACATTCTGCGAGGTCTGCTCGTCCATGCCGATACCGGTGTCGGTAACGCTCAGGTTGAGGGTTACGGTCTTTGACGTTGTCGCTGTGACATTCAGATTGATCTGGATATAGCCGTGCTGGGTGAACTTGATGGCGTTGCCCAGAAGATTGACAAAAATCTGGTTTATGCGAAGGTCGTCACCCTTGAGAAGTAACGGCAGACTCGGCGAGATATTGAAATAAAGCTCCAGCCCCTTTTCGCGCAGGCGGGGGCTGAGCATCAGGCAGCTGTCCTCAAGGCACTCAAGGAGGTTGAATTCTTTGGGGAGGATCGTGAATTTTCCGGCTTCGATTTTTGAAAGGTCGAGAATGTCGTTAATCAGCGAGAGCAGATTTTCGCCGGCTCTTCTGACTGTCTCTGCGTAACCCTGCTGCTCACTTGTGAGGTTGGTTGAGAGCAGCAGATCGGTCATGCCGATCACCGAGTTCATCGGGGTGCGGATCTCATGCGACATATTGGCAAGAAATTCGCTCTTGCTCATGTTGGCGTATTCGGCTTCTTCGGCCATGCTCTCAGCTCTGGTTCTTGCTTCTTCTGTTTCATTACGCAGCTGCTCGGAGACTTCAAGGGTGCGGCGCAGTTCATCGGCCATCATTTCCGCGACGTTTCTGGCGTCTTCGGCTTCTTTCTTGGCTTTTTCCAGGACTTCATTCTGATTTTTGAGTTTCTGGCGGTTTTCCCTGAGGTTGGCGTCGGTCTCAATAAGCGCAATAAGCATGCCCATCTGGTCGGCAATGACCTTGATGGCGTCTATTTCAAAGTTTTTCCAGTTATGGCTGGCGGAGTGGTTGTCAATCGAGATTACGCCCCACAATTCGTTCTTGATATATATCGGTGTCAGCAGGCTGCTGATATTTCCGCAACTCTTCATGTGTTCGGTTATATGTTCGGGTAGCTTGGGGTCGTTGTGGTAGAGGGCAATACCGCTGATGCGGTTGTCGTCAATATTAAGACCTTTGAGGCTGACCTTATAACCGGTCGGAACTTCCTGATTATTGTTATGGCTGTTCCAGTGGAATTTGGCAGTTGCCACATAGTTGTCGTTCAGGTTACTGAGCTGATAAATTGAAATACTCTCGGCATTGGCCGCGTCGCCGATTTTCTTGAGTGCCTGGGTCATGCCGCTGTTGATGTCGTCGTTGTTTGAAAGGATTATGCGCGTACCTTCAGCGAGGCCTGAAAGAAGTTTGGAGCGGATATTGAGCTGGTTCTGCACTTCATGCTGATCGGTGCGGTCGATGAAAAATCCGAGAACCCGTTCTTTTTCGTCGAGGAATTTTATTGGTGCGGCGGCTACCTCAACCACCAGTTGCCGGCCGTTATAATCTTTGTGCTGGAAGTAGCCGAGGGTTGGCTTGTTGATGCGCAGGCTGTGTTTGAGGCTGCAGAGTCCGTTGGTACAGGGGGTTGTGCGTTTTTTCAGGACTTCATAACAGTAGTATGATTTTTTGCTGGCATCAAAACCGTAAATCTCCTGCGCGGCTTTATTGGCAAGACTGATGCGGAAATCACTCTCCAGAACAATCATCGGATAGGGAATTGATTCTGTGATTGATTTGAGAAACATCTCTGAGCGCTTCAGATCCTTGTCCTGCTCTTGTATCTGCCGTAACTGTTTTTGCAGCTTAAGTTGCTGGCGAATAATGATTATAATGGCAACAATTAGCAGGAATATTGCAATAAGGCCGGGGTAATGGGGTATCAGACAGGCGATGATCTCATTATCCTGAATGTCTGAACCTTGCGTTTTGGGGATGGCGGAGTCTGCGCCAAAGGCTGAAGCCTGCAGCAGCAGAGTTGTAATAAGGCTATAAAAGGGTTTATATTTCATTACTCTTCCTGAATAATCCGCATACCGCAGGTGAATGATTACACGGCATTAAATGATATTGCATACAATGACTTTTAGCAAGCTAAAGTATAGAGTATTTACGGTATTTTTACTTTTGCAGTATCTGGTAGTTTATTCGAGAATTTGGTCTAAAATAAAATTTGCTGATATTCTTGATGGATTCAAAAAGACGCCTGGACTGGTGCAGGAGGCGTTTTTCTCTTAGAACGTTATAGATCATCTCTGGCCTGCGCGGATAATGCTCATTTATGACAACAGCAATGATTATTGCTGATTCTGTTTCAAAAGGGCCGAGGACCAGTCCGGGCCTTTTGTTACTCAGTGAGCTGTCGAGCCATTTGGGGATGCGTGTTATCGGGGTGATGAATTTCCCGTTTTCGGTATAGATGAAGTCGATGCCGTAAGCTTCAGGGCTGGCGAAAGTTACAAGATCAGGGTCAGGGCTGAGATAGAGATAGTCCTCTTGCAGTTGTTGGGCCTGATGAGTTTCCTTGCCGGTTTTCAGGGCTTCAGAGAAGTCGATCATCTTCTGCAGCGCCAGTTTTTTTGCTTTGGTTATTTCTTCGGCAGGGAGTTTGTCTCCGTTTTTTTTGATATTCTTCATAAAGTCCAGCGAATAGGTTTTTACTTTCAGCAGGCTGAATTTCTCTTTGTTGACAGTGTAAAAATCAGTAAGAGCCTGTTCTGAGACCAGTGGCGCAAAGATTTTTTCGGCGATCTCTCTGGTGGTCAGTTTGTCGTTCACCGGAATATCCATTTTCATGGCTTCACTCTGAATGATGCGCCGCTGTACAAGTTCTTCAATTATAACCTCCAACTCCCTGTCGCTGCACCAGGTTATGAGGTATCTTGCAAGGTCGTTACGGGTGTAGTCTTTACCGGTGATACTGGCGATGATTTTTTTGTCAACGCCATACCATTTTGTGTTGAACTGTTTGGTGTTAAAGGGGTTAATTCCGGTTACGTCGGTTATTTTCAGGAGTATGTAATCACGGAAGGCATCGTTGGTCTGGCTTATCAGCGGGTTGCTGTTGCCGGGTTTGTGTTCAAATTTCTGCCACTGTTCGAGGAATTTTCGCAATTCTTCTGCGCTTGGCAGGCGTTCTGGTGATTTTGCGGCCTGGCGCATTTGCAGGATAGAGGTAATCATCCTTTCAGGAGCGAGAAATACCGAATCAATCGGGTGATTGGCGTGCAGGGTCTGCCGGTATACTGCGTCAAAGAGATCCTGTCTGGTGATCTCGGAATCGGGTAGTCTGACGATAATTTCAGGTATATGGCAGTCAAGAAGCTGCAGAAAGGCCGGTTTGCTTTGGTCTGCCGGTGCTTCTGCGGAAAAAACCGGGAATGCGGTGCAGAGAACAAGAACTGAAAGTATGAAAAAAATGATTTTTGACAGAGTCTTCGGGTCGGCTGAATTTAGTTGAAAATGCACCATATAGCCCCACCTCAAACTCAAGCATCCTGCAGGATTTTAAGCATCTCACGCAAGGCCTTGCTCTCGATCTGGCGAACCCGCTCACGGGTGATTGACTTGTGCAGGATCTTATCGCCGATGTCCTCAAGGGTGAGCGTGTCGGCAACACCGATACCATAGCGGTGGCGGACGATCTGCCCCGAGCGCTCATCAAGGCAGCTTAGCAGCAATTCGAGCTTTCTCTCGTCTTCTTCATTGAGGGCCGAGCTTGACTGTGTTTCTTCACGGGCTGCGGCTGCCATGGCCATCATGTCTTCCATACCCGAGTTTTCGTCTTCGTCATTGGTAAAGCGCGGGCCGGTAAATGAAGATGAAGAGCCGGCGCTGATGGCTTTCATGATAACATCAATCTTGTCCTCGGGAATCTCAAGGATGGTGGCGATTTCATGCGGAGTGGGGGTGCGCTGATACTTCTGGCTCAGTTCATTTGAAGTCTTGCGCCAGCGGTTGACGATCTCGACCATATAGGCGGGAACGCGGACGTTTTTGACTTTGGCCGCCAATGCCCGGCGTATGGCCTGTTTGATCCACCATGAAGCGTAGGTTGAGAAGCGCTTGTCTTCTTCGGCGCGGAAGCGGTCAACAGCCTTCATCAGGCCGAAATTACCCTCCGCAACCAGGTCAAGAAGGGGCAGACCCCGGTTGGTGAATTTTTTGGCAATAGAGACAACCAGCCGCAGATTGCAGCGAATAAGCTCCTCCCTGGCCCACGCCTCATCATTGGCGATGCGGTTGGCTAGGTCTTTTTCTTCATCTCCGCTGAGCAGCTTGAACTCGCTGATTTCCTTGAGATAAATGGCAATGTCGCTGTCACTCATATTTTTCACCAGTATTTTGCATTATAGCATATTATCATGATATTTTACGGCATAAAGTTTTTTACGCAATATCAGATAATATCTAAACATATTTTACCGTTTTAGTCAATGGCCGCCGGCATAATTTAGCGTTCTTTTCTGCTTTTGGTCTAATATTATCGTCAGACTGCGGATAATAAAACAGGGATTTTTAGTTGAAGTTGGTGAAATACTGATAAATGCCTTGTGCAAATTATTGACTAAGGTTAGAATATTTCCATAAAAGGATGTGTCGATTATACTGATATATATAAGGTAGAGACGGTCTGGGTAATATCTCTTCCCGACATCTGCGGGAAGTTTTGTTTTTTTGCGGAGGTTTTAATAATAATGAGACTTACAGGATTTATCGTACTGGCTGTAGGAATGGCGAATTTGTGCTTTATTCCCCTGCAGGCTCAGGAGGCTTCAGGGGCGGCTGTTGGCGTGGTCAAGAAAGAAAACAGCGATACCGCCAAGAGTATGAAGTCGATTCTCGATACAATTACAGACAATTCAGACGAACCTGTCTGGGCGCAGGCGCTTGATCTGGTTGAGCTTGGTGACAGTGAGAAGGTCAAGGACGAGCTTGACAAGAATCTTGAAAACGCCTCCTCCGGTAAAAAAATAGCCATCTCGTTTGCGCTCCTTGCCAACGGCTGGCAGCGCGAGGGAGCAAAGCCCCTTGAGGATATTATCCGCGACGGCAAGGCTCCGCTTCAGAGGCGTATTGATGCGGCGGCGGTTATGGGCAATCACGGCGGGGAGTATGTCAAGGCACGTCTGCGCGCAATTTTGCGTATTAAGGACCTGCCCGAACTTCTTAAAGTCGAGCTTGCCAAGAGTCTCTGGAAGTTAAGCTACGACAGCAGCGCCGCCGACCTGCTGGTTGCCATTGCCACTAACAGCGCCAGCCTTGCCTCCAGAAATGAAGCTGCTCTCTCCCTTGGCCGCTTTGGCCGTTATGACCGGGTACGTGAGGAGCTTGTGCGCATCAGCCGGATGCCTGGCGAGGATGGTGACGAGGCGCGCGCCCTGCTGGTTCTTGATGACAAGAACAAGAAGAATGTCTCGCGCGATGAGTTTGCAGAAGAGCTTATCGGTGAGGTGATAAAACTTATCCGCACCAATTATGCTTATGACAATACAGACCCCGATGAATCCGAGCAGATCAAGAGCAAGAACCTCGCTTCATCAGCCGCCCGCGCACTGGTGCGCTCACTTGACGACTTCAACGATTATCTCAATGAAGAAGATTATCAGGAGATGCTCAACAGCATGCACGGTGATTACGGCGGTATCGGTGCGTATGTCGGTATGCGTGATGGATACTTTACTATCCTCACTCCGATGTGGGGCAAGCCGGCGTATAAGGCCGGGCTTCAGTCAATGGATATCATCACCAAGATTGACGGCGATGATGTCACCAAGCTTGACCTGAACAAGACAGTCAAGAAACTCAAGGGCAAGCCCGGAACTCCGGTAAAGGTTACTGTTGTGCGCAAAGGTTTTGATGAGCCTAAAGACTTTGTCATCATGCGCGACCTGATAACCATGCCGATGATCTTCACCCAGCGCCTGCCGGGGGACATCGGCTATGTTCGCCTGACCGGTTTCCAGGAAGACCCGTACCGTAATATTTCAACCAGCTCTGAGCTGAAAAAAGCTCTGCTGAAGTTTGAGAAGGACGGCGGTATCAAGGGTCTGGTCTTGGATCTGCGCAATAACCCCGGCGGCCTGCTCTCGGAAGCGGTCGGCGTATGCGAGAACTTCCTTGAGCGCAACAAGCTGATTGTTTACAGTAAGGGCAAGATCAGCCGCCGTCGCAATTATACCTCGCGTATCCTTGGCGAGCCGACCTATACGGGGCCGCTGGTAGTCCTGATTAACGGCGGTTCAGCCTCAGCGAGTGAGATTGTTTCCGGCGCTCTGCGTGACCATAAGCGTGCTACGCTTGTCGGGCAGAAGAGCTTCGGTAAAGGCTCTGTGCAGATGCTGCTGCCGGTTAATACAACCAACAACAGCACTAGGCTCAAGCTGACCATTGCCAAGTACTACCTGCCTTCCGGGGAGTGCATTCATGGCCGTGATAAGGGTATCAAGCCGCATGTCGATATTGAAGAGCGCAAGCTTGAGGGGGTGGGGCGTGATCTTCGTCTCAAGGAGATTGAGAACCGTGACATCTCTATATGGCTGGAGCAGAAGTTCGATGCCAATAAAGACAAGTTCATGGCTGTGCTTGAGTACGACAACAACGATCCGCAGGCTTATCCCGGTTTTAATGAGCTTTATGAGATCCTGACGAAAAAATATCCCAAACTCAACCTTGACAAGGAAACCGTCCGCACCGAACTGCGCAGCACGCTGTTTTCATTCCTGCGCGAAAGCCGCGGAATCATGAACTATCCTGTTGATATCGAGAGCAGCGATGTTCTGCAGCGTGGGTTGGTTGTTATCGGTGAGAAGATCGGCGGCCTGCCGGATATCGCCCTTTACAACTCCTTCAAGGATAAGTTCAAGGATGAGAAGAAGGACGAGAAACTGGCCAAGAATGATGTCAAGGAAAAGACTCCTGAAGAGGCGGCTAAGAAATAGCGTCCTGGGTTTGGCGGGCTGAAATATGAAAAATAAACCGGGGATAGCCAAAGGGCTGTCCCCGGTTTTTGTCAGAGAAGGGAAATATCTGACCGTTAGAAGCTTGTTTTTCAGATAGTAGGACCCATGGTGCGGATGCTGACAACCTTTGAGAAATCGTAGTAGGTGTTGATATCCTGACCGTCTACGTTCTTCTCGGTGACGCGGATAAACATGTCATCCATAAAGATGATGGCGCTTGAGTAGATTTTGCCTTCGTTGATCTGGATACTTACATCCTTGCGCAGGGAGCGTGACATTGTCCCGTGCAGTGGCATTGAAGCGTACTCGATAATCTTTTCCCATGTTGCTTTCATCTGTATTCCTTCCATATCAGTACAAAGCCGGATTGGCCTTGATCCCTTAAATACAACTACAATGGTATCATTGAATACTTTTCTGTCAATAATAATATTCGAATATGTAGGAATTTGATGTGGCGGGGGTATGTTTGATGTGTTGTAAGTGGTTTTTAACTTGTTGGTTAGGTGTTTGTTGGTTGAATGTTGCTGCGGGCGGACAATTTCGGTAATTGTTTTTCGTTGCAAAAAATCAGGATGTAATCTTCTGCTGTATCTTGCTGACACAGTCCTGCAGGATTTTTTGGATACCCGTAGCACGTATCCTGTCGGTGCGTGAGAGTTTTGAGTAGCAGCCAAGTGAAGCGACTACTTCCCCGCTGGTAGTCAATATCGGTACGGCTATAGCGGCGTAATTGACCGCTATTTCGCAGCAGCCCCCGTTTTCACGGATTTTTTTCAGCTCATTATCGAGGTTATCCCTGCTGTTGGCTGCTTCCGGCCAGTCTTTTTCATTGGGCAGGCCGTTGGCAGTGATAAACTCATTCAGTTCTTCTTCAGAATACCAGGCAAGTATCGCTCTGGTGGTGCGCATATTGTAAAACCGCGCATTCGCGTCCCACTGCGGTTCCAGCATATTGTCATCCAGCGCTTTGGAGCGAATAAGCTCGATACGGCGGTTGTTGACAATTGCCACCAGCAGCAGGCTCTCGCCAAGCTCAAATACCGTGCGGTCAATTATCGGTTTGGCTACATCTTTTAATCTTCGCAATATGCCCTCACCGCGAAAGAGCTTGAGACAACGATCCCCCTCGCGGTACTTGCCATGCCCGACTCGCTCAGCGTAGCCGCACTCCTCAAGGGTTCTAAGCAGATTTCTGGCCGTCACCGGCAGTATCCCGGCCGCCTCTGAAATCTCGGCAAGCGTCAGAGCCTTGTCCTCTATTGTATGACTGGTCAGCAATTCAAGAATCGTGATCGCCTTGGTGACTGACTTGACGGTGTTGTAAGCCATTTTCTCTGCTCCATTCTTCAGCATTGCTGAGTTTTAGTGGATTTTAGCCGATAAATCGTAATTAAGCAAGTTTTTTAGTAATTTATGCTGTGTTTTGCTTTGATGAAATTTGCAGAGTAAATATTTTCCGGTATTACTACTGGTATATGGTTTCAATTGAAAGTCAGGAGAATAAATAATGGATGTCAGCAAATTCAAGCAGGTTAATGATGTGATGAAAGAGGGGTACTGGGAGCGCTGGAACGATCAGGTTCAGGCTGAGATCGACCGTGATATCGAGGCTAACCGCAAGGCGGAGGCGGTTGTCAGTCTTGAGGGTTGTCCTCAGGGGAGCGAGGTTAAGGTTGAGCAGCTCAGTCATGATTTTATCTTTGGCGCGCATATCTTTAATTACGACCAGCTTGGCAGTGATGAGCGCAACCAGAGGTATAAGGATCTTTTCGGAACGCTCTTTAATTCGGCGACGATTGCTTTTTACTGGAAGAAGTTTGAGCTTGAGGAGGGTAAGCCTCGCTTTGCTGCGGAGTACCGTGATACGGCAGAATACTGGAATACAGTGGCAGAGCCGAAGCTTGAGCCGCACTGGCGTCGTCCGGCAACCGATCCGGTGGTGGAGTTCTGTGAGAGCAAGGGCATACGCCTGCATGGGCATACAATGGTCTGGGGCAACTGCCGCTGGAATCTGCCGGAGTGGTTGTATAAAAAACTTCCATATCCGTACAGCAAGCTTGTGCCTGAAGTTTTTGAGGAAAGCAAGTGTGATGCGCTCTTTGATGCTTTTAATAAGTATTCCCCAGAGCAGATTGAGCAGATGCTGCCGGAGTTTACACAGATTCTGCATGAATCCATGGCCAAGCGGATTATCGAGCTTAGCCTGAAATATAAAGACCGTATTCATAGTTGGGATGTAGTCAATGAGAGTGCAACTGACTGCCACAAGGGGGAAATGTACGCTGATAAAGCTGTCTGCAAGAGTTGGTATAACGGGTTGATGCCTGGTGATTACACTTACCGCGCGATGAAGATTGCCGAGGCTTATCTGCCGAATAGCGTGAAGATAAATATCAATGATTATACTAGAGATGTGGCGTACTATGATCAGGTTGTTGATCTTCTTGAGCGTGGCTGTAAGATTGATATCATGGGTGAGCAGATGCACCTCTTTGATCCGAAGATATGTTTGGATATTGCTGAGGGTACGTCTGACATGCAGTCGCCGGAGATGGTGCGGGAGATATTAAATACGCTCGGCAAGGCCGGGTTGCCGATGCATCTTAGTGAGATCACAATTACATCTCCTGGTGATGACGAACGCGGGCAGGCTATTCAGGCGATCATCGCGCGTAACTTGTACCGGCTCTGGTTTAGCTTCAAGCCGATGATGGGGATTACCTGGTGGAACGTGGTCGATGATTGCGGCGCGCCGGGTGAGCCGTCAGTATCCGGATTGTTCACTCGCGATATGCAACCCAAAATCTCGTATCATGTTCTTAATGACCTTATCCATAATGAATGGAAGACCAGAACAACAGTCAAGGCTGATAGTGAGGGCAAGATCGGTTTCCGTGGTTTCCGTGGTGATTACAAACTGACCTGGAAAGACAGTAATGGCAAAGAATGCAGTAAGGTCGTCGGTGTCAGGTAAAATTATTTATGGCATTAATTATAAAAAGCACGGCGCAAATAATCGCCGTGCTTTTTTGTTCTGACATATTTTGGCTGAATTATGCCGGGCCGATTCTTGGCATTGGCAGTGGTTCAAGTTCCATCTGCGCGAATATCAGTTCCTGCATCAGTTCGGTCTTTAATTCTTTATGCTCCGGGCTGTCCCAGAGATTATTGTATTCGCCCGGGTCTTCCTGCAGGTCGAAAATTTCACCATATTCACGTTCGTAGTAGACTGTCATCTTGTAACGGTCGGTTACCAGAGTCTTGAGGAAGAGGGTTGTCGGCTGGTGGCGGTTTTCGACAATAATACTCTTGCGCGGTTTTTGGTTTTCACCGCTCCATTCTGGCCTGCGATCCTGTCCGGTCATGCAGCGCGGGATATCAATACCGGCAAAAGAGAGAAAAGTCGGGGCAAGGTCAAGAAGCGACTGCAGGTTTGCTGATTCCTTACCGGCAGGAATAACACCCGGCAGGCTGGCAATAAGCGGAACCTTGATCATGTCTTCATAATGAAACGCTCCCTTGGCGTTGAGACCGTGGTGGCCGTAGAAATGGCCGTGGTCGGTTGTAAAGCAGACAAGGGTGTCTTCAGTCAGGCCAAGCTCATCAAGTTTGTCGAGGATCTTGCCGATATAGTGGTCCATCATCGAAATCATGCCGTAGTAGATGGCAATCTGTTCAGCCATGGTCTGGCGGTCATGCTTGTGGCTGCCGAAGCCGTGCATGTGGTGGCCTTCCTCTTCCTTCCAGGCAGAGAAATCCGGCTTGTCTTCCTGAGTCATTTTAAAGTGCGGCGGGTTTTTGTCATGCTCACCCTCAAGCATTGCAGGCACATCAATATCGGCCGGGTCATACATGTCCGCCCACGGCTTTGGTACGAGGTACTGCGGGTGCGGATCAAAGAAGCTCGCCCAGAGATAAAATTGGTCGCCATTTTTCGCGTAATCCTCAAGATAAGAATTCGTCCGCTGCGCAATCCAGTTGTCGTAGTGGTACTCCTCGGGAATATCCCAGACACCCCATGAATCGGGCTTGGTGCCGGTTGGGGCGACAAAATAATCACGCCAGTTCTTGCAGCCCTGCTCCTCGAGCCAGATCGCATAGTGCTGTCCGACATGCGCCTCATGAGTGTGGTTGCGCGCGAGATCTACCTTGTCAAAGCCGTAAAAACGGTCGTTATAATTTTTCCAGAATTCAAGATCCTGCATGACCGGATAAGCCTCAAGGCTCGGGTACTCCTCAGTAGACACCAGCGGCTGGAAGTGCGCCTTACCCACAAGCGCAGAACGGGCGCCGGCTTTCAGTAGATCGTCACCAATTACATGCACATCTTCCATCAGTTTTGTGCCGAGACTGTAAGCGCCGTGCTGTGAGGGCATGGTACCTGTAAGCCATGAGCAGCGGGTAGGTGTGCAGGTCGGGTTGACTGTATAGGCGCGGGTGAAGTTTGTTCCCATTTTCGCCAGACGGTCGAGGTTGGGGGTCTTGACCTGTGGGTTATTGATACCGAGCGTGTGCCAGTGCTGCTGGTCGCTGGTTATAAAGAGGATATTTTTCTTTTTTCCGGACATGGTTTTTCCTTTTAATAGTAGTATTTTTATGATATCTTACAAAGTAATAATAACCCGTATATTTGATTGTTCAATCGCAATAAAATGATAATTATAGCACATTTTTGATAGGAAGATATGGCTGATAAATTATGGCAACCACCCGTCAGGTATTTTATGGCCGGTCATCATTCAGTAAATTCCAGAAGCTACCGCTGTGATTGCAGGGGCTCGCGCGGGCAGACCCGGCGTCTTCTGATAAAAAGAACAATTCGTGGCCAGGGCGTTTTGTATGCCGGAAGCAGGCGTATTGAGCTCAGCCCGGGCTGGATTTTCATGATTGACCGTCCGGGTGATTTTGTCTACTGCTATGAGGGTGAGGGGGAGGAATGGGAGTTTGAGTATGTCAGCCTTGTTCTGCCTGACAGCGGGGACTGGCTTCCCGAGGAATTGAAATTTCAGCCGGCGTGGGACGCGGCAGAGCAGAGTGAGATAACAAAGCCGATGCACAAGCTGATTGAGAAAATCCTCGGTCGCGGGGATAAGGCCGGGTCTGCGCATACTGCGGGTTATAACCCGAATCTTGAAGGGGAGGTGATGCAGGAGTCTGCCGAGGCGTACCGGTTATATCTGAGTTGCATTGCGGCGAGGATCAATAACCCTTTGAGCCAGACTGCCGCCCATCGTTTGCGGGAATACTTGCAGGATAATTTCCTCAGCGAAATTCAGCTTGCCGAGGTTTGTGCCGGGTTTGATTATACGCCGGAAGCTCTGAGCCGGTTATTTCACAAAAATTTCGGTATGCCGCCGCTGAAATATCTCACAGAACTGCGTCTGGAGAAGGCGCGTCAATTGTTGCAGCAGCCCGAGAAGTCGATTAAAGAGATTGCCGCCGTGTGCGGGCTTGGCTCAGCCAATTATTTGTGCCGGGTATTTAAAAAACGTTTTGGCGTTACTCCGGGGCAGTACCGGAAAAATCCTGACCCTCTGTTAGGGTTGCAGTGAGTCCGGCAATTTTGATAAAAAAAGTTATTTTGAGATATCGCTTGAAACATCTTCCTAAAGGCTCTGTTTGGCTTTTTATGTGACAAATTTGTCAGTGCAGATGACAATTCTGAAATCTGCCGGGCGGTTGCTGCGTTCTTAATTTTTCTAAAAGATAATTTGTGGAAAATTTTGCAGAAGCGTTGCTGGGGCAGCCAGGCCATAAAAAAATAATCTTCAAGAGCCAGATTGCTGCCGCCAATTCTGCCCTGAAAATTGTGCGCAGAAACCTTTCCCTGATAAAATCATTTTGTAACACCTTAAATTTATTGATGGTTAGGATAATGTTTGCCTTCGCGGAACATATTCAGTATTTGCGGAAATAAACCCGGAATAAATTGTTTGACCGGCATTGGTGTCATACGATAGAAGTTGTTGTAAGTGGAAATATGGTGGTATTTTATAAAATTAATAAAACGGGCGCAGAACTTTTATTTCATTGGCATTTCTGGAACGGTAATTGAAAATATATTCTTGCCAGTGTGCTGGTTCTGGTTGTCTGAAAGCAGTGGTTGAAGCATAATCTGCCTAGAGTATCAGGTAATATTATGCTAAAGGTGCAAATGTTTTGGTGATTTTGGATCAGTTTAAAATTAAATTATGAATTTCAGGTTGTTACAATAATGTAGTTTTTGGAGAAAGAGGAGAAGATCATGGCAAAGAAGGATGTTGAAGAGTTATTGATTAAGGGTGGCGAAGACGAGCCGTTCCGTCAGAAGTACAATATTGCCAAGGACAAGGCTGAGTTCATTGCTCTTGCCAAGGTAGATGGCTATGAGTTCACAGAAGAAGAGCTTGACGCTGTGCTGCGTTCATCTGGCGATTCATTCGCATCATTCGGTAACCCGCCAAAACGCGCAATCTGGTGGTAATAAAAAAACAGATTTGGTTGTAATTTTAAAACAGAATCCGGAGCTTTCCGCAGGGCAGTCAGATAACAGCAGGTTCACCTGTTTTTCTGTTCTCAGACTGCGTAGCGCTCTGGGTTCTGTTTTTTATTTTGGTTTGCCGGTTGTCGCTTTTGCGGGATTAATTTTCTCGTGAACGTTTTTTGCGAGTAGCTTTGCGGCCGGTGCGCTGACGGTTTTTAGAGTATTTTTCTTTATCCTTTTTTACGTAGTCAATCGGCGCTTTAAGTTCAACGAGTCTGTCTCTGAGGGCTGCTGCGTCTTCAAAGCGCATCTCTTCAGAAGCTTTTATCATTTCCGCCTGCAGCAGATTGATCTCCCTCTCGCGTTCGGAAGAACTGACCTCCTCATCAAGGGCAGGGATGTAAACGGCTTTTTCGTCATTATGGAAGAACTCCTCAAGTCCGGTTTCAATGCTGCGTTTGACCGACTCGGGCGTAATGTTATTCTCCTGATTATATTTAAGCTGTGCTTCGCGCCGGCGTGAGGTTTCATCGAGGGTCTTTTTCATTGCCGGGGTGATCTTGTCTGCGTAGAAGATTACCCGTCCGTCAACATTTCTGGCGCAGCGGCCGATGGTCTGGATGAGACTGGTTGTCGAGCGCAGGAAACCTTCCTTATCCGCATCAAGGATTATGACCAGTGAAACCTCCGGCAGGTCAAGCCCTTCACGCAGAAGGTTGACCCCGATCAGTGCGTCAAATGTTCCCTTGCGCAGATCCTTGAGAATTTCCACCCGGTCAAGCGTGTCGATATCTGAATGAAGATACTCGGTCTTGAGTCCGTTTTCGCGGCAGTACTGGTCAAGGTCTTCGGCCAGTCGTTTGGTTAATGTCGCCACGAGTACACGTTCATTTTTCGCCGCGCGGATTTTGATTTCATTAACAATATCCTCAACCTGGCCCTTGGTCGGCCTAATTTCAACAGGCGGGTCAACCAGGCCGGTCGGTCGGACAATAAGCTCGACGATTTGTCCTTGGGATTTTTCAATCTCATACTCGGCAGGCGTTGCGGAAACGTAAACGGTCTGCGGTTGCTGGGTGGCGAATTCCTCAAAGGTCATCGGCCGGTTATCGAGTGCGGAAGGGAGGCGGAAGCCATGATCGACCAGTACCTGTTTGCGGGCGCGGTCACCGTTAAACATTCCGCGCACCTGCGGAAGGGTAACGTGCGACTCGTCAATTATCAGCAGCCAGTCTTTTTCCGGGAAGTAATCAAAGAGGCACGCCGGTCTCGCCCCGGCTTTACGCCCGTCAAAATGCCGCGAGTAATTTTCGATGCCCTGACAGTAGCCGATCTCTTCAATCATCTCAAGGTCATAACGTGTGCGGCTCTCAAGGCGCTGCGCTTCAAGTAACTTGTTCTGCCCCTTTAATTCTATGAGCCTGGCTTCGAGTTCTTCCTCAATATTTTTGATCGCCCCGTCTTTGCCTTCTTCGTTCAAGACAAAGTGCGTTGCCGGAAATACCGCCATGTGTTCAAAGCGGTTGAGGATTTCACCAGTCAGCGGGTTGATCTCCAGAATCTCTTCAACCTCGGAGCCGAAGAATTCAATGCGCAGGGCTGTTTGCATATACGCCGGCCAGATTTCAATCGCATCGCCGCGTAGGCGGAAGATCCCGCGTTTAAAGTCAAAATCATTACGTTCATACTGCATCAGGACCAGCTGCTCAAGCATCTGCCGTCGTTCAATGTCAATTCCGCGCTGGAAGGGGAGAATGACTTTGAAATAATCCTCCGGTGCGCCCAGGCCGTAAATACAACTGACCGAGGCAACGACGATAACGTCTTTGCGCGTCAGCAGGGCAGAGGTTGCTGATAAGCGCAGCCGGTCGAGGTTTTCATTGACCGCCGCATCCTTGTCGATATAGACATCAGTTGACGGGATGTACGCTTCAGGCTGATAATAGTCATAGTATGAAACGAAATACTCGACGGCGTTATTGGGGAAGAATTGTTTGAACTCGGCAAAGAGCTGGGCTGTCAGGGTTTTGTTGTGCGAGAGGATCAGGGTCGGCTTCTGCAGCTGCTCGATAACGTTAGCCATGACGAAGGTCTTGCCTGAGCCGGTTACGCCAAGCAGGGTGACGTCGTTATTCTTTTTCTTTAAGCGTTTGACCAGTCCTGTTATTGCCTCAGGCTGATCGCCGGCGGGTGCGTATTCGGATTCAAGCTTGAACTCAGGCATTCTGACACCTCATGCGTGAATGAAAATAAAACAGGTCTTACCCCAGCGGGATAAGACCTATTATACTCAGATAATTTTTTCTGACCAGACTCTAGTGAGTGTCGTAAAAATATTTTGCAGGCGCAGATGAGTGCAAACAATGCCGCTTATTAATTGAACGACCAGTCCGGCTGATACTTGCGCAGGACATTATGCAGGAAGCTTGTGATCTCCCGCGCGGTTTTGTAGCCTGCCGCTTCGCGCGCTATTTCCTGGGCTTCGGGGTAGCTGATAGAACGGATGAGTTTCTTGACTTCAGGTATCAGCGGCGGGCTGACCGAGAAGTGCTTGAGCCCCATGCCAAGAAGTAGTAAGGTAAAGGTAGGATCACTGGCCATCTCGCCACAGACACTCACAGGCTTGCCGTAGTCCTCACCAGCCTTGATAACGTTTTGGATCAGTTTAAGGATAGCCGGGTTTGCTGGACGGTAGAGGTTGGCAACATGTTCGTTGGTACGGTCAACGGCAATGGTGTACTGCGTCAGGTCGTTTGTACCGATACTGAAGAAGTCGCAGAGGTCCATATAATTTTCAATTGTGATGGCAACAGACGGAACCTCGACCATGATGCCGACAGGCATATCCGGATCGAAATCGATTCCTTCCTCATCAAGCGCTTCCTGTTCGCGCTGGACAACTTCTCTGACCTTTTCAACCTCTTCGCGGCAGCAGATCATCGGCAGCATCAGATTGACCTTGCCTAGCGCCGACGCCCGGCAGATAGCCCTGACCTGTGCTTTCATCAGTTGCGGGTGGCGCGCGAAATAGCGGATGGCACGGCAGCCAAGTACCGGATTCTTTTCATTCAATAAGGACTTGTCATCCATTCCCATGTCGCGCTCAAGATGGAAGAACTTGTCCGCGCCAAGGTCAAGGGTACGGATTGTCACCTTCATGTCAGGTAGTGCCGCAACGGCCTGCTTGTAAGCCTGAAAATGCGTCTCTTCATCAGGAACCGTCTCAGAGCCGACATAAAGGAATTCCGTCCGGTACAGGCCAACCCCGTCACCGCCCATGTTGGTCACGCTTTCGATTTCATTTGGAAATTCGATATTGGCACTTACCCGGATCTTGCGGCCGTCAGTGGTGTCTGAAGGGATATCTTTTTCACTGAAGAGCGAGACCTCGAAATTGTGGAAATCAGAGGCCAGACGGCGGTAAGTATCGAGCGTCTTCTCGTCAGGGTTGACAACGATAATGCCGCGGTTGCCGTCGATGATAAGGGTGTCGCCGCTTGAGACATCACTGGAAACCGTCTCAAGACCAACCACCGCCGGCAGTTCACGTGCGCGGGCAATAATTGCAGTATGTCCGGTCTTGCCGCCGACATCTGTGGCAAAGCCAATGACATGTTCCCTGTCCATGGACGCGGTCTGGCTTGGGGTCAGGTCGTGCGCCACCAGAATTACCTGGCGGTTAAGCTGCTTGAGGTCTTCCTTGCGCTCGCCAAGCAGGGCACGCAACAGACGCCGTTCAATATCGTGGAGGTCGCTGATACGCTGGGCAAGGTAGGAGTCGCCCATCTTGCTGAAGGCTTTTTCATATTTGCGCAGACTGCGGCTCACGGCGTACTCGGCAGAAAAGCGGTTCTTGCTGATACGGTTGAGAACTTCCTCATGCAGTGACTTGTCTGCAAGGATCATGATATGTGCATCAAAAATCGGCACCGCTTCATAGCCGATTTCATCTGCCTTGACCTTTTCCTGCAAATCACGGATATCGCTTTTGGCTTTTTCCACCGCAGCATGGAAACGCTCAAATTCAGAGTCGATTTCGTCTACTGAAATAAATCTTCTAGGTATAACCGATTCTTCGCTGCCCAAGATGAACGCTTCACCTATGGCAAATCCGGGGGAGACAGCAATACCTTTTAAAATTTCCATTTTTCCTGTACTTTCTGTACTAGTTCAGATAATTATACCACCCGTTACATGCTACTTTCAGAAGGAGAATTATTTCTCATCCTTCAGATCTTTCTTGCGTTGCTCAATTTTGGCAGAGAGTTCCGGTTCCCAGATATATTCATAATCAAGGCGCCTTGACTCAGGACTCTTTGAAGCCGGACCCGGCCTGTAAATTCTGGCAAAACGTCGTGGCTGTCCCTTTGGCGGATTAAGCTCGGCAATGATAACCGCGAAATCTTTCTTCTCAGGGATAGGTCCTATCACGCTCCATTCGTCATTCTTGAAGCGCATGACATTTCCCTTGACAATAAACGGCCTGATTTCAACTACGCCCCAGCCTGAAGTAAAGTCGCCGCGGCGTGGGATATTTTCCCCGATTGGCACAAGGTCAAAGTTACCCTTAGCATTATAAACCTCGGTAAGAGACAGGATTTTCGGCGGCCATACCGGTTTGCCGCCTTCGTCCTTCTTGAGGAAGTCAGACCAGACAGGGCTGTTTGCCGGATTTGGCGGAGTGATCCGGAAAGCCGAAGAAATCGTCTCTCCGCTCTGTTCAACCTTATGAACCTTTAATGTTACAGCCGCTTCGTTTCCGCCGAAGGCGCCAAGAAGTTCAAACTCAAATTCTTTTGGCGTCAGGACAACATCGGTATAGACAAAATCACTGAAACAGTTTTCCTGATTATGGTATGCCCAGGCAAGGGGAGTCCTTGCGCCTTTGTCATTTCTGAGAAGGTCAATTCTAACCTTCGGCCCGGTATCCTGCGCGGTGTCCGTTTTGCCTGCTTCGCCGCTTGCATCTTTGGTTGCAGGTTTGGCTGCGGCAGAACTGCCGGAAGAACCGCTGATGTAGCAAGCTTCAAACGGCAGGTGCTGACCGATAACACCCTTGGTTTTCTTTGACATTTCCTTTTCAAAGATCTCTTTGACAAAACGCGCAACCGGGGCAAACGCACCACCTTCCGGGGGCAGGCCAAGCACACCGTCAACCTCACAGTAAATATTCCAGGTTGAGTATTCTTCTTTTTCCATGAGCTCTGCCGGCGGATTGTTTGGCTGCAGCGAAGCGATTGCCGCGTAGCGGTAGACCATGTTCTGTTGAACGGAATCATCGATATAGATGTAGTATTTGGGCTGTATTGTTTCTTCCTGTGGTGCTGCCTGCTCTTCTGCGGCTTCTGCAGCCTTTTTGACTGTTACTGTTGGAGCCATGATACCGTCCCAGTCGGCTGAAGTTTTTGGCTCTACGACCTTTGGTTTTACAGCTTTTTTCTTCTCGCCTTTTTCTGCAGCGGATTTTTTTGCCTCATAATCGGCGATCTCAGATTCAGTCATCTCAACAAGGTCAGGATTGATGCCATTAGTCATGATCTCCTTGATGGTTTCAGCTGTAGGCTCAACTTTCAGCACATGCATCTTCGGGCTAATCAGCTCCCATGCCGAGGTTATTACCGACTCTGGTGTACAGAGGGTCATCATGTCCTTATGGGCGCGCAGATCGGCGTTTTCAACCTTTGCCTTGTAATCGGCGTATGTGAAATTTTCTGTAGTCTGTGTTTCCTGCTTGACGGGTTGGTCAAAAGTTATGCCGAAGCCTGCCAGGCCTGTTGATTTTTTGGCGGTGTCGGTTTTCTCTGCTGGAGCTCCTTCAGGGGCGCCATCCATGGTGTTGGCTGGTTTAGTGCTGCTTGCAGACGATGCAGCAGGGCTTTCTTCTGTCTGCACAACCGGCTCGGTTCGTGGTGAGCGCAGAACCGTTTTGCGCAGTTCAACATTGAGTTTGGCTTTACCTGAACCGATAGCCTTACGCCAGAGATACATGCGGCGTGATTCCGGTTTTGGGTAATTGAGGTATTCAGAGCCGCGGCAGACAACAAGTGTTTTGTTTACAGAGGCAAATACCTGGATATTCTGCGGATTGCCAAAACGCGTGCGGTACTGAGCCGGGATATTCTGGGCCGACTTGACTTCCGGTTTGGCAAAGAGCGGTGGTGCGCCAACCGGTGAAGGCTGGATATAATCAAACCATTCAAGATTAAGCTTGGCGTTTTTGATGTCACCCGAAAGAATCATGCCCAGCAGCTGGTAGCTGACCTTCTCCGCTTGCGGATCCGGCATGACCTTGATATTTGCCTGCAGGTGGTTTTGCGCTTTCTTGATATCGCCGAGGATATCTTCAGGGTTTACCTTGGCACTCTTGCCTTTGGGCAGATCAAGCACATTGCTGTCATGCGATACCATCTTGATTATCGAGTATCCAAAGATAATGACAACAATTGCCAGAACAACTTTTTCGCCATGGTTGATAAAGAACTTCTTCAAGGATTCCACCTCTGCCTCCTTATTGCTCGCCTGCGGTAATTATGCTTGTGCATAATTACCCAATAGATAATCATTTAATTTTTACAGTCCGGGTATAAATGCCTTGTTTGCGGAATTACTCCCAGCCGCCGCATCTTCGCCACTGATATTAATCATGCCCATAAAGCGCGGGCGGTATACCTTATAGACAAAACTTGCCTTGACCGGTGATTCGTGTTCGAAGGCCAGAAACGGGCTCTGGGTGTTTGCCGGAGTTTCAGCGTAGGTCGCATCGGCAAGAGCCCTGACACTGTCGCCACCCTTGGGCATCTGGTAGTTGCCCATGGTCTCCGAATCTGTGAGACGTTCGAATTTATGGCTCACGGGTACATAATAGAGGTCTTTTGAAGCGAGAATAGTCTGCATGAATTTCCAGAGTACTTTCGGATGGGCGGTGAATTCTATCCTGACTTCAAAGATGTCGTGGTAATCCTCTTCCTGCGCAACAGCACCAGGCGCGTTCTTCTTGGGGGCGCCGCCGGCAAGAAGTTTATCCTCTTCGCTTTTCTTGGCTTCAGTAAAAGGATTTTCGATTTCCTTGTTACCGTATTTGACAAGTTTGATCTCAAGGGCTGAGATGTTTTCAATAAATCTCTCTCCCTTGCCGCGGAGGATGTCAGTCTTGAGGACATCGGTTGTTTCGTCAAAATCGGTTTTCGGCCTTTCAAAGGCAACAACATCACGTTCAACATCAACGCTGGTATTGGGGATTACGCGTTCGACTATATCCTTGAAGATCAGATAATTTCTCCAGAAGCGGATCCTCTTCTCGTTTTTCTGGAAGTCTTCATTGAGCTTGAAGGGGATAAGTGCTGCCGGGGTATAAATATGGGCAAGCTGGGCGGCGACGGCAGGTGCGCTCGATTTGACTTCAGACTCGGCGCTTTCCATGGTTGCCTTGTAGTTGGTTGCATAAAAACTCTGGGTGAGCATCTTTTCCCAGACTGGCTGCAGCTTGCCGGCAAGGTTGTTTTCTGCGGTTGCCATGGTCTGCAGATAGTGGTTATTCAGGAAGTCGGCAAAGACCAGCGCCGGGACTGGTTTGCCCAGACGTTCCTTTTCCTTGGGGTCGCTGTAGATGACTTCTCCGTTCTTGAGGCCATTCTCAAGATTTTCAGTAAAGTTAAGCCAGATGGCAGTAGCGCGTTTGTTCTCAAGCATGATATTCTCAAGATAATCGCTGCCGATCTCTAGATCCTTCGGGGTCGGGATCTTCTTGGGCATTGATGAGATAAAGTGCTTGAAGCTTTGTGTCTTGGTGACGATGTCATTATTTTCTTTGAGAACATTACCGACCTTTGAGCCGACAAAGACATAGTCAAAGATAATAAAACCAAGCGCCAAGACCGCAATTATAATCCAGACTAGATATTTTTTTACCACCTGCATACTCTATTCCTCAGTTCTGAGACATAAGTTTTATATTCAATCAATCCTGGTTGCCAGTTCTGTGGAACTGACGGGCAGGCTTATTCATTTCTTTTTATTTACTTCAGCCGGTTTGGCTTCCGGCGCTTTTTCCTTGGCTTTTTCGCCTTCAGGTGCTTTGGGTGCGGCTGAGGCCGCAGCGTCTTCAGCTGGTTTTTTCTCGCCTTCGCGTGCCGTCATTATCTTCGCCACCATCTGCTCAAGTTCATCTGCCGGGATTTCAGGGCTGACGTTTTCATAAACAAGTTTGGCCGAGAACTTGCTGATTCGTTCCTTGGCGTAGGCTTCGTAAGTGATCTCTTCTGTCCGGTCGAGTGTGCCGTTTTCACCGGCCTCATCAAGATTGGCTTTTTTCGGTGTCGGGTCGTAGATCACCGGAAGGTTGATTGTGTTGGCTTTATCTGTTTCGCTGTCACGGATGATTTTAAAACCGCCGGGCATACCCTCTGTGTCGTAAAGATAAAGGCCGAGAACGTTAAGTGAGCCAAGCCTGTCGCGCAGGATACGCATGTCATCACCATCCTGGGTTACGGTAAAGCCGTTGATGGTTATCAGCAGGACATCCTCGCTCTTGGGGGCTTCGGGTGCTTTAGCGGGGGCATTGGTATTGCCGCGTTGGTTACGCCCGCCGGGAGCTGCGGTTGGCTGGAAAGAAAAATCAGCCGGACTGCCTCCGCTCTTTTTGCCATCTTTTGAAAGCTCTTCCACTTTCCAGACAAGGTCAACGCCCTGCTTGGTTTTGGTGCCTTTGGTCACATACGCATCAAACGAAGTGATGAAGGTCTGCTTGAGGCGGTTGTGCATCATTGAGATCCGGCGCAGAACCTGCATCTGGAGGTTCTTGGTCATATCCGCTTTTACATCCGCATCAGTCTGTTCACTGACCTTGAACTCCAGTGACTTCTCACGCAGGAGCTTTTCATAGGCATTTTTTGACTCCGGCCATGACTGGATATTGCTGAGCAGATTCTTGATTATCTGGTCCTGCGGTTTGTTGTGGATCGGCAGACGGTTGACTTCCTTTGACCGTTCATCATTAAGGATATCAATCTGGTTGTACAGGTCCATACTGGCCACGGCAATCCAGCCTCTGCTCTTGTCAACTTCAAGGAGCTTGCGGTTTTTCTTGAGTTGCGGTTCAAACTGCTTCATTTTATTGTCATACTCTGACTTGCGCTTATTGGCCTGGGCCATGATCTTGTCGATCTCGCGCAGGTCACGCTCAAACCGGGGCTTATTGCTCTTGACCAGTCCCATGCCAAGGAGTGTTGATACGGCAATTACGCCTACTGCCGCCCAGCCGTATTTCTCTTTCTTCTTTAGAACTTTGCGGAATCTGCGCTGCTCGGGCAGGAGTGAACAGGTAAAGCGTGAGAGACCCAGTCCCTGCAGGGCAAGACCGGCTGCAATACCGTAAATCTGCCGGCATTCAAGAAGTTCTTGTGCGTCCACCAGCGGTGAGAGCAGAAGGTTCTGCGGCAGATCCATGGTACGGGCGCCATAACCGAGTGTGTCAGCCATATACTGGTCAGCCCCTTCCATCAGGAAGGTGTTACCGGCAAGGATAAGCTCATCGACAGACGCGCCGCGTTTTGTACTGCGGTAGAAGCCGAATGAGCGCTGGGCTTCTGCAGCCAGGTTGCGGATGACCGGTTCGCAGACATTAAAGACACGGCTGGCCTGTTTCTCGTCATTCATGCTGCTCTTGAGCTGCTCGGCCTCCTCAAAGCTGATATTGAATTTTTTCATCAGACTGCGTGATACATCGTCACCGCAAATGGCAATCGGGCGTAGCCAGAAGCTCTCCTGATTGAACATGACAAAGTCGGTGCTTCGCGCACCACAGTCCAGCAGCATAGCTGTTCCGTCACTGGGTGTGTCAAAGATGTTGAAGTTGATCATTGCTACAGAGCCGACCTGAATATCTTCAATAAGCAGGTGCGCCTCATCGGCAATCTCAAGGATGTTGTTGATAATGTCGCTGCGGCAGCAGAGCAGGGCGATCTGGATTTCATCGGTATCTTCGTTATACCCCAGCTCTTCAAAGTCCCACTGAACTTCTTCAAGCGGATACGGCACAAGCTGCTTGGCTTCGTAGGAGACTACTTCGCGTAATTTTGAAGGGGCAACGCTCGGAACGGGAAAGCTTCTGAAGAGGGTTGTGTAGCCTGGTAGGGAGAGAACAACCGGGGTTGAACCGACTTTCTTAACCGCGGCAAATTCCTGCATCGCGTCGCGCACCTTGTCTTCGTGCTGCGGATCGTCAGGTTGACTGTCAATGCTGGCAAAGAATGTATCGGCAATGGTGACAACTCCACCCTTGCCTTTTTCCAGCTTTATCGCGCGCAGGCCGGTCTGACCAATATCAAGACCCCATACCACCCGTTCAGACATCAGACACTCCTTTTCTCGGGATTTTCCCCGGTAAATACCCTGATTTACGAGGAAAAACTACAATGTATTTTAAGACGGTTCAAATAATCAATTTATAAAAATATCACTATCTGCATATTCAGGTATTTAGAATAAGAGAGAGTTTACCTTTTTTTATAACCCAGCACATAAACAATTCTGCTGTATATTTTAATATAATGATATATTTCCCAATATTCATGTCAAATAATTTAATATTTACATACGTAATATTATTTATCAACTGCAACCGTAACTGGTAGTTAAATACGGATAAATGCCATAAAATGATACAGCGCACACTTAATTACCCAAAGTATAATGTTTCTTTTAAAAATTTGACTTTTTCATCCGGTTTTGGTTGAAAGACAAAAATTCCACACAAAGTCACTGACATTTATGTGGAATATCCGTTTGGTGAATTGTTTGTTTTGGTTGTCTTGAGGGCAGATCTAGCCGATTGGCCGCAGCAGGAGCAGGCTTTCCCAGTGGCGGGTCTGTGGGAACATGTCAAAGAGCGTCAGTTCCTCGACTTTATAATGATCTTTGAGGATTTTGAGGTCATTAATCAGCGTTATTGGATTGCATGACATGTATGCTACCAGCGGCGGTTTGAGTCGGCAGAGTCCTTCGCAGGCTTTAGGCTCAAGACCGGTGCGTGGCGGGTTGACCACCAGATAATCAGCCTGAAGCTCGGTTTTTCGGAGGAATTTCACCGCATCTTCGCGCAGGTACTCGATTTTGTCGGTCGGAATACCGTTATTTTCCATATTAATATGGGCGAGATCAACATTGTCATCAATATTCTCGACAGCCACAACCTTCTCAAACTTGTCGGCCATAAGCTGGGCGATCACGCCGGTACCAGAGTATGCGTCGATTGCAAGTTTGCCTTCAGGCGCATAATTGGCGATTTTCTTATAGGCCTGCTCTGCCACATTCGGGTTGGCCTGAAAGAAGGTATTTGGCCCTATGAGGAACTTTTTGCCGAGATATTCCTCGAAAATATGGCTTTCGCCGTAATATTTGACCGGTGCGCCGAAAGAAATATCACTCATGCCGTCCGAGAGCAGCCAGTAAATTGAATCTGCGTAGCCACCATCAAGCAGCTCCTGCGCCATTGAGTCAATAATTCCGGCATTTTCTGTGCTTTTGGTCACAAGCGAGAGCAGAACCTGGCCGTTTCTGGTCTGGCGTACTACAAAATAACGCATAAATCCATGGTGTGAAAGGTAATTATATGAATCAAGCTCGTTTTTGACGGTCAATTCATGCGCCTTTTTAAAGGCATTGAAGGCTTTTTCACCAGTCAGATGACACATCTCCAGTTCCACTACCCATTTATGCGAATTTCTCTTGCGCAGACCTGCTTTGTTGAAGGCAAAGACAAAATCCATCCGCTGACGGTAGCGGTAGTCGGTAGGGCTTGAAACTATTTCCAGCTTGTCCCAGGGCAGGATATCTTCTATCTCATTTAGCACAGACATTTTACGGAAGACTGACGCCTTGGCCGCGACCTGTTTTTCGTAGGATAAATTCTGAAATTCACAGCCCCCGCACTCACCGAAGTGGACGCAGGCCGGTTCTGCCGAGTCAGCAAAAGGTGCAAGCTCGTCATGGAGCATCTGCTTGAGAAGGTGTTTGGGTTTTATTTTTCGTGCCATTCTGTCCTGTTTCTGTCTTAAAATTGTTATTCAGCTATTAACCGAGTTCGACCGCGTTTTTTATAACCTCAACCCTGATATTTTCCCCGTCAGCGAGGTCTACAGTTACTACGTCAATTCGCACCGGCATTTCATGCAGATTCTTTTTGGTCAGGTAAATATTGATCGCATTGAGCATATGGTTGAGCTTGCGGCTGTCAACAGCTTCTTCCGCACTTCCGTAAATTTCATTGCTCCTGGTCTTGACCTCGATAATCGCCAGAACGTCATTATCTAAAGCAATAATATCCAACTCACCGTTTCGCACGCGGAAATTCCGCTCAAGGATTTTATACCCCATTCGCTTGAGTTCATGCACCGCAGCCTGCTCGCCAAGGTCACCCTTCTGCTTGCGTGTGAAAAACATATTTGTGGTCTCCGGTGGTGTAGGGGATAGATGAGAATGGGTAAAAAGAGTATTGGTTTGTAGTAAGAGCGTGGGGTTTTCCACCCCACACCCCGTACAAACGCAGTGCGTTTGATCACAGTTTCCGCAAGCGTGTATCGACCCTGCGTAATGCTATCACGCTTGCAAACAATACGATCAAACGTGTTACGTTTGCCTGGGTGTGGGGCAGGACGCCCCACGCGGTTAACCAAAGTTACTATAACCTGCTCTTACCCCGGCAACTATTTCACAATATGTACTTACTTAACCTTACCCTGCTCAACCAGATTCCCCGCAAGCGCAGTTATGCTCTTTACGCCGAAACCTTTTGCGCCCTTGCCGAGGTGTTCGTGTGCGTCTTCCTTTATGCCGGGACCGGCGATATCAACGTGGATCCATTTCTGCCCGTCTGGGACAAACTGCTTGAGGAAGAGCGCGGCAGTGATTGAGCCGCCCCAGCGTGAGCCGATATTCTTGCAGTCGGCAATTTCAGTCTTGAGCTGCTCTGCATAAGGGGTGTGCAGCGGCATTTCCCAGAGATATTCTCCGACCTCTTCTCCGGCATTTAAAAATTGTCCGGTGAAGATGCTGTCTGTTCCGTAGACCCCGGCGATATCTTCGCCAAGACCAACCACGCACGCACCGGTTAGGGTTGCCGAGTCGATGATGTAATCAGGTTTCTTGCCGGCGGCAATATCAAGCGCGTCAGCCAGAATCAGTCGTCCTTCCGCATCGGTGTTATCGACCTGAACGGTCAGGCCGCTGCGCATCTTGAGGATGTCTGTGGTGTGGTAAGCGGTTGATGAGATGTCGTTCTCAACGAGCGGGCAGAGTAGGGTGATCTTGATCGGGAGTTTTAATTGGGCGATTGAACAGGCCGCGCCGAACATCATCGCCGCGCCGCCCATGTCCATCTTCATGCCGACCTGTGAGGAGGCTGGCTTGAGGCAGTAGCCGCCGGTATCAAAGGTCACGCCCTTACCGACAAGCGCAAGATGGCAGACCGCGCCGCGTGGTGAATAGGTGGCAGAGACTAGTTTCGGGCGTTTTGAAGCGCCGTCGCCGACTCCCAGAATGCCGCCACATTTTTCTTTTTTGAGGCGGGCTTCATTCCATATTTCAACCGTCAGGCCGGCCTTCTTGCCTTCTGTGCTCATGAGTTTGGCCAGAGACTCGGGGTGGATGACATTTGCCGGTTCGTTAAGGATGTCACGCGCGAAATTCACCCACTTGTTGACAGTGGCGGCAGGTTTCACGGCTTTTTTAAGTTTGGTTTCGTTTTTAGCTATTAGAACGGCTGGTAATGGTTTTTTCTTTTCCTTGAGGTATTTGTCAAATACGTAGCCGCCAAGTTCGGCTCCTTCCTGCGCGGCGATGGCAAGAGGAGTGTCAAGTTCTGAGGTGAGTATGATAACACGTTTGCATTTGGCGGATTTTGCCTCAGATAGGGCCGCGCTGACAAGCTTGCGCATCTCTTTTTCGGGGTTTGAGTTTTTGGCGTCAAGGCGTGCAGATTTTGCAACTATGCGCAGATACTTGCCGCATTTGCCGCTGTGGACGATTAGAGATTCGCCTTCTTTTTCCGGAGCCTGAAAATCAAGCTCAGGGAGGATGATGTCGTTGCAGAGGGGCGTTTTGCCGTCCGCGAAGGGAACGACGATGAAGTCGTAGTCTTTTGGTGCGTATTTGCCAGAAATTGAGAATGAGCCCATATTTGTCCTTTCAAAAAGTTGAAGATTCGTGAGTAAAAAATCCGATAACTTTAAGTATTATAAATGCTAAAGGTGAAAATAAAAGATATTTTTAAAGGCGAGTATCCTTGCAAAATATTTTTTTTTCGTATAATCACACATATATTATTGTACGCTGGAGATTAATGTGAAAATTCGTGTCCTTTACGAAGACAATATGCCGCAGGATAAAATTTGGGATATCTCTGATAAGAGGCGGTATGTCTTTGGCCGGGATGCAGATTGCGATTTCAAGCTCTCTGATGTACAAACCTCACGCCATCATTTTTCCATTGATACCAGCGCTGACAAACCGGTTATCGTCGATCTCGGTTCATGTAATGGCACTATCCTCAACGGCCGCAAGATAAAGAAATCAAATCTATCCACTGATGATATTATCATTGTCGGGGAGTGTCGTCTGCGTTTTGAGACAGGCTCGAGTGTTGACGGGATTGGTTCGGTTGATATTGTTGATGACAGGCCTGATGATATCAGCACCTCCTTCAAGCACCGCTATGCGCCTGAAAAGTGGCAGGATGCTTCTGGCGGCGTGGGTGAGAGTATTGTGGAGATGAGCCGGAAACTTGACAGGGTCTGTTACCTTTCGGGATGGATTTTCGCCGGCCACAGTACTGAAGACATTTTCAAGATTGTTCTTGATGAAGCGCTGGAGCTTACCGGTGGCGAACGTGCTTCGGCTCTGCTTGTTGACAAGGAAACAGGCCGGACAAAGCCGGTGATGGTGCGGATGCCGGGGCTTGAAATCTGCTCGGCTTTTCCGGTGAGCAAGACCATCGTCAGGGAGACCCTTGATACCGGCGAGTCGGTGATATCTGATTGTCTTGATGATGATGCGCGCTTTAAGGGTTCGGATTCTGTCAGTGAGCAGAGTCTGGTCAGTGTGATGTGTGTGCCGCTGATGACGCTCAAGGAAGAGATTATCGGGGTGCTTTATATTGATACTGCCGATCCGGCGAAAAAATTCACCAATAAAGACCTCTCGCTCTTTGCCGCGCTTGGTTATCAGACGGCGGTGGCTGTTGAGCGTGCGGGGCTGGTTTCTGATATGGAGCGGCTGTTTTTTGGCGCGATTCTTTCGCTTTCAGCGAGTATTGAAGCCAAGGACAAATACACCAAGGGCCATTCAGAGCGGGTTACCTGCTACAGCCTGATTATTGCTGACGAGATGGGGCTGGTTGAGCGCGACAGGACGGTTGTGGAGCTTGCAGGGATTATGCACGACGTTGGCAAGGTCGGGGTTCCTGAGGTTATTCTGAGCTGTCCGGGGAAGCTTACCGAGGAGGATTTCACGCTCGTTCGCCAGCATCCGGAAAAGGGTGCGGAGATTATCAGCAAGATGCCTGATATTGCCGGGGTGGCGCCGATTCACGAGGTCGCAAGAGCGACAAAATATCACCATGAGAAATTTGACGGTACGGGTTATCCTGAGGGGCTTAGTGGCGACGGGATTCCACTGGTTTCACGAATCCTCGCGGTTGCGGATACCTTTGACGCGATTACCAGTGACCGTTCTTACCGCAAGGGCAGGACGGCGGCTTCGGCGATGAAGATTTTAAGCGCCTGCGCGGGGACTCAGGTTGATCCTGATGTCTTGGCGGCTTTTGAGCGGGCGTATGATAAGGGTTTGCTTGAAGTTGCGGCAAAGGTCAGGTCGCATCTGAAGTTTGACGCTTCAGAGTTGCTTGCCCCGATTGGTTGCAACTGATGCTGTGGCAGGCCTGAATGATTTGAATGAATTAAAGTTAATATTAGAATATATATGTAATTGAAAGGAAGTTTTCAGAATGAGCTGTAAAGTAATTAAGGTTGGTGTGGTTGGTGCCGGAACGGTTGGTTCGGGTACTATTGAAACTCTGATAAAACGCGCTGATATCCTGAAGAAGCGTTGCGGGGTGCGTATTGAGCTGGCGGCGGTTGCCGAACTTGATGCTGCCAAGGCGATTGCTGCGGGTGCGAGTAAAGATATTATTGTTGATGATTATAAGAAGGTCACGGAGAATCCTGAAATTGACATTGTTGCCGAGCTTATCGGCGGCACTGGTCTGGCCGGGGCGATTGTAGAGTCGGCTCTCAGTAACGGCAAGGCGGTTGTCACAGCCAACAAGGCGCTGCTTTCTGAGAAGGGGCGTCCGCTCTTTGCCCTTGCGCGTGAGAAGAAGGTTCCGCTGGCCTTTGAAGCGGCTGTTGGCGGCGGTATTCCGTGTATGCTCTCAATCCGCGAAGGGCTTAACTGTAACAGCTACCAGTCACTTCTTGGTATCCTCAACGGTACCTGTAATTATATCCTCACCCAGATGACCCAGAAGGGCGTGGCTTATGAAACCTGCCTCAAAGAAGCGCAGGAACTTGGTTTTGCCGAGGCTGATCCGACAACGGATGTCGGCGGTTTTGATACCGGTCACAAACTCGCGCTGCTCTCGGCTCTGGCTTTTGACAGCTGGGTTGATTTTGACAAGATGCACATTGAGGGCATCGACAAGGTAGACCTTGATGACGTGAAATTTGCCGAAAAACTTGGTTATACGATCAAGCTGCTGGCGGTGGCTCGTCCTGATGGGGATGGTTTGTTCCTCTCGGTTCACCCGGCGCTGCTTCCCAACAGTCATACCCTTGCCGGAATCCACGGTTCGCTCAATGCCGTTTCATTGTTTGGTGATATTGTTCAGGAGTCGGTGCTGGTTGGCCGCGGGGCGGGTAAATTCCCGACTGCCAGCGCGGTTATTGCCGACATTACCCAGGTTGCCAGAATGCTTGCCTTCTCTCCGGAGATGCCTTCCTGGACTCCTGAGCCGGAACCGGTTTACAAGCTCCTTCCGATGTCGGACTACACCTCACGCTACTATCTGCGTTTTGTGGTTGAGGATGAAACCGGGGTGCTTGCCAAGATTACCGGGGCGCTCGGTGATAATAACGTCAGCATCGCCAGCGTCAATCAGGGTGAAAACCCGATTGGCAAAAACGCTGCAATTATGGTTATCACCCATAAGGCCAAAGAGGGGGATATTCAGAAAGCCCTTTCCGCGATTGGTGGCATGAGCTTTACCCGTCAGGCTCCGGTTCTGCTGCGCATTGAAGAATAAATAACGCCTTAAGCGTAATTATGTGTTTTCATCCGGGGCGACTGTTTGTCGGGTCCGGATGTTTTTTACGTTAAGTGTAAGTTTTTGTAAAAAAAATACTTTGCAAAAAATAAGCTGAGCTTTTATGATGAATATAGAACAATCGGGCAGGGATTGACGTTTTAAGCACCAGATTAGATATTCATTGATAATAATATCAATTGGTTTGGGGAGTTAGCTATGAAATTAGGTACGAAAATTCTATTGTTAAGTGTGGTTCCGTTGATTATCGCTTTTGCTGCGGTTGTAATTGTCCAGCAGTTGGGCAAAGCCGCGTTAACCAAGACAATAACCGTGGAAACAACCAAAATAATAGACAAAGAGATTAACAGCATCTCAAAGAGCATTTATGACATGTGTGTCATGTATAATGCGGTTAATCAGAATAAGGTCGTCAACGACCTGGCGATTGCGCAGGATATTCTGGACAGTGATGGTGGTGTCAAGGTTGTTGCCGGTCAGACTCAGACCTGGGATGCTGTAAAGCAGGCGACCAAAGATGCGGTTACTGTGACCTTGCCGCTCTGGGAGATCGGCGGCCATGAACTGAGGCAGAATTCTTCACCCGACGCCCCTTCCGATTTTGTTGACCATATCAAAAGAATAACCGGCAGCACCTGTACCATTTTTCAGCGGATGAATGAAGAAGGTGATATGCTGCGTGTTGCCACTAATGTCATGACCAAAGAAGGAAAACGGGCAATTGGCACTTATATCCCGGCAAAAGGTAATGATGGTAAGGCAAATGAAGTTATTTCTACGGTCCTTTCCGGTGAGACCTTCCGGGGCAGGGCGTTTGTTGTTAATAAATGGTATCTGACGGCGTATGCTCCACTCAAGGACAAGGGCGGCAAGGTTATTGGTGTCCTTTATGCCGGGGTTGAGCAGGACCTGGGCGACCGGATCCGTAACGCAATCCTCAGTGCCAAGGTTGGTGAAACCGGTTACGTTTATGTTATTGGTGCGGCTGGTGAGGATAAGTATCATTATGTTATCTCGCAGAATGGTGAGAAGGACGGAGTTGACCTGACTAATGCCAAAGATGCCGGCGGCCGGTACTTTATTCAGGAGATTGTTGACAAGGGGCTTGATAGTAAGCAGGGCGAGCCATTTATAATGAAATATCCATGGATGAAACCGGGGGCAAAAATCCCGAGTGACAAGATTGCCTCTATTTATTATTTTGAGCCATGGGACTGGATTATCGGGGCGGGTGCGTATGAAGAGGATTTCTTCGGAACCAGAATCGCGCTTAATAATTCCCTTGATGCGATGACCTATGAGATAATCGGTATAATCTCTATTCTGATCGTTATTTCGGTTATAATCAATATCTTTATCGCAAGGCGCATTGCCAGCGCGATTGATGCTGTTATCGATAGCCTTACTGAAGGGGCTAATCAGGTTGCTGATGCCGCCAACCAGATTTCAAGTGCCAGCCAGTCTCTTGCTTCGGGAACGTCCGAGCAGGCGGCTTCGCTTGAGGAGACGTCATCAGCGCTTGAAGAGATTGCCTCGATGACCAGGCAGAATGCCGATAATTCAAATGATGCCAACAAGCGTATGGTTGATACTAATGGCCAGGTTGGAACCGGTTCGGTCGCTGTTAGTAAAATGTCTAGTGCGATGGATGAAATCAATGAGCATTCAGACAGTATCCGCAAGATTATCAAGACCATTGAAAAGATTGCCTTCCAGACAAATCTTCTCGCGCTCAATGCCGCAGTTGAGGCGGCGCGTGCGGGTGAAGCGGGTAAGGGTTTTGCGGTTGTTGCTGATGAAGTTCGAAACCTTGCTCAGAATTCCGCTCAGGCGGCAAGAGACACCGCCCAGCTTATTGAAGGAACTGTCGAACGTATTGAGAAGGGTACACTGATTGTCTCTGACCTTGAGGACAGTTTCAGCAAGATTGAAAAAAGTTCTATACAGGTTACTGAACTTATCTCGCAGATCACAACCGCCAGTCAGGAACAGGCGCAGGGCGTGGACCAGGTTACTCAGGCAGTTACCCAGATGGACAGCGTAACTCAGCAGAATTCGGCCAATGCTGAAGAGACCGCCTCCGCTTCTGAAGAACTTTCAGCCCAGGCAGAAAATCTGCGTGCAATTGTCAATGACTTGGCAATTCTGGTTAATGGACAGTAAACAACCTCCGACCCATACTGCCCGTTGAGTTAAAACAGCAGGAAGCGTAGTTGACGTATTTTGCACCAAACCTGATTAAAAACGCCTGATCTTTTGAGGTCAGGCGTTTTCTTTTTGAGTGAAAAAAGCGGCCACTCAGTTTTGTCCTTTTATGCTTACCTTGCCGATGCCAAACTCCAAACCGGCAACACCATTTTTCTTGAGAACTGAAATCAGTTCTGGGGTGGCAAAGGTATAACTTGTTATCGTCGGGAGTGCGCTGTTATCCGCATTAGCATCTTGGTCACGCCGGGGTTTACTCATTGTAACAAATACGGTATCGCCTTTATGCGGGTAATAAAATATTTTCCCGCCAATGAGATCCTTTTTTCCGGCGGAATAACATATTCCGGTAGCTGTTTTGCCTGGATTATCTTTGCCGTATGAAGCAAGCACTTCCAGTTCGACCTCTTTGGTAACATAGGTTTCTTCCACTTCTGTTGTGTTTACCGCTTTGACCCTGGCCAGAACCATGATTTCAGACTCGGCAATCTGCTTCCTGTAAACTTCCGGCGGCATAAGTCCGACAGAGACAAGAGTAACCATTGTCAGAAACACCAAAGCTTTTGCAGATTTAATTCGCATAGCCACCTCCCCTTTTATTCAAGCTTGAAAAACGACACACTCCAGATTATATACGCAGCTATTGCCCTGATAAAGTTAATAATTAATGGGAAAATTGATGTCTTCCGGGCAGAAGTGTTTAAAACGGAAAAGCTGTATTGTGAATACCGGCCTGTAATAAAGTTTGCGATAGTAAAGGATGTTATCTGTGTGTGTCATTTTTATTCGTAACAACTATGTCCGGAAAGTTACCAGATTTGCATTTATATAACTCTTTACGGGGTAATATGTAGAAAAAGTTGACAAATAAAGGGTTATTGAATTTTCTTGACAATACGAAATCTTGGGCATAATTACTTTACATGTAATACGTCGTGGCAGTTTTATTGTTTGCTCTTTTAGGGCCAGAACAGAGGGGAGGTTGTTTATGCCCAAGGATCGTAAGTGCATAGTGCCAGAATGTGATAATCCGGTACACGCCAAGGGTTATTGCCGTAAGCATTATGGGCAGATCTGGAGGAAGGGAAGGATTTATTCAGACGAGGAGAAAGCTCGTTCTGGAGAGATCGGTGAGGATGCAGACCGCATCCGTTCGCTTGAGAGAGAGCTCCGTCGGGCAGAGATGATGTATAAAAACGTCATCGGAATGGAGGGAAGACTCAAGTGGCGCAAAGAAATCGATGAAGTCAAGAAAGAGATGCAGCGTCTGGGGCTTACGCCTAAAGAGGACGCCGGAGTCGAGCAGTAACTCTTTTGAAACTTAATCTTTCCGCGACCGACGGCGCTTAGGCGCCGTCTTTCTTTTTATCTGTGTTTTATTATAATAAGATAAACAGGCTGATTGGAGCGAATTAACCGTGAAGAAGAAAACCCTCATCACTTTACTTCTTGTTTTGCCGGTGACGGCTTTGCTTTTCTGGCATTTTAGCCGCAATACTGATGAGCAGGATAAGGTGGCGGTAAAAAATATTGTTGAGTTGGTTGAATTGTGTCGTTCTCTTGAAATGAATGGGACAGAGATAAAAAGTGATTGTTTTGTGTATGGGCATAATTTTACGAATAAATATGTGATACCGAATGATGTGGACGAGTATAACAGATCTGTTTGTCGTATAAAAGAATTGTTGAATTATCGTTTTGAAAGGCTTGAGGGAGTAATACGTTATTTTATCAAAGAGAGTAAAAATGAACTGGCTCTTTATTGTTGTGAAATGATTAAACTTGATTATAACCTTTCATGGAAAGAAGCCATAAAAGATGATGATTTAGAGCGGTTGGATAATTTTCTGAATCACAAGATGATTGCAGATAGAGATAATAACCAAATTTATTTTTCTCTTTCTCTGAAGCTTAATGATGCTTATGCGCAGGAAGATTGGAGTATTGAGCTTCATTGGTATGATCGTCCTCTTCTCTATTGTAAGAACGCCATTATTGATATATATAAAACTTTAGATTTAAAAATAAATTGAAGTGAAGGATGTGAAAATTGAGTGACTTAGCTGGAAGACCGTTGAAGCAACGTCTGCTGCCGTTTTTGCCTTTTCTGCGCTGGATGCCGCCGGATAAGGCTTTTTTGCTGACTGATACTATTGCCGGTATTACTGTCGCGCTTGTGCTTGTACCTCAGGCGATGGCTTACGCGCAGCTTGCGGGAATGCCTGCGCAGTATGGTCTGTATGCCGCGTTTATCCCTGGTATTATCGGCGCGCTCTTTGGCCGCTCTTCACACCTTGCTACAGGCCCATCTGCACTCTCTGCGATGCTTACTGCGGCAGTTCTTATTAATGCGTTTCCTGATGTCGAGGTTGGCGGCGAGACTTACATTGCCCTTGGTATGGCGGCGGCGCTGATAGTTGGTGTGCTGCGGCTATTGGTTCGTTTATTGAAGCTTGCGGCGATTGTGAACTTTTTATCCGAGTCGGTACTCTGCGGCTTTACGAGTGCGGCGGCTTTGATTATTGCTTCGGGGCAGGCGGGAAAACTCTTTGCCCTCAAGTTGCCGCGGGGTGAGAATTTCTTTGAGAAAATTTACCGCCTTGCCAGTAACGTTCAGGACGGCCACATACCGACAGTCATTATGGGCGTAGTCTGTATCGGTATTCTGATTGCCTGTGGCAAGTATAAAAAGCACCGTCTTCCGGGTTCGCTTATTGTCGCGGTTCTGGCGACGCTGTATGTCTATATCATGTATCAGGTCACCGGTTCCGCGCATGGCATCAGCTATCTTGGCGATGTTCCCGCCGGCTTGCCCCCGCTTTCAAATCCGTTCAAGGCGCTTGACTGGGACACCTTTATGACAATGCTTCCGGGGGCGTGTGTCATTATGTTTGTGAGCTTTATGGAAGCGGTAAGTGTGACCAAGGCCATTGCCAGCAAAAGCCGCGAGCCGGTTGATATCAATCAGGAGATGGTTGGACAGGGGCTGGCTTCGATAGTTGCGTCGTTCACCTCTGGTTATCCGATCAGTGGCTCGTTCTCACGTTCCGCGCTTAACTATACCTGTGGCGGCAAGACTCCGGTCTGTCAGATTGTAACGAGTATCTGCGTGATGCTTACGCTGCTCTTTCTGACGCCGCTGCTTTATTATCTTCCTGACGCTGCGCTTTCTGCGATCATTATCATGTCGGTAGTCAGCCTCTTTACGCCGAAGCTGATGATTCACGCCTGGAAGACAACCACGGCAGATGGTATTGCAACGTTTGTCACCTTCTTTCTTACGCTGTATTTTTCGCCGGATATCCTTTACGGTATTCTTGCCGGTGCCGGAGTGGCGGTGCTGTTTCATCTTAAGGCGACGATGGAGCCGCGGGTCTGTTTTGTTGAGGAGCATCCTGATGGTTCCTGGCGTGATGCTGACAAGTATGATTTGCAGATTGACGCGCGGCATCCGATGCTGCGTTTTGACGGGCGTCTGTATTTTGCCAACAGTAACCATTTTGAGGACTCGGTGCTTAAAGCCTGTGAGCGTTTTATGGATGCGAAGGTTATTCTTGTTCAGGCTTCGGGTATTAACGAGATTGACAGCTCTGGTATTTTCATGCTCAAGCGTCTCTGTGAAAATCTCCAGCAGCGTGGAGTTGCGCTGTGCTTTGTCGGTCTCAAGGCGCAGGTTATGGATGTCATGACGCGTGGCGGGGTCTTTGATGTTATTGGTACGGAGAACTTCTACCGTACAGTCGAGGAAGCCAGGTCTACCTGAATTTTTGTGATGTTTAATAGCGTATGATAAAGGGCTGCCTGGTGAGGGCAGCCCTTTTCGCGGGTGTATGGCTGGTTGAAACTATTTTGCGTAGGTCTCAAGTTCGTAGAGGCGTACATGGTTGTCTGAGCTTGTTTTTAAAAATACGGTTTTAAGTGCGGTTGTCTTGACGGGCGTGAAAGTTATGGTTTGTTCATTGCCCTCGCCGCCGCGAACTTCCTTGACTGTTTTCCAGCTCTCTCCGTCTTTTACCATGATGTCATAATCAACACCAACGCATTTGGGTGTCCAGAAAATATAAACGGCCTTGCAGAGTTCCACTTCCTTGCCGAAGTCAATTGTAATGCTTCTCTCGCCTTCGGTTTTTTCACTCAGCCAACGGCTGTCCATGTTTTTTGCGTTGCCGTCAATTGCTTTGTCTGCAGTATATTTCATGTAGACGCTGCTGGCACTGGCCTTGACGCCAGCTGCAAGTGAAAGGTTTTCAGGTTTGTCGGTTGCTTGCGCGGCGGCAGTAATGATGATACTGAAAATTGCGGTGATAGTAAATTTGCTCATGAATTTCATCTTTCTTTTCTCCTTATTGATTGGTGAATTATAAGAGCCTTAGAGGTTCTAGAATAATTTTAGCGTTTGGCTTCGTGTTTTTAGAGAAACGCGCCGGTTTCCTTGAGTTTGCTGCGGACGTCCTTGCCGTCAAGCTCGAAAGGCTTTTTGCCGGATTGTGCTGCCATTGCTGCCGCGACGCCGGCAGCAGAGCCGACGGTGCAGGCCGGGGGCATTACGCGCATGCTGCTGTGGATTGCGTGGTCAACGGAAATCGGCCGGCCACCGACAAGCAGGTTGTCGATGTCTTTGGCGACGATGCAGCCGTAAGGGATTTCATAATACTCGCCGTCTTTCATGTGGACAAGCTCGGTGGTGGCGCCGGTGGTTGAGTGGATGTCGATTGGGTAGGAAACACGGGCGATAGCGTCATCAAATTTGCTGCGGTCGATAAAGTCCTGACGGGTAATCCAGTCGCGGCCCTTAATGCGGCGGCTCTCGCGCACACCGATGTGTGAAGCCATTGAGAGCAGCTCGGCTTTTTCAAAACCGGAAATATGTTTTCGTAAAAAATTCAGATAGTCGCGAATCTGTCTGCGCCCCTCAATCTCCGCTTCTGAGATTTCGCAGCCATTGATAGCGCTTTTCTTGATGACGCGGGTGGTGTTGAAATGGATGACATCATTATCATAGGTGTTGAATAACAGCACATCCCCGCGCGGGCATTCAATTTCGCCATTTTCCTTGGCCTTCAGGTAAAGCTCGGTAATGGTCTTTCTCTCGGGCATTCTGCTTTTATCAACATTGTGCAGCTTGAAGCAAGTTGTCATCGGCTGGCAGAAGCCGCTCTCCTCGCCACCGAAGGCAAACTCGCAACCGGCCCGCGCCGCCAGATCACCATCGCCGCTGCAATCAATAAAGACCTTGGCCCTGATTGCGGTGAAGCCGGATTTTGAGAAGAGGACAACTGCTTCAATATCCTTGCCGGAAGTTATCACATCGGCAAGGGTGTGGTGGTAAAGGATTGTCACTCCAGCCTCAAGGCAGAGATCTTCAGCCGCGAGTGCGGCGTGTGTGGTCTGTATCTCGCGCGCAGGATTGAGTGGCTTGCCGGTTTCTTTCTCTTTCTGCGTTTCCTCGGCATAATATGAGTGCATCTTTTTTACCCACTCAAGATAGACCGGCCTGTCCATTGATTCGTCATGGCAGTGGTTAGACATGAACGGATGAACCTCGCCATATGAGGACATTCCCCCCATCATGCCGTAACGTTCAACGAGGATCGTCTTCGTCCCGGCTCTTGCCGCTGATACCGCCGCACCTAATCCGCCCGGACCAGCCCCGATAACAACAATATCCGCATCATGAGTAATTTCAATATCCCTGTTAATACTGTAATTAATGGTTGGCATCTCTTCCCTTTCAAGATTTTTTTGTCTGATATTTTCCAGTAAAAATATACAGATATTCAGTTGTGTTGACTTTACTGCATTATCCGGTTTAAAACAATGGACAAAATAGCTGTTATAGTCTATAATATAGCTGTATTGTGTATTTTATTTTATGGAATCGGCAGGAAATGAGCAAATTTGACCTCAATTTATTAATCAGGGATCTCAATGAGGTTCTGGGTATTGATATAACCATTCATGATAATACGGGGTTATTGCGGGAGTATTTTGCCGGTTCGGTAAGTGACTTTCATAACCATCGGCATGAGTACTGCTGCCATGGGCGCTGGAGTCGGGCTGATTATGATCGTAATTGCCTGCGTGAATGCCAGGTTAATATGGATAACCGGCAGGTTTCGGAGGTTTTTCTGCATCATTGCTGGAAGGGCGCGTGTGAAATAGTCTTTCCGGTCACTATCGATAATTGCCGGGTGATGACGGTATTTGCCGGAGTTTTTCGCCACTCTGGCAGTATTTGCCCGCCCGAGCTGCAAGAGCAGTGGGAAAAACTGCCTGTTCTTTCTGAGGAAAAACTGCGAAAAATTATCAACATTTTAAGCGTTGCCATCGATTCAATAATCCGGCGGACTAAAAAATCCCTGAGCGGCTCCACCCTTACCGGGAGAGCGGGGGTAATCATGAATTATCTGCGCATGAATTATGACAAGAATATCGGCCTTGCTGATATCGCAAGCCTTCTGTCGGTCTCACCATCGCGCGCGGGACATATTGTTAAGGCTGTTTTGGGTAAGAGTTTAAAGAAAATAATTCTCGGTTTGCGTCTGCGCCGGGCTGAAGAATTGCTCGCTGAAACCGAGTATACAATTGAACATATCGCAGTAATGACCGGGCTTGGTAACGCCGGCTATCTGCACCGGATTTTCAGTCGTGAACGGGGGGTTACTCCGGGCGAATTCCGCAAAAAGTCACAGAAAATCTGGGGCGGTTAGCTGTCAACTAATACCGGATAATCCACAAATCATACAAAACATTCCACAGTCTGGCACAGGTCTTGAATATTCCATCCCGGAACAACTAAATATTATTCATTGCGCAAATAAAATGGATTTTACCTGTTGCGTTTATTTTCGGACGGAGGAATTATTATGACAGCTTCTATCGGTTTTTCAGCTTATCAGTCACAGATCAGTCTGTATGCCAGCAAACAGAATAACGGCTATTCATCAATTGCCGATTCACTTACCGGTTATGCTGATATAACTGATACGGTAGATATTTCAGCCCAGAGCATAGCCAGTTATTCAAGCATGTGGGTCTCAAACCAGCTCTTTGGCGCGGCTGAAACAGTCAATGGCCAATACAAGACACTTGACCAGATCGGTTCTGAATTTATGGACGGTCTGGATTCTTTTTCTTCACTGGCCAACAGCCTTTTTGCCTCAGCCGGGATAAATCTGAATAATTCGATTACCCTCCAGGCTGACGGCCTTGGCAATCTGCAGCAGGTTAACGAAAGTAACCCTCAGAGTGCGGAAATAGAAAATGTTGTTTCCACAAACAATGTAATGACCTCACGTTTTATGATTGTTGCCGCTCTTGGCAGCATCCAGCACGCCGCCGAGACCGATCCTGAGTTTGTCTCTGATTATAACAGTGACCCGGCAGCAACAATGGAAAAGTATGAAGAAACTTTAAAACAGTATATGCTTGGTTTCCAGATGACGTTGAGCCGCGGGGGAGTTTCCTATGATTATGGAGATCCGATCTACGGCAATTCCGGCAACTCAAGTGGATCTGGCAGTTCAAGTACTGCAACAACAAAAACAACGGGGATAACAGAAGTCGTGGCCTGACTCGGAAAATGATAATGAACTTCCGCCGGTAACTGGGGTTATCTGGCAGGGTCGGGGGACTTGAAGATTATTATCAGAGGGAAATATATAAAGTCGCGTAATCTGGGTGATTTGAAGCGCGGCTGAAAAACTGGGAACTGGATACAAGATCGGGAGTATTTGAGCGGGAATGCCTTTGAGGCGGATTGTTTTGCCTCAGTCGGAACTGGAACGGGAAGTACAATTGGAAGTCAGCGATGATTTTTAGTTGGGAACTGAAATCGGGAAAGCAATACTTCGGTAAGATAAAACACCGCTTTTGGGCGGTGTTTTATTGTTTTGAATTTCTTTAAGCGTTGAACTGTGAAGGTACTATTTTCGCAGCCCGGGGTTTAGCCGACAGAAGAACCGCTGGCAACGTCAGGCAGGTCGGTTGTAAGAAGTACAACACGTTCCGCCCCTTCCGGGCCGTTATTGTCGTGGGTAGCCAGAAGCATACCTTCGCTCAACTCGCCGCGCAGCTTGCGGGGTTCAAGATTATCAACAACGATAATGCGTTTACCGATCAGGGATTCAGGAGCATAGTATGCCTTGATGCCGGCGCAGATCTGCTTTTCACGCTCACCAAGTTTAAGCTTGAGAACCAGCAACTTGTCAGCATTTGGGTGGTCTTTAGCTTCCAGAACTTCCGCAACCGTCAGCTTGACCTTCATAAAATCATCGAAGGTGCAGTAAACAACGCCTTCGGGGGCCTTCTCTTCTTCCTTAACTTCTTCATTCATGGTAAAATCCTTTGTAATTCATAATGTGTACATAATAAAGATAATTAAAATCTATCTTATGATTTTAGTGCTGATTATCAAGTTCTTTGTTTGACTCTTGAGGTAGTAGTGTGCGAAAAAAAACGAGGGATTCCTTTGTTAAAGGTTTGTCCAAAAAATCTGGCAGCTTGACTGCGCCAAATGTCTTGACGTAAAAGCGGTATGGCTTTTTGTTATGATAAGTGAAGACTACCTGATATTTGCCAATGCATAACGTACTCATGCCTGAAGGTAATATGAATAATTTTATATTAAATTTATCAAGAAAATCGTTTATGTCTTCTGGCTTTTCAAGTGTGAGGACAACGGCTTTTTCCCTTGCCTGACTGAAGCTGATCTCATTTCCCTTCTTCTTCTCTCCATGCATGAATGATAACGCTTTGTTGTTATCATAAATTGTGATGGAAGTAACGCCGGACTTTGCCAGTTCAAATGTTATGTAAGGTGAGATACACAGATATAAAAAAAGAACAGCAAAAATAAGAAGCAGCCAACGGGCTTTGCGTGGCTTTGTCAGGAATGTTTTCTTGGCTGTGTTATTTTCTGGCATAATTAATAAGTCTATTTTTGTGCTATTCAAAATGCAAGAAAATATCTGTTTCGGGCGGGGGATGGTAAAGCTTAATGTGGAAAACAAAAAGGCCGGACTTAATCCGGCCTTTTGATGAAAATTGGTTATTACTTGTTGCCGTTAGAGCAATTTCGCTAGATTATTGTCGATGTAATTGATGTCGTATTCGTTGTTGACGAAGTTGACATTGCCAAGAAGCTTGCGGTGGAACTGGGTGGTTGTCTTGATTCCGTCGATCAGAAATTCAGAAAGTGCGCGCTGTCCCATGGCGATTGCATCGGCGCGATCCTTACCCTTGACGATCAGTTTTGCTATCATTGAGTCGTAGTTCGGCGGGATACGGTAGCCTGAGTAAGCGAAAGTATCCACGCGCACACCATCACCGTATGGCGGGACAAACAAATCAATCTGCCCCGGGAAGGGTGAGAAGTTGCGTTCCGGGTCTTCGGCATTGATGCGGAACTCGATGACGTGTCCATTGAAGGTGATGTCCTTCTGACGCCAGCGCAGTTTCTCGTTTGAAGCGATGCGCAGCTGCTCTTCGACGAGGTCAAGGCCGGTGACCATTTCTGTTACCGGGTGTTCAACCTGAATACGCGTGTTCATCTCCATGAAGTAGAATTCTTTATTCTGGTAGAGGAACTCGATTGTGCCGACATTGGTATAGCCGCAGGCCTTGGCGAGGTTGACGGCAGCTTCACCCATTGCCTTGCGGGTTGACTTGTCGACAACCGGTGAGGGTGATTCTTCAAGAAGTTTCTGGTGGCGGCGCTGGATGGTGCAGTCTCGTTCACCAAGGTGTATGACGTTGCCATGCTCGTCGGCAACGATCTGCACCTCGACGTGGCGTGGGTTTTCGAGGAACTTTTCGATGTAGAATGAGCCGTCGCCGAAAGCTGCTTCAGCCTCGGCGCTCGCCTGCTGGATACCGGTGCGCAGGGATGCGTCGTTGTGGGCGATGCGGATGCCGCGCCCGCCGCCGCCGGCTGATGCCTTGATGATAACGGGGTAGCCGATGGTGTGGGCGATGCGCAGGGCTTCTTCGACGTTTGGCACCTTGCCCTCTGAGCCAGGTAGGATCGGTACGCCCGATGACTTGGCCAGTTCACGGGCAAAAGCCTTGTCTGACATTTTATTCATCGCTTCAGATGACGGGCCGATAAAGGCGATGTCAAGTGAGCGGCAGATCTCGGCAAAGTGGCTGTTCTCTGAGAGGAAGCCAAATCCGGGGTGGATGGCGTCAACGTCGGCGATCTCGGCGGCAGAAATTACTGACGGGATGTGCAGATAGCTCTTGGCGCTTTCAGCCGGACCGATACAGACGGCCGCGTCAGCAAGGCGTACGTGCAGCGAATTACGGTCAGCTTCTGAGAAGATGGCGACGGTCTCCACACCAAGCTTGCGGCAGGTGCGGATGATGCGGACGGCAATCTCTCCACGGTTGGCGATAAGTATTCGTTTAAACATATTCTTACCTTGTTGTCTCTTGTTGGAGGTTAATGAGAATTTTGCACGCGTAACTCATGCAGCGTACAGTCGGAAACAAAGCTTATTCGCGTACCAGAAACAGTGGCTGGCCGTATTCAACAGGCTCGCCGTTTTCAACCAGGATCTTCTCGATAGTGCCGGAGATTTCGGCTTTTACTTCGTTCATGATCTTCATTGCTTCGATGATGCAGACAACGCTTTCCTTGCTTACCTTGTCGCCCGGGTTAACGAACTTGTCGGCGTCTGGTGATGGTGCGGAGTAGAAGGTTCCGACAATCGGGCTTTTGATCGGGGTCAGGCCGGCGGTGTCTTCAACAGCCGGTGTAGCCGCAGCAGCGCCGGAGACAGGTGCTGCCATCGGTGCAGCCATCTGCATCTGCATCGGCATCGCCGGAGCAGCTACAAAATTGGCGCCAGGTTTCTTCAGCTTGAGCTTGAAGTTTTCCTCTTCAAGGCACAGCTCAACCAGGTCATTGTCATTCATCATTTCCACAAGCTCGCGAATCTTTTCCGTGCTCATAATTTTCCTTCCAGTGATATTGCTCGTAATAAATAAAGTTAATCTAATATCGTGATAAATTTAAATTTAAAAATATCCGGCCTGAGAATGCTGGGGCCGGAGAAACATTCATATAACCATGCTCTCTGCATCTTTAGCCAGAGTGCTTAACACCTTCGCGCCATTCTCCGTTACCGCAACCATGTCTTCAGTCCGGATTCCGCCGCTGCCGGGGAAGTACAGGCCGGGCTCGACGGTGACGATATTGCCTTCTTTGAGTTTATCCTTTGACCTTTCCGAGAGACGCGGTGCCTCATGCACCTCAAGGCCTACTCCGTGGCCGAGGGAATGCGTGAAATTGTCAAGCACTCCTCCTTGGGCAAATACTTTTCTGGCGGCCTTGTCAGCTTCAGCACAGGCAACACCGGCTTTTATCGCGTCAATACCGGCTTGTTGGGCCTGCAGGATCAGCTCGTAACGTTCAAGCCAAATTTTTGGAATGTTACCGATAAAGAGCGTACGGGTCAAGTCGGAATTATAACCGTTTACGCGCGCGCCGAAATCAATCAGCAGCATTTTGTTGGCTTTGAGTTTGCGGGTGCCGGCATGGGCGTGGGGCAGGCTGGCGTTGGCACCTGCTGCGACGATAGTCTCAAACGCAGGCTCTGACGCGCCAAGTCTCATCATCTGCCACTCCAGTTCAAGGCGCACGTCCATCTCAGTCATCCCTTCCCTGATTTTAGTGAGGGTGTTGGTGAACGCCTCTTCCGCGCAGCGGAGGGCTTTAGCGATAGCGCGGATTTCCAGATCGCTTTTGACTGAGCGGATATTACTGATGACGCTGTCGATTGCGACGGTCCTGATTTTTTTCTTTGTCAGGTGCTTGTGCCAGGTTACGGTAAGATTATTCTGGCAGATTCCGCATTTATCAATATTAAGGTCATTAAGCTGCTGGGCGCTGAACTCGGCCGGGTGCATCTTCCAGATTACCATCTGAAAATCGGGGGCAGTCTTCTCGGCTTCTTCGCTATAACGGTTGTCGGTGATAAGCAGTTTCTTGCGCGGGGTAATCAGCAGATAACTCTCAGAACCGGTAAAGCCGCTGAAGTAACGTACATCAGCGGGGGCAGTAATAAAAGCCGCTTTCAGCCCGATTGCTGTAAGCAGACGCTGCAACGCTTTTACCCTGTTATTAACCTCGTTACTGTTAATTTTCTTCCCCTGTCTGAACGTGCGGCTGACATAATTGTCAGGGCAACCAGAATTTGTAATAATCCCCTTTATCCTCTGAAGGATAATGTCAACCCTCTTCAGATTATTTCGTAATCGGAATATTATATGGGTAATTCCCTGCGGGTTCAAGAACTTAGCTATACTATTATATGCTCATAACTAGCGGCTTGCAAACTCCAGAGGCTGGGTTGTGTATGATGTTGGCAGACTTGCCCGGTAGGGTAGTTCGGGAGTTAATTGTGAACGCCCTCTAGTGTTTGGCAGATTATATCGTCAGTGCTGAGATTGCTTTCTTCACCCTCGAAATTAAGGATCAGGCGGTGGCGCAAGACCGGCAGGGCAAATTTGCTGACATCCTCAAAGCAGCAGTTATAGCGCTTGTCGGCCAGGGCTGTGGTCTTGGCTGCCATAATCAGGGCGATAATCGCGCGCGGGCTTGGGCCGAAGCGTAGGTATTCTTCTGTAAGCTTTCCGGCGCTCTCACTACTTGGGGTGAGTGCTGAGATTATCCGAGCCGCGTAATCGGTAATTTCCTTGCTGACAATAACTTCCCTGATTTTTTCGCGCCATTTGATAATAGTGTTTGCGTCTGATATTTTGGATATTTCGACTTTTTTGCCGGAGGTTTCACGTTCTGCGATTTTGACCAGTTCACTCGTTGAAGGGCTGGAGATATTAAGTTTGAACATAAAACGGTCAAGTTGCGCCTCAGGAAGCGGGTACGTACCTTCCATATCGATAGGGTTCTGCGTGGCGAGGACGAAAAACGGTTCGCGGAGTTTATGGGTAGTGCCGCTGATTGTGACCGAGTGTTCCTGCATTGCTTCAAGCAGGGCAGACTGGGTCTTGGGGGTGGCGCGGTTGATCTCGTCAGCAAGCAGGATCTGGGTAAATACCGGACCCGGGCGCAGAACCATCTCGCGTCCGCCATCTGGGGTGATATTAATGATATTTGTTCCGGTAATGTCGGCCGGCATCAGGTCGGGGGTGAACTGGATCCGTGAAAAATCAAGGTCGAGAACTCTGGCGATTGTATGTACAAGCAGGGTTTTGCCTAGTCCCGGCGCACCCTCAAGCAGGCAATGCCCGCCAGAGAATAGCGCAATAAGCAGATTGTCTGTTACCTCACTATTTCCGACAATAACTCTGCCGACCTGCGAGCGCAGATTATTAATCAGTTCGGAGAATTCTTGAGCATCGTCTTTGGTTGTCATGAAGATAACTATATATTAATTTGCTTTTCAGTCCAGCTTTTTTCAAGGGTAGTTGCATAAATGGCAGTGTTGAAGACGGGTGTTGAAAAAGCCCGAACCATTTGGCCGGGCTTTTTGAGGGGATAATTGTATATGGTTATTTGTATCAGATCGGCAGTCGGCGGTAGCGGCTGCGGCGGTCGGCGAGGCCTTGTTCGCCCTTGGTCTGCAGGGATTCCTCATAGTCTGCGAAGTTGCCCTCAAACCACTTGATCTTGCCGTTACCCTCAAAGACCAGAAGGTGCGTGCAGATTCTGTCCAGAAAGAAGCGGTCGTGACTGATAACCATCGCACATGCCGGAAAATCAATCAGCGCTTCTTCAAGAACACGCAGCGTCGAGACATCAAGGTCGTTGGTCGGTTCGTCCAGAAGCAGGAGATTGCCGCCGGTACGCAGGAGCTTGGCGAGGTGTACGCGGTTACGTTCACCACCCGAAAGTTGACCGACTAGTTTTTGCTGCTGTGTGCCGCGGAAATTAAAACGTGCCACATAAGCGCGGCTGTTCATCTTGCGCCCGCCAAGCAGAAGTTCGTCATTGCCGTCACTGATCTCCTGCCAGATTGAATTGCCATCCTTCAGCGCGTCGCGATGCTGGTCAACATAGGAAAGCTCGACTGATTGACCCACATCAATCGCGCCACCATCAGGGGTTTCCTCGCCGACAATCATGCGGAAGAGCGTCGTCTTGCCCATACCGTTAGGCCCGACGATGCCGACAATTGCCCCACGTGGCACATCAAAGGAAAGGTCATCAATAAGTGTAACGCCGCGGTAGCCCTTGCTGACGCCCTTGAACTCGACAACCTTGTCGCCGAGCTTTGGCCCTGGCGGAATCTGAATAACGACATCACTCTTGCCCGGGTCAAATTCCTGTGAAGCAAGATCGTCATAGCGCTTGATACGGGCGTTATTCTTTTTGTTACGGCCACGCGCGGCAGTTGAGATCCAGTCCAATTCACGCTTTAAAACGCGCTGGCGTTCGGTTTCCTTCTTTTCGGCAAGGCGCAGACGCTCGGCTTTCTGTGAGAGCCATTCCGAGTAATTACCCTCATAGGGGATACCCTTGCCGTTTTCAAGCTCAAGAATCCACTTGGTGATATTATCAAGGAAGTAGCGGTCGTGGGTGACGATTATTACTGTGCCGGGGTACTCACGGAGCTGATCTTCAAGCCACTGAATGGTCTCAGCGTCGAGGTGGTTGGTCGGTTCGTCAAGGAGCAGGATGTCAGGCTTACTCAGAAGCGCCTTACATAACGCAACACGCCTGCGCTCACCACCGGATAAAACTTTAACGTCTGCATCATCAGGAGGAAGCACAAGGGCATTAGCCGCAATGTCAAGCATCCGGTCGATCTCCCAGGCGTTAGTGGAGTCGATCTTCTGCTGCAACTCATCCATTTCCTCAAGTAGTTCATCCATATTCTCAGGGCACTCGCCAAGCAGTACGCCGATCTCTTCGTAACGGGCGAGCATGTCGTGGATCGGCTTTACCGCTTCTTCAACATTCTCGCGGACGTTCTTTTCCGGGTTGAGCTGCGGTTCCTGCTCGACCATAAGCATGGTCGCGCCGTCTTTGAGTTTGACCTCGCCGTGATAATCCTTGTCGATGCCGGCCATGATCTTAAGGAGCGTCGATTTACCGCAGCCGTTATGGCCGACGATACCGATCTTCGCGCCGTGGTAGAACGACAGCGAGATCCCGTCAAGTACCGGCTTGTCGTTGTACTCCTTAAAGATGTCATTGACAGAAAAAATAATCGGTGGCATTTTCTGTATTTCTCCTTATATGTTTAATGTTCGTGATTTGCGTATTTAGCTGATTTCATCATTAAAATCAATTTCATTTTTTGAACTATGTTTGCTGCATTTAAATATCCCGTAAAGCTCGACAACTCCGCATGACGGGCAGTCTATGGCTAGATTTGGATTGAAATAAAATATATAGTGATAGTCTTTGTTGTTTGGGTAAATTAATTTCGCTTGGCAGAATTTTCGACAATATGGACAAAGGATATTTGTTTTTATTATCCCCAATGTGCTTAAAACAATAAGTATGATAAATAGGATGCCGCATATTATTCCTGCGATTAGAAGATATGGACTAAGTAATATGGCTCCTGCAACTGTTGAAATTATCAGCAGTATTAGACAAAGGGCAATACGGCGTAGACTAATTGGTAAGTTAATCGATATCATTTTGCCTTGCTTTCAGACAATACATTATATTTTGCTTTTTCTTGCGATTGCGACCATACATGAGCCTGGAAGCGGGAATATTTTTTCAAGCGGTTTGAAGACGCACTGGAGCATGTCTGACATTTTAATCCGCCACTTGCCGGGCTTGCCTGCCTTGAATAATTTGAATGAAAGCAGATGCAGCAGGTATGCCGGGAAGTTGAAACTCCAGATGCGGTCAATCTCATAGCCGGCCTCGGTCAGTGCCTTTCGCAGATCAGACTTCGAGTAGCGCCTCAGTGCGCCGTTGTCTTTATCAACCGTGCCGAATAATGAAGGGTTAGCCGGGACTGAGACGACTAGCCGTCCCTTGTCTTCAAGCAGCCGTGAAATATTTCTGAGGGCGTCGATGTCATTCTCGATAAACTGCAGAAGATCTGCGCAGACTACAGTGTCGCCAGTACCGGCATGGGTAAGTGACGCTTCGTCGCAGGGGTCGGCAGCGACGACGTTGACCAGGTCGTTATCATCAAAGATGCTCTGCAGAATCTCAAGGCATTCTTTTTCCTTCTCGCTCTCGCAGACTGTCAGGCGTTCTTTTTTCGGCAGGCGGCGTGAGAGGTTGCCGATGCCTGCGCCGATTTCAATTATGCGGTCGCCAAGCCAGGGAGCGATCTGTTCTGAAAGGCGGATTGTACTCATGCGTGAGTTATTGAAGTCACGCAGATGGCGACGTCCCAGAGTTTCTTCGTAGCAGTCGTCAATCAGGCGATATTTGAGGATGGTGTAGATTGCCTGTACGCCGTCTTTCCAGCCGATTTTTTTTCCTTCAGAGTAGCCGCGTCCATAGTAGCTGATCGGCACTTCAAAGATGCGGCAGCTGCGTTTGGCGATTTTTGCGGTGATCTCCGGCTCGATGCCGAAACGTTTTGAACGGATCGGGATGGTCTTTAAAACATCAGCGCGGAAAGCCTTGTAGCAGGTCTCCATGTCGGTCAGATCAAGGCCGGTCATGAAGTTTGAAAGATGGGTCAGAAAGAGGTTGCCGAGTTTATGGTGGTAGAAAACAACCCGTCGCATCTCGCGCATTGCAAAGCGTGAGCCGTAGACAACATCGGCATGGCCGTCCAAGAGCGGCTTTAAGACAATCGGATATTCATTGGGGTCATACTCAAGGTCGGCGTCTTGAACAATTGCGTACTCGCCTGACATCTCCTTGATTGCCCGGGTAATCGCTGCGCCTTTGCCCTGATTGTATTCCTGCCTGAAGACCTTGATGCAGTCGAATTTTGCGGCAAGCTCGGCGATCACCTTGTCTGTACCATCGTTTGAGCAGTCGTCGACCATGATGATCTCTTTCTGCAGATTGCGCGGCAGTTCAACTGACATGACCTTTTCAACCGAGCGGCGCAGAAAGGCGCGTTCGTTATAAACCGGGATCAGGATTGAAAGAACATCTTTTTTGAATAGTTGCTTTTCCATAATTTTATTTTGCTCTAGCTCTCTTTTTAAAAAAAATTAAGCGACAGTTTTCTCTTCTTCAGGTTTGTTGGCCAGACGTTCAAGAACCATGATAATAATGAAGCTGACAACCATGATAGCGATGGCTGTTCCGATATGCGGATTAAGTCCTGAAACAGTCTTTTCGACAATTGCAGTATCAATGCCGTCTTTAATCTGATGAACCTTAACGGTGAATTCCTTGCCGTAATCCCAAGGCAGGACAATCTGGTCTGCCAGTGTCTTGATTTTATCAACCAGCTCTGTTTTTTCTACACCGTCGACAGTTTTCACTTCTTCAACCTTCTGCATTGTCTGCTCAAGGGCGTGTTTCCAAGGCCAGATCTTACGCATCGCACCGATCATCAGCCCCGCCAGAACACACATCGTTCCTTCATGGCATTTTGCCAGCAGCCATTTGAGGAATCTTGAGAAACCGACAATACCTGAAAGCTGCCCCAGTTGGAAGAAGACCAGAGCCCAGAATGCGCCAGTATCGGCAAGCAGGCGGTAAGCCTCGGCAAATTCAAAGTGAAGGGCGGACTTGGCGGAGGCGATCACCAGCTTGAGCGCGCCGGTGATGTAGTAATACTTGCCAAGAATCAGCAGGAGGAATGAGCCGCTGAGCCCCGGCAGAATCATCGCGCAGATGCCGATGACGCCGCAGACAAAGATAAACCACAAATCAGTCGGGGTCTGTACCGGGATGAGCCCGCAGATCAGCCACGCGGCAATCGCACCGATAATTAAAAGTATTACTCGCAGAACAGTCCACTTTTTGACTTCCCAGTAGACTACGACAATCGAGCCAGCAATCAGCCCGAAAAAGGCCGACCAGGTCAGAACCGGAAAATTGTCCATAAGATAATGCATCATGCTCGCAGAGCTGAAGATGGCAATACTTACACCCGAGAAAGTCAGGACGATAAAGCGCAGATGAACCCGGCTCAGTCCAACCCGCCAGCGCAGGCATAACAGGTCCTTGATAAACTGCCAGTCAAACGAGGCGATAGCCTTGATCAGGTTTTCATAAATTCCGGTTATAAAAGCAATTGTGCCACCAGATACCCCGGGGATGATGTCTGCAACCCCCATGCACAATCCCTTGACAAACAAAAGGATCGCCGCCAGCCAGGTTTTGGGGCCGGGGCTGGCCATAAAGGCTTCACTCCAGGTCAGTTTACCGGCTGAGGTGGATTGGTTTTTTGTGTCCGTTGTGTTGTCTATGTTGTTGCTGTTGTTTTCTGTCAATTAACTGCTCCGAGTTATCAATTTACAAGAGTAAAGATTTTATATAATTACTAATGTAATACAAGTGTGCTTTTGGCTTTGTGGGTAAAACGTGAAAATCAGCATAGTTGCGGCGAAGGTTTCTGCTCTCTGTCAGATCATGAAATAACCCGCCAACCTCTCTGGCAAGCGGGTTATTATCGGACATTTTGCTTTTATATTAAAGTTATAATCAGGTTAGGACTGGAGTTATGCTGCTGCTTCGTCGTCTGAAATCTTCTTGAGGGTTTTATTATTTCCGGCCTTCTCGGATTTGAAGAATATCTCCTCGGCATTCCATGCGCCGCAGAAAGGTACGCCAAGAGGGCAGGAGAAATCATCCGTGCCCCCGCCGCTAAACCCGCCTGCCGCACGCCACGGACTGCGCCTGCCGGGGCAATCAGCCGGACAACTTGAAGACGCTTCTTTGTAATATGGATTATAACTCACTTTTCTTCCCCGTTTAAAACATTATCAGTCATTGAAGTTGATAAACCCGTAATATCGGACGTTATGTACTACAATTACTGTTTTTTGGTGCTTCCTTTCAGGAAACCTGAGATTTATCGTCATTTTTTCTGATTTTCTGAAATTTAATTCCCGTGGTTATTGTTTTAGCTGATAAAGAGCTATAAATTAACGTTGATTTTGTGTAAAATAATGATCGGTTTCCCGTATTTTGAACCCCGGTTGTCCGCACGCAATAAAATCATTGGTAATTACGAGATAAAGTGTTGATAATTATCGGAAATAGCTATAATTGGAGAATGGGTGAAGATGCTGTACGGGATCTGTTTTTTGCCTGCGGTTGTTGGTGTTTGGCGAGTGATGGTAACAGAATCCTGACACAGTAATAGAAATATTCATAAAATACAGATAGATGTAAGGGGAGAAATGCATGTCTGCCGATCCACGGATTGAGGAGATTTACAGTATTGAAACAAATATCAGTTCTGATGTGCTGGCGGAAGTGTCGGCGGTAAGGGCTGAACTGGACAAATTCGATTACGGGCAGCTTTATGCTTATGCGCAGGTCAATGACGATGACCTCCAGCGACGGGCTGAGACGGCGGTGCGTTTTGCCGAGAAGATCGCCCAGAAGCAGCTTGATAATGAGACCATCCGGACAATTCTTGAGTCGCAGCAGATTGTCTTGCCTCAGAGCGAGTTACTGCTGGTGCGCGGCGGCAGTATTGCCGACAAGGTTTTCTTTGAGCGCTATCATGCCCGGATGCAGTATCTTGTGGGAAAAAACATTCAGACCGTCTTTGATTCCGGCCTTGATAACGGGCGTCCGTATGTTGTGGCGGAGATCGTTAACACCATGGCGGACTGGGACGGGATTGTTTCCTTTAAAAATGACGTAAAGCTCAATATTGCGCATGACATAGGACGAGCGCTGAAGTTTTTGCATACTTCAGAGATTCCGCATGGTGCGCTGCGCCCTGAGATGGTGGCGTTTTCCGGTTTTGACCATAATGCGAGTGTCTGTTCATGGGCGCTGGTGCCGGTCCTTGACGCGGCGCTTGAGAATGGCGGCGGGGCAGAGATGAAGAGCCTTTTTGCTTTTGCGGCGCCTGAGGTGCTTTCCGGTTCTGAGCCGGACTTGTCTTCTGATATTTATTCATTCGGTGCGCTTTTATATTATCTCTTCTGCGGGGTGAAACCTTGGCGTGATGCGGGGACGCTCTTTACTGTGCTTGAGCAGATGCAGGAAGGGGTTGCGCCGTTTACCGATCAGGAGATGTCTGTGCTGCCGGAGGGTGTTGCGGCGGTTATCAGAATGGCGACAATGGACGCGCGCGGCGACCGGTACGCGACAGTCGGGGCGATGCTGGCTGATATTGAGTCCTGCATAAACGGTCAGGAGCCTGAGGCGCTCAAGCGTCTGAAAAACACTGATGATGATTCAGACCTTCCTCCGGCTGCAGAGAAGAAAATCACCGATCCTGAAAAAGTTAAAGAAGCTCTTTCGGCTCTGGCGGCTGCGGCTGACGAAGCGATCGAGAATAAAGAATCAGCTGAACCGACGGCATCTCCGGCTGAAGTTGCTGCGGCTGGGGAGCGTGAAGGTGTTGTTTCAGAACCGGTTGCCGTAGCTGCTGCGCCGCAGGTATCTGGCGAGGTGGTTGCATCTGTTGCTCCGGCTCAGGCTGTTAGTTCCGAGATGCAGCAACCGCTCTTTAATGAGCCGCAGTTGCCGGATGTCGGCAGTATGACTGCAGGCATCGAAAAGAGTGGGAATTCCAATCTGATTATGGCGGGCGTGGCGGCGCTGGTAATTGTCGCGGGTATTGCCCTTGGTTATTATTTTCTCGGTGGTGATGATGAGGTCGGTGCGGCTGTCGCGCAGAATAATACCAGCGTTGAGACGAAGTCAGATGCTACGGATGCTGGCAGCAAGGTCACGCCGCCGCAGGTGGAATCTTCTGCAGTAGCGGCGCAGCCTGATGAGAGAAAAACTCAGCCACAAGTGGAAAAACCGGTTCAGTCCCAAGCCCTTGCTTCAGTAAGCTATAAAGCATTGCTCGCCTCTGGCAGGCAGGCACTTGCTGCCGGCGATTATCAGCAGGCGGTCAACGATCTTGAAATAGCCGTAGCGAAAAATAATTCCACTGAAGCGACCGCGTTGTTGGCGCAGGCTAAAGAGAAGCTAGCGGCAAATGAGAACGTGCAGAAACGTGAAGCGGCATTGGCACTGGCTCAGCGGATGCTGAAGGTCCGCGATCTTGAAGCGGCGGAGGCTTCGGTTCTTGAGGTTCTGAATCTTCCGGATAATTCTGCCGATCAGGACGCACTTGCAATTCTTAAAAAGGTCCGTGACGAGAAATTCGCGCAGGCTATCACCAAGGCTGAGCGTGAGCTGGCTGAAGGTAAACTTCAGCAGGCGGATGTTTCATTTTCCTGGGCGATGAGTATCAAGGGTCATGAGAACAGTCAGCGTGCGGTGGATGGTCAGAAAAAAGCCCGTGCTGCCCTTGAACAGGAGAAAGCAGAGGCGTTAAAGAAACAGCAGGAGGAGTTTCAGCGCAAGAGCCAGTATGAGGCGGCGATGGCAGAAGCGGCGAGGAAGCGCGAACAGAAGCGCTGGGAAGAGGCTGCGGCTGCATACAATCTGGCACTTAGTATAGAGGGTTATAAGGAAGATGAAGCCGCGAAGGCCGCGCTCTTTGAGCTTAAGTCGATAGCGGCGCAGGAAAAAGAGCGTGAGGCTGAGAAACTTGAAGCCAGGCGCAAGCTTGAATTTGAAGGGCAGATTAAAATCGGCGAGGCTTTGCTTGCTGCGGGTAAATATACTGACGCGGAAGCGGTTTTTGCCAGAGCTTTGAAGATCGAAGGTTATGCCGCCAGCACCATTGCCGAGGATGGCCGGCAACGGTCTATTGCCGCGAGTGTGACAGAGAAGAATCTTCTCCGGTATGACAGTATGCTCCGCGAAGGTTTCTCTCAGCTCAAGTCTGAAGAGTTCAAGAAAGCCGAGACGACCTTTCGTGATTGTCTGAAGATAAAAGGTTTTGAAAAAGGCGAGATTGCCCGGCAGGGGATAATGCTTGCTGAGATTATGCAGCGTGGTGGCAATAAGCGTAACGAGTATGTAAACCACATCAAGGCCGGTGACGCGCTTTACCGCGCGGCTGATTTTGACAAGGCAGCGCTTGAATACGGCCGGGCGATAGTCAGTGCGCCGGGCCGGCCGGAGGGGTATATCCGCCGGGGGCAGGCTTATCTTGATGCTGGCGAGTATGAAAAAGCGCTTGAGAATTTCAAGCTGGTTCTGGCCAAGAATCCTGAGAATGTGCAGGCGCAGGCGGGTGAGATCAGTGTCTATGCGGCGATGAATAAATTTGCTGAAGTGGAGGAGGCGCTGACGACGGTTCTTGCTGCGCCGGTTGCGCCTGAGCGCAAGGCCTGGGCCGAGTCTGGTCTGGGATGGCTCTATTTCAGTTCGAGCATGTGGGGCGGCGGCAAACGCGGTGTCCGTGCGGATAATAACAGAGCGGTTGAGCTGTTCAAGCTTGCGGCTAATGGCGGTTCGGCTGCTGCGGTGAATAACCTTGGTGTCGCGTATGAATCCGGCAAGGGGATTAACCGTGATTACGCCAAGGCGCGCGAGATGTTTGAGCAGGCGGCCAAGTCCGGTTTGCCGGCGGCGATGTTTAACCTTGGCTTGCTATACTTTGAAGGGCGTGCCGGTGGGCGTGACTATAACAAGGCTCTTGAATATTTTGAGCAGGCGGCTAAAGCGGGAATGCCGCGGGCTAATGGCCGGTTGGCTGAGATGTACAGCCGCGGGCGCGGGGTCGAGCGTGACACGGCCAAAGCCCAGCAGTATGCAGCAAAGAATAGCGGCCGGACTGACCGTGATAATTCTTATGAACTGGCAGGCCCTGCCGGGGTTAAAATTGTCTTTGCCGATATTGAGAAATCCTTCCCTCTGATAAGCGAGAAAGAAATCTCCGAGCAGTATGGGGCGATTATTGCAGAAGCTAAAAAATTACTGTATGCAAAGAAGTATGCTTCCGCGGCGCGGATTGCGGGGCTGGCGGATTTCCTTGACGGGCATACCAATGACAAGGAGGCTGCGGTTGTTGTTGAGCAGGCAACAGCCGGCAGGAAATCACTGGGGAATCATGTTGAACTGGTGGTCACCGAGGTTAATAAAGCCCAGCAGGCTGAGGCGGACAGGGTTTCCAGATCAGATGAGGTGGTTGCGGTTGAGGCACAAACGAAGGCGCCTGATCTGAGTAACCTCCCCAAAGCGCCTGATGTTAAAGAGACGGTTGCGGTGAAACCGCTTATCAGCAGCGCTCCTAAAGTAACGGTTGCCGGATTGGCTGATGATGAATTCAAGGCTGAGTATGACAAGCTTCTTGCCGAGGCCGGACGGTTGGTGCGCGGCAAGAATTTCGGACTCGCCCAGCAGGCTTACGCCCTTGCACTGGCTTTGCCTGGCAAGCTGGATGACGGTGCGGCAAGGTCTGGCCTTGAGGCGGCCAAGAAGAGCAAGAGTGATGCCGGGGCGCGGACCAGTGATTATGAGGCGGTTCTTGACCGGGCTTCGGGATATTTGCGTGAAGGGCAGTGGCCGCAGGCGTTGTATTTGTTCCAGGACGCCAAGAAAGTTGCCGGTTCTGATACGATCCTGATTGCGGATATCGGAATAAGTGTTGCCGACAAATCTTCCGCGGTCGGACAGATCAAAGAGCCGGAAGCTGCGCCGATCAAGACCGGCGATACCCGCGACATGGCCAGTTATCAGACAGCGATGAAACAGGCGCAGGAATTTTTGGCCCAGCAGAAATATCAGGCGGCTGAGCAGATGGCTGACATTGTCCTTTCAATGAAAGGCTTTGAGGGGGACAAGGCGGCGCTTCTTCTGAAAAACACCGCGCGTATCGGACGTATGCAGATAGAGAGCACGCCTGAAGCTATCGCCATGAAACGTCAGAAGCATAAGGCTGCGTATGAGCAGTTGATTCTTACCGGTAAGGTCCACGTCAAGAATGGTGATAAGGCCAAAGCTCAAAAAGCTTTCCTTCTGGTCTTCAAATTGCCGGGGTATGAGGATGATGCGGAGACGAAAAAATTACTTGAAGGGCTTGAGGGGGCGGGTGTTTCTGCTGACATTGCCACCACTCCTGCACTGGAGGTCAGCCCTGAGCAGCGTGCGCAGTATCTGGCTCTGATGCAGCAGGCAGATGCGGCCTTGCTTGACAAGAACTGGATCAAGGCTGAGGAACTGTACCGCATTGTCCTGCAGATGGCGGTATTTTCAAATGATGCCAAGGCAAGAAACGGGCTTACTAAAGCACTTGAGGCGCAGGGAAAGGACACAGACGTGCTTCCTCCGGTTGCTACAGTTGCCCCTAAAGTGAAGAGTAGCCCTGGTTCTGAGAATCTAGATCTGACTGAAGGTTTTATTACGGATGCGGATGATATTGCGGCGCTCAAGCATAAGGCTGAATTTGCGGCGCTGATGCGTGAGGCGCGCCGGCAGTATGAGTTGGGGCAGTTTGAAGTTGCCGAGGCCATTTTAAATGAAGCGCTCAAGGTTAAAGGTTTTGAGAATAACGCTGAAGCGCTTGCCCTGAGTAATGAAGCTAAGGCCAATAAGCCCAAGGCTGCGGAGATCAAGGTTCCCGATCATCCGGATGACCATGCTGAGGTTGATCCCCGTCAGGAGATGAAAAAACAGGCTGATCTGCTGCTTAATGACGGAAACCGTCTGCGCGCACAAGGCAAGCTCAAAGCCGCGCTTCAGGCTTATGCAAGCGGTATTGACCTTGACCGTGAGAACCCGCAGCTCCTGATTAACCGCGGTGATACTTACGCGGCGCTTGGACAGTTTGAGCTTTCTCTGGCGGATTATAACAAAGCGCTGAAAATGACTTCACTTGGTGGTGACCAGCAGGCGTATGCCTGGAATAATATCGCAAATGTCTATTATTATGGCAAGAAGGATCTGCAGACGGCGGTTGATTATTATCTCAAGGCTGCGCAGGGTGGAAGTGCTGCGGCGATGAACAGTCTTGGGGTTTGTTACGGTTTTGGGCGCGGGGTAAGCAAAGACCCTTCAAAAGCGCTTGAGTGGTATAAGAGTGCGGCGGCGCTTAATTACGGTAATGCGATGCTTAATCTTGGCCTTGTTTATCAGAACGGCTGGGGTATCACGGTTGACAACCAGAAGGCTTTTGAATGGTATCTCAAGGCTACTGAGAGAAATGTGCCGCGTGCTTTTGTCAGGGTTGCGCTGATGTATAAAGAAGGGCTTGGTGTGCAGAAGGATGAGGGCAAGGCTGCGGAGTACAGCGCCAAGGCTCTGGAGCTTGGTTACAAGCGCGATAGGTGATTTCTGTCCTTTATGCTTAATGGCGCTTTGTGATTTTTCAGGTAATTACGGGGGTGTTTCTTGGAAGCACCCCTTATGTCATAATAACCAAATAAAAACGAATGAATGGAAATGAAGGCAGGTATTAGATGACTCATGGCGGTAATATTCGCGCATTGCGGGAAAAATCAGGTGTGCAGAAGATAATTGATTTCAGCGCAAGCATTAATCCGGTTGGCGCTCCGGAGTGGTTGCGGCGGGAGGTCTCGCGTGCTCTTGACGAAGCTTCATTTTATCCTGATGTTGAGTGCCGGGATCTGATTGAGGCGGTGGTTGAGGCTTTTAATGTTGATGCGGGGAATGTTATTACCTGTAACGGTACAAGCGAGGTTCTTTTTGCCCTGCCGCGCATAGGTGAATTCAAAAAAGCCTATCTGCCTGCGCCGGCTTATATTGATTATCAGCGGGCGTGCAGGAATGCGGGGGTTGAGGTGGTTGAGTTCGGATTGTCTGACGGCCGGGGCGGGTTTGCTTATCCTGAGCCGGCGAAACTGGCTGCGATGGTTGAGCCGGGTTCGGTGGTTTTTATCTGCTCTCCGCTTAATCCATGCGGGATCTCGGTTGCTCCTGCCTACTTCAAAGAGCTTGCTGGGTTGTGTCCTGATTCATTAGTTGTTGCTGACGCGGCGTACTGGGATTTTCTGCACGGGGTGGATTATGCAGGACGGGGCTGGGTTGGAGAGATGCCGGAGAATGTGATTGTTCTCTGGTCGATGACAAAGTTTTATTCGATGCCGGGGCTGCGTCTGGGTTTGAGTTTTGGCTGCGGTGAGTTGTTTTATAAAATTAAAAATTACCTTCCGCCATGGAATGTCGGGACGCTTTCACAGTATGTCGGTACTCGGGCATTGCGCGATATTGAGTTTGCTGAATATACGCAAACTCAGACGGCTGACATTTATCAGCGGTTTTATGATGGTCTGGCGTCAATTGATGGTTTGCGCCCGAATAAGTCTGCGGCGAATTTTATTTTCTGTGAGCTTGTCACGGATAAATTTTCTGCAGGTCAGTTGCGCGACAGGTTGCTTGAGAAGGGGCTTGCGGTGCGTGCGTGTGGAGACTTTTCCGGCTTGAGTGGAGAGTGGCTGCGGATGGCTGTCCGTTGTGATGAGGACAATAATAAACTGCTTGCTGCTTTTGAGGAGATACTTAATCCGGCGTCTCTTAAAAAGAACGTGCAAAAGAAAAAAACTCCGGCGCTGATGCTGCTTGGCACTTGCTCGAATGCGGGCAAGAGTGTACTGACTGCGGCATTGTGCAGGATATTAAAGCAGGATGGAATTAAGGTTGCTCCGTTTAAGGCGCAGAATATGGCGCTTAATTCTTATGTTTGCCCGGGAGGGGGCGAGATCGGTAACGCGCAGGCCCTGCAGGCGCAAGCGGCAGGGGTTGTTGCCGATGTCCGGATGAATCCTGTTCTGCTCAAGCCGTGCAGTGATGTCGGCTCGCAGGTTGTCGTTAATGGCGAAGTTGTCGGCAATATGAAGGTCAACGAGTATGTTGCCTATAAAGAAAAAGCTTTTGCGGTGGTCAAGGATTCTTACGATTCGCTCGCTGCGGAGTATGACGCAGTTATCCTTGAAGGGGCGGGCAGTCCGGCCGAGATAAATCTCAAGTCGCATGATATTGTCAATCTCCGCATGGCTGAGTATGCTGGCGCAGGTGCGCTGCTTATTGGCGACATTGACCGGGGCGGGGTGTATGCGTCATTCATCGGCAGTTACGAAACAATGCAGCCGCGTGAGCGTGAACTGATAAAAGGTTTTCTGGTTAATCGTTTCCGGGGTGACGAGTCGTTGCTTGCTGCGGCGCATGAGTATGTGAAGGAGTTTACCGGCAAGGACGTTCTGGGGGTTGTGCCTTATATTAAAAATATAAATTTGCCTGAAGAGGATTCAGTGTCATTCCGTGAGCATTTTTCTCCGCGGGGGGGCAAGGATAAAGACTCGCTTGATATTGCGGTTATCTGTATTCCGGCGTTGGCAAATTACACGGATCTTGACCCCTTTCTTAACGAGCCGGATGTGCGTTTGCGCCTGGTTTACTGCTCTGGCGAGTTCGGCCGGCCTGACGCGGTTATTCTGGCTGGCTCCAAGAATGTTCTGGGCGACCTGGCCTTTTTGCGTGAGAGTGGTTTGTATGAACGTATTCGGGAATATGCTGAAGACGGCGGCTCGGTTGCGGGAATCTGCGGCGGTCTGCAGCTTATGGGTGAAAATATTGCCGATCCGCACAATATTGAAGGCGGTGGCAGTGGTAAGGGTTTGGGTCTCTTTAATACTAGTACCGTTTTTGAAGAGCCGAAAATCCTGGTTCGTAAAACAGCCGTCCATAAATTAACCGGCAAGGCTGTGGCTGGTTTTGAGATGCACAATGGCAGGACTGACTTTACAGGGCAGAGGGAATTATTTGTCACTGATTCCGGTGAGGTTCTTGGTATTGGTGATGAGCGGATATTTGCGACTTATCTGCACGGGGTTTTCTCTGCTGATGATTACCGTCGGAGTTTTATTGATTCACTGCGGGTAAAAAAGGGTCTGCAGCCACTTGGCAGGGTTGTTGCGGAATACAGTTTTGAACCGGCGCTGGATAAACTGGCAGAGATTGTCAGGAAAAATATTGATATAAAGATGATTTATGAGATTTTAGGAGTATAATGTAGCAAGTAATATTAATCCTTGGCAGAGGAGGGGAAAATGGAAGGTGGAACTAATGTTGGCGCGTGCGGGCTTGATTGTGCGGAATGTCCGGCTTATATCGCATATTGTACTGATGACCGGAAACTCCGACAGGAGACAGCGGCGCAGTGGCAGCTTATGTATGATTATCCGTTTCTGGCGGAAGATATCAATTGTTCAGGTTGCATGAAAGAGGGTGCCAAGATCGGGCATTGCAAGAGCTGCGATATGCGCGTCTGCGCTCATCTGAAAGATGTGGATAATTGTGGCGAATGCGTCAGTTATCCCTGTAGCAAAATTGAAAATTTCCTTGACACATTGCCTGATGAAATGGCCAGACAAAATAAAAAACGCTTGAAAGTGTAAGCATATATTGTCGATTTCGCGGTACGCCGGCTCAAACTTATGTTCAATAAAAATACACGATGGGAGCCTATCCCCATCGTGTAAAATAATCCCCGTCAATAATACCACCCTAAAACGGAGTTTTAGATATACCCGTTGCTAACATTTTACGCCTTGTAAGTGTCAATAAAATTTACATTCGGGCTATATTTTTGCACTATTCATTTCCATTACATAAGTATATTCGGCGGCATATGTTATGGCTTGAGTAATATTTAGCATATTTTTACACTTGTCTTTCTTTCGAGTTTGAATACCCTATAATAGACTGTAATTATAAGTGTTATCCTGATTTTCGGGATATCTGATAATGTGGTGAATTCTTACTTTTGATTGCGAAAAGGTAGATATGGATAAAGGTGACGACAATTTTAATGCCAAGCCATCCAAGCAGGGTGGAGGCGGCCCGGCGCGGCAGATGCTGGTGTGGGTTGCGGTTCTCTTGGCGCTGGCGGTATTTCTTGCTTTTGGCAGTATTGGTTCACTTGGCGGCAATGTTGCCAAGATCAGTTATGACGAATTTATCCGTCAGGTTGAGGGCAAGGCTGACACTTCTAAAATCGTGAAGGTCAACATTGCCAACAAGACCGGCGAGATCAGTGGTGATTATTCGGTATCGGGCAAGCTTGAGACTGAGCCGACAAAGTTTGTTGTGCAGGGGCCTCCGGCTGATACGGTCAACCTGCAGTTTAATGAATGGCTTGAGAAGAACGGGGTCAAGGTTGAGTATGTGTCTCCGAGTTTGTTCTGGGAGATGATCGGTTATCTGCTGCCGTTTCTTCTGATCGGACTTATCTTCTTTTTATTCCTTAACCGCCAGATGCGTGGTTCGGGGGGTAATCCGTTTACCTTCGGTAAAAGCCGGGCGGTGCGTATTGAGAAGGATAAAAACCGCAAGACCTTTGAGGATGTTGCGGGTATTGATGAAGCCCGTGAAGAGGTCAGGGAGATTGTTGAATATCTGCGTAATCCTGAGCGTGTTGAGCGTCTTGGCGGTCGTCTGCCGCATGGTGTGCTGCTGGTGGGCCCTCCCGGAACGGGTAAGACACTTCTTGCCAAGGCGATTGCCGGTGAAGCGGATGTTCCGTTCTTTTCGATCAGCGGTTCAGACTTTGTTGAAATGTTTGTTGGTGTCGGTGCGAGTCGTGTGCGTGATTTGTTTGAACAGGCCAAGGCTGACAGCCCTTGTATAATCTTTCTTGATGAGATTGACGCGGTTGGCCGCAAGCGTGGCAATGAGCATATGGGCTCAGGTCAGGAAGCGGCGCAGACCCTTAATGCGATCCTTGTTGAGATGGACGGCTTTACCTCTGATGACAAGGTTATCGTGATGGCGGCGACTAACCGGGCGGACGTTCTTGACCCGGCGCTTCTGCGCCCGGGGCGTTTTGACCGCCGCATCAATGTTGACCTTCCTGATATCAACGGCCGTGAAGCGATTCTGAAGGTTCATGTCAAGAATGTAAAACTTGCCGAGGATGTTGATCTTTCCGTCGTAGCCCGCGGTACTCCTACTTTCAGTGGCGCGGAGCTTGAGAATATTGTAAATGAAGCGGCGTTGATTGCGGCGTTTGAAGATAAAGACTCGGTTGATATGCCTTGCTTTGAGGAAGCGCGTGACAAGGTGCGCTGGGGCAAGGAGAAGAAGACGCGGGTTATGCGTGACGAGGACCGTTACTCGACTGCGATCCATGAAGCGGGTCATGCTCTTCTTATGAAATATCTGCCGCATGTTACTCCGTTGCACAAGGTAAGCATTATCCCACGCGGCCGTGCTTTGGGTGTAACCATGCAGCTTCCAGAGCGTGATGAATATAACATGACCAAGCGCAAGATTCATGGCGAGGTTATTGTCCGCCTTGGCGGTCGGGCTGCTGAGGAACTGTTCCTTGATGATGTCTCAAACGGCGCATCAAATGATATCATGCAGGCTACTTCATACGTCAAGTCAATGATCTGCGAATGGGGTATGTCTGAGAAGCTGGGAATGGTGAATTACTCTGAGCGCTTTATTACTCCGTCGGATAATTTCTTTGAGGGGCGTGAATTCTCTGAAGCTACGGCTGAGCTGATTGATCAGGAAGTTCGCGAGTTTATTGACGGCTGCTATGCTGAAGCGAGAAAGCTGCTGGCTGAACATGAAGAGGATGTCAAATTTGTTGTTGAGGCGCTGATGGAGTTTGAGGTATTGTCGCGCGAGGAGTTTGATACTGTTCTTGAAACACGCAGCCTTGATTCATTGCGGACGGGCCGTGCTGCCAAGGAAGCCAAGAAACAGCAGGACAAGCTTGACCGTGAGAATGAAGCGGGAGCGAAAAAGTCTGAGGCTGGTTTGGCTGAATCTGTAGCTGCTTCCGGGGTTACTGACAGTAAACCAGAGGTTGGGGAAAGAAAACCTGCCGTTGGTGAAGCTGAGATGAAAAACCTTGAAAAGGGAACTGAAGAGTATGATGCGGCGCAGGATGACGGGGTGGATGTTGAAGCTGACGGCGAAGATAAGTAGACGGGGAGTCCTTGATGTCTGAGCAGAGGTTCTCTGTTTCTTCGCTGGTTGCGGGGCGTCCGGTAGTGATGGGGATTCTCAACTGTACGCCTGATTCTTTTTCTGATGGCGCAAAGCTTGGTGTTTCAGAGCGTGTTGCTATTGCGCTTGAGATGGTTGAAAATGGGGCGACGATAATTGACGTTGGTGGTGAGAGTACAAGGCCGGGGGCGGAATTTGTTTCGCTTGCGGAAGAACTTGAGCGGGTTGTGCCGGTTGTTGAGGCTCTGCGCAGGGAGAGTAATGTCGCTATAAGCCTTGATACCAATAAGGCTGCTGTTGCTGAGGCTGGGCTTGAGGCTGGCGCGGATATTATTAATGATATAACGGCTCTGCGTGGTACGGGTGATATGGCGGCGGTGGCGGTGAAGTATAAGGCGCCGGTTATTCTTATGCATATGCAGGGGATGCCGCGTGATATGCAGAAAGACCCGCAGTATGGTGATGTTGTTTCTGAGGTGCTGGGTTTTCTCTGTGAGCGCGCGGAGTATGCAGAGAGCCGCGGTGTGTTTCGGGGGAATATAATTTTTGATCCTGGCTTTGGTTTTGGTAAGACCTTTAATCATAACCGGGAGATGTTTGCTGGCTTGCAGAAATTTGCAGACGCTGGTTATCCGGTGTTGGTGGGGGTTAGTCGCAAGTCGATGATTGGTCAGGCGCTGGGGCTTGAGGTTGACCAGCGGTTGGAGGCGAGTCTGTCGATGGCGGTGCTGGCTGCGGAGCGTGGTGCGGCGATTCTGCGGGTGCATGACGTGCTTGAGACGGTCCGTGCGGTGAAGATGCGGGAAGCGCTTCTCTGCTGATGGCGGGGAGGTAAAATAATTGGTCAGAGGAACTAAATGGATTCATTCTTTTCCGGTATAGGTAGCGGCCCGTCTGGTGTGATCGGGGCGGTCATTGAAATCCTGATTATTATTGGGTTGACCTTTACTGCATTCCGGGCGATGCGCGGAACGCGCGGGGCGGGTGTTGCCCGTGGCGCGCTGATTGTCTTTGTGATGTTCTTTATCATGATTCTTTTTCTGGCCAAACTGATTCACCTTGAGAACCTGCGCTGGATTCTTGAAAACCTGGTTGGTGTTTCGATCTTTGGGGTGGTTGTGGTCTTTCAGCCTGAGATCAGGCGGTTGCTTATCAGGATTGGCGAGACCGCTTCAAGCTTTGCCGGTGTCAAGGAAAAGGACAATGAACGTGAAATTGCCAATGCCGCTTTCCAGATCAGCAAGAATGACGAGGTTGGCGCGCTTATTGTTATTGAGCGCAAGACCCAGATCGGTAATTACATCGACAGCGGCATAACTATTGACGCACTGGTCAAGGCGCGTCTGTTGACGACGATTTTTACAAGAAACACTCCTCTGCATGACGGCGCGGTTATTATCCGGCAGGGTCGGATTGTCGCGGCTAATTGCCTGCTGCCGCTCTCTGAAAATGTTGAGATTTGCCGCGGGATGGGTACGCGTCACCGCGCGGCGATCGGTTTGTCTGAAGAGGCGGACTCGGTTGTGGTTATTGTCTCGGAAGAGACGGGGGCGGTTTCTGTTGCCATGGGCGGGGCGATTTACCGCGACCTTGACTTTGAGGGTTTGCTTGAATTTCTGGAGCGTGAATGCCATGAGCACGGCGCGCAGGAAGGGGGCGGACATGAATAGGTTGAAGAGATGGTTTTTCCCCGGTCAGAAGCTTGCGATAAATGATATTGTCACGTTGACGCTTTCGGTGCTGACCGGAATCATGATCTGGGTGTATGTTGATTCGCGGCGGACTGAGGAACGTATAATGACTGCCCGCCTTGAGGTTGCTGTCCCTGCGGGTTGGCGTACTACCGGGCAGATGCGTAACACGGTGCGGGTTCTGCTGCGTGGTCCGCGGACAATTATGGGTGCGCTCACGTCTGATGAGGTCCGCTTTTACCGGTCGCTGGAGATCCCTGCGGGCGCGGCTAATTCACAGGAAATTCATATCGAGCTGACGCGGGAAGACCTGCGTGGGTTGCCACGTGATATTGCGGTTCTTGATATTCCTGATCCCTCGGTGAAGATAAATCTTATCCGTCCGGTGCGCAAGTATATACCGGTTGAAGTGCAGTTTCAGAATGAGACCAGTAAAGAGTATGAACGTACCGGTTATGATTTCTCGCCAGAGTTTGTTGCTGTTTACGCTGCCGAGGATGAGTTCAGCCCGACTGATGTCGTCAAGACTGTGCCGATCAATCTCAAGGATCATACGGCTTCCTTTGGCAGTTATGTTGATCTTGAGCCGCTCAAGCTTAAAAGTACGACTGTATTTCCTGATGAATCAATATTTGTGCAGGTTAATATCAGCCAGAGAAAAGCGCAGATTACTCTGGAGAAGATTCCCGTCAGTATCCTGCTGGCAACCCCACTGGAGAATCTGCCGGGAAGCAAGCTTATTCCGGCGCAGGTCTCTGTTACCCTTGAGGGTGGAGCGCAGGCAATCAAGTCGCTGACTCCGGGGGCGGTTTCGGTTTATATTGATACCAAGGATATGGGCTCGTCGGTGCAGGGAGAGTATGTCATGCGTTGCCGGACGCGGGTGCCTGATGGTCTGAAAGTGGTTACGGTTGTTCCGCAGGAGGTGCGCTGGGTATTTCCGCAGGCGCCTAAAGCTGCGCAGCCTGCTGCTCAGGCCGGAAAGGCGGCAGCGGCGGGGGTGGGGCAGGTGCCGGTGCGTAAGGCAAAAGATGCTGCGTCTGTAAAATAACTGGATATAAGGATAGAAGGCAAAATGATAAAACTAGGTGTTAATATAGACCATGTTGCAACCATTCGTCAGGCGCGTAAAACCTATGAGCCGGATCCGGTTGAAGCTGCTTATATCTGTGAGAAGAATGGTGGTGACGGCATTACTGTTCATCTGCGTGAAGACCGCCGCCATATTCAGGATCGTGATGTCAGAATGTTGCGTGAGACGGTCACGACCCGGCTTAACCTTGAAATGGGGATGGCGCCTGAGATTATTAAAATTGCGCTGGAGATAAAACCGGAGCAGGTTACGCTGGTGCCGGAGAAGCGTGAGGAGGTTACTACCGAGGGCGGTCTTGATGTTGTGGGTTCTCTTGAGCGGGTGCAGGAAGTGGTTGCGCTTTTCAATCAGAAAAAAATCCGGGTCAGCCTTTTTATCGACCCGGAAGCTGAGCAGGTCAAAGCCAGTGCCGAGGCGGGGGCGGACTTTATTGAGCTGCATACCGGCACATACGCCAACGCCTGGCCCGATGAGGATAAACTTGAAGAAGAACTGGCTGCGCTGCAGAAAGCTTCGACGCTTGCAAGGGAATTTGGTTTGCGGGTTAATGGCGGGCATGGGCTTAACTATCATAATGTTGCGCCGGTTGCGGCGATTGCCGAGATGGAAGAACTTAACATCGGGCATTCGATTATAAGCAGGGCGGTTATGGTTGGTTTGCCTGCGGCTGTGCGTGAGATGAAAGAGGCGATGATTGTGGGGCGCCGGACTGTAGTGACGGATAAAATCCTCAGGGCGCACAGTTAACAAGTATGTGTTGATTGTGCCGAGTTTGTTTTATTGACGGATAAAATTTTTAAGATTTTGATTATAAATAATAAATT
>QKCJ01000056.1 GCA_003245715.1 bacterium
TCATAAGCGACCTTCTTGCCGCCGAAGAGTTCAGCTGAAACAGCAGTGATAGCAGCGGTAGTAGTAGTCTTACCGTGGTCAACGTGACCGATAGTGCCGACATTGATGTGCGGCTTGGTGCGCTGGAAAGTTTCCTTGGCCATTTGATTCTCCTGTCATTCCTATTAATATGTATTAAGAGATCACCTGAAAATCGCGGCCACACATACTGTCCCGGACCATCCGGAAAACACAGCCCAGAAGCCGCCATAATTTTCTTATACAACTGTGTTGCCGAATATTTTATCAACTTCTATCAGAAACACGTAAAATTTCACAAAAAAAACGCTGCGCCAACACTTATAAACCGAATACAAGCCATAAGCAGGCCACCGGAAAAGCCAAAATTAATATCAAAATATTAATATATTAAGCTCAACTTTCCAGATCAGCCCGCCGCTTCCATGACTTACATTCTACGCGGCGAAGCGAAAATACTGTGTATTTGGAGCTGCTGTCGAGATTCGAACTCGAGACCTCTTCCTTACCAAGGAAGTGCTCTACCTACTGAGCTACAGCAGCACTTTTTTCTAAGAAAAAGCTCATGTCTTATTTATTACAGAGCTTAATAATATATGAATCAATCGCTATTAAGTCAACAGCAAAGAACAAAATATTAACTTTTTTTTTACCCAACCGACATATTTTTACTCGCGCACAAATTAACCCTTTATGCGCGAGAAGTATATATTGAAAATCAAACCAGATCGCGTGGGTCGCAGAGCTCGCCTTTGATACCACTGGCAGCAGCCGAAGCAGGGCTCATCAGATGAACCATACCGCCAGGTCCCATACGACCGGCAAAATTACGGTTGGTTGTTGAGGCGCAAACCTCGCCATTGGCAAGGACACCATTGCTCATGCCGAGGCAGGCACCGCAAGTCGGATTAGTCACGCAGAATCCCGCATCACGAAAAATCTTCAGTGTTCCATCCTCAAGCGCCTCATCAAAGATCTTCGGCGTTGCAGGGGAAACAATACCGCGAACATTCTTATGAAGCTTATTACCGATAAGAACCTTTGCCGCAGCGTGCAGATCAGAAAGGCGGCCATTTGTACAGCTTCCGATATAAACCTGGTCGATCTTTGAACCAGCCAGTTCACGCAGTTTCTTAACTTCATCAGGTTTATACCCGACAGTAGTAACAGGTTCAATCGTGCCGGCATCAATCTCAATTACTTTGGTATATTCCGCATCAGGATCTGAGTGCCATTTCTTGAAGTCCGCAATCGCGGCATCACGGTCATTATTATAATCGTCTTTAATGAAAGACCAAAGAAAGTCAACCGTCGTTTCATCAGGCAAACAGATTCCGCAGGTGCCGCCGGCTTCAATTGCCATATTGCAGACGGTCATACGCTCTTCCATGGAAAGAGCCTCAATACATGAACCGCGGAACTCGATGACATGGTCAGTCGCACCATTAACTGTCAACTGGCGGATAACTTCAAGGATAAGGTCTTTGGCAAAAACGCCCTGCCCTAACTCACCACTAACCACAACCTTAATGCTTTTAGGCTGGCGGAAAGCACAAACACCCTTAAGAATACCAACCTCAAGGTCGGTAGTGCCAACACCCGCAGCAAATGCGCCAAAAGCACCGTGCGTACAGGTGTGACTGTCACCCATGATGACAGTGTAGCCAGGGCGAATAAATCCCTTCTCAGGAAAAATTGCATGACAAACACCGTTTGAGCCGATATCAAAAAAATCCTTAATATCATGGCGACGCGCCCAGTCTCGCAGAATTTTGGCCTGAAGAGCAGTCTTGGCATCCTTTGAAGGAGTGACATGGTCAATGACCGCCTTTATTTTGGTAGAATCAAAAACACGATCCTTTTCACGCCATTCAAGATCCGCAATAGCGACAGGCGTAGTAATCTCATGACACATAACTACATCAAGATCAAGGACATAAGTCCCTTCAAACGGCTGCTCGCGCAGATGTGACTCGAAAATCTTCTGTGTAATATTTTTTGGCATTTTACTCTCCAGTTCTCGTATATTAGGTAAATTATTTCGCAAATCACCACAGTGTCAATAGTGTTTATATTTAATTTGATTTTTTTTTAACTTTTTATTAGCTTAAAGTTTAAAATAAAGTTGACGTCGATACGTTTTATGTATAAGATTAAATCTGTAATGCCAACCGATATTATTTTTATATAGGGAAACACAATGAGTCTTACAAATGATATTAAGGCAGATTTTGGCAAACGTCTAAGGGAAGCCAGAGACAGCAAGAAGTATTCAAGGCAAGTTCTTGGTGTGCGTCTGGGAGTAAGTCCGAAGACTATCCAAAGCTGGGAGATGGGAAGGACCTTTATTGAGAACTTATCGCTTATCCCTGCTATTGAGCGTGAGCTTGATATCTCAATCTCAAAACTGATTAAAGATGCTACCTACACCAATGATTCAATGATTAATGAATCCGCTGCAGAGTATGGAAAGTCAGAAAGCCCTCAACGGGGTATGCCTGTAGCCGGTCCGCTTGCTGTTTCCTTTACCATACTTTCTGATAAAAAAACCGATGTTACTGAAGCATCATACAAGGCCGTTCCTTTTGTCAAGCCGAAGACTCTTGGCAAGGATGTAGCTGACATCAAGAAGAAGGATGTTCTAAACCATGTCCTGATTCCTGTTGACTGGATTCCGCGCGGCAGTGTTGATTTCGCAACACGCATGGCTGATGCTTCACTTGAGCCTTACATTCCGCACGGCGCACAGGTTATCGTTGACCGCCGCGAACCTGAAGCGGAAAAATGCCTGGGCAAGGCGGTAGTTCTCTTCATCAAGAACAAGGGGGTTCGCATCAGAATGCTCTCTATTGATGAAAAAACCGGTCTTTTCTGCGGAACAGCTTATGGCATCAACCGCCGGGGCAAGATTCTGATAAATCCTGAAAAAGGTGACATCATTATCGGCAAGGTGGTTTCAGTGATGAGCCAGTGCTAGTGCCTTCAGCAATACCAAATTCAAACAGCCATGGTTTAGCGACCATGGCTGTTTTTTTATTCAACACCGCAAGTATCATGATTAACAGTTCAGCATTTTTCCAGCTTTGCTGATGAAAGTGAGAGAAGCCTTGTCCCTCCCGAGAAGAATTGGACGACCGCCTGATTCTTGCTGCATGACAATATTTTTCCCGCGCCAAAGCTCGGATGCCTGACATGGTCGCCTGTTTTAAAAGACAATCCGGCGGAGCTTTGGGGGATTTTCCGTGAAAGCGCCGGAGTCGGGGCAAACTCATCAAAAAACGGGTTAGGGTCATCAAAGTCGTCGTCAAAATCATCATCAAAGGGGTCAAAATCCCCTCCGGCTGACATTGAGGTGATAACCTCTTCAATCTTATCCTGCGGCAGATCACGCATAAATGAACTTGGCGAGGTGTACTCGAACTTGCCAAAGAGCATCCGGCTCTGGGCGCGGGTGAGGTATAATTTCTTCTCCGCCCGGGTAATTCCGACATAGAAAAGACGGCGCTCCTCCTCTTCCTTGTCGATACTCCCTTCGGAATTTGCATGCGGCAACAACCCCTGCTCAAGCCCTGAAAGAAACACCACCGGAAACTCCAAGCCCTTGGCGCTATGCAAGGTCATCAGTACAAGATTATCAGCATTGGGATCGTAGGTATCAACATCAGCAACCAGCGCCACATCCTCAAGAAATTCCGCAAGATCAGCCTCAGGGTGTTCCTGAGAAAACTCTGTAGCACGCCCGAGAAACGCGGCAAGGTTCTCCAGACGATCCTCCCAGGCGGGGTCTTTAGTGTTTGCGCTGATATGCTCCGTAAGGCCGGATTTTTCGAGAATATCCCGCACACATTCACGCACCGGAGAAAGCGAAATTGCTGCCAGTTTCTGGCACCAATACGAGAAATCCCGGAGCTTGGCCGAATTGCGTCCGTTAAAAACCTGAACAAAATCAGGGCGCGAGACAAATTCAAAAGCGGGTATGCCAAGCTCGTTAGCCTGCGTGAGTATTGCCTCAAATGTTTTCTCACCAACACCGGTCGGTCGGCAGTTGACAATCCTACGCAGCGCGACAATATCACGTGAATTAACAAGAATTTTCAGATGCGCAAGCAGGTCTTTAATTTCTTTACGTTCATAAAAGCGCAGCCCGCCGACAATCTGGTAAGGAATCCCCGCCCCCATCAACGCTTCTTCAAGCACACGCGACTGGGCGTTAGTCCGGTAAAAGACTGCCATCTGCGAGTACGAAAATCCTTCTTCATTCTTCAGAGACGACGCTTTCTCCGCAATCCATTCACCCTCTTCACGGTCACGGGACAAGACAACCGTGCGCACCGGATCGCCTCCGTCTTCTTCGGTATAAAGGTTCTTTTCTATCCGATCAGAATTAAACTGAATGACATGGTTGGCAACATCAAGAATAGCCCGCGTCGAGCGGTAATTGCGCTCAAGGCGCACAACACGCGCGTCAGGAAAATCCGTCTGGAAATCCATAATATTACGGTAATCCGCACCGCGCCATGAATAAATACTCTGGTCGGGGTCGCCGGTGACATGGACATTGTTACTTTCATTACAGAGTAGCTTCATCAACCGGTACTGCGTATGGTTGGTATCCTGATATTCGTCGATCAGCAGATAACGAAAGCGCCGCTGATACTCAAGGCGCAGCGGCTCAACCTTCTCGAGCAGGCGCACGGTAAGCAGGAGAAGATCATCGAAATCAAGGGCATTGGCCGCCCTAAGTCGCTGCTCGTAAGAGGAGTAGACGTTAGCGATGATCTCATCATACCATGACCCCTGCGGCAGGTCGGCAGGCGACTGCATCTTGGATTTTGCCTGCGAGATCATTGATGAGAGGGTCTTAGGCTTGAACTTCTTGTCATCAATATTGCGGTCTTTGCAGATCTGTTTCAGCAGACTGATCTGGTCGTCAGAATCATAAATGGTAAAACGGCCGTCACGACCTTCATTGAGATGGTCAAGGTCAAAACGCAAGAATCTGGCGCATAATGAGTGGAACGTGCCAACCCAGCGCGGCGCTTCCCCTACAAGCTCGGCAACGCGTTGCTGCATCTCTCCGGCGGCCTTATTGGTAAAGGTCATGGCAAGAATCTGGTGCGGACGAACGCCCTGCGAGATCAGCCAGGCGATACGTCTGGTTACAACTCTGGTCTTACCCGAACCCGCACCGGCAACAACCAGCATCGGCCCGTCGATATGTGAAGCCGCTTCAAGCTGCTGCGGTGTTAAACCTGCAAATATATCTTCTGCCATCTTATCTTTTTCAGCCACAGGCTGGTTATAAAATCATTAATTACAAATTACTCAGGACTTTTCAGTCTTGCTCACATCCGCTTCATCTTCAGCGTCAGCCTTAGCAGCAGCGTCATAAACAGAAACATCCTCGGCCGCCTTTTTTACGGCTGCATTGCTTGCAGACTTTTCTTTAGCGGAAGCATCTTCATTGGCGGCGTTAGCAATCTCGTCTTTCATTTCATTTATACCACGGCGAAAAGAAACCAATCCCTTGCCAAGGGATCGCCCAAGCTGAGGCAGACGGCTGCCGAAGAGGACAACCGCAACAATAAGAATGATAACAATTTCTGTTGCGCCAAGATCAGACAACGGCCAGAATGCCGGAACAAGATACATAATCATGAATTTCTCCAGTTGTCAGAGAATACAGCCATAAATGCTGCCACCCGGCACCATTACCAGTCAGCCAACTTTAATTGTATGGATTTGCGCAACTAATTCAAGGTTTGAGTTTGAGGTTAAATTTACTCTGGCCGGAGTTTTTAATGATATCCGCCGCGCGCGCAACATAGCTGTAAGGGGTGTCCTTATCAGCATTAATAACGACTACAGGATCTTTGAGACGTTTACGCATATCCCTGATCTGTGCGGGAAGTTTATCTAGTGTTGTCTGGTCTTTCTGCAGGTAGATTGTGCCGTTTTTAGTAATACTGATTACCTGCACCTCATTTTTGGGAGCTTCCTTGCTCTGGCCTTTAGGGAGGTCAACGGCAATCCCGCCGTCAGTCTCAAATTTTGCCGTTACCAGAACAAAAATAACCAGCAGAAACATCACATCAATCAGTGGTGTAACGTTAATTACCGAATTTCTCTTGCCATTTTTTCCGACAAAGCGCACAACCATATCCTCAGAAAAGATAATAAAAAACGATTATCAGTTTCGCACCCGCAGCATCAGGCCGACCGCCAGACGCTCCATCTCAAGCACGCGGTCATCAACCCGGCGGGCAAAATAACTGTAAGCCACATACGAAGGGATCGCAACAATCATGCCGACAATCGTCGTAACCAGCGCCTGGGCGATTCCACCAGACAGACTGTTGATTTCATTTGAACCGACCTGAGAGATACGGCCAAAGACTTCATACATTCCCATAACCGTACCAAGCAGGCCGAGTAGTGGTGAGATTGACGCGATAACCTCAAGCGCGGTAACGCCGAGACTGATAGAATGCGCAGCCCGTCGCCCTGCCCCTTCAACCAGTGCTTCAGCTTCCTCACGCCCAAGCTTGCGGCTCATCAGAACTGTCAGCAAGACCTCAGCCAGCGCTCCGCCGGTCTTGCGGCATAAATCCTCAGCCGGCGCGCACTCGCTTTCATCGCGTATCCCCTCGGCAATTTTGACAAGCGAGATCGGAAATAATGATTTGCGCCGCAACACCAGTACACAGTAGATAAAAAAAGCCAATGCTATAACCGACAGACCGATCAGCACATAAACAATGCTGCCGCCCTGCTCAAGCATCTTTAAAATATCAGTATTTGAATCCATCAGCCGAATATTTTATCCCTAAAAATATAGACGCTATTCACCGGCAACCTGCATCAGCTGCTCTTTATACCACGCCGCCTCGGCAGCGATATCCTTTGCACCAATAATAGCCGTGCAGACCGCTACAGCCCTCGCCCCGGCGTCAAGTATGCCAGGCAAAGTCTCGCGGTTAACCGAACCAATGCAGAAGTACGGCATCTTGGCATTCTTAGCGGCCCATTTGACATACTCAAGGCCAACCGCCTCACGGTGCTGCTTGGTATTGGTCGGGTATACCGGCCCTACCCCGATATAATCAACGCCGTCACGCAGAGCCGCCTCGGCATACTCAGGCGAGGAAGTACTCTTGCCAAGAATTTTGTCATGCCCGATAAGCCTGCGCACAAGATTTGCCGGCAGGTCGCCCTGACCGGTATGCACGCCGTCAGCCTTGATAAGCTTGGCAATATGCGGACGGTCATTGACCAGAAATACCGCGTTGTCACCACAGACCTGACGCATCATCAGAGCCTGCTGGTAGAAAGCGCCGTCCTCCATGTTCTTCTCGCGAACCTGAATGACATCAACCCCTCCGTTAATAAGCTCACGCACAACCGTCAGCGGCGGAGCCGACGCAAGTTCGGCAGTGATTATTACATACAATTTCGCATCTTTAATGCGTTTGCGCAGACCGTCAGATGAAAGCATTGTCTTCTCCAGATCATATGACTGATAACGTATTTTTTCAAATTCCGCAGCCGCCTCAACCGATACTGTCTTCCCGTACTCTTCAAGTACCCGCAATGCCTCCTGAAGGCGCTTGATACTGGCCTTTACAACATTCTCAGGGGTACTGCGGCTGGACTCGCTGGAAATTGTAATCTGAGTACCGACATCACCGGCAGTGTCACGGAACGTATGCAAACCCTTTCCGGCAGATTCGGTTAAAATCTTCTCCGCACTAATAAAGCGGTGGCGCAATGATTTCAGCAATTCGCTCAGTGCCGGGTTCTCCAGAATAAAGCGCGCATACTCCTCACATACACGCAAACCCTCCTGCCCGCGGTTAATATTTACATCAAGTACTCTGCCAACTCCGGCATCCATTTTGTCTCTCACTCAAAAGTTAAGGTAATATTATAGCAGTATCATATTTTTTTTCAACGAATTTGCACAATAAGTATGCTTATTGTCTTAGATTATAAGAAAAACAGCACAGGCTACTTACCTGTGCTGTTTATAATTCTTAATCAGCGGCGTAATTGACTAGATAACAGTCGTACGCTTGCGGACATCTTCAGGCATTGTAAGGTTTCTGCCGCTTTCCTTGTCAAAGATATGAGCCTTGGTAAGGTCGGCTGTAAGGGTAACCACATCTTCATCAAGAACGGACTGGTTGTGCGGGTCGATACTTGCGATAAAGATCTGGCCTCCGATCTCGAAGTGAGCAAGAATTTCTTCACCGAGCATTTCCGCAACTTCAGGCTTGCCCTTAAAGACAACATCATTTGGCCCCGGATTAGGACAGAGACTGAAGGCGCGCGGACGAATACCGAGGCAAACTTCCTTGCCGACATAATCCTTGACCGCAGCAACCTTTGATTCTGAGACAGGGCTGACAATATCCTTACCGACAAATGTGACCCTGCCGTTAACATTCTCAAGTTTACCATCGAAGATATTCATTGGCGGAGTACCGATGAAACGCGCAACAAAGAGCGAGGCCGGGTAGTCGAAGATCTCCGTAGGCTTGCCAACTTGCTCAATAATACCAACATTCATAACACAGATACGATCACCAAGGGTCATGGCTTCGATCTGGTCATGGGTAACGTAGATCATGGTAGTTGAAATACGGTGGTGAAGCTGAAGAATTTCCTTACGCATTTCAACACGCATCTTCGCGTCAAGGTTGGAAAGCGGTTCATCAAAGAGGAAAACCGCTGGCTCACGAACAATAGCACGTCCCATAGCAACACGCTGACGCTGACCACCAGAAAGCTGCTTCGGGCGGCGCTCAAGAAGCGCATCAAGACCAAGAACCTTTGCCGCTTCATTTACGCGACGCTCAATCTCTGCCTTAGGGAACTTGCGCAGCCTCAGACCAAAGGACATATTCTCTTTAACTGTCATGTGTGGATAAAGTGCATAATTCTGGAAAACCATCGCAATGTCACGGTTTTTCGGCGGAACATCGTTAACACGGCGATCACCAATAAGGCAGTCACCCTGACTGATCTCTTCAAGACCAGCAACCATCCGCAGAGTAGTTGACTTACCACAACCTGAAGGACCAACCAAAACCAGAAACTCACCATCCTCAATCTTGAGGTTGAAGTCATTCACCGCACGGTAGCCATTATCATAAATCTTGTAAATACTGTTGAGCGTTACTTCTGCCATCGGCCTCTCCAAATATGCAAAACAAACAAAAAAACTTGTTCAAAATCAATCTATACCTAGTTTATACCCCACAATTTCAAATCAGTCAAGTTTTTTTGTTTATTTTACCTTTTAATTTGCAATTTCTGGCAGATTTATATAATTTATCATATAACCAGCTCATTTGGGAGAGAGAGATGAAGATCGCAACAATAACAGGCAGTGGCACTCTTGATCCTGCAGTTTTTATCCATCTCCCGCGTATCTGCGTTATTGTTTTAAGGGGTACAATTACGGTTAACGGCCTTCCCCTACATTCCGGGCAGGCACTAATAACAGATACAACAATCGACCTCTCTGTAAGTTATACTGATGCGAGCGGGATAATTTTCCATTCTGCCGAACTTGAAGAGGATTATATCCCGGCCGGATTCGGGCTTAAAACCGACCGCAGTATCGAGTATGTCATCGGGGATAATTTCCTTGATTTCCAATCTACTGAGGAAGTGCGTGAAGCTGCGCTAACTTATATCATCAAGCGTCTCACCTTTGCGGAAATTGCTGAAGACGCGTCAGCACAAGCATCCATGACACAAAAAAACATTGTCGGGCAGGTGATAGATTTCATGCAAAACCGGCTTGACGAGCAGCTCAGCTCAGAGGACATAACAAATGCCGCCGGAGTTGACCGTAACAGTCTTAATAATGAATTCAGCAAAGCCGGCCTTGGCACGCCCTTAAAATATTTTTCGCAGATGAAGCTGGAAAAGGCCAAGCATCTGCTTGAGAATGATAAAAATTCCATTTCGCAGATAGCCCTGAGCCTAGGTTACAGGGACGTTTCATCTTTCAGTCATTTTTTCACCAAGCATACCGGCAAATCCCCCAGAGAATTCCGCGATAATCTCCACTGGCTTCTCTGATATTTTGCGACACCGGAAGATTTTTATGGACGGCTCGCGCCATAAATATAAAATAAGCACCTATGTTTGAAATCTTTTTTACAAATTCACTCAATAATCTTGCGGCCAAGCTTGCTGAAACTATCAGCAGCAATCCCCTGCCACCACTTGAGAATGAGATCTTTATTATTCAGAGTGAGGGCATGGCCTACTGGCTGCGTCTGAAGCTTGCCAGAATTCTGGGCTGCGCGTCCGGTTTCAGCCTGCTTTTTCCCGGTAACTTCTGCCGCAATCTCAGCTCTGGAAAAGATTACCCCAAAGAGGTTGTCTGGGAAATATTCTCAGTTCTCAATGATGAGGATTTCACAAAGGAATATCCCATACTTGCCGCATTTCTCGCTGACAGGGATGAACGTAAACTTATCCAGCTCTCGCGACGGATAGAAGCGTTGTTCTCAGAATATACGATATACCGCCACCAGATGCTCTGCGAGTGGGAAACAGGAACTATCCCGGCAGATGAACAGGAACGCTGGCAGGCGGAACTCTGGCGCAGGCTTGAGGGTGTTATGCCAAGAGCCACTGAATTCCAGCAACTGCTTGATAACCCACAAAGCGCCGACTTGCCAAAACGAATTTCGGTTTTCGGAGTAAGTACGCTCCCGCCGCTTTTTCTGCGCTTTCTCCATATTATTTCTGAGCGAACTGAAGTGCAGCTCTACCTGCCTACACCGACCGAACACTTCTGGGCTGACATCCGCTCGGAAAAAGAACAGCTCAGCCTCTTTGACCGTGAGACCTATTCTCAGGGCCACCCCCTGCTCTCCTCGCTGGCAGTACAGGGACGAGAGTTTTTCGATGAGATAAGCAGGCTTGATGAGCAGGGGCAATACCTGACACCTCTGGAGTTTAATGATCCAGGGTATGGCAGCATTCTCCATACGCTGCAAAGCCATATCCTTGAAATGAAAGAGCCGCAGTCAATTAACCGGTCTGAGAATATTATCGCCGGGAACGACCGCTCTATTGCGATCCACTGCTGCCACTCACCGCTGCGGGAAGTCGAGGTTCTGCACCAGCAGATACTTGAAATTCTTGATAGGGATTCAGAACTATCGCCATCTGATATTCTGGTTGTAATGAGCGACCTTGAAAAATACACGCCATGGGTACGGGCGGTGTTTGGATCATGCGATATCCTAGGCAGGCATTACCGTTTAAGCGAACGCTCACGCGCCGAGGCAGACAGCAAGTCGCAGGCCTTTATCGACCTCCTCCGTCTGCCGCGCGGCAGACAGGAAGCGCAGGAAGTTCTGACGTTACTTGATTATGAGACAATCCGCGGGAATGCGGGAATTGAACTTAGTGAACTTGAACCGCTACGCGAACTTGTATCCGCACTCAACATCCGCTGGGGCATTGGTGCTGAAGAGCGCAAAAAGCTTAACGGTATTGACATCGGCAAACAGAACAGCTGGCGCGCCGGACTTGACCGCCTCCTTCTTGCTTATGCAACAGGCAATCTGGACTCGGCAATTAATGATATCCTGCCCTACAAGCCGGAGATTGATTTTGATCTGGCGGGGCGCTTCTCAGTCTGGGTCAGAAAGATCTTCGATTGGTGTTCGGTACTGTCCAGCCGTGCCCGTCCGGTCAGTGAATGGAAGACCGTCCTCAACCGTCTTGCGTCTGACGTGATGGGACTCAGCGGTTCTGACGAAGACAAGGAGAGCTGGATCAAGCTCAACAACACCGAGGCTGATCCAGAAGTCACCCTTGCGGCAATTATCGAATTTGTCTCAGCCAGCCTGCAGGAATCAACCGGCCGTGGGGCATTTCTTGGAGGAGGTATCAGTTTTTGTGCCTTGCAGCCGATGCGCGCTGTGCCGTTTAAGGTTGTCGCGATGCTGGGGATGGATTATAATAGCTTCCCCCGCCGCCCCCGCCACGAAGGCTATAACCTGATTTATAAGAAGTCAAAACCAGGCGACAGAAATCCGCGCAACGATGACAGGCAGCTCTTTCTGGAAACGATCGTCAATGCCGAAGAGAAACTGATAATAACCTATAGCGGCCTTTCTTCAAAAGACCTGAGCGTCACCCCGCCTTCAGTCTGCGTCTGCGAACTTACTGACTGTATCGACAAGACCTTCAGCACCAAAGACGCTATGCTCCCAAGCCGGAAAATTACTGTCGTGCATCCGCTCCAGCCGTTCTCTGCCGAGTACTTCAATAACAGCTCTGACAAACTTTTCAGCTATGACCGGTATTATATCAGAAAGGCAGAAGACGACGCGCAGGTAAAAAACTTTATTTCTGAGCCGATAACTGAGGCCAAAACACCTGAAGAAATAAGCCTTGATGACTTTATCCGCTTCTGGCAGAATCCGCAGAGATGGTTCTGCAACAACACCCTTAATATTTATTTTCCCCGAGAGGCAGAAGAACTTAACGCTGAAGAAGCCCAACTTGAAGGCGCGCTTGAGGAGTACACGGTCAACAATACACTTCTCACCTACGCCCTGTCAGGTGAGACAGGCAATGGTGCCAAACGGCTCATACATGAGGGACTTATTCCACCGCTTGAGCTGGGAAAGGCGAAACTCTGCCAGACCATCTCCGAAGTTGAGTCCTTCAGAGAAAAGATCGGAAAAATTAATTTCCTCAAACCTGCTTCAATTAACATCAGGTGCAAAGGCATAACAATAAACGCCACCATTGACAAGCTGACTGAAAACGGCGTCGTCCTATACCGCATGGCAACAGTTAAACCCAAAGACCTGATCCAGGGCTGGCTCTGCCACCTTGCAGTATGTACAACAAACAAATTTACGATCACCAGAATTTTTGCAAAAGACAAGACCATAACAATAAACCCTGTCGATAATGCACAGGAAATTCTTGAAGAAATTACGGCTTGCTTCAAACAGGGACAAAGACAACCGCTGCCTTTTTTCACAATCGCCAGCCATGTTTACGCGCAAACAATCAGCAAAATCAATAGTGGCTCTCCTGCAGATAAAAATGATCCGGCAGAAAAAGCCCTTGCCGCATGGAGAGGAAACGACTACGTCATTGGAGATATTGATGACGAATACACTGCGCTATGCTTCAAAGACATTGACACCCTCTGCACTGACGATTTCAAAATATTGGCTGAAAAATTCTGGTCAGGTTTTCTTACCCATATGGAGGATAACAAATGATTGATAATTTTGATATCCTCAATTCACAGATAACTAACGGTATCACCCTGATCGACTCAAGCGCCGGGACAGGCAAAACCTTCACTATCGCTTCAATCGTCCCGAGGCTGCTATTGGAAAACAAAATTGATGACATCTCACGGCTGCTGGTTGTAACCTTCACAAACGCCGCTGCAGGAGAACTGGCAGACCGCATTCGCGCAAGGCTTTCCGAATTATTAACCGCCTACGACAACCCTCAGAATGCTGATGACCTGCTGAAATCCCTGGTTGCCATAAATCCACACACGGGAAAAGAAATTATTCGCCGCGCACTTACCTCAATTGATGAATCAGGCATTTTCACCATTCACAGCTTCTGCAAAAAGATGCTGGAAGATTCGGCCTTTGAAAGCGGCATGCCCCTTGAGTATGAGTTTATTGAAGACGAAAATTCATTACTAAGGCGCAGCGCACTTGATTACTGGCGGCGCAGGATTTATAACGACAGTTTTCTTTCGTCGTTTGTCACATCTGAGAAAATCACGCCTGAACTTCTCAAGGATCAGTACCGGATATACCGCACGCACCACAAATGCAGACTTCTTCCGCAATGCCCCGAACTGGCAGAATGCAAAAACAAAATTATTGAAAAGAAAAAAAATCTCTTGCGGTCATGGAATGAAGATGATTTTCAGGATTATTTACGCTCGCTGCCTGGGCTGACAACAGCCAAAACCAGAGAGGATGAATGCAGAGCGCTAAACGATGCCGTCACGTTATGTCAAAGCATTTCGCAAGCGCTTTCTGATACAGCAATGAATCAGGCTATTCAACTGCTGAAACTTGTTTCTGCTGAGTCAATTATCAGTCTTCTACGAAATAAAAAAGACCGTGACGCGCATCAGCCGCATCCATTTTCTATCGCTGCGCAGGAATTTATCAGGACAACGGAATATCTGCTATTTTCATTAAGGGCAGATTTTTTTCAGGCAATGGATTTAAATTTAAATGAAAGTAAAAACGCTGACAATGTTATTTCATTTCACGACTTGCTGACCCTGCTGCACAAGGCCGTCAATGATCCGGGAAAAGGCCGGGCGCTACAGGAATCTATTCGCGCCAGATACCAGTCTGCCCTAATTGATGAATTTCAGGATACTGACCCGCTACAGCTTGAAATCTTTACCAGAATTTTTGGCAAAAGTCGCCCTCTGTTTTTTATCGGTGATCCCAAGCAGGCAATTTACTCATTCCGTGGCGCTGATATTTTTGCCTACATCAAAGCATCACAAATGGCTTCGCACCGATATACACTTGGCAAGAACTGGCGCAGTTGCCAGAATATTGTTGCTGCGGTCAACAACATATTTACCCTCAAAGAGAACAGTTTCGTTTTCGCTGAAATCAATTTCACGCCAGCCAGTGCTGCGAGAACCGAAAGTCTGTTTTCCGATACAGCCACAAAAGCGGTCCACTGGCTGTTGCTTGATGATGACAACTCAGACAAAAGCTATAATCTAGGAAACGCACAGGACCTGTCAGCCACGGTATGCGCAAATGAAATCTCGAATTTACTTTCAGGCGCACAGACTATTAGCGGACGCCCCGTCATGCCATCAGACATTGCAGTCCTTGTACGCAGCAATACTCAGGCTCGACAAATCCATGAAGCGTTGAGTGACATGAAAATTGCCTCTGTAATAGGTGCCAATGAAAGCATTATCGACTCAGAGGAATTCCGTCATATCGACCTTGCCTTACAATTTATCGCAAGAGGAACCTGCACTGCAGCCCTGAGTACCCTACTCTGGAACATGAATGCTGAAGATGTTGTAACAGCGCTTGACGATGAACTGCTCTGGCAAAGGATACTCGATCAGTCACGGGTATACCGTGAAAAATGGATAAAAGACGGTATCGCGGCCATGCTGCACAGGCTGATGCTTGAGCATGATGTTTACGCAAGGGTGCTGCAAACCGACGACGGCAACCGCCGTCTTACCAATTACCGCCATGTCATCGAAATTCTACAGGAGGGTCCTGAAGCGCCGGAAGCATTACTGCAATGGCTTGACCGGCGCAAGTATAACACATCACAACAGGAAGACGAACTCCGCCTTGATACTGACGCACAGGCAGTACAGATTGTAACCATTCACAAAAGTAAAGGGCTCGAATATAATATCGTATTCTGTCCATTTTTATGGAAGTCACAAAAAGCAAATAATAAGCCGCCGGTTATTGCCCATGTTCAGGATTGTGTTATCTATGATTTTGGTTCTGAAGAGTTCGAGCAAAATCTTGCTCAGTCTGAAAGGGAAAATTTATCAGAAGATCTGCGCCTGCTGTATGTCGCCCTCACCCGCGCCGCAGAGCAGGTTCGAATTGTCTGGGGCAATATCAAGGATTGTGAAAATTCTGCTCTTGGCTGGTTATTGCAAGGTTGCTCAGGTCTATCGGAATTGATCGAAGCAAATCCGGAATTGATGTCAGCCTCATCAGCATTAACCAACGTATTTAATGCTGTTTCCATCAATGCCATGACAGAAACAAACTTAATGGCACGGGAATTCAAACGCGTCAAAAAACTTGCATCATGGCACACAACCAGTTTCTCCGGACTGACGCGAAACGCCAGACATTCCCCTCACACCGATGAAAAAGTCCAACACCTCTCTCAGAGCGCTAACCTGATGACAGGTTTTGCCAGAGGTAAATCAGCACCGCCAGCCAATGAGACAGGAACCTGTCTACACGAAATACTTGAAAACAGTGACCTCGGCCGCAGCATTGATATTGAGCTGATAACCAATCAACTGCTTGCCTACGGATTGCTTGATACAACGGCACATCTTGAAATAGAAAGTCCAGAAATAACCGTATCAAAACTTCTTGATAACATAACAAACGTCACACTACCCACCACTGGACTTTGCCTCAAAGATGCAACAGGGCATATCAGCGAGATGCCTTTTACTCTGCCGCTACTTAGCGATAACTTTCCAGAGGCAGTTGCACATTCTTTTTCTGATGACGATCCGTATCTTATCAGCCTGCTATCTCTGCCACAACAAATCCTTGACGGTTATTTAACCGGTATTATCGATGAGGTTATCTGCCATAATGACAAGTGGTATATAATCGACTGGAAATCAAACTTTCTCGGTGTCAGGCAGAGCGATTATTCCGAACAGGCATTACGTGCGGCCATGAATGAAAACCACTACACACTGCAGTATCTGCTCTACACTGTTGCCTTATGTCGCCACCTGAAATTAAGGCAACCCGGATTTGATTATGAAAAGGATTTTGGCGGTGTCTATTATGTATTCCTGCGTGGTGTTGACCAGTACGGCGGCGGCTGGGTATATCATCGACCGAAAGAAAAATTAATCAAACGAATTGATGAAATTTTATTTTCCAAGCCATTATGAGAACTATTATTTGTTATTGATATATTTGCCAAACTCAAAGAAATCTTACAGGAGAAACAATGAGTCACGGTTTAAAAAATCCAAAATCAGCAAAGGAATTGCTCGATATGTACTATCTTCAACTGCGCTGCAATTTGCTTGAAGCGGCTGCAAGCTTCGATCGCATTCAAAAGGCTGATGGCTTTGCTGAAGAAGTGAAAAATGACAGCCGCTATCAGAATTTGCGCAAGTCTCTGGAAATTCTGGCTTCCAGTTCTAAAACCAGAGCGTGTGATTTTCTGAATCTATTCAGCGAGGATGAAAAATGAAAATTATTGAACCGCATATCCACATGATCGCACGAACAACACAAGACTATGAACGCATGGCAAGAATGCACTGTGTCGCTTGCTGCGAACCGGCTTTCTGGGCCGGTTATGACCGAACCAGCCCACAGGCCTTCCATGACTACTTCACGCACATTACCGAGTTCGAGCCAAAACGTGCGGCAGAATACCTCATCGACCATTATGCCTGGATCTGCATTAACCCCAAAGAAGCCGACGATCTCGCCTTCTCAAAAGAAGTCATATCTTTTATGCCGGAATTTCTCGACCGTGCAAACGTTCTTGGTATCGGAGAAATCGGCCTCAATAAAAACACTAAAAATGAACTTGAGACCTTCCTGCTTCAGGTAGATCTTGCCGTAAAACGTGATGACATGATCTGGATTCACACCCCTCATCTTAACGACAAGAAAAAAGGAACACGCCTGCTGCTTGACTGCCTCGCAGACCGATCAGACATTAACCCGGCACGCGTATGCTTTGACCATATGGAAGAACACGTTATCAAAGACGTACTTGATGCCGGCTACTGGGCGTCAATGACAATATATCCTCAAACAAAGAATAGCCCATCTCGCGTTGTAGATACTATTGAAACTTACGGCAAAACACGCATAATGGTTGACGCTTCAGGTGACTGGGGCCCGTCTGACCCAGCGACGCTGCATGATGCCTTATTTGAGATGCGCAAGCGCGGACACAGACAGGAAGACATCATTGACATTTTTTATAATAACCCTTGCCGGTTTCTCGGGCAAAACCCGAAATTCCGCCATAAACCGGAATAGTGCGCTGAAATGGAAATACTTAAATTTATTCTTATTGGTCTTGGCCTGGCGATGGATGCCTTTGCGGTATCTGTCAGCAGTGGCATCACAATCCACAAGATGCACCTGCGTCACGCGCTTCGCATCGGCCTGTTTTTTGGTTTTTTTCAGGCGCTGATGCCATATATCGGTTGGCACATTGGTTCAATTGCACGCGGCAGAATTGTTGAGTATGACCATTGGATTGCCTTTGTACTTCTTGGTTTCATCGGTGCAAAAATGATTTATGAAGCATATCAGGATGACGAAAAAAGAGAAGACTATGATCCGCTAAACATCTATATTCTTTTCACACTCGCCGTAGCTACCAGTATTGACGCACTGGCTGTTGGTGTGACCCTGTCCCTGCTTAACAGCGCGATAATTATCCCGTCACTGATAATTGGCATCACCACCTTCATAACCTCATTTGCCGGAACGTATATCGGGGATCACTTCGGTCATAAATTCAACGAGAAAAAGCTTGAGATTGTCGGCGGTATAATCCTGATTTTAATTGGCACAAAAATACTGCTGGAACATACCTTTTTTGCCTAGAATTTAACCCGCTATTTCAAAAAGCAGGAAAGCTGCCCGAAAATCAGGCAGCTTTATTTTATTAATATTTATTGAAATCAGCGAGCATACCGCAGACTTCGGGCTTTTTCAATAATGGCTCTTATCAGCGGCATTCCTTTATCAAGTGATTCAGGTTTCACCAGTGTGATAATATTATCTTCAAAAACAGCAACCATAATTACCCCAAGCGTAGAGTCCGTTGCGGTATACAGTTTGTAATCCCCTTCACCAACCTTAATTCTGGACTCCTTAAAGTCCGGCGCTTCAAGCTGGAGATAGCGGCGAAAATCAAGAAGAGAATCCTCCATATCTTTTTTATTATTATATGACGAAACATAAATCTTTGCCTCTTTACCGGCAGCCCAGGCAAGCGCCATAACTGAGGGTGGCAGAAACTCGGTATTAAGAGCATTACCCCAAGTTACACGGGCAAACTGTGTTGAAATCCCTTTGACATCCAGATACTCAAAACCCTTGGGCTTAAAGTTCTCCCCCATCGTTCTATCAGCAATTTCCCGGGCAAGCGGGACAAGATCTGGCACTGGTTTCTTGCCTGTATAAACAAGCGCATAGAAGAATTGCCCCTTATAGAAATACAGATTGCGGCTCTCGCGTTCAGTATCAAGCACCCCCTGAGCGCCAACCTCAACATCCTTGCCACCACCATAAAGAATCTTGCCTTTATAGTAGTAATAAATCCCCGCGGCGCCAACGGAACTATTAACACTGTAAGCTTCAATCGTCAGATAATTCTCAGGGCCGTCCAAAGTAAAATTACAGACATGAAGGGAGTTTAAACCGTACTGGTCAAAGAGCGGAGCTTTATTTCCAAGATAACGCGCTTTATCCTGGGTTGAGAAATAATTGACAATCTTTTTATCAATCGGCACTAACCCCGGATACTGCCCGGTCAGGGGGATATTACCGGTCTTCTCGCCACGAATAAATCCGCCGCAGCCGGTAAGTATAACAAGTGCCAGAAAAATGCCAAGATGATACAGTTTCATAAAAGATCCGATCTTTCAGGATGGCCAGAGAAAACGGCAAAAACTGAATCGTAAAATTCAGCCAGGCAATTTCTAGGCTTTAGCTTTTTTCAATCCAAACTTTTTCGGGCGTGTCCATGAATCAATCAGCGGCACACAGGTATTCATTATCAGAATCGAGTAACAGCAACCTTCCGGGTACGCTGAAGAATACAGACGTATCATCGCGGTAATCAGGCCGCAGCCAACAGCAAAAATAATTTTACCCTTACGGCTCATCGGCGTAGTAACGTAGTCAGTATCCATAAAGAACGCAGCAAGCATCAGACCACCACCAAAGAGGTGCAGCAGTACCGGCCCGCTAAACCACATCGTATAAACAGTCGCCCCGCCATCGACCTTGACCGGCGCAGGCAACACCCAGGTCAGAAGCGCGACAGTAGCGATATAAAATACCGGCGCTTCCCAGGTAATAATCTTCTTCCAGAGCAGCAGAATACCGCCAAGTATCAGTGCAAGTGCAGAAGCCTCGGCAATACAACCGCCTTCAAGACCAATAAAACTGTCCCACACACGCTGAGAATAATCAGGCAGAATCTGCTGCAAACCGACGCCGTCTTTCACGATATCTGCAGCCGTTACACTCGCACTCTTAAGAGCTGTAAGCGCAGTAGCCTGACTGATAATATCAGGAGCCTGTATAATAGCCGCCGCAGGTGTTGTCACAGCGGGAAGGTCATGCTTCATCCAGTCCGCACCGACATACTTGGCATACTCGGCAAAAGAACCGTTCATGGTAACAAGAAGACGGTCTACCAGCCCCTGCCCCTTGTCGCGTAGCATCGGCCAGAATGGCGAATTAAGCTCAGTCGGCATTGATACCTGCAAAAACGCGCGCGCGGCAAGTGCCGGATTCCAGATATTGCTGCCCAAGCCACCAAAGAGCTGCTTTACAACAACAATAGCAAAGACACCGCCGATAACCGGAACCCACCAGCGGACGTTTGGAGGAAGAACCGCAGCCAGCAGCAAGCCGGTTACAACGGCTGAAAAATCCGTCACCGTAACATTAACCCGGCGCAGTTTCTGGCAGATAGCTTCAGTTATGACACAAGTAACAACACTGACCAGAGTCAGAAACAGCGAGTACCAGCCAAAAGCATAAAAAGCCACTCCAAAAGCAGGGCCAAGGGCAATACAGACCCAGCGCATAATATCAGCCGTACTCTCCTCTGCCTTGAGATGTGGAGGAGTTGTCACAAGAAATTTTGTCTTCGGTTCCATTATATTCTCTTCTTATCAGTATCAGTCAATAAGCTAAAATCTAAACTTTTCTTTTACTTCTTATCCGCCGCTGCAGCTGCAGCCCTTGCGCGTTCCTTGGCAAGTTCGGCCTTTGAGACTTTGATCCACTGTACAATCGGACGCCGCGCCGGGCAGATATAAGTACACGCACCACACTCGATGCAGTCCATAATATCAATACCCGCAGTTTCAAGGTACATCCCCTTTTCACCGTAAATACTGTATTCACTCGGGATCAAACCAGCCGGACAGACATCAACACACCTGCCACAACGAATACACGGGCCATGAATAAACGCCTTGGCGTCAGTCATCGCAACAATACCGCTCATACCCTTATTGACCGGCAACTCAATATCAAAGTGTGCAGCACCCATCATCGGGCCGCCGTAAATCAGTTTCTGCGTCTTATCCTCATCAAAACCGCTGAGCTCAAGAATAGACTTCGCCGGTGTGCCGATGCGAACACGGTAGTTTGCAGGTTTGCTTACCCCGCGGCCAGTAACCGTTGTGATACGCTCAGTAAGCGGACGTTTACAATATACAGCTTCATAAATCGCATGCGCTGTTCCGACATTCTGCACACACGCTCCCGCATCCATCGGCAAACCGCCGGTCGGGACTTCGCGCTGCGTGCAGGCATAAATAAGCTGCTTTTCCGCTCCCTGCGGATACATAACCGGCAGAAGCACAGCCTCGGCAAAGCCGCCCATTTCTGCCAGAGTCATTTTAATAACCTCATAAGCATCAGGCTTGTTTGCCTCAATACCGATATAAGCATTTTCGGCGTTGAATACTTTCTTGAGCAGCTTCAGACCAAGACAGATTGTGCGTGGACTCTCAAGCATAAGGCGATAGTCCGCCGTAAGATACGGCTCACACTCGACACCGTTAAGAATAACCGTATCGATCTTCTTCTCCGGCGGAGGTGAAAGCTTGACGTGAGTAGGAAAAGTTGCTCCACCCATACCGACAATACCAGCCCACTTAACTGCGGCAACGATCTCTTCAGAAGTGAACTCCTTACTCTCGTCAGGCTCGATGTTGCAGCCTTCAGCCCACTGATCTTCTCCGTCATTAGTAATAACAACCGCCTGACAGGTCATCCCCATCGGGTGAAGCGTAGTATCAAGTTTCTTGACCTTACCGGAAACCGGACTGTGGATAGCCGCTGAGACAAAGCCACCAGGTTCAGCGATAACCTGCCCGCGTTTGACCTCGTCACCAACGGCAACACAAGCCTTCGCCGGAGCGCCGATGTGCTGCTGCAGCGGGACGACCAATTCCTCCGGTACAGGCGCATCAGTAATTGCACAGTCTTTTGAGAGTTCTTTGAAATCATGCGGGTGAACCCCGCCACGGAAGACCTTCTTCATTATCTTATACCATTTATTAAAGTTGACGATAAAATCAGTATTAACCCACAGAAACGCAAAAGCTATTTTTCATCCTTGAGGCGCGCCTCACGCCGCTCTTTGCGCTCTGCACGCAGATTGACGATAAGATGTTTCGGACAGACCTTGACACACTTACCGCATAGCTTGCACTTGCCATAATCAATAACTGCCAGATTATTTTCAATGTGTATTGCATCAAACGGACACTCACGCACACACTTGCCGCACGCAATACAGGCATGATTACACTGCTTATTGGCCGTTGCGCCCTTATCTTTATTATTGCAGCGCACAACAATAACCCTGCTCTCAGGATCAAGGCGGATAAGGTTTCGCGGACAGGCATCAATGCACTTGCCGCAGCCAGCGCAAACATCTTCATTAATTATCGCAACATTGTTTTCGTTCAGTTCAATTGCGCCAAACGGACAGACCTCAACACAGCTTCCCAGACCAAGACAACCATACGGACAATCCTGAAACGAACCCGCCAGCCCCATAACAGTCGCAGCCTTACAGGTCTGAACACCGGCATACTGAAAGCGCGGACGCACACCATCGCCATCACAACGGACAATCGCAAAATTAGGTTCCTTGGCATTGGCAGACAAACCCATAATATCGGCAACGGCCGCAACAACCCCGCCAGCACCCGGCGCACAAAGATCAATCGGCGCACCCTTCTCAACAATCGCTTCAGCATAAGCCGCACAACCGGCAAAACCACAAGCACCGCAATTGGCACCCGGCAAAGCCTCAAGAACCATATCCGTACGTGGGTCAACCTTGACAAAAAACTTCTTAGAAGCTATTGCAAGAACCAAGCCCAGTATGCCACCGATAATGGCCATAATAACAACCGGGACTATAATATTCATCGCATCCATTACTCTGACTTTCTATAAAAGCAATATTTACATTCTTATATTATGACTAATAATTCTGCCGCCTGAAAACCGTTGAACACCGGAAAATCAAACAAAGCCCTGAAATCCGAAGAAGGCAAGCGCCATACAACAACCGGAAATAACCGCAATCGGCATTCCCTTCATTGACTCAGGGATCATCGCTGTCTCAAGATGCTCACGCACACCAGCCATCAGGTAGAGCGCGAGAGTGAAACCGATTCCGCCGAAGATGCCATACAGTGACTGGAGCCAGACAGCCTGCGCCAGCGAATACTCAGGACGGGCAAACTCGGTAAGCTTGATCTGGGTCACACCCAGAACAGCACAGTTGGTTGTAATCAGCGGGAGGAAGATTCCAAGTGACTTATAGAGAGCAGGTGCAAGCTTCTTGAGGACAATCTCAACAAACTGCACCAGTGAGGCAATAACCAGAATAAAGCTCGCAATATCAAGATACTCCGCCATATGATACTTTTCAAGAGAAGGATTAAGGAACAAACCCTTATAGATAAGCATCGTCACGACTGAAGCCAAAGTCATAACAAAGATAACCGCCAGCCCCATGCCGACAGCTGAGTCACGTTTCTTACTCACCCCGAAAAACGGGCAGAGGCCAAGAAACTGGCTCAGAACAAAGTTCTGCGTAAAGATCAGGCCAAACATCAGCGCAAAATACTCGGTAAATGTCCATTCCATTTTATTGTTTCCTGCAATTTTCTTGATCTAAGGTTATTAATTTATACTTATGCCTGAACTAAGACTTATGTGACGAGTTTTTACTCTCATAAGCGGCAATATACTCAGCCCCGCCCAGAAGCTCTTTACCGCGCTCCTCACGCCCCATCTCCAGATTCTTGCGGATCATCTGTTTCTTGTCATGGCGGGTTTTAAGCCAGCCAAAGACAAAAAGAATCAGCCCCAGAGTCAGAAATCCGCCCGGTGCAAGAATAAAGATCTTCTGTGTATAAGCATCCAGTCCCTGTACCAGAGGAATACCAAACAATGTGCCTGAACCAAGCAACTCACGGAAGAAGGCAATCAGACAGAGAGCAAGCGTAAAGCCAAGCCCCATACCCAAGCCGTCAATCACGCTAAGAAGTGGATTCTTCTTACTGGCAAACGCCTCGGCGCGGCCAAGGATAATACAGTTCACAACGATCAGCGCCAGAAAAATACCCAGAGACGCCTTCAGCGCCGGAAAATAAGCCGCCATCACAAGCTTGACTATCGTAACAAAAGTCGCAATCACGATAATAAAAATAGGAATGCGGATTTCCTTGGGTATCAGAGACTTGAAGATAGAAATCAGCAGATTCGAACAGACCAGAACAAACGTTGCTGCCAGTCCCATACCTATCGCATTTGAAAGACCGGTCGTAACCGCAAGCGTAGGACATAAACCAAGCAAAAGTACCAAAACAGGGTTTTCCTTGAGCAACCCCTTTGTAAACTCACCCATCGCACCCATAGTATAACCTTCTATAAATAAATACGTTACAAATAAAATTCGTTATCAATCGCGGCAAACACAGGCAAAACATACCAGTATTTTTTTATCTATTCAGCTAGCTTAATCTATTCTTTCTCAAAGTCAACCAGATAATCTGAAAAACCTGCAAAAATCTACTATTTTGTAATTTTACCGCCGATATTGGCTCCGGCGTCATCGCCGATATGCAACAGCGGCAGCGGATCTTTGCCCTGACCGTTAAGAAAATAGATCTTCGCGGCCGGGTCTTTACTGATCTGCTGGAGCGCTTTTAAAGCTTCAAGTTTAATGTATGCGGGGTTGCTGGCAATAGCTTTGTTGATTTTTTCTATTTCATAGGCCTGAGCGTCGGCGAGAACTTTTTTCTTGAGGGCTTCCTGTTCGGCGGCTTCACGTTCGGCTTTTGCCTGAGCCACTTTCTGCTGCTGTTCAGTCTCAAAGCGGCGCAGTTCTGCTTTCTGGCGCTCCGCTTCCTGCTCGCGGCGTTTTTTAGCTTCAACGCCCTGACGCACAGTTTCCGGAAGCTGGATATCACGCAACAAGACCGCGCTGACATTCATACCCTTGGGAGCAAGATACTCCTGCATTGAAGTAAGCAGCGCATTCTGCAGGCGCTTCTGGACGTCTTCCTTATAAAAGTCCTCGGCATGGACGACGCTCTTGCCCTGCTCTCTTAGGACACTGCGCAGTTTCGGACGAAGCTGAACCTCGAGCATATCATTGATTGTACCGGTTTCCTTGAGAATCTGCGGGGTTTTGGCGCCATCAAGGCTGTACTGCACCGAAACATCAAAGGTCGTCATCAGCTGATCCTGTGATGGAACAAGCGCCTTATCCTTATAGGTTTTCTGGCGGCAGTCGTAATATCCCCATTTATAAAGCGGATTACTGTAATGCAGACCTTCAGCATATGGCTCAGAGACAACCTTGCCAAAAAGCGTTGCCACGCCGTAATGACCGGCCGGGATACTCACAACCGTAGCCATGATAAATGATACGGCGCAGGCAATGGCGCTCAAAACCATAAACATAATCAGGCCATGACGGGATTTATGACCTGCTCCAAGCATCATGTAAACGCCGAGCAGAATTATAAATATAACCAAAAACAGCACCGGAGCCGCTATTCCCATATTCCTCCCCTTTTTACTTGATTGGTCTGGCTATAGTTGATAATATTAATAAAGTGCTTATCAGTCAACACAAACCTGAGAATATTGCCCGGTCTTGCGGTTTTTACTGTAAATCCTTGAAAAATTCAGTACTTAACCGGCAAATGCAACAAACTCATACAGAAAGGACTTATTATGGAAATGAGCCGGATCGTTATCGGCGGGATGCGCTTTAATAATGAAAAAGATGCAAAAAATGTAATTCAACGCGCTATTGACTGCGGTTTTAATTATATCGACACCTCTCCAGTATACTGCCGCACGAGTGAGGAGGAATGCTCGGAAAGCTGGGTCGGCAAGGCTTTGGCTGATCCTGAGTACCGCAACCGGGTAATGGTCTCGACCAAATGCACCCCCGGTAACGGCGGACTGGGCGTCGATGACAATTACCGCCCCGAAGGAGGTTTTGGCGTCCGCACCAAAGAGAAACTCGACGAGGTTTTCAAGCAATCCCAACGCCGTCTTGGGATGAAGCACTTTGATTATTACCATCTCTGGACGACCCACACGATGGAGCAGTTTGCTGAGGCAATGAAACCCGGCGGCTGGTATGACGGTGTTATGGAACATCGCGCGGAGTTTGACCATTTTGGTGTTACCACCCACGCAGACGCCGACACTATAATCAAGTTCCTTGAAAGCGGCAAATTTGAAATCGTCACCCTGCCGCTGAATATCATCAACACAACCCGCATGAAGGCTGTCGAGTACTGCCAGAAAAAAGGCATCAGGGTAATTGCGATGAATCCCTTTGCCGGTGGATTTCTCACCAAACGTGACGATCTTAAGGAATATGCCCTGCGTTACCTGCTCAAGCTTGACAATGTCTATCCGCTGATCGGTTTCAGTCAGGTTGAGGAAGTTGAGTACGCGAAAATGATCCTTGATACCATGGACGACTGCAAGATGAGCGCAGAGGATATCTGGCGAGCAGCGCACAATCTGTCAGAATCTGACGAGCCGCGCTGCACAGCCTGCGGCTACTGCCAGCCGTGTGCCAACAACGTCAACCTCGGCGCGAGCCTCTCATACTATAATACAGTCAAGTATCTTAAAATTGATGACGCGCGCACGGAGTTTCAGCGCAAGCAATGGGAAGACGGCCTCAAGCTCAGTAACTGCACCGAGTGTATGCTCTGTAAAGATAAATGCCCCAACCACCTCCCACTTGAAAAGATCATCCCCGAAGCCAAAGAGCTTTTGTATAAAGGAATGGAAGAGAAGTAATGCAGACAACAGGAATTTTCAAATCCGGCGCAAAAGGCACCGGACACCTTCGCATGATCGACAGAAATCTGCGCTCTACCGGGCACGACCCGGTTATACCGGCTAAAATAGTCAAAGAATACGGTATCGTCAACGGCGCACGCCTTGAGGTTACGCTTGAGGAAAACAAAGTCACCGAAGTACATAAAATCTGTGACCTGAGACCTGAAGATTTTTCAAAGCGTAAAAGATTTGAGGATCTTGTAGCGATCAGTCCGGAAGAGAAAATAATCCTTGAAAAATCCGAGCTTGAACCGATGCGGATAATTGATCTGGTCGCGCCTATCGGCAAGGGTACGCGCGGACTTATCGTAGCACCTCCAAAGGCCGGCAAGACGGTTCTGCTTGAGCAGATTGCCGGGGCGATAAACAAGTACGACCCTGATATCCGTCTGGTTATGCTGCTTATTGATGAGCGCCCGGAAGAGATCACACATTTTCGTCGTACACTTAACGCTGAAGTTCTGGCAAGCTCAAATGACCTTGAGCCGGAAGCGCATACCGAGCTTGCAGAACTTGTCCTCTCACACCTTCGCACAGAACTTGAATGCGGACATGACGTAGTTGTTCTCGTTGACAGTCTGACCCGGATGGGGCGGGCGTTTAATATCGACACCAGTGGCGGACGTGGCGGTAAGTCACGGACAATGTCTGGTGGTATCGACGCCGCAGCGCTCACCATTCCACGGCGTTTTTTCGGTGCTGCCAGAAATATTGAAAACGGCGGCTCAATTACGATAATCGCCACAGCACTTGTCGACACCGGTTCACGCATGGATGATTTTATTTTTGAAGAATTTAAAGGCACCGGCAACAGCGAGGTGATACTCTCACGAGAACTCGCCGAGCAACGGATCTATCCGGCAATCGACCTCAGCGCCAGCGGCACAAGAAAAGAAGCAATCCTGCACGGCGAGGACGATACCAAACGCCTCGATAAACTCCGCCGCATTCTGGCTGAACGCGAATCTAAAGGCGCACTCCTCTCACTTAAAAAGCTACTGGACAAGCACCCGACAAACCGCCAGTTTCTCGACTCAATACCGGTGTAAGCGAGTAAGCGTAATTAATCCCAGTAATAAAAAAGCCGGAGCAAACCGCTCCGGCTTTTTTATTATTAATTTTATTCCGAGCTATCAGCAAGGGCATTTATCAGACTTGGGAAGGCCAATGATGTCGTCATCTTCATCAGCGCCCTCGATACCGTCAAGACTGTACTTGTCACCCATATCATCAATTACCTTGACCGGGTACTCACCAGTAAAGCAGGCAGTACAGAAATCACCGTCCGGTGCTTTCACCGATTTATGCAGCCCCTCAAGTGAAAGGTAACGCAGACTGTCAACACCAAGCAGCTTTTCCATCTCCTCAATTGAGTGATTAGCCGCAAGAAGTTCCTCACGGGTCGGAAAGTCGATACCATAAAAACACGGGAAGACATTCGGCGGACATGAAATACGCAAATGGATTTCTTTCGCCCCGGCCTGACGCAAAGCCTTGACCATATTGGTCGTAGTTGTTCCACGGATCAGTGAGTCATCGACAAGTATAATACGCTTACCGTTAACCACATCCTTGACAACATTATGCTTCATGCTCACCGCACGCACGCGCTGCTTCTGAACCGGCGCAAGGAAGGTGCGGCCAACATAATGGTTGCGGATAAATGCGCGGTCCATCGGCAGATTCGCCTCACGCGCAAACCCCATCGCCGCGCTGTAACCACTGTCAGGAATCGCCGAAACAAAATCAGCATCAACACCAGACTCACGCGCCAATGTCTCACCAAGACGGTAACGGACCTGATGGACATTCTCACCGAAAATATTACTGTCTGGGCGGGCAAAATAAATATGCTCAAAGACGCAGTGCGAAACCTTGATGGATTCCTCAGGCGCAAATTTTTCGCTATGAACTCCGTGCTTGTCAATTGTAATCATCTCACCCGGTTCAACTTCACGGATGAATGTCGCCCCGACAAGGTCAAAGGCAACCGATTCACTGGCGACGATATAGCCCTTGTCAAGCTTACCGATACAGAGCGGGCGAAAGCCCTGCGGGTCGCGCGCGGCAATCAGCTCATCCTCACGCATAAAGACGAAGCAATACGCCCCGTAGATATGATTAAGACAGTGGCCGAGATTGTTCTTCTTGGCTACGTGCGAAGGCTTGGCCATCAGGTGGACAAGAACTTCACTGTCTGTACTGGTCTGGAAGATTGAACCCCATGCTTCGTATTCATCACGCAGAGTCCGGGCGTTAACCAGATTACCGTTATGTGCCAGCGCCAGAAGCCCCTCAGAGTAGTCAACAATCAGCGGCTGAATATTCTGCGGCTTTGACGATCCGGTTGTAGAGTACCTGACATGCCCGATTGATACATGGCCAGTCAGCTTGCTGAGCTTGTCGGTAGGGATGGCATTTGAGAGCAGCCCCATACCTTTATGGCTGCGCATCTTCTTGCCGTCAGCGGCAACAATACCTGCACTTTCCTGACCACGGTGCTGCAGCGCATGCAGAGCCAGCCAGACAACTGAGGCCGCATCTTCAACCCCGTAAACACCCGCAATACCACAAAAATGTTTGCAATCGCTATCCACGTTCGCCCCAATATGTAAAAAGTCTCAAAGAACCTCTTGCCATAACAATTAAAACAAAATATCATCTGTTTATCAGATTATTCTATAAAGGCTTATAACCGGGTGGCAACTTTACCCGACCAGCGGCGACTCACGAAAATAAAACGTGAACTTAACTGTAGTTATCAGCCAATTTCTGTATAAATTATGATAGTCAATATGCAAAGTCTGTAAAGACCTTTTCTGAAAGGGTAGTTATGTTTCTGGAAAAATCTCTCAATGAATATTTTGCCGCGGCAGCCTCAAATGAGGAAGTTCCCGGCGGTGGCAGCATAAGTGCGGCCGTCGGAACCCTTGGCGCGTGCATGGCCTCAATGGCAGCAAACTTCACCCTCGGCAAGAAAAAATACGCCGAAGTCGAAGACGAAATCAAGGAACTCATTGTTGGAATTGAAGTTGCAATTTCCGATCTGAAAAAATGTATTGAAAAAGACTCTGAGGCATTTCTCAAGTTCAATGATGTTTACGCGATGCCCAACTCTACTGATGAGGAAAAAGCAGCCCGCACTGTAAAAATGCAGGAAACTCTGAAAAATGCCATGCAGCCACCGTACGAAATTATGAAATCTGCGCTTGAGGCAATGACTTTACTGCCACGTCTTGCTGAAATCGGCAACCAGAACCTAATCTCCGATACTGGTGTAGCCGCGATTATGCTCAAAGCTGCTATTGACGGCGCACGTCTTAATGTACTGGTCAATATCCGCTATATCAAGGATGACAGCCTCTGCAATACTACCGCCGCACAGGTTGCGCAAATTGTGATGAAAAGCGAGAAACTTGCGGCTAAAACATTGAAAATGGTTGAGGAAGCGGTAGTTAAATAGTTATCAATTGTAGAATATTCTAAAATTAATGTTTCAGATATGTTTTATATGGCTTTAATTTTGTCAATATTATACTGCTGCATGTAACCGGCGAAAAAAAAAACACTAACAATAAAAACAAAAAATAATTGACACAATAAGCACCTAATGCATAATTCTTTTTACATACCAATTTCGGGTAAAAGGGGAAATATGCGTAATTTTAGTACATTTATGAAGCAATTTACTTTGATTGAAATGTTGGTCGTTATCGCGATAATCGGGATTCTTTCAGCCATGATGATGGGCGGAATCAGTTCCGCGCTTGAATCGTCTCGCCTAAACTCTTGCGCCAGCAACCTCAGGCAGATTGCGACAGCGACAATTATATTTGAAAATAATTTTAACAAAGCGGCAAATCTTGCCCCTACAGGCTCAATTAATCCCAATGCACATAGTATTGATCCCTTTATCTGCCTGTGGGATGCATCATATCTCAGGACAGAAGAACTTTTGCAATGCCCGGGAGAAACAGCACTTAATATTGTGCGTGGGGTGGCAACAACCGGAAGTATCGCCCATTATGCAACGTCTGCGCCTTCACCTCTTTATTACAGTATCAATAATAATATCGGCACCCCCAGTAGTTACGCCTTTCGCTGGGAATACACAACCCCGTTCCCAAAAGATGTAACCTTTCTGTTAGGTGATTCATCATATGATACGACCCCGAGCGACACCTGTGATCAGGGGACACGCAACCATAACGGCCCCCAACGAGGCTTTTACATTGCCAATGTGGCTTATATTGACGGACATGTTGAAAAATGCAATCAAGAAGGAATGATTTCAGGGATTAACTATAACCCCTGGAAATTTCAAGGAGCGATCGTAAACATCATGATCGGGCAAAACTGGTACATGGGAACAAATAATCCATAAGTATGACACCGAAAAATGCCTAGATCAGCAATATTCCAACAATATTAAATAGCCGGTTTTTCACTCAGTAGCTGCTCGATGCAGGCTAGTTGGAATTTGGCTGAGATCGGGAACTCTCTGAAAATTCGTCCGCCGATTTCACGGACAAAAGCAACCTCCAGCGCTGATGAGGTAACAAAAAATTCTGACGCCTTAACGCAAACTTCAGGCGTCAGCGGTTCCTGATAAACAACTATCCCCATTTTCGCCGCCTCAGACAGGACAAGCTCACGCATTACTCCAGGATATACCCCGTCTTTCTGCAGGTGCGGGGTTATAAGTGCACCATCAACAACCGCGAAAAGATTTCCGCAGCAGACATTTAAGAGATTACCGGACTCATCAGTTATAACCGCGTCGTCATAACCCTCACGCACCGCCATGCGCGTAGCCTGCAAGGGTTTGCTGCCGTACGGAAAAACAGCGGAAAGATCGCCCCGTACCCTCTTGAAAGGCGAAATCCAGAGCCTGATACCGTTCTCGGTAAGTTTGCGGTACGGGGTAATTTCCTCAAGATAAAGAATAGTCGTTACTTTTGGCGGGTCACGAAAATCAGATATCAGCGCCGCATTCTCGCCGGGGCTTATGATATAATGCGCTATAGCATCATACAGGCCGTCTCTGGCGCAAAGCTCTGATATCTGGCGCTGCAGGGTACGCCCGCTGACAGCAAAGGGCAAGGCGATATACGGACTACTCAAAGCCAGAGCCAGCCGGTCAATGTGGCGCTCAAGACGTAGCGGCAGTGAATTATGCACCCTAAACGATATACGTAACGCCTCGCCAGTGCTGATGAGAGAGTCAGAGACCTGAACCTTCGCCAGATCCCGCGGCAGCATTTCACCGTTAATTATTACATGCACTATCGCGCCCCCGACTCTTCAAATTAACTAAAAACAAAACTTAGCCGTGTTATGCTATTTATTGGCCTGAAGAACTTCAGCCAAAAAGCGGATGTGGCTGATTTCTTCACCAACGATCTTGTCAACCATATCCTTGGTCGCACGGTCATTTACCGCTCTGCCAATTGAAGTGTAAAAAACTACAGAGTCCTTTTCACGCTCAATGGCAAACATTATCAGGCTATCAAGCCTACCATCTGAGTCCTCAAGCAGAACCTCTGGGGATTTCAGGTTAGCAAAGACAACACCATTAGCCACCGCCTTGAGATACTTGCCCTCCTCACCTTCAGAATCAAGTATGATTGAGCGAACAGCATCAGACTCTTTCTGGGCGCGTAATTTGGCAAATGTCTTCTGGTGGATAGCCTCCCATTCCGCAAGATCGAGAAACAGCTTGCGGATATTATTGTCTTTAGCCACCGCCGCAGCAGCAGCATAAAAAGCTTTTCCATTTCGCTCAATATCCTCAGCGATCTGCAAAATTTCATCAACATTCATCTGGTTTGTATCCATATTTCCCTCTATATCCCTAAAATAATTAAGACAACCAAATATTCAAAATACAATAAAATTACCGTCATAAAGCATAACACTTGCTTACTTGGCGGCAAGTTCAAGTGCTTTCTGCGCCATCAGAGCACCCATCTTCTCACATTCTTCAAGAACTTCACGGGTAGGACGCCACTTGCTCTTCAGAGGCTCATCACGCATTAATTCGAACTTCATCTCTTCAAGATATTTCTGGATGTCTTCAGGACCGCCCCTGCCCCAGCCACTTGAACCGAAAGCAAAACCAACCTTCCCGACCGGACGCAAACCGCGCAGATAGGTCAAAGCCGAAGCCATCGCCGGCATTATCGACTGGTTAAGGGTCGCAGAACCAACGGCGATACAGGCAGAATCAAGCATATCAGCAACAACCCTGGTATTACCTACCCTGCGAACATGCAGAAGCTTTACCTCAACCCCGTCACAGCAGGCACCTTCATAAATCGCCCGGGCCATCTCTGTAGTGCTTTCCCACATTGAATCGTAAAGAATCGAAACCTTTGCCTTCGGCTTGCATTCACACCACTGCTGATAGGCTTCAACAATCTCGGCAACATGTGAACGCCAGATAACGCCATGACTTGGAGCAATCATTTCAATCGGCAGATCCTTTGCCGCCTCAAGAACCTTCTTGACCTGCTTGCCATAAGGCATGACGATATTTGCATAATAGGTTCGCGCCTCAGCCATCGCCTCACACAACGGCACCTGATCGTCAAAACGTGAAGAGGTGGCATAATGCTGTCCAAAGCCGTCCATTGAAAAAAGAATCTTGTCTGACGGGAGATAAGTAAAGAGCGAATCCGGCCAGTGCACCATCGGAGTCTCAATAAACTGCAATGTACGCGCACCAAGCTTAAGCTCGTCGCCAGTCTTGACAATCAGGAAACTCCATGAGGAAATATCATAATACCCTTCAAGAATAACCTGACATTTTTCATCGCAGACAACAGTCGCCCCAGTTTCAGCCACCAGAGCCGGAATACCACCGGAATGGTCAGGCTCGGCATGGTTGCAGATAATATAGTCAAGCTTGCAATCGCCAAGAGCTTTTTTTATCTTACGCAGATGATCGCCGACGTAGGGGGCCTTGACCCCGTCAATAACCGCATTCTTCTCATCTTTAATCAGGTAAGAGTTATAAGTAACGCCCTTATCGGTAATATAACTGTGAAAATCACGCATCGCCCAGTCAACATACCCAACCCAGTAAATATTATTTTTGATTTCTGTCAGCATAAAAATCACCCTTCAAGAAAAATGAAATAAGCTAAAAAAGTTAATCAATTACAATTGTGAACAAAGTACCTGTTTTTGCAAGTCTAAAAATCAGGTTGAAATTAACTTTATAAGGCGCGGGACAATTGTCATTATTCGGCAAAAAAAATATTAGCTTACTGTAATAAATATTTTCTGAAGTGCGGCAATTTATTTGCGAAAAATTTTAGCAGAATTTATAATTAATATTGAATAAGAGCAACAAATCACCAGTTACAAGATATTCTGAAAGGTGCAATTATATTTGATATAACGGTTAGAAAACCGCTAATGTACTATTAAAAACAGGAGAAATCCATGAATATCAAAGCCAAACTGACACTAATGACCGGAATTCCTCTGGCTGGATTGATAGCGATTGTAATCCTTGGCTGGGCTGGCTTTAATGACTTCGATACGTTCCTGACAGATCTTAAACAAATTGATGAAGACCAGTCTGCGATTCTCAATGCAGACCGCGATGCCTATCAGGCATATTTGGCCCAGATCAAAGCAATTGAAACCAGATCTCCTGAGGAACTGAAAAAGCAGTCTGCCGATAATCAGGAAAACATCACTCAGGTATGGACAAGAATTTCTGGCAGCAGCCAAAATTTCTCGGAAGAGATGACCGCCGAGTACAAAAATTTCACGGCAAGATTCAATCTCTGGAAAAAAAACAGCGAAGACGTAATCAATTATGCAATAGCACTTCAGGACACCTACATCAAGCGTAAAGGAGCATCCGATCAGGAAGGTAAGAATTTTTCCGCGATGCGCGAAACCATTGATAAATTTGACAGCACTATCAGTGATAAAAAGGCAGCAACCAAAACCCCTCAGGATCGGGAAAAACTCTCCGAAGCCCAGCGCCTGACCCTTAATGCCGACCGTGATGCCTATCAGGCCCATGTTGCGGTACTAGAGATAATTGCCGCGGAAACACCTGAGGAACTTGCAAAGGCGGTAAAAGATAACCGGGACAATACTGCCCAGATTGCCGATAGAATCAATCGAGCCTCTTCAGCCTTTAAAAATGACATACCAAAACTATTTGCTGAATTTGAGACGCAATATAACCAATGGAACAATGACAACATGCTTATAATAGAGCAGACACGCCTGATTCTGGAAAAGAAAGCCCAGCAGTTGTCTTATAATGCCGCAAGTATATCTGAGTTTGCTGCAATGAGAGACAGCATTGACAAACTTGGAGAGATGCAGCACAATAAAATAAACAGCAATACTGAAGGCGTCCGGACAAACATTAAAGAATATACCAAGCTATTTCTGGCGATAGCCCTGGGAATAATCATAATTTCATTAATCATGATTATTCATTTTGCCAAGGATTTTGCCCGGGCAATATCCTGTACAACCGATTATCTTGAACAGTATTCAACCGGCAACCTCAATGATATAGCAATATGGAAATCCTTTACCACCAACAACCTTGACAAACGCCGTGATGAATTTGGCGACATGAGAAAAGCGTTCCTGAAAATGCAGGCCTATTTCCAGGATTATGTCTCATCCCTTACAGAAATCGCTTCGGGTGATCTGTCATTAAATATATCGCCAAAATGTGCTGAAGATACACTTGGCCAGGCCTGCCGCAAGATGGTCGAGGATCTCAATAACGCTTTCAGGCAGGTCAACCAGACTGTCGAGCAGGTTGCAACCGGCGTGCGTCAGGTTAATCAGGCGGCAAGCTCTTTGTCCACTGGAGCAACCGTTCAGGCATCGTCAATTCAGGAAATAAGCGCCTCTCTTGCCGAAGTCAGTTCACAGGTCAAGGAAAACGCCGAAAACGCTTCTGAAGCCAGAGCCCTTTCAACCTCTGCAATATCAACAACCGAGTCAGGTCAGGCCAAAATGCAGAATATGAACACCGCAATGGCGCGGATTACCGACAACTCAAAACTGGTAACCAAGGTTATAAAAGTTATTGACGATATCGCCTTCCAGACCAACCTTCTTGCCCTAAATGCGGCAGTTGAAGCCGCCCGCGCCGGCCGCCACGGCAAGGGCTTTGCCGTGGTTGCAGAAGAGGTTCGCAATCTGGCTTCACGTAGCGCGAAGGCAGCAAAAGAAACCGCGGATCTGATTGAAAATTCATCGACTGAAATCCTCAATGGTTATGGCGCTTCGCAGGAAGCTCTGGAAGAACTCAATAAAATTGCCGGTCAAATTGATAAAACCGGAGCAATTATCACCCAGATCGCCGGTTACAGCAACGATCAGGCTCAGGCTTTGTCACAGATTAACGAAGGCCTTAATCAGATTGACCACGTTACTCAGCAAAACACCTCAAACGCTGAAGAGACCGCTTCGGCTACTGAACAAATCAGCGCGCAGATGTCTGAGCTTCTCAAGCTGATTAAGCAGTTCAAGCTTAATGAAACAGAAGAAATTGATTACTATACAGCTAATGAGGAAGACGAGCACGAGGACAATATTTTCCAGCATCATGGCAACCTGGGATTCCGCTCACTTGAATCATATCAGGAACTGAAAAAAATCGCGCTTCATTGATATGTTAGCCCGCATTATGATTTAACAGTAAAATTCCATTTATCCCGGCTGGTTATTGCTATCAGGCCGGGATTTTAATAAGATTTTCAAAATGGATATTTTATCGAAAACAAACCCGGCATACGCACCCCCTGTCACTAAGCTGGCAGAGAAATATGGCTTTAATATCATCAGCACACTAACCGACCAACCTGTTCTTGAATACATTGACGGCAGATTGTCATTCTACACGCCATCAGTTCCTGCCGAGACAATGTGTGTTGATTTTCTTAAAGGCCGTACAGGCTACCGTCTGAGTACAACCGCAAACACCAGCCAGCCCCTGCTCAAGGCAATTAATTATAAAACCGGACAGCGACTGCGCATACTTGATGCCACTGCCGGCCTTGGCGCGGATTCGATGCTGATGGCGGTCAGCAATTGTGAGGTTACAATGTGCGAGAGAAATCCGGTGATGGCGGCGCTTCTGGAGGACGGACTCGACCGGGCAAGAGACTCAGATCAACCAATTTCTGCGATTATAGATCATAACATCAGCTTTATTCACGCAAATGCCATCAATGTACTCAAAGAACGCTCACAGGAATTTGATGCGGTCTATTTCGACCCGATGTTTCCGGAAAGAAAAAAGTCGGCGAAAGTAAAAAAAGAAATGCGGCTGGCAGCGCTGGCTGTTGGCGATGATGAAGATTCTGCTGATGTTCTTAAGCAGGCGATAGCTTTCGCCCCACGGATAATCGTCAAACGACCACTCAAAGCTGAACCCATTCTTGCTGGTTTCGCCCGGCAGCTCAAAGGGCGCAGTGTCCGCTTTGATATCTACCAGAGATAATACAATAAAAAACACCCCGGCAAATTCACAGATAAAATTGCAATTTACACAGATTCGCTATTTTCAATTTGACTACATGAGCTGCATAAAATATCATTTTAGAATATACTAAAATAGTTTTATTGTAAAATTATTTATTTCTGAAAGGTAATATTAATATGGCAGCTACTCTACTTGAAGATGTGAAGGGTAATCCCATTGTAAATCCGGTTATTGGTGTCTGCGCTCCTTGCGACCCGCGTGTCAATGATACAGTCCGCGTCCGTGTCCGCAACATCACAAAGCACATCGCCGATACAATCGAAAACGGTGTATGCCTTCCCGATGGCAGCAAGATCAAGGTTGTTTACACTAACCAGACAGTTGAATCAGAACTGCACGCCGACATTGTCGCCCGTCAGTTTAAAGATGCTGGTGTAAGTGCTATTGTAATGTGCCCGGATACCTGGTCTTTTCCGCAGATTACAGCGATGTCACTTCTGAGCCATTTCCCCAAAGAAACCCCGGTAAACATTACATGTGGTAACAGCGCACCATACCCGGGCGTTGTTTTTGCCCACGCCCTTTCCGGTGCCTTGTCACAGTCAGGCAAACTTGTTCACCTCAATGTCGGCACATGGCCTGACTCTGGTCAGGATCCCAAAATGACCAAGGCTACTGGTGAAGCGCTTGTTGACTGGTGTCAGGCTGCAATCACCCACGTAGGTCTGAAGGGTCGCCGCGTTCTCGTGTGGGGTCACGACTCAATGGGTATGGAGACTGCCCTCTCACACATTATCCCGACCCGCAATACCTTCGGCATTGAAATCGCCCGCATGGATATGAAACTTCTGGCTGACCTCATCGCCAAGGGTGCATACGACAAGAAAGAACTCAAGGATATGCGCGGCTGGGTTGACAAGAACTTCGGCAAGCGCCTGATGGTCAAGGGCAAGAAGGAAAGTGAAGCCTTTGATATGGGACTGGCTGCTTACCTTGTTATCCGCGACATGATGGCAGAAATGAACTGCGTTGGCGGTGGCTTCATGAACCAGCTCGAATGGGGTAGCGACAAGCGCGGCCTTCCGCTTCCGGTTATGGATATCGCCGAATCACTCTTCAACTCAACCTTCGACCACAACGGCAAGAAAGAGGCGATTCCTTACGCAACCGAAGCAGACACTCAAGGTCTGCTTACCATGCTCTTCTTCACCTGGCTCTCAGGCGGCAACGCGCCACTCTTCATGGACTTCCGCAAGGTCTGGGAATCATGGGAAATCAAACAGCTCGCCAAGAAGCTCAAGGTAAAACTCAACAATAAGGATCACTGGGTTAATGGGGGTTTGGTTGACGGCGACAACTCAGGTTCAGCCGCTCTTGACTGGGCAGGTAAACCAGGCTGGAGCATGTCACAGATTCTCAAGAACGTTTCACTGCCACCGGTTGAAGACTTCTACTTCCCGGGCGGTGGTAACTCAGTAACCTTCATCACTCCTGGAGGAATTGAAGGTATCGCCGGACGTATGTGTTACAGCGCACTCAATGACACCTTCGGCATGGTCTGGGACGAAGCGGTTACTGCCGAACTTCCAGCCAAGCTTGCCAGCGCAATTGCCAACAGCTCAAACGTTACCTGGCCACATACCTGGGTATGCCCGAAATATGCGACAATGACCGAGTACAAGCAGTACGCACCTGCTAACCACTTCCATATGACCTGGAACCTCAAGCCGGCTCGCCTGCAGTACTGGATGGATCTTGCCAATGTTATGTCACTGACACCATGGCAGGCTCGCCCAAGTTTCATTGAAGGCGTAGACCGTCCGCAGCCGTTGATCCACATCATGAACGGTGGGGAAAACGCAGCCAAACTTCTGATGAAGTAAAACTGCTCTAAGTATTTAAATAATAAAGGTCCTGAATCTTAGATTGATTCAGGACCTTTATTATAATTTTATAAAAAACTCATGTTAGAGTATATTTTCCACGAACATTTATTAATGTATCAATTGACTTTTTATCATCCTGCAATTGTTTCTCAGTGTAATTACAGTAATACCTCTCAATTCTTCTGGTATATGGCCCATCTCCGTCAAGTTCCAAAGCAAGACATCTGCGTGGTTTATCATTGCCTTGCTGATAGGTAATAACTTCACATGACTTGACATTGTAGACAACGCCTTCAATTTCATAATTCAAGACCCCGCCATTCACTTCATCCATCTGCTCATCACTCAACATAACTTTTTTCATAATTACCCCCTATAACAAAAATCTTATAATCCACACGTTTATGATGCAGGCGATAGCATTAAGTTTCACTTAAAAAACAAAAAAAACGAAACCGAGTCATATACGGCTGTAACGCCACGATAGCGGCTTGTCATTTTCGTAAGGCATATAGCCGTGAAATACTCGCTCATCACCATCAAAGATCAGCGGGATAAAATGGCGGTCGCCCTCCCACATCGGCAGGGCTGGTATATCTTCGATGGCAATCCAGTGCAGATCACCTTCTTCATTTTCAGTAAACGGCTCGCCCGAGTACTCAGTAATCAGAAAAATAAAGCCGAGCCAGTCCTCACCTTTGGGGCCAAAGCCAGTCCAGTTTACCGTGCCGCGCAAGGACAGATGAAGACACTCAATCCCGGCCTCCTCCATAATCTCGCGCTTCATGCAGGCAACAACATCCTCATCCGCCTCCATATGCCCGCCAAGGCCGTTATACTTGCCAAGCTGGTCATCAAGCTCCCGCGCGTTACGATGCACCATGAGAACTCTTGTTTTATCCTCTGACAAAACAAAGCCAAGCGTACCGACAATCGGACAATACTTTTTACTCATTACTTATTCCCATTATAACGCGCAGCAAATTCCTGGTAGTCTTCAGGCGTATCAATTCCTTTGGCCGGACGATGAGTCAGTTTTATCACATAAATATCCATACCATGTTCGAGTGCGCGCAACTGCTCAAGGCTCTCTAGCGGTTCAAGCGCCCCCTTGGGAAAACCGACAAAACGCATCAGAGCATTCTGACGATAGGCATAAATCCCCACATGGCCATACGCATTGTCACAATGACTGTTGGCAGCACGATCATAAGGAACCGGTGAACGCGAAAAATACAGCCCACGCCCGTCAGCGCCAATAACAACCTTCACCAGATTAGGATTAAGCACCGCCTCGCCAGAGATCGGATAAGCCAGCGTGGCCATCTCAACGCTCTGGTTTTCTGCCATGAATTTTGCAAGGTTAATAACCAGCTCCGGTTCAATCTCAGGCTCATCCCCCTGAATGTTAATCACCACTTCAGACTCATCATTGATATTCGATACCGCCTCGGCAATCCGGTCTGAGCCACTCTGATGATCGACGCGAGTCATAACCGCCTCAACCGGCAGATTATTCTCAGAAGCATAACTGTTGACAATCTCAAGAATCATCTCATCATCAGTAGCTACCGCAACCCCGCTGAACAACTCCGGCTCAGCCCGGCAAACTTTGACAGCAGCGTCAACAGTGTGGCAGATAAGCGCCTTGCCCGTATCCTTGAGGACCAGCTTTTGTGGAAGGCGCGTTGAGGCAAATCGGGCAGGAACGATAATTCGGCATTTCATGGAGATTATCCTTAATATATGTACTTTATAAATTATGCAAGCTTGTCAAGCAACCAGCTTGCAAGGTCTGACACAGAAGAAAAATCAAATTTAGCCTCACCCTCAGCAGACTCAGCTTCATCAAGAAAACGCAGCTGCTCACCAAGACGCAACCTTGCACTCTGCCAACCACGCTGATTGGGCGCAAGAAAATCCTTTGCCGGATTGTCCCCGATATAAACAAGACCGTCACGCTGCTTCTCAGCAATACCCCACTTACTTTCAATTTTTTCGAACGCCCGGTGATGCGGCTTCCAAAACTCTCTGCCCCAATGGTCGGTGAGAATTACCGGATCACAAAAATCAACCAGCCCCAACACCTCAGCCTTGGCCGACTGGCTGGCAAGCGGGCCATCACTTATCACAGCCATCCTGACGCCGGAGTCTTTAAGCGTATTCAATAATTCCTCAATGCCCGGCGCAAAATTCACCTGCGGCTGATGAGTGCGGTAGACATCCACAAGCACTTCAACAGAAGTATCCTGGGCAAGTACGGAAAATTTCTCAAGTAGCAGATTAAAGGCATTCGAGCGCACACCGTCCGCAAAATTTTTCATCAGAAAATTAAAGACCTCCTGCCTGTAAACAGTCGAGGCCTCCGAACAGTAGTTGGCTACCGAAGTAAATCCACTGCGAACATAATCACGCTCAAAAGCAAGCGTGTCATCCATATCAAAAACAATTCCTTTTAATTTATTCACCAGACCGGATTCTCCGTAAAAACTTCCGTCATGTAGCGCATAAAATACAATCCCCGCTTATACGCACCGAGACATGCGTCAACGTCTTTACCATTGACAAGATCATAGGCCATATTCGCGTAATCCCCACCAGCGGCAAATGCCAGCGGTATCCCGCCGCCAAAGCGAGGGTTAATCTCAGTCAGAATAATCCTCTCACCAGTACAGAAAGCCTGGAGCGTAATCACCCAGCAAGCCCCCATAGTCGCGCAGACAGCCAGAGTCTGCTCGCACCATTTGTCAAGCGACGCATCATCACAGGTAACCCCGACTATTGACTCCCCAGCCAGTGTGCGAATACGCTTGCGTGGAACATAGTGCATGACCCGACCGTCAGGAGCAATAAAAGCATCAACCGTCACCTCGTCACCGATCAGCTCCTCCTGCACAACCGGATTGGGAACACGATTTACATAACTCTCAAGCTCGGCGCGCCGTATCTTGAAAACATTAACACTCGCACTGCCATCACGCGGCTTAATGTACAAATGCTCAGGCAAGTTCTCATGCGGCGGCAGGTCAAGTCCGTCCCAGGACAGCGTAACCTCCACTCCACGCTGGGCAAATTCACGCGCGGTAAAAAGCTTATCCGCGCAGACAGAGCAAAACTTATCTGAGGAAATCAGAACCGTACACCCCGCCTCCAAAAACCGCTCACGATTGGCAGAAAGCGCCGGCAACTCCGTATCAATAGTCGGAACAAGCACCGAGATATCATGCTCTTTAACGGTCTCAAGCAAAAATGGTATATACTCATCAGACCTGACCGCCGGCACCTTTATCTGCCCGTCCGCCTGATATAATGCCGGAGCCATCGAACTCATATCAGCCGCAAAGACTTTGCCGCCATTTGGATGAAAGGCGTCGCAGAATTTTTGCAACAAGGTATTACGCCTGCCTGCGCTGGTTATAAGACAATTACTCATTTATTATTATCCCCCGGCATCTGTGCTTGTGAAGCTCCGTCGCTTCCCTCGAAAAACGGCATAGTCGCATGCCCTTGTTGGCTGATGCCTTCACGTTTAAATACAGCCTTAATTGTCTTTAGAACAATCTGCAAATCAAGCATTAACGAGCAATTATCCACATACCAGACATCAAGCTCAAAGCGCTCTTCCCAGCTTATGGCATTACGGCCATTAACCTGCGCCCAGCCGGTGATGCCGGGGCGCACCTCATGCCGCCGTTTCTGCGTCTGATTATATAGGGGAAGATACTGCACCAGAAGCGGCCGCGGCCCGATCAGCGACATATCCCCTAAAAACACATTAATAAGCTGCGGCAGCTCATCAAGACTGGTCTTACGGATAAAAAGCCCAAGCGCGGTCAACCGCTCAGAGTCAGGCAAAGGCTGACCGTCAGCGCCGATAGCGTCATGCATGGTTCTGAATTTTCGGAGAGTAAAGATGCGCTCATTAAGCCCTGGGCGGTTCTGGGTAAAGAATACGGGCGAGCCCATATTGCTGCGGATAAGAATGGCGAGAACAAGCATGAGGGGGCTGAACAGGATCAGCAGAATTCCAGAAACCAGAATATCGACAATTCGCTTAAGTACCAGATACACGCCAATCCCCCGAGAAGATGAATAAACTTACAGATTATATTATGGGGCGGGAGTTGAAAAATGCAAGTATTTTGCGCTTAGTCTTTAGAAGCCCCGTCAGATTTTCCCCAGCCAAGCTCCACCGGAAAGGAGTAAAATAATGAACTTCCCTCTCCCCAATAATACGTTCTAAGATTAATAAGGCTTCCTTCTGAGAAAATAATAACCCGCCTTTCTTCCAGTTTTATCAAAAACGGTTTGCCACTCACCGGGTTCATCGGGTATTTATTCAGATTTTCAGGCGGTTTGTTACCATCAAGCATTGAATGATAAACCATACAGGCAACCTCTGCCATCGCATAACGCTCTGTCCATCTCATGATAAAATTTTGAAGTACATACAAAAATGACCTTTTCCCAGATAAGAGTTTATTCCGAAAAATAAATCATAAAACTCAGATAAATTTGATCCCTTTCGTTCAAGTTTCTGCAATTCTAAGGAAACTTCAGTAGAGGATAATGCAGGCATTTTCTCAGCTAAATCACACAATTCAAGCACACCATAAAAGTCATTATAGATAAAAAATTTAAGGTAAATCCAATAAAACATATTACGATAAATTCTCTCCCACGGTGCTTCAGCATAATCAAGAACAACGCCAGCCAAACCAGCATCAGTATTACCCGACCATGTTTCCCGACATTTAAGAACCCGTTCCCTGATATTATGAATAGACTTAAAGTATAAAACAGACAAATGTTCTTTCTTTTTCTGTATTTGCTTTATCAATAAGTTTAATGAATATTTATCCACCTTACCATAATTGAGATAATTATCCAGACTTCCCAAATAATGCCTTCTGTCTGGAATTTCAGATAATTTTTCGATATCAACTAACGCAGCTTGAGAATCTTTTTTAACCATCACATTATAAGTAACACGCAATGCCAACAAAATTGCCAGATAACAAGTACGGTCTTCCCCCAAAAAGGAAAAAACAGAAGGTTCCGGATCTTTACATTCAGATATTATGTTACCTTTTACGATATACTCATCAACCTGAGTATAAAATAAAGAAAAATACTTATTAATCGCAGTATCCAAAACAGTGGCGTTATTCAGATAAAAAGCCCTCAATTTGTCCCGGTCAGAGTCATACAACCCATCATATTCATAAAATATTTCCTTGTCATTATTGCCGATAGTCCCTGACCATGAGAGAGGAAAACTATTTATCCCTGAAATATATTTTACCAACTTTTGTTCTTTACAGTATTTCTCGAAGACCTCATCAGCGCTCATATATGAATCTTCGTATTCTTCATTTAACCTGCGCTCAGATCCCCAGCAATCAAAAACGCGCACCGGTTCCATTTGTCCGGTGATTTTGCCCTCGGCGCGCAGTTGCTCAATCTTTTCATCAAGCTTGATCCTGCTTTCGCGTACCCGCAAATATGCCGCAGCAATAGCTGATAAAATAAAAAATAGGATTATCAGTAAGATATAACGTTTTTTCATTCGCCCCCACCGTGTCTGCCCTTAAGTCTAAAACCGATTGTCTTATATGATACATAAATTACTCATTGTCTCTCAACCAGAATATCGGATTTCGATGAGAATTGAGCGTTCAGGGATTATTTCACCAAAGTCTCTGCGCATATTATCCGACAAAGCAGATAGCAGATTTTGTCTATTATCTTATTAACCGACTAAAGGAGTTATTCATGAATATGAAAATCAAGTTGTTCTGTATCGTCACAATCCTCTCACTTGGCGTTTTCGCTTCAGACAAGAAAGAGGAAGAAACCGTCAAAGAAACAGTAACCGAAGAAGCTTTTCCGGTGCGTATCTCCGATGAGGACCTTAATGGTACAAATCTGGACTTCCCGGCAAAACATCTGGTTCTGATAACTTTCCTGCAGAAAATCCAGCTTCCTGACGGCAGCATGACCTCTACCCCCGGCAAAGTACTGGTTATTCAGAAACGCGATACCTACATGATTGGTTTCTTCCGCCCCGTCGATGGCGGTTATGTTCTTGCAGACAAACCAGTACCGGTCAAGAATATCGTTATCCCCCGCGAAAGCGTCCACCCGAAACACAACGTCCCCTGCCTGATTGCCAAACGTCAAGACGGCCAGGGCTCTTTCCGTATTTATATCTTGGGCGGTAAAGCGATAATCGAACCGACTGAATAAAATAAAGCCCGAAACGTTTATTATTAATCAAGAGACCTGCCGCAGGATACGGACGGCAGGTCTCTTTTTATTTGCAATATATATCAAAACAGAAAGTCTATTCGTTAAATTCTTCTTTGGCATGGCCGCTCTGTTTATTGATTTTACCACGCAGAAAGAGCTTGGATAAATTTCTAATTTCAAGCTCGGAGATCAGCGCCCCCTTATCAACCTCCAGAAATTGTGCATCAATAACCACCACCCCGTTAATGACCGAACTTATCTTGCATCGCTCAGCCCGTATGGCAAAGTTAACCCCACAATCGACTTTGATCTCAACAGTCTGAGCAATAATAAGCAGATTATCAACAGGAGCCTTGTCGATAACAACATTATCCTTCTCGATTTTATTGTACATCCGGTAATTGAAGGCGAACTGGTCGGCCCGCTTCTGATAATAATCGTAAACATAGTATGAAGCCACCAGAAGCACTACAATAAAAATAACACAGCCACAGAAGCCGCCAGCCACCCAGCGTGCCGCGCGCTGCTTGGCCTTGAGCGTCCTCTCCCGCTCAATCTGCTCAAGCTCCTCCGGGGTCAGTTCCGGTATCATATGGGAGGGATCATCATCAATCGCAGGCTTATCTCCGCCAAAGCCGAAACCGCCGCCAAAATCATCAGCACCGTCATCGTCAAATTCATCGAAGAGATCGTTATCTTCATCATCAATTCCGGAGATTCCCCCAGATTTATTATCAGGCATTATTTTAATCCTTATCAGACACCGACATACAGATAGCAAATACACATAATTTTACACAATTTATCACCCGAGGGGAAGCGAATATCAACGATTACATAATTTTTGCTGATAATGCAAAGTATTCAGGATTAATTTATCGTTAAGGTCTTGATTTTTTTCTACCCAAACGTATATTTTGTCTGGACTATAACAAAATGAGTTATAATTTTGTCAGAGGGGGTACTGTCAACCCGCTCGTTTTAAATAACAGGAGTAGGTTTTATGAACTATACACATGAAGTAGAAGCAATGTGTTGCGTGAACAAGGGCCCCAAAAATGGCCCCGCGCCGATTCCACAGGAAGGCAAGTGGACAGAGTCAAAGCAAATTACTGATATTTCTGGATTTACACACGGCGTGGGTTGGTGTGCGCCTCAGCAGGGAGCATGCAAGCTTACTCTGAATGTAAAAAATGGCATTATCGAAGAAGCTCTGGTTGAGACTATTGGCTGTACAGGTATGACCCACTCAGCTGCTATGGCTGGTGAAATTCTTCCAGGCAAGACTCTGCTTGAAGCCCTCAACACCGACCTTGTCTGCGATGCGATCAACACAGCTATGCGCGAACTTTTCCTTCAGATTGCTTACGGACGTACTCAGTCAGCCTTCTCAGAAGACGGCCTGCCAATCGGTGCCGCTCTTGAAGACCTTGGTAAGGGTCTGTGTTCTGTTAACGGTACGATCTACGGAACCAGCGCAAAGGGTGTTCGTTACCTCGAAACAACTGAAGGCTACATCGTTGAGCTTGGCCTTGATGAAAACGACGAAGTTATCGGCTACAAGTATGTCAAGACCGGCGTCATGATGGAAAACATCACCCAGAAGGGAATGAACCCGGATGAAGCATACAAGAAAGCAACCGGTACCTACGGTCGCTTTGCTGATGCCAAGAAGACTATCAACCCACGTGTTGAGTAGTCGTTAATCGATGGAATTGTTGGTAATTTTTTTAACAACTCCCGCATAGCGACTGCTCTGCGGTTAACTTGAAAAGGAAGAAACATGGCTTTGTTTGAAGGTTACGAGCGCCGCATCAAGCAGATCACCGCGCTCATCGAACAATACGGCATTTCTTCAGTTGAGGAATGCGACAAGATTTGTAAAGACAAGGGAATTGACGTTATTCAGCTTGTTAAAGACGTTCAGCCGATCGCTTTTGAAAATGCCGGCTGGTCTTACACTGTTGGTGCTGCTGTTGCAATTAAGCGCGGCGTAAAAAAGGCTGCTGAAGTTGCCGAGGTTCTTGGTGAAGGACTGCAGAGCTTCTGCATCCCAGGCTCAGTTGCTGACGACCGCAAGGTTGGTATCGGCCACGGCAACCTCGCTTCAATGCTTCTGCGTGAAGAGACCTCATGCTTTGCATTCTGCGCTGGTCACGAGTCATTTGCGGCTGCTGAAGGTGCTATCGGTCTTGCCCGTTCAGCAAACAAGGCACGTAAGGAACCTCTGAAGGTTATCCTCAACGGTCTTGGTAAGGACGCTGCACACATCATCAGCCGTATCAATGGCTTCACTCACGTTCAGACCAAGTTTGACTACGCAACAGGCGAAGTCAAGATCGTCTGGGAGAAGGCTTACTCAGACGGCGAACGTGCAAAGGTTCGCTGCTATGGCGCTGACGATGTACGTGAAGGCGTTGCAATCATGACATCAGAAGACGTTGACGTTGCCATCACCGGTAACTCAACCAACCCAACCCGTTTCCAGCACCCGGTTATGGCAACCTACAAGAAGGAATGCGTCCTCAAGGGCAAGAAGTTCTTCTCTGTTGCTTCAGGTGGCGGTACAGGCCGTACCCTCCACCCGGATAACATGGCTGCCGGTCCTGCATCATACGGTATGACTGACACAATGGGCCGTATGCACTCAGATGCACAGTTTGCCGGTTCATCATCAGTTCCTGCCCACGTTGAAATGATGGGTCTGATCGGTATGGGTAACAACCCGATGGTTGGCGCATCTGTTGCTGTTGCCGTTGCTGTTGAGCAGGCTGGTTAATAACCTCCCCTGCCCACGTTAAAGCAACCCGGTAGTAAATAACAACTTAAAACCTCCTGCGATCATGCGGGAGGTTTTTTTTATTAAAGAGAAACCTGTGATTGAGACGCAACAAGATATCAGCGCGCCCAGACAATAACATAAATCCGGCTGGCGCCAGCCTCACGCAGAACCCTCGCGCACTCATTAACCGTCGAACCGGTCGTCATCACATCATCAACAAGCAGAATAATCTTGTCACCAAGATCCGCAGAAACAGAAAAAGCCCCCGCGATATTATCACTGCGCTCTTTTGGCTCAAGCAATGATTGCGCGACAGTATTACGGATACGGCGTAAAATTTTATCAGAACAGGTAACCCCAAAATGCTCTGCAATTATTCTGGCTATCAGAAACGACTGGTTATAACCTCGGGTTTTCTGACGTTTTTTGTGCAGGGGTACAGGAAAGACAAAATCAAAATTATCAGGATAGCCACAACTCGCAAGACGCTCAATCATGGCAGACGCAAGAAAATTACTGAGGCGACTGTTATCATGAAATTTGAAATCATGGATCAGTTCGCGCGCAGGAGGTTTATACCGGACAACACCAATAGCACGGGTATAATGAAATTTGGCCGGATTACAGAAAGCACAGCCTTTTTTAAGTTTTGAAAAATCACCCGCCGCAGCACCGCAGAATTTACAGCAGCTATTTCCGATGATTTCAATTTTTTCAAGACAGGTGTCACAAAGCGCATAAAAATCCGAACCGGCAAGATTATCGCCGCAAGAGACACATTGCTCGGGAAAAAGCAGATCAAGCAGCAGATAATAAGGTCTCAGAAAACTCCGCCACCTCATTTATGCTTGACCTTTTTATTATTCATTTTATAGACATAGGCAAGAACCTCAGCCACCGCCGGATACAACTCAGAAGGTATCAACTCGCCAAGATCAAGTTTTGATAAAGCCTGCACAAGGTCAGCATCCTCACGGATGGGGATGTCATGTTCTTTGGCAAGCTCGATTATTTTGGCGGCAATGTGACCCGCACCTTTAGCAACAACCTTAGGTGATGCGTCCTTGTCAACGTCATAGCCAAGAGCCACCGCAAGCTGGCGAAAATTTTTCTTCTTGGCCATAACATCCCGTCATAAAAAGAATAACAGAAATTATCCTACCGCCCCATTGGCAGCAAACCTGGACTTGGCATACTCCAATGCACCCAGCGCCACAGCATTATCCCCAAGAGAAGCCAGACAAATCTTAGTGTCACGGAAAGAGGCTACCGGATATGTAGCCTCTTTAGCAGTGCGCCGCACTATTGGCAGAAGCTGACGCCCCAGAGCCTCAAAGACCCCGCCGCCAATAACCACCATATCAGGCGCAAGCATGGTGATAATACTGCCAACCCCATCACCGAGATATTCCGCCGCTTCTGTCAGGGTTTCTACAGTAACCTCATCCTTGGCAAGCCAGGCTTTTTTGAGGATACTGCTCTTTACATTATCATAAACGCCACCGGTAAGCTCCACAAGTATCGACTCGCGTTTATTACAGAGGATTTCTTCTTTGAATTTATAACCCATTCCGGTTTTGGAGGCATATGCTTCAAGACAACCTTTTTTGCCGCAACCACAAATTCGTCCGCCACGGGAAATTGTCATGTGTCCAAGCTCTGCGCCCATAAAATTAACACCGCTGGTAAGTTTGCCGTCAACGACAATACCGCCGCCAAGACCTGTCCCCATAAACAGACCAACCAGAAGCTTAGCGTCTTTACCCGGTCCAAGGCAATACTCACCATAAGTACCGGCGTTGCAGTCATTCTCGGCATATACCGGACAACCAAGAAGACTTGACAGCTTGCCTACAAGCGGTACCTTGCGCCATCCCATATTCGCAGCCGAAACGGCAACACCATTTGGCAGTATCGGGCTGGGAGCGCCGACACCGGCAACAGTTATATCCGCGGTTGCAATACCAATCATATCACAAGCCTCGCTCACACAGCTATGCACCCGTTCCATGACAGTCGCAAAGCCCCGCTCAGCCTTGGACTTCTTTCTTGCCGAGGCAATTATCGCACCCTTGCTGTCAGTGATTACAACATAAATCTTGGTACCGCCAATGTCAATTCCTGCATAGTATGAGCGAGCCATCATCTTCTCCGGGACAAATTTTACTGCTAATGTGAAATAAAATAGGGATATACAAATATTTCTTTTTATAAGCCATATCTCAATATCACAATTATCACTAAAATTTCAAGTTAAAATCCTGTTTATCCTCAGAATTATTTCCGCCCCCAAAATTAAGTTTCAAGCCTGCTGAACTTGAGTCCGGCTGGTTTTCAAGACCAAAATTGAGGGATAAACCAGTGTTTTCGTTGCCCGTCGCCGAGGAAGTAAAGTCCAGGGAAGAACCCTCCAGAGGAATTTTTGAAGAATATTTTGCTGCTGACGACGCATCCAGAATACCCATTTCTTGTATTCCCAATTCAGCAGAAATATTATCACAGCTGATGCCACTTGCCTGAAGGAGAATATCAGAAGGATCAGACAGGGAGTAATCGGTTATCTTGCAGGTAAGATTATCCATCCAGAAAGACATGATCTTTTCGTAACCGTTGTAGTAGTCGAGGATAGACGGAAGATCAAGCGTAAAAGGCTGGCTGAAAATGTCATTAAAATAACAGGCCAGCATATTGCTGTTCTTGTCGCGTCGGCAGTTGATAATTCTGGCCTCAGGAAAGATCAGACAGACCAGCCAAAGGTTCAGGAAATTATACGGATTGTTGTCAAGAAGAATCTGAGCGCCGGTAAATCCGGAGGAGTGTGAAGAAATATATTCACCGGCCATCTGTTTTACCATATTCTCGTCAATAGCGTCAATAACCTTGCGGAAGTCATTGTCATTCTTTCCCAGAAGCTGGAAAATGACCTGATTAAACCACATGAATTCACTGGCGAACCTGACATTCCCCCCCTTGGCAAGAGCCTGACCGAGTGGACGTGTACCAGAGAGTGGCATACCGACGATAAATACCGGAGAAATCCCCTTCATGCCCCAACTGCTGCGCTGCTCGAAGAAATCACGATTAAACAATTCCGTCAGCAGACGGACATGGCCGGTAAGATCGGAAACGGCCTGTTGCGGGGTCTGCTTGGCGGCTTCAATAGCGATACTGTTAGCCTGCTTGAAGTGGTCGAAGGCTTTTTCGAACTCACCCTTGCGGTGGTAATAATGCCCAAGCGCGTAATAACCGTACTTATTTGCCTGGGTATTGGCGGAGTCCAGTTGCAGCGCTAGTTGTGATTTCAGTTCATCTGTCAACGCCCCGCACTGCGCAAGGCCATAGTAAGCAGGCTGGTATGAATCTTCATTTTCAAGTGCAGACATTAACGCCTTTATCGCCTCTTCATTATTATCAAGACAGAGCATTACCTGCGCGTAATGATATAACGGCTCAGGCCGGTCTGAAAGTTCAAGGCATACCCCCTTATAGCAAGCCCCGGCTTCATTGAACCGACCCGCATTAAAATGCCCGGTACCCATTGTCATGACACGTTTAACCGCCGCATTTTCATACCTGACCGCCAGCGCAAACGCCTCAGCAGCTTCCGCAAAAAGACGGAGGATATTACAGACGATGCCGAGATTAAGCTGAATTGCCGAGTTTCGCGGCTCACGCTGCGCTGCCTGCACAAGCATTTCATGCGCCTGATTATGATTACCCTGTCGGCTAATTTCCAGTGCGTCATTGACAATACGAGCCGTCTTCTGAGGCTTATAGCTTATTTTCTGGGGTGCGGGTTTATTCTTACGTTTGTTCTTTTGCTTTGCCATTGTATCCTTCTTATTTTATTAACGTTACCAGCTATTTGCCATTCTCAAGACCAGAAGTATCAAACCCGATGCGACGCGGGATATTGCGTTTTCCCAAGTTATCCCATGAAAATTCCGAAGGGAATTTTTCATGAACGATTTCAATGTGCATGACAGAACGAAGTTTGCGGTAATAATCATCACTCAACTTCTGCCACTTTTCATTCTCTATTTTATCAAGAATCATCTTCTGCGCATACTTGAAAGGAGTAACCCGCCCGGGATCTTTACGCAGGAGAACCGTAATATGGCAACCGCGCGGACTTATCAGTACCGGCCCGAGCTTTCCGGGAGCCTGATCGGCAGCGGCCTGACGCAGATCCTCAAGCCATATCTCACGTTCTGCATCTGTACTCACACCATCCTCAACCCCGCCGCGGGCTGCTGAAACCTTGTCATCAGAATACTTCGTCACCGCGTCTTCAAAGGTTATCTGGTTTTTGACTATCTCAGTATACGCCTGAGTTGCTTTCTGATAAGCCCCCTGCTCGCCGCCATGAAGTTTATTATCAAAGAAGATATGCTTGAAAACAACCTTCCCCGGCTCTGTGAACTTATCCTGATTATCCCGGTAATAACGCAACACCTTGTTAGGGCTTGGCTGTACACTATTCCCCATCGGCTGAAATCTTGTCATCAGAAACTGATAAGTATAAGCCTTACGCAGAATTCGCTGCTTCCAGGTATCAAAGCTGATCCCGCGGGTCTTAAGCATCCGCGCAAGATTATCAAAACCGCCCGCTCTTTTAATATTAAATTCAATCATCTTCTGGACAATATCATGTCGCTGCCGGTCTATGATCTGGCGGACACGCTGCTCGGTCTCCTTGCGGGTCATCCCCCCGCCATTTCGCGCTCCGGCCATCTGCTTGTCGACATAACCCTGAATAGTGGCCTCAAAATTACGCATCGCCTCCTGATAAAAGGCCTCGTCCTTGATTGCTCCCTCAAGAGCCTTTGTCCACGAATCCTGAAGACGTTTATCAACCTCAGTTGCCGTAATCTGCCCTGCCCTGGCCTGACCGGTAATTTCATACCAGGCCGGCCCGAACTGCTCCATAAGCTGGTCGCGGGTGATACTGCCGGTACCAACTCTGGCGACAATACTTTGCCCCATATCCGCAGCAAGCAATTCATCCTGTGCCGCCCGTACCCCACAAGCTAGACACAAAAAGCCGCACAACAATACCCCAAATATTTTTACGCCCGATATGCTGTTTATATACATCAAACCCAACCTGAATTATTTATCGTAAACGTTCCAGAAAACCCGCTCATTAAAATCAGCCTTTGGCGGCTGTCCCTTAACTTTCACCGGGACACCAACCGGCAGCATTATCCTGACAATCTTATTATCAGGCAAACCCAGCCACTCACAAAGCTGCTCAGCCTTGCCATCTCTTCTGAGTACCCCGTCAAGCCAGACCGAAGCATAACCAAGCCCCGTAATAGCCAGAAGAATATTCTCCGTAGCCGCCGCGCAATCCTCAATATCAAAGGAAAGACCTTCAATAACCGGCACCGGATCACGGTCAACAATGCAGAAAATAAAGGTACTTGCCGTAGTAACCGCCGGCATGGTATGGATAGTCCTGATTTTCTCAACAAGTTCAGGATCATCAACAACGACAAAGTCCGTTGTCTGCGCGTTCATGCCACTTGGAGCCATGATTGCACACTCAAGGATCTTGTGCAGATCGTCGCGGTTGACCGGCACACCGGTAAAAGCACTCCTGTAACTGTGGCGCTTTGCAATAACATCAAATACAGTCATTATTTTCTCCCTTAAATATCGGTATAAAAGGATTTTAAGTTACAATTATATAGAATAAAAATAAAATTTCACCCGAAAACTTTTTCGCACAGAAAGTGTTTGCTGTCAACCGACAGGAAGATATACCGCAAAAAACCGTTAATTTATTTGCATAAAACATTACATCTCGCGTATATTACAAATATCTCGTTTTATCTGATTGATCCAGGCAAATATAGCTTGACGCAAGTGAAGCTATAAATTAATATAATAAGTATACGAAAATTTAGCGGTAATATAGAAAAACAAGAAAATGACGACAAAATCTGATCGTAAAACTAAAATACTTAAAAAGGTCATGCTAATTGACCATGACCTTGAGAATTTAACACCGTTATCAGAAAAATTCACTGCCGAACAGGCAGAGGTTACGACAGCTTCTTCAGCCAGAGAAGCCAGAGTTATTCTTGAGGAAAACAATTTCAGCTTTGATGTGATCCTCCTTGATCTGCAACTGCCTGACGCAAAAGGTGAGGATTTCCTTGAGTGGATCAAAATAATGGCTCCCAACATGATCGTTGTCATCAGCAGCGATGAGAAATCTGATAACCTGCTCATCCGCTGCCTTGGTAAAGGCGCCTCTGATTTTATCGAAAAACCGCTCAATACCGACGAGGTTTACCAGATTCTCTGGCAGTCCTTCCGGCGCAAAGCCAGCCAGGAAAATGTCGGTGACATGCGCGCGGAAATTCACGCTTCAGACTGGATTGAACTGACCGCTCAAAGCCATATTGAATATCTCGGCAGAATCCAGCGTTTCAGTGAAATCCTCTTTAACCGCCGCCTCCCCAAGAAAGTCGTTGACGATCTTCGACTTGCCATGGAAGAGTTCGGCCGTAACGCCCTTGAATGGGGCAACAAGTTCATTCAGGAAAAGCAGTTCCGCATCAGTTATTGCTTCTTCCCTGACCGGGTGGTACTGAAGTTTGAGGACGAGGGGGAAGGCTTTAATCCCAACGCTGTGCCGGATCCATCAAAAGACCCGATAGCACATTTAAAGCGCAGGCAACAGGAAGGTAAACGCCCCGGCGGCTTTGGCATCTTTATGATGAACCGCATTATGGACGAGATTTTCTACAATGAAAAGGGAAATATCTGCATAATGACCAAACATCTGCCAGCCGTCTCGGAAGAAGATGAAGTCAAACCCAGTGAATAATCAATAACGTCCTTATTCCACACTGAAATCCCCATTTTAATTGTTAAACTAAAAAAACCGCCGGCATAACTACCGGCGGTTTTTGATTTAACATACCATACTTGCCACTAGCGCTTATACATTGGACGGCAGGTGTAGTGGGTATGCAGCAGCTTGTGTGATTTCTCGCTGAGCGGCGCACCAAGGAATTCATCATAAATTTTAGTTATCATCGGGTTCTCATGACTGCGACGGAGTGCACACTCACGGTCATCAGTATACAGGCCTTCAGTACGCTTGCGGCGCAGTACATCGCTGACACCATAAGGCTGACCACCACCGGCGATACAACCACCAGGACAGGCCATAACTTCGATAAAGTGCCATGGAATCTGTGCAGGATCAGCACCCTTTGCCTTCCATTCACGGATTTTCTCAAGAACATACTCGACATTGCCAAGACCTGAAGCAACCGCAACACGCACAGCTGTTCCGGCAACATCAATCGTAGCTTCCTTGACGCCTTCAAGACCACGTACAACCTCAAGATCGAGATTCTCAAGTTTATTACCAGTGATCAGCTCATAAGCAGTACGCAGTGCCGCTTCCATAACACCACCAGTATTACCGAAGATTGTACCAGCACCAGTGTAGTCACCAAGGATGCTGTCAGCCTCACCATCAGGGAGGTTAAGAAGATCAATACCAGCCTGCTTGATGAAACGGGCAAGCTCACGGGTTGTAAGAACAAGGTCAACGTCAACACCAGAACCACAGGTTGACATATCAGCACTGCGCTGCAGTTCGTACTTCTTGGCAGTACAAGGCATAATTGAAATATTTACCACATTCTTGCAGTCGAGATTCTTCTGCTCGCAGTAGTATGACTTAACGAGCGCTCCCATCATTTCCTGCGGGCTCTTGGCTGTTGAGAAGTTATCCATAACGTCGCAGGCATATTTCTCCATAAAGTCAACCCAGGCCGGGCAGCAGGTGGTAATCATCGGCAGAGGTGCTGTGCCTTTTGTCAGGCGCTGAATAAACTCGCTACCTTCTTCCATGATTGTAAGGTCGGCAGTGAAGTTTGTATCAAAGACAGCATCAAAGCCAAGGCGGCGCAGAGCGGTGTAGATTTTCTTGGTCAGGTTTACACCCGGCTCAAGACCAAAAGCTTCGCCAAGAGCAACACGGACAGCCGGAGCAATCTGAACGGTAACGTGCTTGTCCGGATCACGCAGCAGATTCCAGGCCTGCGGAGTATTGTCAAATTCAGAGATCGCGCCGGTCGGACAGTGTGCAGAACACTGACCACAGCGGACACAAGGTGATTCGCCAAGCTTGAGGTCGGTACCGGCAGGTGAAATCTGAGTGCCAAAGCCGCGGCCAATAAAGCACAGGGCATGAACATCCTGAACTTCCTGACAAATTTCAACACAGCGTCCGCACTTGATACATTTATTTGGCTCAAGCTTGATGGTACCGGTACTGATATCGTCCTTTGAGTGATCTTCAGGACACTGACCGAAAGGAATCTCGCGGATGCCAAATTCAGCCGCAAGCTGCTGGAGTTCACAGTTCTGGTTACGACCACAGGTGAAACATTCATTCGGGTGGTCAGAGAGAATCATCTCAAGAACAGTACGACGAACGTCAACAAGTTCCGGGTCGCGGGTGATAAACTCCTTGCCTTCCTCAAAGGCTGTTACGGGAGTAGTACAGGCGCGCAGCATCTTCGGTGAGCCGGCCATCTTTACAACACAGATACCGCAAGCAGCCGTCGCCTTAACGTCGGGGTGCTTACAGAGGGTCGGAATCTTGATTCCGAGAGTCTTTGCAGCTTCAAGAATAGTCTTCCCTTCCTCAACCTGAAGGTCTATTCCGTCAATTTTTATATTAACCATTATAGTTTATCCTTATGATTTATTGCGTCGGGAACGATCTACTTTTTGACAATTGCATCAAACTTACATGAATCAAGACATGAACCGCACTTGATACACTTATCCTGAATCACAGTAAAGCCGCTCTTGCGGTCACCTTCGATTGCGTCAGCCGGACAGATCTTCTGACAGATGCCGCAACGCTTACACTTGTCCTCAACAACCAGATACTTAAGCAGCTTCTGACAGACACCGGCACGGCACTTATGCTCTGTAATATGCGCTTTGTATTCATGCTCAAAGTAGCGCAGAGTTGAAACAATCGGATTTGGCGCAGTCTGCCCCAGCCCACATAGTGATGCTTTCTGCATGGCATGACAGATCTGTTTAAGCTTGTCAAGGTCACCAAGTTCGCCCTTGCCTTCTGAGATCTTCTCAAGGAGACCAAGCATCTTCTTACCACCGATTCGGCAAGGTGAGCATTTACCGCATGACTCGTCAACGCAGAAACCAAGATAGAACTTGGCAATATCAACAATACAGTCATCCTCATCCATAACGATCATGCCGCCTGAGCCCATAATTGAGCCAAGTTCGGCAAGTGATTCGTAACTGATAGGAGTGTCAAGATACTGTTCGGTAATCACACCACCAGAAGGACCACCGGTCTGAACGGCAAGAATCTTCTTTTCCTTGGCAATACCGCCACAGATCTTGAAGACTACGTCGCGGATTGTTGTACCCATCGGAATTTCAACCAGACCAGAGTGCTTTACCTTACCGGTAACAGCAAACACTTTTGTACCTGTTGACTTGCCAACACCAATGCTACCATACCAATCGCCACCCTTGAAGAGAATAGCAGAAACGTTAGCCAGTGTTTCTACGTTGTTGATGACTGACGGTTTTTCAAATGCACCCTTGTCTGTTGGGAATGGCGGACGTGGACGTGGTGTACCGCGCTTACCTTCGAGTGAGGCAATCAAGGCTGTTTCTTCACCACAGACAAACGCACCCGCACCAAGACGAATCTCAATATCAAATGAGAAGCTTGAACCGAAGATATTCTCGCCGAGGATGCCATATTTCTTACAAGCATCAATAGCCTTCTGCAGACGCCTGATAGCAAGTGGATACTCAGCACGGACATAGAAGAAGCCCTTGGTCGCGCCAATTGCGTAACCGCCAAGGATCATACCCTCAACAACCGCGTGCGGATCGCCCTCAAGAATTGAGCGGTCCATATAAGCGCCCGGGTCGCCTTCATCAGCGTTACAGATGATGTACTTCTCGTCACTCTTGCTCTTTGAAGCAAAAGTCCACTTCATGAAAGTCGGGAAGCCCGCACCGCCACGGCCGCGCAGACCAGACTTCTTCATTTCCTCAATAACACCTTCCGGGGTGCCTTCAGTCAGATGCTTGCGCAGAGCAGCATAACCGTCATTACCGATGTAGCTGTCAATTGACTCAGGGTCAACAATACCACAGTGGCGCATGGCAATACGCATCTGACCTTCATTGAAACTGTCAGACGGCACACCGCTTGGAAGTGACTTGCCTGTAGCAACGTGCTTGCCTACGATATCTGAAACCATCGCTTCATCAACACCGGTGTACATGAACTGGCCTTCTGAAGTCTTGACTTCAACCAGCGGCTCAGCATAGCAGCTGCCGATACAACCGGTAATCATAACCGGAATATTAAGACCATTAGACTCAACCTCTTTAAGAACCGCCTTATATACCTTGTCGGCTCCGGCGGCAATACCACAGGTCGCCATTCCAACCTTGATCCAGGTATCCCCAGCTTCCTGCTGGCTCTTCTGGATATCTTCAAGACAAATTTTTTCTGCCATTATAATCTCCAATTAACCGTGCAATTATTTTTCGTATTCAGAAAGGATAGAAGCGATCTCAGCCGGCTCAACATTGCCGTAAACCTTCTCGCCGATAACAACAACCGGTGCAAGACCACAACAACCCACACAACGAACCAGTTCCAGTTCAAACATACCGTCCTCGGTTGTCTCGCCCTCGTTGATCTTGAGCTGATCCTTAAGCTCTTCAACCAGCTTGGCCGCACCCTTGAGGTAACAGGCAGTACCAAGACAAACCTGAACCTTGTGCTTTCCGGGAGGGGTCAGCTTGAAAAAGCTGTAAAAGGTGAGAACTTCGTAAATACGGGCCAAAGGAACATGCATCTCCTTGGCCAACTCCATTGCAGTTTCCCGCGGAACGTACCCAAGCTTTTCCTGCACTTCATGCAGAGCCATAATCAGGCTTCCAGGCACATCCTTCCACTTTGCGGCGACTTCTTCGATTCTGGCATCCTCTGACACGGTATCTCCTTATCAACCAAAAACCAACTCACAAAAAAATATCAGGATAATTTTCTCGAATTCCATTTAAATAGCGAAATTTTTCCTTATTAGTATTCTATTAATTAGATTGGTTTTACGCGGCCATGTCAAACAAATATCCGACTTTTTCGAATATTTTTTTTATCAACTTTAACCATTCACAATTGAGCCTGTTTTTTCTAGTGTTTTAAGAGTTTAATGGCGAAAACTAAAATGCCCAGAAATGTGTGAAAATACTGAATTGTCGATGGAGGGTACTCTGCATTAAGTGAAAACACACATTTTTTATTTTTACCCTGCTTCCGTTTTGCAGGGTAAATATCTGAATAATTCAAATTTTAGGGAGGTTTTAACTGTTAATTGTGTGAAAATTAAACCGGACTGGCCGGATCAGTTCCCAGATTTTAGCTTGAATTCCTGCAGGCGGGTATTGTCTTCACTGACAAGGGTTACACCAAGCTGGCCGATCTCAAGGTTTGCCTCAGCTCGGAGAATTATGCGGGTATTTTTCTCAAGCCAGAAGGAGGCCTGACCGGTTACATCCAGAAGATTTTTGTTATCGCTTGAAAGCAGTAGTGAGGGGGAGATGATAATTGAGTCATAACTGCCAAGCAGGGGCAGGTTTATCTTGTTATAACCGCTTACACTCCATTTGGTTTTGAGTAGGCTATAGCGGTCCGCCAAAAGGATACTTACTGAATCGCCGATCTGCTGGAGGGGGATTCCGCGCAGATACCAGATCAACGTAACCGGATCACAGATTTTCCCCGGAAGCTCAAATGGTTTTAGCTCCTCGACCTCTTCCCAGCGGATAAGGTACGGAAACGCCATCGGTGCCGGCTTGCCATTTTTATCTTTATTGTTGTATTCAAAGACAACCCGGTCATTGCCCCGGTAACCGCCCTCAACCGCTCGGCGGCGATAGAGATAACTCCAGCCGTTTTTCACATCGGCAAGGCTGCTGAGGCTGCTGCGGATTTTATAGAACATTGAGAGAAAGTCATTGCTCTCGACATCAAGCTTGAGCATATAGCAGGCTTTGTCATCAAATTTTCTGATGACAGACCAGACCGAGGTCTGTATCTTACCGATCGGAAAACCGTTCCACTTTACAACATAGGTCAGCTTCTCGTCATTACGCAGATAATCAGCAAGATTAACCGGCAGATTGTTGCCAACCTTTGCGCTATCAGCAGAGACAAAACCTGCTGTCGCAAGAAGGATAGAACATAAAATAATTAAACACCGTATTATCACTGAGCCAGGGCCTTTTCAAAAGCAGAATAGGTGAAGTCATCAAAGAGTACAAATCGGACTTCAGTTATACTGCACGCCATATTATCCTTAAAAAATTTCCTTACCGCATTTATCGCTACCGGCGCGGCAAGGTCAACAGGATATCCGTAGACTCCTGTACTGATACTCGGGAAAGCAACCGATTTAAACCCCTTGAGCATGGCAAGCTCAAGCGATGAGCGGTATGAAGACGCCAGCAGTTTGTCCTCGCCGCTGTTACCGCCGTGCCAAACCGGTCCGACAGTATGAATAACCGCCTTTGCCTTGAGCTGTCCGGCTGTTGTCAGAACAGCGCAACCCGTAGGGCAGCTGCCAATTTTCATGCACTCCTGCATAATGGACAAACCGCCAGCACGGTGAATAGCCCCATCCACCCCTCCCCCGCCGGCAAGACGCTCATTGGCTGCGTTAACAATTGCATCAACAACCTGAGTAGTAATATCACCAAGTACCAAGTTATAATTTACCATGCCCATAATACCGCAACCTCCCAAATATAAACTTATCGCCCGGACAACACCCCGGGATACAGCTACATATGGTATTGCAAGAAGTTAACGCACTATGAGTAAATATACAAAAACAGGCTAAATTTTCAATTCTTTTGTGTTAATTGAGTGCCACGCAAAAAAATATACCCCGCACCGGCAGGGTATATTTTTTTTATAATCGACAAAATACAGCAATTGCAATTATGGTTTTCAGGCGTAAACATCAACCTGATTGGCCGCTATTATCTCAGAAGCAATGCCCATTTTCTGCTGTTGCATTGACAGCTGCATATTAGCCTCAATAAGCCGCATCGCCATATCGCCCTGCATATCAATCGCGTCCTTAAGAATCGAGACGCCAACCCCGCCGGCATCACCCGCGGAACCTGAAGCACCAGAACTTGCATAAGCACTGGCCATAGCTGAACTTACACCAGAAACATCCATGTTTTCACCATTAATTTCAATAATTTCAGCAATAATTATAATACTCTGTAGCAATTTAATTATCGGACGCAAAACCTCCTTCTTTAGAAAAATTTTATTTTTATTATTACTTTGCCTTACGAACTCAATTCCTTATTATAAAGACAAGTTTAACTTTGGAGGATATCTATGAAAAAATTAGTACTTAGTGTGTTCGCAGCAGCTTTAATCAGCTCAACTGCTTTTTCCGCTGATCTGAGCAACGAGAAGCAGAAAACCGGTTATGCCATAGGTCTTAACTTTGCAATGATGCTTTCACAGCAGCTTGGCCCCGTTAAAAGCCATATGGATATGGATGCTTTTCTGGCAGGTCTCAAGGACGGCCTCAACGGTCAGAAGCCACAGCTTGCAATGGATGAAATCAAGAATGCTCTTCAGAAGCTTCAGGAAGTAATGCAGGCCGAGCAGGCCAAGGCCATGCAGGAAAATGCTGACAAGGGTAAAGTAAACGCTGAAAAGGGCAAGGCATTTCTTGACAGCAACAAGACTCAGGCAGGCGTTAAAACCACAGCCAGCGGTCTGCAGTACAAAGTAATCAAGGAAGGCACCGGCAAGAAACCTACAGCTAAAGACACCGTTAAGGTTAACTACGAAGGCAAGCTTATTGATGGCACTGTCTTTGACAGCTCATACAAACGCGGCGAACCTATCAGCTTCCCACTCAATGGCGTTATCCCTGGCTGGACTGAAGGTCTGCAGCTTATGACAGAGGGCAGCACCTATGAGTTTGCAATTCCGGCTGACCTTGCTTACGGCAAGAACGCTCCTCCCTCAATCGGTCCAAACTCAACACTTATCTTCAAAGTTGAACTTATCAAGGTTAACCCAGAAGAAGAAAAGAAATAAGCATCGCCAAAATTACTTAATAAAAAAAGCAGCAGCCTGATATCTGGCCGCTGCTTTTTTATTAAACTAAAATTTAAAAACCCAAGAGCAGAAAATGACCTGTTACCTGTCTGCGCCGCCAAGCTGCTCAAGCGTCCTGCTCATGCGGGCAATCTTCTCAGTCAGAACCTGATTTCCGGTATCCACCTGCTCTGCTTTTATGTAATTATCAAGTGCATTTTTTATCTCAAGCTTTGCCATACGGATAAAACGCTCACGCTCCGCACCAGCGGTCTTGCGTGCCTGATTCAGCAGCGCAGCAGCCTTGTCTGACGCCTCATCAGCCTGCTCCTGCCAATTCTCAACCCCCGGCACATCAGGAATGTCTTTTGATTCTTTCTCTTTTACCGAATCAGATTTAAGCCACTTGCCAAAGTCCGGAAGGTTATTACCGAGATTGTCCAAGTGCTTCTGAATTTTCTTTTTCGAATCGTCCTTGGCGGTATTATAGTCCCAGTTATTATTCTCCAGATTACAGACAAGCCAGCCCGCACTAAAACAGATAGCCGTCCAGAGAATCATCCAGAAACATCCCCCCAGACAGCAGCCCTTCTTTTTATCTTCGTTATCTCTTCCCATTTTCTTCCCGTATACCTTGACTCAAATTAAATCAAACACGACAATCATAATTTAAGGCATAACCCTGAACCCGGCCACATTTGTTCTCACATCAAAACTTATACCATGCTGAGCGCTGCCCCTGCACTCAGCCACCAGCTGCCTCAGCAGCGCAATTTTTTCTGAATCAGTCAACTCTCCCGGGAAGTCCTGCGAGACCGTTCCCCACAAGATACTGTAGCCGTTAGCTGTTGACATTTTAAGCCTTGGCCGGGATTTTCCGGGAGTACTCAGCCTGTCAATAAAACCCGGTCTTTCAATCAGGATCTCGCGAACCGGCATGGTCGAAGCCATAGCCGAACTTCTGAGATTATTAAGCGCCCTAACCCCGCCAAGAACCCCGGAGTCATTCCAGAACATCCCGTTCCGCGGACGGTTATTGATATCCCCCCGAATCACCGGCAGACCTTTGCGCGAGACTCTGTTACCAGCAACCGGCAAGAGTACACCTTCATTATCAACCAGCCAGTAATACCCGCCATCAAGCACCTGTACAAACGGCTCACGCGGAATAAACTCGACATATACTTTATCAGGGAAAACCCTCTTGAGTGAACAGACCTCACTAACCCAGGGACTGGTCATGTACTGACGTTTAAGGTCACACAGTAGCAGCGGATCAAGCAGACTGCGGCCAACAGCAAACCGCCCGAGACGTTTATATTCCTTGAGCGCCTCACTAACACCCTGCCCTTCAATAGAGACTGAAGGTTTGATTTTAAAATGATTACCGGAACTTGCGTTTTTCCAGAGTTGAGTCGCGCCAAAAATAACCGACGCAAAGATTATGCAAAGCGGAGCGCTCCTGACACAAAGCTCAAAGCCCAGTGACACGAGGAAAACTACTTTTTCAATAAATGGCGGTTGCGCCGCCTGCTTTGCTCTTGCAGCCATAATTTTAATTTGCCAGAAGGTCCTTACGTTTCAAAGCCAACTCGATTATTTTTAAACACAAATCAGTAAAAGTCATACCCGCATTCTGCGCTGCCATAGGCAAAAGGCTGTGTGACGTAAAACCGGGGATGGTGTTGATCTCAAGAATAACCAGCCCGTTGCGGCTTAGAATAAAATCAACTCGAGACATATCCCGTGTACCGATAGCTTTACAGGCCGAAGTGGCAATTGCCTTGCACAGCGCCTCAATATCGGAATTAATATCAGCCGGGCAGTGGTAAGAAGTCCGCCCGTCCTGATATTTTGCCTGATAATCATAAAAACCGTCGGTAACTTCCATTTCAATAACCGGCAAGGCCTGATCGCCGACTACTCCGACTGTCAATTCGCGTCCAGAGATAAATTTCTCAACAATTGCCGTATCATCAATTTTAAAGACATCATCAACCGCTGCGGCAAAATCCTCATCCTCACGAACAATATGGACGCCGACCGAACTGCCGCGGGAATTAGGCTTCACAACACACGGCAGAGACATCTTGTTCATGAAGAGTGCCGACTCAATATCCGTGCCTTTTTTAATAGTAAACCACGGCGCAGTCGGCAGCAGTGTTTTTTTAAAGACCACTTTACTCCTGGCCTTATCCATCGCCAGCCTACTTGCATCAACATTACTGCCCGTATAAAGGATACTGTTCTTTTCAAGCAAATCCTGAATCTGCCCGTCTTCACCAAATTCACCATGCAAGGCCAAAAACGCGACATCACAGTCCAGTCCGGCAATCTGCTCCTCCGAGCCATCGACAATGACATCTTCAATATTAAGGCCAATGGCTTTAAGCGCAGTAGAAACCGCCTTCCCACTCTCAAGTGAGACCTCACGCTCCGAACCTATTCCGCCATAAAGCACAGCAATTTTTAGTTTTTCAAGTTCAAGCATTTTTCATCATATCAATCAGGCAAACCCGCAACATAATCCCTGCCGGCCTTATCGATATCCCCCGCTCCCATAAAAACCACCGTGTCAAAATCATCTGCCTCAAACAAAGCTCCAAGCCCCTGCGCAAAACCAGCGATAGCAACAGGCCCTGAAAATTTTCCGCCAAGCTTGTTTATATATTTTCCGATCAAGCCCGCATCAACACCAGCAATAGGCTCTTCCCGAGCCGGATACAACTCAACAAGCACAACCTTATCAGCTCCGGTCAATGCCCCGGCAAACTCCTCAGCGTAGTCTCTGGTGCGAGAGTACAGATGTGGCTGAAAGACAACCGCCAGACCACTTCCTGCAATATCCCTCGCGCCGCGGATAGCCGCATTCACTTCAGTAGGATGATGCGCGTAATCCGAGTAGTAACGCACCCCAGACTTTGCAGCAATAAACTCCATCCGCCGACCGACCGTACAGCAACTCTTCAGCGCTTCAAGGGAATAAACGTCCTCAACCCCACACGCCGCCGCAACCGAAATCGCACACAACGCATTATATAAATTATGTTCACCCGGCAGAGGAAGCTCAAGAAGGCCAAGCTCGTTACTGCCGTTGTATAACTTCGCGCGCTGTACTCCACGCTGCCCCGAAATATCTTTAAAATGATAACCGCTGCAGTCCTTAAGCCCGTAACCGGAAGCCGGAGCATTACGCTTTTTGAAAATCTCTCGGCAATGCTGACAGTCAAGATTAAGAGAAATATGACCATCCATCTTTTCGGAAAATTCATTAAAACTTTTTACAACTTTTTCCAGAGTCCCATAATACGCCAGATGTTCAGACTCAATATTGGTAATAGCACCAAAGGATAAATCAGGCAGCAAAAATGATCCGTCACTCTCATCAAGCTCACTGACAAAAGGCCCCGAACCAACCCTGAAATTACCATTAAGCGCACTGACCTCACCGCCAACCAGCACTGTCGGATCTTTTCCCGCAGCAATAAGTATGTGAGAAACCAGCCATGTAGTAGTAGTCTTGCCGTGCGTACCAGCTATACCGACCGCCAGCTGCCCCGCCATAAGCTCGGCCAGAAATTCCCCCCTGCGCTTAAGACGCGAACCGGCAGCAAGAAGCTCGGGATGATCTGAAGCCATCGCACTCGTGTAAATTACTTCATCCGCACCGACAGTATGCAAAGGATCATGTCCGATAAATATCTCCGACCCCAGTTGAGAGAGCATCCTTGTCTGCGCGTTTTCATAACGGTCGCAACCGCTTACTTTATGCCCCTGTGCCAAGGCTATGCCGGCCAGTGCGCTGATACCGATTCCCCCAGCGCCAATAAAGTGAAAATTCTTCATGATTCAACCATTTCAATAATACTGCCGGCTATCTCCTGCGCAGCAAAGGGACGGGCGGTTCTTCTACTTGCATCGGCCATCGTTTCAAGTGCTGCCGCGTCTTTCCATAAACGTATCACCTGACGCGCTAGACTTTCAGGAGTAAGCGCATCCTGCTCAAGAACCAACGCCCCACCGGCTCCCTCCATGACTTTTGCATTGATTAACTGATGGTTATCCATCGCTGTCGGCAGCGGTATCAGAATTGACGGCAAGCCAGCCAGCGCAAGTTCTGCAATACTGCCAGCGCCTGAACGTGAAATCACCAGCCGCGACTTGTTATAACACTCTTCCATTTCCGTAAAAAAACCGTGAACCGTTACATCGACATTACGCTCTTCATAAGCATGGCGGATTCCGATTTCATTACCAGCTCCCGCAACATGAATGACCTCGCAACCAAGTTCGTGAACGATGTCAGGGACCGCGTCAATCACCAGTTCATTAAGTTTTCGCGCCCCCTGTGAACCGCCGACGATTAAAAGAGAATTACCCGAACATGGCTTTTTATCAGCAAGCTTACTGATAACCCGTCGCACCGGAGAACCAAAATCATAAAACGTAGCCGTGCTTTTCAGGAATTTGTCACGCGCGCAGCGAAACTGCAAAAAAACTTTTTTCGCCCATCGTGCCAAAAGCCTATTGACTCTTCCCGGAACCGAATTCTGTTCAAGCACCACCAGAGGGACACCGGAAAACCTCGCAGCAATACCCGGAGCAGCCGCTGCAAAACCACCAAGAGCAACAATAACATCCGGCCGGTATTTTTTTATCAGCTTCCGGCTCTGAAAAATTGAAATAATAAACCGCGGAAGGTTGTCAGGCCGTATCCGGGATAACGGACTTCCCCGGCCAGCAGCCAGAACATCAATTGGAAATCCGGCTCTTGGAACAATCTCAAGGTCAAGTCCATGGGCAGTACCGATAAATGAGATAACCGTGTCAGGGCGCTGGCGTTGTAATTCCCGAGCCAGAGCAAGCCCCGGAAACAAATGCCCGCCAGTTCCACCGCCAGCCATTAAAATCCTCATGCCACGCCCCGGAGATCATCATCATCCTCATCAAGTGAGAAGTTCACAACACGCACTGTCTTGATTTTTGAACGCTGTCTGGTGATTGAAATCATCAGGCCAACGGCAATCATCGCAGAGCAGAGACCGCTGCCGCCAAAGCTGATAAAGGGCAATGAAATACCTTTGGGAGGAATTGACGCTGTAACCACTGCAATATTAAACGCTGCCTGCAAACCAATAAAAGCAGTAAAGCCAAAAGCGCAGAGTGCAGAGAACTTGTCAGGAGCATAACGCACCAGACGAATCCCCTCATAAACAAATATCGCAAACATTGAAAGAATAAATAACGTGCCGCAAAGCCCAAGCTCCTGACCGGCAATTGCGAGGATAAAGTCCGTATGCGCCTCAGGCAGATAAAATAGCTTTGAAACCCCCTGGCCCAATCCCATACCGGTAAGCCCGCCGCTGCCAAGAGCCACCTTGCTCATCCAGACCTGATAACCTTTACCGTCTTTCGCTCCTTCAAGCCAGACATTGACACGCGCCATGATGTAATCAAACTTTGTCAGGCCGATATAAACCGCCGGTGGCAGAGCAGTCAGAACCATCAGAGACACCTGCCACAACCGCGCACCGCCGACAATAACCATGCCAATAAGCACCGCACCAGAAAGCGCCGCCGTACCAAAATCAGGCTCGACCATGATAAGACCGCAGGCAATCGCACTCATAGCCATGGCAGGAATAAAGCCCTTGAAAAACGGCAACTTGTCTTCTTTGAATTTTGCAAGGAACGCAGCGATAACAATAACCATACCGATCTTGGCAAGCTCCGAGGGCTGCATATTAAAGCCGCCAAAACGCAGCCAGCGTGCCGCACCGTTAATTCTTGAACCGATCCCAGGCACCAGCACAACTGCTAGCAAACCATAAACAATAATACATAAAGGTCCCGAAATTTTCTTCAGCCAGTTCAATGACATCCTCGTTGCAACCAGCATGCCGACCGTACCGATAGCCAGCCAGATAAGCTGCTTTTCCAGATACAGATAATCAAAGGTACTGCGCCCCGCCCGCACACAGCTTGCAGAATAAACAAGTACAACACCCGTACAGATAAGAACCGAAACAACAGCAATAAGCCGGTTTCGGACTGAGTTCAATTTTTCGGTATTTTTTTCATCAAGCAATTTTATATTCCTGATTATTTCCCCGTTAAATCAATGCAGCTTCAAAGTACCAAGGCCAGCCGCCGCCAGTAGCACCCCAATCATCCATAAACGCACAACCACATGATTCTCGCTCCACCCTGAAAGTTCAAGATGATGATGCAGCGGCGCGCATAAAAAATATCTCTTCTTCCAAAGCCTAAAGGTAAAAATCTGAATCAATACAGACATCGCTTCCGCAACAAAAATCCCGCCAGCCAGCGGCAGAACCAATTCCTGTTTGCTTGAAAGTGCGACAAAGCCAAGCAACCCGCCAATGGCAAGACTGCCGGTATCGCCCATAAAGACCTTCGCCGGATGCGCATTAAACCATAAAAAGCCCATCAGCGCGCCGATCAGAATCGTACAGATAATACTAAGCTCACCACAGCCAGACACGAAGGGAATAAGAAAATGTGAACAAAGCTTGTAGTTACCCGCAACATAAGCAAGTACGCAATAGGTTATCGAAACCATAATCGTGCATCCGCTCGCCAGTCCGTCAAGCCCGTCAGTAAGATTTACCGCGTTTGAGCATGAGACAATCACAAAGACAAAGAGCGCATAATACACGATGCCAAGATCAGGCTGAAAATCTGCCCAGCGGGTAAAAGGTACAAGCAGTTTTGTCGCAGCAGGCGAGGTATTGCAGGCCGCATAAATAAAAACCGCGATTGTCGCGATAATAATCTGCCCGGCTAGTTTCTGGCGCTTGGTCAGACCGCCTTTGCCAAGCCCCCTGAACTTGACATAATCATCAATGAAACCGAGTGCTCCATAACCGGCAAACAAGAACAAACCATCCCACACCAGCCAGTTTTCAATATTACAGGTGAGTATTGCCGTGATTATAATCGAGACCAGCATTATCGCCCCGCCCATCGTAGGCGTGCCTTCTTTAATGGCGTGGCGCTCTTCAAGCGCGCCGAGATCCTTGTGCATATTTTCCGTAATATGCCCGCGCGACATAAAACGGATAAACCGCGGCGCCAGCCACAGACAGATTATAAAGGACAGCAATAGCCCGACAACAGCCCTGAAGGTTATACTGTCAAAAATTC
>QKCJ01000030.1 GCA_003245715.1 bacterium
GGCCTGATCAGACTTCAGGCCACCGTACTCTTTTCGCCAGCGATAATAGGTCTGTTCAGTGACTCCGATTTGTTTGGATGCATGCGAAATCGAGTTGCCTTGCGAGATCAACACCTCGGCTTCACGCAGCTTGTTTACAATCTGTTCTGCTGTGTAGCGTTTTGCTGCCATAACCATTTCCTCCATTAAATGAGTCCAATTCTAGTTCGAAATTTGGACTATTCCTGGGGGGAAAGGTCATTTGGTGACTCCTTGAGATGTATCGTTTTGTGACACAAGACGACTTTAAATGCCATAAAATGGCCACAACTCCTGTCCATTTTCCTGTCCCTTTTTTGACAAGGGTTTTCGTGTACTGGCCTACCTCTCTCACACTATAGCTATCTCATCCGGCACATTACCCATTTCCTCTATTGTTTCTGGCGTTGACTGATGACAACCCAGTACACCGTGAGGTATAATAGCATTTTACTCCTTGCGCCAATATTCAATCACCACCTAGTCCAGCAATTAATCCTACTCTGATCAGAGCATATTCCGGTGATAATTCAGAAAAACTTGAGGCAAGCTATTGGTTTCTGAAAAAATAAATAGGCGTACAACTCCACGCATGACACGCACTATTTATTAGAGCATCTCGGTATGGCGAAAGAAACTCATCAGCAGGATTAAAAACCTCCCAGAAAGTATCTGCTCCACGCGCAATCATCCCTCCCCAATAACGTTCTATCAAATCATAAGCCCTGGATTCCATCCCCGCATAGAAATAAGCCTCGACCAAATGATGATACATGTATGGTGTTTGCGGAACTATTGCGTTAGGTATGGACTCTATCGAGTTTAATATATCACAAGCTTCATCTTCAGGAAACACGCCGGCAAGTATTGGCCATACCTGACCGGCATATGAGATTTCGTTTTCGGGACCAGATAGAATAATTTTTTTCCTCTTATCATATTTATGTTCTTTTAGGGCAAAGCTTAATTTGTCTGCTTCTGTCTTTAATGAATCTGAAATGTCAATAAATCCTAAGCGCACGGCAAGTCGTGCCGCCGCTTTTAAAGAGTAAATATAGACCCCCTGCATGGCAGTTTGCTTATTCAATTGCGCCCAGTCAATAAATCCACCTGTTATTTCTTCATCGACTAATCCATCATCACCCAGGTTCGGTCTGAAGAGTTCAAATTGCCGACAGACTAATGGAAATAATTCTTTACCAAGTTTCAAATTTGATGTGGCGCTTACATAATCATCAACAACATCACTAAAAAGCAAGGCGTAATCAATAAGGTCATTACCGTGACGAAGATCAGGCTCGGTATAGATACAAGCGGGAACGCGCCCATCATCATCTGTTGCCGCAGCCATCAACAGTATCGATCTTTCAACCAACTCGTGTTGACAAAAACTTTGCATGTTTGCTTTGGCTTGAAGGCGCAAGTCACCAAGCCACAAACGCCGGTCACGTTTAGGCCCGTCCTCAAAAACATCCTGCATGCAATTACGTAAAGTGCGCAGTGCAACTTGATCGATCTTCTTATTTATCTCGGATAGTCTGGCTGGAGACTCGGGAAGAACTTCTTCTGCAGCCTCAGCAATAACAGTGATCTCATTAAATGCAATTTGACCAGCCGCAGCCAGGATTTCAACTTTCAGATAACGAAGTGAATAACGCCTGGGGAAGTCATAAGAACATGGCAGTATGTCAATATTAACAACTTCGTCCTGGAGCCATGAACGGCTCAAGCTTCCGTTGTATTTATTAAAATCAGCACTTACTTCATATGGCATTTCTGCTGCTGTAACACGCAAACGCAAGGGTGAGTCATTCCTCCCTTCAGGGCGCAGCTTGATGCGTACATGCCCAACAAGAGATTCGCCAAAGTCCAGAATAAAGCAGTCGCCGGTTTTATAAAGCTTTGATTTTAATGTTGCGGCTGAATCAAGAACCTTTATCTCTGTTTTTTGCCAGGATGATTCTGAGGCAATACATTTAACAATCGATTTCGCCGAAACTGTCCAGTGCTTGAGTTGTGGTTTTAATTTATTGGCTCGCTCCAACCAGCTTGAGCGCGAATTCAGGTAGTCCATTATAGCCTTCTAAAAGTTTTTGTATTAGTTAAATTATCCATAGGCGTAGCTTTATTGTACCGACCATTTGTCAACATCAAATAAAGTACCTGCTTGGTGAGAAACTACTCTTCCATCTTTATATAAAAAGTTAGCCTTAAGATCATGATTAAAATAAGTAACGCAATCATTGTCTGTTCCTGCGTAGTTCTCCCAAGAATTAACGACATTTGGTACGTTTCGTCCCTGACTGCCACCAAAGGCATAATTACCCTGAAGCTTGAGTCGACCTTCGGTAAACACTACTGAGCCATTAATAATTCTATTGTACTTTCGCCCTACCACCATCCCGCTTATCATACCATGACAGCCGCCAGCAACAGCATCAGGAGATGTATTCGTACTGGTCATGACATATGAATGTTTGTAATAATCCGCACCACTCACCGGCTCTGCTGAAGGGCAAAGGTATATCCCCCTGATTGTGTCAGGAAATATACCTTTGTTACGCATTTCAGTTAGATTAATCGTTGGACCATAACCGGCGAGCCATGCAACGGTATAGTAATTGGCATAAGGAGGTGGATTGTTGTTATTATCATTGACATATGTGGTAAACTGAATGCCGACCTGGCGCATATTATTGACACAGGAAATACTCTTGGCCGTATCCAAAGCCTTACGCAAAGACGGCATAAGCATCGACGCCAGTATCCCGATAATCGCGACCACTACCAGCATTTCGATTAATGTAAATACTTTTGTCATCTTCACCATACACCTCCTATTTACGGACGAACTCATACCATATTGTCTTATCCCGTCCAGTATCAAAATCTAAGAAATCTGCATCATCAACGACCTTTTTAATACGCTCACCATTTTCACCAAGCGCCCATACTTCATATGCACCATTCTTAAAATTAATTTTACCTTTAACCGGCTTCACCAATACAGGAGCCGTTCCCGGCAAAGCCCAACCATTATTAGGCAAAGTTATATCGCCACTGTTAATACATTCCCCGACAGCAGTAAATAGTAAACGTTTAGCAGCGGTAATATCTTTAGCTTCGCCGCAAGATAACAAAAATACCCCAAATGGAGAAGTCAGATTTAATGAGATATCTTTGAATTCAAAGTTTTTAGTCTTATCAAAGAAACCTTCAGCGCCCTGCACCTTTGGCGTATTAATTACAAAATATCCCTGCTCCCAATTCCGGTAGAAATCCCCAGTATCGCTCTTTATCTCTGAACCTATTTTACCCGCTTCAGCCATCTTTTGTAAAGAATCAAACGAGATGACCTTTGTGAATAAACTCTTATCTGTTTTTTTCCATGGATAAAGTATGCGTACTTTATGCTGCTCCGGCAGATTAAACAGACCATCGTTTATAAATGATAACCCTCTTGATTCTGTATAAACGTCTTTATCGCTCAACTCAACAAGTATTGACTCTTTTGCCGGTTTAATTACATCTCCTCGCAGTAACATGGAACTGACCGGGAATGTTGCCAGATAAGTTGTGTCATAACGAACATCCAGCCGGTGTTCCATTCGATCAAGGTTATTTCCCTGCGAAGCGAAGATATAAAAACCATCCCAATCCTGAAAAGCGTTCATTGTCGCAAAAAACGGTAAACCTGCTGCACGATACCTCGAAATTGTAAGATTAGATATAGCAGAGCGGTGCTCACTTGAAATTAATGGCATATCAACCGCCGCCGCCATTGAGTAACGGGCAAAGAGTTCTTTCGTGTAAGAGCCTTCATTATAAGGAGGCTTTACCAGATCATTCCAACGCTTTCCCGGCAAATAGCGCGTTTTTGCATCAACGCCATCCATGTAGGATGCATGTCCCCAGTAAAGGTGGGAGTCCATAAAATCCATTTCAGTTGATGCTGCAAGATGGAAAAAGTTCTCACCAAAATTCGATCCGGAAATCATACCTTTATAACCCAAGGAAACGAGATACTCTTTCCACATCTTAAATGCGTTACGGCAGAGATAATCCCAGAACCTGACGCTGTCTGTTTCGATAATCTGTATATCAAAATCTTTTGCCGGAATATTACGTTCAGCTAAGTATTTTTTAAACCTATCATTGAGTGGCTGCTTGAGCTGTTCCGGAATAAACTTGGCAAACCTGCCATTATGGTACGCAACGCTTAATTCATTGATAATCCCTAACACAGCCAATTGCGGATCATTAATCAGTTTCTCGCCTGAGTAGCGGTTTTTCCGGCAATAAAAAGTCTTAATCCATTTCTTGAGATAAGCCTGCGCTTCCGGATCAAACATTGCCGCAATCTTGATTGTCAGATTCGATTTTACCGGATATGAAAGTTCACCCGGAGCTGGGCAAAGAGACGAATCCGTCATTTCATTGGTAACATATATCCCCTGCTTCTTCATAGCAAACAGAAGATAGTCAATCTTCTCAACAGCCTTGTCATTAAACTCCAGCGAGCTTTTATTACGGTCTACGTAAAATGGGATCTCTTTCTGCCATATAGGAGTAAGGTGATGAATCCTGACAATATTTATTCCCAAGCCTGCAAGTTTTGCCACAAATTTATCAGCGTCTTCATGTGTCTTGTGATCAAAAAGTCTTGAGGCTACAACGTTAATGCCAAACCATCTGATCTTCTGGCCATTATTAAATACAAAGTCACCATTGCTATTGTGCAGGAATCCAAATTTACCGGCAGGCTTGTGATTCAAGAATGAACTGTTGGCAACCGAATCATTATTTACCCCGCGAATCAGAAAAGGAAAGCTGCCATCAGTTATTACTTTTTTTTTTCAGTGATAACCCTGATCGCATGGACGGTTATCTTAAGCGGCACGCCGGTTTTTACAGCCGGCATTATCAATACTGTACCGGCAGGAACTTTATATGCTTGCTTGAAAGTAACCATTTTTCCGTCAGTAGCAGTTATTGGTTTAGCCCTACCAGCCTCACCAGCTGAATAAATCTTCTTGCCCTCCTTATTCTGGAAATAGAGCAAAACCTGTGGATTACCCTTTTTATCTTTTAGTTTATTCTCCGGATCAGAAACCGTCAGATCCGCCTCAATAACAACCGGAGTTTCAGCCGGCAAATCAGTTTCAATTTTCTGAAATAACATATAATACTGCTGGCCGTCTGTAGAAAACTCGACAGTATGCGTTTGTTCGTTATACTTACAACGTACAAGCTTCCAGTCATTCTGCCCCTGCGAAAAATCTCCGTTCTTTACAAGATTCTCAGACTCGCCTGAGATAGCCGTAAACAGCAGAGAAACAAATAATAACATAAATAATTTTAAGCGCATAAATCACCAACCTTTCATCGGAAAACGTTTTTCTAACTGTATAAAAAATTTAACAGGACTTTCTTATTATCAATTCAGGCTTAACAGTAATTTCTTCACAATAGTCAGGGTTATCAATCTTTTTCATAATATAATCAAAAGCAATCTCACCATACTTTTCAAGCGGCTGCACCACAGTAGTCAGAGCTGGGCAGCTGTAGGCACCATGCTTAGAGCCATCAAAGCCGATTATCGCCAGATCATCAGGAACCTTTATGCCGAGCTCATAACAAGCAGAAAGCGCCCCAAAAGCAATATTATCATTACCACAGACTATGCAACGAGGGAGCCGGTTCTTTTCGCGAAGATAATGAATGCCTGTCCAGCCATCCGCGTGTGTATATAACTCCACACGTGGCACTTCCGGCACATCGTCACCCAGGCCGCAAATTGTTGATTCCGCACGAAAGACACCAGGTAAAAATTTCTGCAATTCCTTAACCCTATCCTTATGGTGCTGCTGTGGGTTCTGGGTTAATTCCCCAATAAAACCAACACTTTGATATTGGCGCATCATAATTAGTTCTGATATTTGCTGAATCCCATCTGTGTTATCACAATTAATAGAAGGCAGAGACATTTCATTGCATGAGTTATTAATAATTACATATGGATAGCGAAGTTCGTTAAAGTGCCGGAACATCTCAAGCATTTCCTCCTGCCTAGGATTATCCGCATGTTGATAACCAGCTAAAATCAATGCATCAATACGCTTAATATCCATATAGTGGCGGCGGGCGTGGAAAACTGGGCCACTGCGGGCGGGTAAATTGAGGCCACTGGTCTCCATAAAATAGCGCCCATCTCAGGCGCTGTCAATAGTTTTCTGTAACATTACTTGACGCTCTGTCTTCCGTGCCTCTTCCTCCTT
>QKCJ01000010.1 GCA_003245715.1 bacterium
ATCGGATTGCCTGCTGCTATGAAATTATCTGGCTCAGATGTCAGAAGCTCTCCTTCAATAAACTTGGTTTCGAAATCAGTCGCCTTGTCGCCTTTCTCAAGCTGGAATGCATCTACCCATACATACCCTTTCTTTGCAGGAGAGGTTGCGTTAAAATGAAGGCCAGTCGGTGCTGATTTACCAACTTTAAAAGTGAACTGGTAACGTTTCCAGTCATTTGACAATGCAACTGTTTCATAGGCTTTTGGTAGAGCTGCAAAATAAGTCGCGTCCCTGTAAGCATTGAACCAGACGTTGAGCCTTTCTGCAGATAAATCTGTCAACCTGTGGAGATCGGCGAGTCAGGTTCTAACGGGGGAGCGTCTCTGTGAACAGGCGCTCTACCTAAAGAAGTATCAAAGAGTCTATTTCAACTCACCTGAGATGGCCTTTGATTCGGTAATAATCAGGGGGTAGTCCGATAATGGCAGATCGTCCAGTGACCAGTCAAAGCTTTGGCCAGAACCGGCATTTTTCGCAGAAAGATCGAAAACCTTATTCTGTAGTAAGTCAATCAGGACTGGGTTATCCATATGCTCGTCGGTTTCGTTAAACCCGTGAATCCAGAAGTCATTACGGACAGTCATCTCCAGTTGGACATCTTCAGGAAGATAATAGGCATACAACGGATATCCCTTTCGTACGTATGACAGAACCTGTAGAGATGTTACGGGAAGTTTGGATTCACAGCGGCTCTGGCGAGCCATGCCCGCACGAAAGCTTAGTGGCTGGACGGTTGTGTTCTCATCAAATAAAGTGCATATCCCCTGAAAGGCGGTATAAGCCTGTTTTGGGGTGTATTGCAGTCCTTTGATCAGTCCGAGATTGACACTTGGTTTGGCTTCACCATCGGCCTGTCGGTAAGCCTGTTCCATCAGATCGGTTGCATGGAAGTAAGAGATGCGGTCCATTCCCATATGCAGGTCGGTCAAAAGACGGCGAAGAACCCACTTGGATTGTTTCAACTCATCCATATTGTAGAGACGCATCCATGGCGAATCGGCATGGCCTTCCGGATGAGCGGGACAGCCGCACTCACCCTGCCAGAGCTCGACGTGTGGCGCTTTTTTTGAAAACATATACCGGATATTCCGCACTGCCGCGGCGTACTGAATATTTTCCGGAACAATCTCGAAGGCCTCCTTAACTTTAACGGATTCCACCGGGAAGTAGATATCTTCAGGGATCCCGTGATAGGGATGGATGGAGAAGGCCTGTATCACGTCACCAATACCCTCATCCAGGCAGGTGAAAATAAATTTTTCATCCGGTGTTGCAATACAGGCTGCGATCATAGCGTCGGACTGTGCGTTGCGGATAGATTTTGCGCTGATCTTGACCAGACGTGTATAGTCAACGGGTGAAACCCCTTTGGGGTACCAGAAACTGGGGTGGTTGCTCTCGTTCCATATCTCATAGTAGTTGACGCGATTTTTGAAATGTTCGGACAGTGCCAGAACATAATTCTCCCACGCTTTGATGGCTTCTTCACCGTAATAAAGTGGAACACAGCCGACGGCGGATTCATGCTTAATATCATCCATATAAAGCTTGTTGCCATAGCTGACATTAAACCACGGTTCAATGCTTCTCTCAATAAGATTGTCAACTACCTCATCCAGCCAGCTGAAGTCATAACGCCCCTTTTCTGTTTCACAGCGACTCCAGCCAGTCTGGCAGCGTGCATATTTTACACCGGATTGACAGAGTAGGTCGTAGCACTTTTCCGGCTTGAACATTTTCCGATCAAGGGTTTCAAAACCAAGACTAAACCGTGAGGAGTTGATTTCCTTGGAAGAATGAAATTTAAGCGAACCACGTTCTGGAAGTCCTGATACGGTTGTTAAAAAAGGTACACGATCATTTTTCATTGTTTTTTACTTTCTTGTCAGGTGTATTCGGTGCAAATAGAAACAGAGATACAGGGCTAAGGGAATTCCGGGAAGACATCCATAATACCATAGTCCCGGGTAAAGTGTTGAGTTGGAATGTCATCAAAAATTAATTTTAAAACCGGCATCATAGGATCAGGACTGTCTTTGGGGAGTCCTGAAAGAATGGTGCGCTCTCCCTCTTTTTCAAACTGAAGTTTTTGACCGGTTGTAAGAATTTCGGCAGAGAGGATATTAGGGGTCAGGCAGCCGATAGCCAGTTTGCCGCTCCCATCCCAACGTGCGACGGGGATGTAGAGTACATTTTCTCGTGCCGTTGAGGGGCAGCCCCAGTTATTCCAGCTCATTTTGTGGCGGGTGCTGGAATAGATCGCTTCGCCATGAAGCTTGAGCCAATTACCGACGGAGTTCAGGAGGCTGACTGCTTCTTCCGGGAAGCGCCCGCTACCATCGGGCCCGACATTCAACAATAGATTTCCGCAACCTCCTGCACACTGGCAAAGCATGCGTATAATTTCACGCGGAGATTTCCAGAATGTGTCATTGGGAGTATAGCCCCAGCTTTCATTCATGGTCATGCACGCTTCCCACATACGGCCGACCGCAGATACTTTGATATGTTGCTCTGGAGTGCCGAAGTCCTCGGTTGTCATCGCACGGTTATTGATAAGAATATGAGGCTGTTTAGCTCTAATTTTGGCATTAAGCTCAACAGCCCGCCATTCTTCTGATGAGAAATTCTGTGGCAGGTCATACCAGAAGATGTCAATTTTACCGTAGTTGCTGACCAGTTCATCGACCAGTTCATGAGTCCAATCCATAAAACGTTCCCGGGCTTCCGTGTCTCCCTTGTAGCCCCGCATCCAATCCGGATTGCGCCAGTCTCCGAGTGAATAATACAGTCCGACTTTGAGTCCTGTCGCGCGAACCGCTTCAACATACTCGCCAAGCAGATCCCGCTTTGCAGCAGAGTTGACACTGTTAAATGCACATGCTTTTGAAGCCCACAGGCAGAACCCTTCATGGTGTTTGGTTGTAAGTACCATGTATTTCATGCCCGATTCTCTGGCAAGTTCGGCCCACTGTCGGGGTTTAAAGTTTTCCGCGCTAAAACGTTTTGCCAGAGGTTCATACTCCGAAAAGGGGATTTGTTCGCGATTCATAGCCCATTCACCCTTGCCAAGCAAAGAATAAAGCCCCCAGTGAAGAAACATGCCAAAACGTGCATCCCGGAACCATTGCATGCGGTTCTGTGGAAACTCAATGCTAACGTTATTCATACCGAAACGCTCCCTTGCTTATGCCCGCTGGCCTTATAAGATTGTTCAGCCTTTTGCGGTTTTTCATTACGTCTAAATTATATCAGACTTACAGCAACGGGTAATGTATTTGATGGCCATAATTTTAAATTTGTATTGTTTATATGTGCCAGTTGAGTTATACTAAATTGGATGAATTATTTGTATTTCCTATTATAAAGTGCGTAAGATGCAGACCAGCAGAACAGTACGTATTGAAATCTACGTTGGCGGGCAGCCGATGCTTGAGCCGCGCATAATGGAGGGGCTTCTCTCCTTTGGGCGGAAGCACCCGGACTGGCGTTTTTCTTTGCGTTCCGCAAATTTTCACTACACTAAAAAATGGTTATCTAGCCATCCGATAGATGGGGTAATTGCGGTTATTGATGCGAACAAAATCGCTGGTGTACTGCGCAGGTCGGGTATTCCCTGCGTACAGTTGCTACCGGGCAGGATTACGGACCGTTTGCCTGTGATAACAGCCGATAATGATGCGATCGGGCGGATGGGAGCAGAATACTTTCTTGAAAAAGGATTTCATAAATTTGCTTTTTGCGGCATTGGTATGCCTTGGAGTACTGAACGGCAAGAAGGGTATCTTGCCCATCTTTCTGATAGCGGTCTAAGTGCCTGTTGCTTTGATATACCTTTTAACAGTCCGAATGAATGGGGTTTTCCGCCAGAGCAAGAGAGGGCTTTTTTGACATGGCTTAAAAAGCTTCCCATACATACTGCACTTCTAGTAGCACATGATTCTCTGGCGAATGTTGTTGTTGATCTTTGCCTGCAGAACCAGATTCGCATCCCCTACGATCTAGCTGTGCTCAGCGTTGGTGACCATGATATTTTATGCAAGGTCAGTCCTGTTGAAATTTCAAGCATTTATTGCAATATTCCTCTGATGGCGTATAAAGCAGCGGAATCACTCGAACGTATGATGTGTGGCGAAATTGACATCCCTTCGCAATGGGTCAAACCTTTGACGGTTCGAGAAAGACGTTCTACAGAAACCATTGCTTATGATGATAAGCTTGTTGCAGATGTCATAACCTATATTCGTGGGCATGCATGTGAGAAAATAACTGTTGATGATCTGCTCAGGGAGTTCCCGGTTTCAAGAAGAACTCTCTACCGGAAATTAATGCAGTATATAGGGTGTGGTCCTGCTGAGGAAATCGCGCGCACACGCCTGAATAAAGCCTGCGAGTTGCTCAAAGAGTCAGCACTCGCCTTGACACAGGTTGCACTTTGTTGCGGTTACTCTGATCTTGCGCATATGTGCCACTGCTTCCGGACACACCTGAATACCACACCTGCGCAAGTGCGCCGAAGCGTTGCTGAGCATGGATGATTAAAAAACTGTACCCCGAATATGTAATTCGCCCATGATGAATCTTATATTATAAAACATATATAACTAACGATAACGGCCATATGTCGCCTCAGCACTCGCTGAATCCTCGACAAAATAATGCTTAAGTAGTCCGCCCAATATGCGTTTGCATTTTACATTCTCAGGCGAACGCAGCTACCATCGTTGAACCATACCGCTGCACCCGTTATAACATGAAAGACCATCACCGCCACCGGGTCAATTAAACCAGGTTTGACGATACCATGCGGGAAGTCTTCCGATCACTCAGAACCGACAAGGAAACAGCTGACTGGGTACGCAAGATTATTCAATTAAAGGCAGAACACGGTCAGGATGAGCATATACAGGCGCAGAGAGTCAAAAGACGTAGAATGAACAGACAGGAAAAGAGACGCAAGGAGCTGCTCGAAATGCGCCTTGACGGGCAGATCAAACAGGATATGTACGATGCCAAAGACTCGGAGTATGAAACCGAATGGCTGTCTGAACCAGCTAACCGGTGCTAACCGCCCCGTCAGCAGCAGAAATTGTCACGACTCCGGCTTCCCTGCGAAATTTAGCCATTTTATTACTCCTGTTTTTTAAATTTGTTTAATAAAAACTACCCCAGCAATCAGAAAACCAATCACTGACCGGCTGACTTCACGCCGCCACGGTATTCCTGCTTGGCCACACCAAAGTCATGGTAACCACGGCAAGCGATACCAAGCTCATCAAAGACCATGTCAGCAGTCTCGATAGTTGATTCCTGTTTGCCGTCAAGGAAGCAGGCTTCAATAACCGGCATATCCAGTGGATCAGCGAGGGTATACCAGACGGTGGCTGAACCGTTCTTGATCTTTGAGTTATTGAGGTATGCGGACTTGACGACCTCATACTTGCCTGCATGCGGGTTGCTGGTGCCGATGGTCTTTTCTGATGTTGCGCCGTCTGACTGCAGAGTAATAAGCCATATCTCACTTTTTTCGTGTACAAAATTCGTGTACGGTCACTAAAACAAGTATAACGCACAACTAAAAAACGCCAACAAAAAAAACCCACAAGTCTATGACCTGTGGGTATTTATCTTTTGGTGCGGAAGAGAGGATTTGAACCTCCACGAGTTTAACCTCACTTGGCCCTCAACCAAGCGCGTCTGCCGTTCCGCCACTTCCGCGTGACTGTTAATAAGATACTGATTAAGCGAACTCAGTCAATACGTTATTAAATTATTTCTTAACAATTTTTTCAAATACTAAATACTGCACTCATAATGACTAAAAAGTACCATAAACGGTGTCTAGCGGTCACAGTCTGAGCAGAGCCGCTCATGCTCTTCCATCATAATATAATATTTCCCGTCACGCTCAACGACCTTGTGCTTCTTCTCCTGGCTTGGGGAAACTTTCTGACGTGGCTCCTGCTCCTGCTTGGCCTGCTGCGCGCAGCCACAGGCAGTAAGAACAAATAAACCGGCAATAATATATTTAACCATCATTTTCTCCTCACAGGAAATCCATAAATAACTACAGTCATTTACCGCAACAATTATAAATTCAGATAAGTCCTTCATCAAAAAAACTTGTATAGCAGCCATCGCCAATTATAACGTGGTCAATGACCGGAATACCCAGTAATGTGCCACACTCAACCAGACGCTTGGTAAGCGTTTTATCAGGCTCTGAGGGCTTTGAATCTCCAGTAGGATGATTATGCACAAACGCAACAGCGTAAGCAGCCTCCCGCACCGGAGTAGAAAAAACCTCGCGCGGGTAAACACTCGCCTCCGCCAGGCTGCCAACAGAAACCTCCTCGTCTTTCATGATATGATTCTGAACATCAAGCAGAACCACAAAGAACGATTCTTTTTTACGGTCACGCAACTTGTGATGATACAGGTCAAAAAAGTCTTTACCCGAGCGTACCGCAGGTTTGCGCAGACGCGACTCCTCGGCAACCTTACGGTGCAGCGCACAAGCTGCGGCGATTTTAACCGCGATAGTTTCCGTAACCCCTTCAAGCCTAGTCATCTCGCTGCAGCTTGAATTGACCAGAGAACGCAAAGAACCGAACTTTGTTATCAGAGCTTCAGCGATCAGGGTACAGGCGGTACTTGGTTTGCTGCCGCCAATAATTAATGCCAGTAACTCGGCATCGCTAACAAGATCCTCACCACCGCGCAGGAATCGCTTGAATGACGGAAGTTTGCTCTCTGCAGCAGTCAGAGGAGTCTTACTGAAATACTCGCACTTTCTGGTGATCTGGCAGACACTGCAGCGTGGTGTTGCCCCGCAGACAGCCTCAGCCATCACCCCATACATTCCACAGGAGAATAAGCGAAGCAATAAACTTATCTGAGCCGGGGTACGTGATAAGTCCTCAGAAAGTAAGCGTATAAATTCCTCAACCAGCTTTGTTGCCACCGGTGCCTCAGAATTGGGCGGAATAAGTCCGACACGTACAAACATCCTGTGAACAGCCGGATCACTGTTTACAGGCAGAGACGCATCCAGCCCCGCTTCACGAATTCGTGCAAACAACTCTGCCAGAAGTGCATGATCCACAAACTCTTCAATAGTCTGAAGCATACCGGAGTAATAATAGGTATTATCACTCTTTGGGGCTGAGGAGCGTACACGCCGCGCTGTCACTATTACATATTCTCGATAAGTGCGTCACCGAACTCGCTGCACTTAAGAAGTTTCGCACCATCCATCAGACGTTCAAAGTCATAGGTAACGGTTTTGTCACCGATGGTCTTAGCCATTGAGTCAAGAATCATGTCTGCAGCCTCAGTCCAGCCAAGGTAACGCAGCATCATCTCTCCTGAGAGAATTACTGATGAAGGGTTAACCTTGTCCTGGCCGGCGTACTTTGGAGCTGTGCCGTGGGTGGCTTCGAAAATACCGATACCGGTTGAGTAGTTGATATTGCCACCCGGAGCAATACCGATGCCGCCAACCTGTGCAGCCAATGCGTCCGATACGTAGTCGCCATTAAGGTTAAGGGTGGCGATAACATCATACTCGGAAGGACGCAGAAGAATCTGCTGCAGGAACGCATCAGCGATGCAGTCCTTGATAACTATCTCACGGCCATCCTCAGTCTTGATTACCTGCCATGGGCCACCGTCAAGATCTTCAGCGCCATATTCTTCTTTGGCAAGCTCATAACCCCAGTCGCGAAATGAGCCTTCTGTGAACTTCATGATATTGCCCTTGTGAACCAGACAAACACTGTCGCGCTTGTTGGCAATGGCATAATCAATCGCTGCCCTGACCAGACGTTTGGTGCCTTCAGCGGAAACCGGCTTAACGCCAAGACCTGTTGTCTCAGGGAAACGGACTTTACCGAAACGCTCAGGGAAATTTTCTTTGATAAAATCGAGAATTTTTTTAGTGTCAGCATCGCCCTGCTTGAACTCAATACCGGCATAGATATCTTCAGTGTTCTCGCGGAAGATCACCATATCAATCTTCTGGGGTTCCTTGACCGGACTTGGCACACCGGTAAAATACTTGACCGGACGCAGACAGACATAAAGGTCAAGAATCTGGCGCAACGCTACATTGATAGAACGGATACCGCCGCCAACCGGGGTTGTCAGAGGGCCCTTGATACCGATAAGGTATTCACGGAACGCTTCAAAAGTTTCATCAGGAAGCCAGCTGCCGGTCTGGTTGAACGCCTTCTCACCAGCGAGGACTTCTTTCCACTCAATCTTTTTCTTGCCGCCGTAAGCCTTCTCAACAGCCGCGTCCAGAACACGCACAGAAGCCGCCCAAATGTCAGGACCAGTTCCGTCGCCTTCAATAAAAGGTATAACCGGATTGTCCGGGACGTTAAGAACACCATTAGCACCAACTGAAATTTTCTCTGCCATTTTCTTCTTTCTATATATTCAATAAATTAAACAAATTATAGGTTAAGCGCGAAAACCAGTACCGAGAATTTTGCAGCAATATGGACAGCAATACACACTAACCATACGAAATATCCACCAACCACGCTTTATTTCAACGATTTCGTCCAACTCACTTTCGCAATAAGGGCATATCGGAAAAAAGTCGCGCTCAACAACTCTTACATCCATAATAATCCCCATTCAATTATGAAAGTATACTCCTAAAGTGCGACATGAAACGCTTTCTCAACACCCTCAACAGCAAGCAGTTCATCAAGAAGTTTATCTGTAGCAGCTTCACCAAGGCCAATAACCATGCTAGCACGCTTACGGCTCTCAAGACAGCCAACTTCCATGTTTTCAATATTGATACCGTGATTGGCTATGATTGTACCGAACTTGCCAACATATCCAGGCAGGTCTGGATAACGCAGCAGTAGAATATGCTTATTGAGACGGGTATCCATATTCGCGTCGTCAATCTTGATAAGACGATAAACGTCCTCACCAGAAACAGTACCGCCGACAACGCAGGTAACATCAGCGCTCTTAACGATAACATCAACGCGGTTCTGATATACACCGCAACCGGCAGCTTCTGTTTCTGCGATATTGATGCCGCGCTCTTTTGCCAGGTGCTTTGCATTAACGATATTCACGTCTTCCGGCCCAAAGGCAGAAAGCACGCCTATAACCGCACCAGAGACAACCTCGCCAATATCCTTACCCTCAAATACAGGACCGGCACATGATACTTCGATCTTGACAGCAGCGCCGCGCAGCAGGGTCGCGCCGATCTTACCGAGTTTCTTGGCAAGTTCAACATAAGGCGCAAGATCCTTCTCACGGGTAATATCAAGGTTAACGGCATTGATGATTTCACCATTTTTAAAGTACTTGATAACCTGTTCGGCCATCTGGCTGCCGCAGCGTTCTTCCGCTTCTTCAGTTGAAGCGCCCAGATGCGGGGTAAGAAGAATATCCTTAACGCCAAAAAGCGGACCTTCGGTGCATGGTTCTTTCGCAAAAACGTCAAGCGCAGCGCCGGCAATATGACCTTCCTTAACCAGATCAGCCAAAGCATCTTCGTCAATAATACCACCACGGGCACAGTTAACAATACGCACCCCCTTCTTCATCTTGCTCATAAAATCGCGATTAAGCATGTTTCGAGTCTGATCTGTAAGCGGGGTGTGCAGAGAAACAAAATCAGCACGCGCGCAGATATCATCAAGGCTAACAAGTTCAACGCCCATCTGCTTTGCGCGGTCTTCTGACAAGAACGGGTCATAAGCTATTACGTCCATACCGGCAGCAGACATAACCCGCGATACGTGTGAGCCGATCTTGCCCATGCCGATAAGGCCGAGGGTCTTGCCGATAACCTCGCAACCGACAAGATCTTTCTTCTCCCACTTTCCTTCCTGCATCAGGCGGTCGGCGCGTGCGGTATTACGTGCGCAGGCAAAGATCAGAGCTATAGCCTGCTCAGCCGCTGAAGTGGTATTACCAAACGGGGTATTCATAACAATAATACCCTTCTCAGTTGAGGCAACCTTGTCGATATTGTCCGTACCAACCCCGGCGCGGCCAATAACCTTCAGGCGTCCCTTTGCGGCAGCCTTCTCAATGGCTTCACGCGGAACGGTTGTTCCTGAGCGGATAAGCAGAGCATCAATATCTTCAATTTTTTCGAGCAACTCTTCCGGTGAGTATTTGCCACGCACCTCAATTGCATCTTCACCGAAAGCTTCCTTGAGCATCTCAAGGCCGCTTCCCTTAATTCCATCAGCGGCGACAATGTGTAAATCTGCCATTTTAAAATCCTTTATCAGCTACCCGGCCTAAAAGCCGGAGAGTAAAAATCAAAATTAATAAGCAAGACCTGGATAAAGCGGGAACTTGCCGGCAAGCTCTATAGTACGTGCTTTGAGCTTTTCAAGTTCAGCGTCATTATCATGGTTGCAGAGAGCTTCATCAATAATAACAGCAACCTCACGCATCGCGTCCTTACCCATACCGCGTGTAGTTGCAGCCGGTGTACCGATACGGATACCGCTGGACTTGAGCGGAGGAAGAGTATCAAACGGGATCTGGTTTTTATTGACAGTGATCTCGACCTTGCCAAGCGCTTCTTCCGCTTCCTTACCGTTAATGCCCTTGGCTGTTACATCAAGCAGCATCAGGTGGTTGTCGGTACCGCCGGATACAACACGGTAGCCACGGCTCAAAAATTCCTCAACCATAACCGCCGCGTTTTCAATAATTGACTTACCGTACGCAGCAAATTCAGGAGTACCAGCTTCTTTAAAGGCTACAGCCTTACCAGCGATAACGTGCATCAGCGGGCCGCCCTGCATACCGGGAAATACCGCAGAGTCAACCTTCTTCTGATGCTCTTCCTTACATAGAATCAGACCTGAACGCGGGCCGCGCAAAGTCTTGTGGGTAGTTGTTGTAACAATGTCACAGTGCGGAACCGGGTTAGGATGAAGTCCGGCAGCAACAAGGCCGGCAATGTGCGCCATATCAGCAACCAGAAACGCACCGACTTCCTTGGCAACTTCCTCAAACTTTGCAAAGTCGATGATACGCGGATAAGCAGACGCGCCGCAGACAATCAGGTCAGGCTTGAATTCCTTGGCCGTTGCGCGCATTGCGTCATAATCAATGGTCTCTGTTTCCTTTGAGACGCCGTATGAGCCTATCTCAAAGAGCTTGCCTGAGAAGTTAAGCTTGAAGCCGTGAGTCAGGTGACCACCGTGGGCAAGATCCATACCGAGGATCTTTGAACCGGCCGGAATCAGTGAAAGGTAAGCTGCCATGTTTGCCTGTGAGCCGGAATGTGGCTGGACGTTAGCGTGGTCTGCACCAAAGAGAGCCTTGGCGCGTTCAATAGCCAGAGTCTCAACCTTGTCCACTTCCTGACAACCGCCGTAGTAACGACGACCGGGGTAGCCTTCAGCGTACTTGTTGGTTAGGCAAGAGCCCTGCGCTTCCATAACCGCGCGCGAGGTGAAATTCTCAGAAGCGATAAGCTCGATACCGCGCTGCTGACGGTCAAGTTCAGCCGCACAGACAGCCTGAACTTCAGGGTCAACACTTTTAAGTTGATCTAACGACATGGTATAACCTTTCATAAATATATAATTAATGTAAATAAACTGACAATATTAAAAACCACCAAACAGCGATCGCCAATCCTGAATTTCACAAGCGTCCGCTAAATTATTTGAATCGGAAAATTTAATCTTATTTCCCTTTTTCAGCCAATCTTCCAAGCGGCTTCTCATAAAACTGACAGCCAATAATAACGCCTGCAAGGAATCCTCACCACATATTTTATAACTCTTAGAACCAAAAGGAATATGAACAACAAAGTGAAAATAGCCATCCATATTTACCGGTTTCTCAATTGATATTTTTCCGCATATAACCGAACCATTTGAACCAGATTCAAAAATCAACTCTGTCTCTGCAATAATCACAGTTAAAGCCTCCAACTACCCACCATTCTTTGACAACCACCGCAGGTACGCATCGAGAAACGGCTCAAGATCACCATCAAGCACTCCCTGAACATTACCCGTCTGGCAATCGGTGCGGACATCCTTAACCATTGTATATGGATGCAGCACATAATTTCTGATCTGGCTGCCCCAGGCATTGTCCGACTTCTGGGCGTTACGCTCACTTGATTCAGCCAGACGCTTCTGCTCCTCATGCGCATAAAGCCGGGCTTTGAGAATCTCCATCGCCTTGGCTTTATTAGAATGCTGTGAGCGCTCATTCTGCACAGCAACGACAATATTTGTCGGTATATGCGTAATCCGCACGGCAGAGTCAGTGGTATTAACATGCTGCCCACCTTTGCCGCCGGCGCGGTAGGTATCAATGCGCAGATCATTCTCGTCTATTTCAATATTAATCTCGGCGCGGAAATCCGGAACAACATCAACCGCCGCAAAGCTTGTCTCACGTTTACCAGAGAATGGAGACATTCGCACTAGTCGATGCACACCCATCTCACCCTTGAGCATTCCGAAAACATACTCGCCACTCACCCGAAGATCGACTCCCTTAATACCGGCTTCTTCACCTTCAGTAAAAGACAGCGTTTCGATATTCCAACCTTTTGATTCAAAATAACGGGTATACATGCGAAGTAACATCTCCGCACACTCGCAGGCATCCGACCCACCTGCCCCGGTATGGATTGAGAAGAAAGCATTCTCGGCATCATGCGGACCGCCAAGCAACGCCATAGTCTCAAGCGCCTCAAGACGCTGCGGAAGAGCCATAATCAGCTCGGAAGCTTCATCAATTGTGTCCTTGTCGTCCTCATCAACACCAAGCTCAAGCAATTCAACACAATCATTGAGGTCAGAGACAAAAGCATCGAAAGGTTCAAGGATAACAGTAAAGCCTTTTCGGGACTGAACAATCTCCTGAGCAGCCTCAGAATCATTCCAGAAGTCAGAAGCCGCCATTTTTTTATCTATATCGGCAAGCGCAGCCCTCTTCTCGTCAATTTTGAGAGAAGACATCAGCTCAGCAACGCGAGCTTTGGAATTGGTTATAACTGCATTGACCTCATGCATATCCGGCATTGAAAATCCTTTAAGAATTGGGTGTTAAAAGCAAAAGAAATAGTATAGCGCAGGTGACGGATACGTCAATAGTTGATATGTTATATTAATAATATTATCCGCAATTGCCAAGGGTTGACAAAATTGTAAAAAAAAAGAAGGTCTTACTTGATTAGATATGTAAAAAAACATATAGTATAATTGAAATGGAACGCACTGGGGAGTGCGAAATGCTTATATCAGAGCTAATTACACAATGGCTTTTCCAGCCGCTTAAAACTGTGTAATTAGTGATATAACAATGATTTTCAAGGATTTATCTTGATGATGCTACTGCTACTGTTATTACTGGCTATGCTGCTGCCCTGTCTGCTTGCAGGCAATGAGCTCAGCTATGCTTTTGCCAGTTTTCGCTGTAAAAATTCATCATCAATACTGATGAAACAAAATTTTACACACTATAGCCGTATAAAAGCGGCAAATTGCATAAACAGCAGCATTATTGATATGCAAAAATACATGATTACATCTCAGCAAACTGTGTAAAATTATCCTTTTAATCTGCATTTCACCTTAAAAACCCTGTTGCCTTTCATTACAGACCTGTTTAAAACAGGTTTGCAACATGTATATTCTGCCTGCTGATGCAGGCTCTAAACTACCTGCGGGGCAGAGTCGCTGCCTGTGCAGTTGAAAAGATAAAGGGGTAAATATATGGAATGGATCTGGTCATTAATCGGTTTGGTTTGCGGTATAATCGGTTTCAAAGTGTTTATGTCGTACCGGAAAAATCTCGCAGAAAAGAAGGCTGAAGACATTATCAGTGACGGTGTGAAGGAAGCTGACCGTCTGCGGCAGGAAGCACTGGTCAAGAACAAGGAAGAACTTTTAAAGCAGCGCGAAGAACTTGAAAATGAAATCAAACAGGAACGCAACGAACTAAAGGGAATCGAGAAACGTCTGACAAAGCGTGAGGATAATCTCGACCGCAAGACTGAAACTCTTGACAAAAAAGAGGAACAACTGCGAAATGTCGAGGAAAAACTCGAAAATCGCGACCGCAATCTGAATTCACGTGAACATGAAATTACCAAGGCTCTGGATCAGCAGAAACAGCGCCTGCTTGAGATTTCACGCATGACCCAGGATGAGGCCAAGCAGGAAATCATCAAGCGCACCGAAATGGAGATGGAAAACGAGATCGTCCAGGTGGTTGAGCGCGCCAATAACCGCGCCAAGGAAATGGCTGATGAGAAGGCACAGATGTGCATCGCCAATGCCATTAACCGTCTGGCGGTTGATTATACTACAGAGCATGTTGTTAGCACGGTAGAACTACCGAGTGATGACATGAAAGGACGTATTATTGGTCGTGAAGGCCGTAATATCCGCGCCTTTGAAAATGCGACCGGTATTGATGTTATTGTTGACGACACACCAGGAGTTGTGGTGCTATCGGGTTTTGAGCCGGTGCGCCGTGAGATTGCAGCGCGGGCCATGAGCAGGCTTGTGAGTGACGGCCGTATCCACCCTGCCCGTATTGAAGAGGTCGTTCTTAAAATCCGTGAGGAGATGGATAAGGTTCTTGAGGAAACAGGTAAGCAGGTTGCCCTTGAGCTTGATGTCAGAAACCTCAAGCCGCGCGAAATCATGCTGCTTGGCCGTCTTAAATTCCGCACAAGCTATGGTCAGAATGTTCTCGACCACTCACGCGATGTTGGCTTCCTGTCAGGAATGCTTGCCGCACAGCTTGGCCTTGATGAAGCGCTTGCGCGCCGTTGTGGCCTGCTGCATGATATCGGCAAGGCTGTTGACCATGAGCAGGAAGGTACGCACCCAGAGCTTGGTGGCGAAGTTGCGCGAATCTGCAGCGAGCCTAAAGAAGTTATCAGCTCTATTGTCCACCACCATACACCAGGTGCGGCTGAAGATCTTTACGCGACTATCGTTCAGGCGGCTGACGCGATCAGCGCCTCACGTCCGGGCGCACGCCGTGAAACACTTGAAAACTACGTCAAACGTCTTGAACGCCTTGAAAATATCGCCAACAGCTACCCACAGGTTGAGAAGTCTTTCGCAATTCAGGCTGGTCGCGAGCTGCGTGTAATTGCCAATGCCAACAACGTTGGTGATGCCGAGTGCCAGCAAATCTGCCGCAAGATCGCCAAGCAGATTGAGGACGAACTTACCTATCCTGGCGAAGTTAAGGTTACCATGGTTCGTGAGTACAGAATCACGGAATATGCCCGCTAAGAGCAGAAAAACACCAAAAATGAAAAAGTCCGGTTATTCGCCGGACTTTTTTTTATTATCTGAATTGCAAAACAGAGCTGTCAGAAACCTCGACCTTTACTCTGTTCAGCACGCATGATTTCTTCGCTGATACGCTTATGCCTACGGATCTTCTCCTGAATTTCCTCATCATTCATGACAATTTTAATGAGGTAAACCATCCAGGTTATCGCCATGACAACCGAAACAGTAACAGCCGCCACCCAGACAATAGCAGCGAAAAGGTCATTCTGTAATAGAGTATCCATATATTATTCCGTTAAGTCACAAAAACCAGAACTTTTATCGGACAACACAACCACGAACTTTACTGTTTTTTATTTTCAACTAGATATTCGATAACGGCCGTAGCCAGTGTCAGGCCAAAGATGCCGGTGATTGTTGACAAGCTGCCAAGCGCCGGACGCGCCCTGCCCCTTCCGGTATACGGGGTTTTATCCTCCTCCATCGATGCTTCTGAGGCCTCTGGTGCAAGCTCCGTTGAAGAGACACAGGTTATCCCTTTTTTTATGTCATGATAACGACGCAGTCGTTTTCTGACCAGACGGGCGAGTGGACAATTCATGGTCTTTGCAATATCACTCATAATAATCTTTGAAGGATCACGACGCAGCGCCGCCCCCATACTAGAAAAAACTTTAAAACCGCGCTCAACCGTTCCAGCCAGAAGCGCAACCTTGGGATTCAGTGAATCAATAGCGTCAATAACGACATCTGGATTATCGGCAAGTACCTCATCAAGAGTATCGGCATGAACAAATGTGTTGCTGTTTTCAATGATGCAATCGGGATTAATATCACGCACCCTCTCCGCCGCAAGCTCGGCCTTGCCCCGCCCGATAGTCGAGTGCAGCGCATAAAGCTGACGGTTGATATTGCTCTCGTTAACCTCATCAAAATCAATGAGGCGAAGTTTCCCCACCCCGGAACGCGCCAACGCCTCAGTAGCATAACTGCCAACCGCTCCAAGCCCCACCACGACTACAAATGAGTTCTGGAGTCTGGCAAGCCCTTCTTCACCCAGCAACTTTGAGGTCCGTAAAAACTGTTTCTTCATAATAACTAAGCGTCAACACCTTTCCATATTATCTTACAATTATCAGCAAGAATGCCACATAATTCCGCCATGTCGATACCGCGTAAATCGGCCACAAATCGATAAATACACAGCAGATTAAGGGGGGAATTGATTTTATCCCCACCATAATTCTCCACTGCACCGGAAAAATCAACACCAACAGGCAGTGGCATATCAGGCGCATCTGTTTCAAGCAAAAGCCGCTCAAGCGGAAGCCTGCAACAGACCTCCTGCAAGCGCTTGCTGCGAATCAATGAGGCGGAAAATGACAAGTATCCGCCATAATCCAGAAGTTTAAGCATATCCTGATAGGAGCCGCCAAATGAATGAACAATAAAAGGCGGGAAAGCACCCTTAAATCTGGCAAGCACTTTTTCAAGCCAGTCCCAGGCTTTCAGACAATGGATGCTGACAGGACGTCGAAGTTCGGACGCTAGTTTAAACTGCCTGAGAAAAACTTCTTCCTGAATATTACAATCCAAACCATCCTTCCAGCGGTCAAGCCCGATCTCACCGATGCCACAAAAACCGGATTTCACATAACGGCAAAGTTCATCATACCAACTATCAGACAGATTCTGCGAAAACCAGGGGTGAACGCCGAAAAATGGTACAATACCCTTGTAAGCTGAATACAAATCAGAAACCGCACACCAGTCCGAAGGCGAAGTTGAATTAACCCATTGCTGAATTATTCCAAGAGTACGAGATTCAGCGATCAACTCCTGTAAAGTTGCAGTGAAAGCAGGATCCTGTAAATGTAAATGCGAATCATAATAATCCATAAATTAGAGTTTATCAGCTTGCGACATAAAATCCACAGACAAAATAGAATTAGGTGGATAAAAAACTTCCTTTAAGTTATTATTGAATAAGCAAATATAAAAGCGTTTAAAAATAACAATAATTATATAAAAACCTCTTGATAAATCATGGATGCAGCCTATAATTTCAAACTCTTCAGTAAGCCGAGGTAGCTCAGTCGGTGAGAGCGATGGATTCATAACCCATAGGTCGGCGGTTCAAGTCCGCCCCTCGGTACCACACAAATTAAGCCGTAACCTTTTGATAAACAAGGGTTACGGCTTTTTCTATTTGACAGCCACCTCTCCATATTGTACCATTTACTAAACAAATTTACTAAACAAACTCCCCTTTTGGGCGGTTTGAACTGCTGTTTTCTAAAAATGGAGTGTATCATATGGGTAGACCGAAAAATAAAATCCTAAATCCCAAACTTATCTATAATCACGATGCACCATACATCGCCTGGAATAAAGACCGCAAAACATACCGCCTGCCCCTGCAGGAATTCTCAGAAGATACTTACGAAGCCAAAGTATCTGATATTAAAATCGCCCTGCTAACCGGTAAATGGCCGAAATGGGCGGAAAAAATGCGCGGCGTCTCCCGCTGGCTGGCTGATAAAAATGTAAAAATCAAAACCGATGACGATCAGGCGATTATTGATTCATGGGCGCAGGAATTTATCGTCAACAGCAGCCAGAATATGCTCGACAACCGCCTTTATCACCTCAACCGGCTAAGTGAGTACCATGACCTGCGCTCACTCTCGGCAAGCAAAGCGGCCGATTTTATGAAAATCCTCACAACCAACGGCATACCCAAATATTTCTCGCATTATGTCGCGGCAATGATGGGAGATCGCGTCATGCGCCGTGAGAAAATTTTAGCAGAACTAACCAGCAAGGAAATATTTCCGCCAAAAGGCAAAGCCAATCTCAAACAATCACTCACAAGCGCTCTGCGTAACCGTGAGGTTTTTCTGTTCTTTCCCGACAAAGATAAAAAAACCATCGGCAGCTATCAGGCAAACAAACAGCGCCAAGGGGTAACCCCCAGCACCCGAAACGACTACCTCCACACCTTCAAAATGTTTTACCGCTGGATGAAAAAACATGAGATCTGCATCAATAACCCCTTTGAAGACATCAAGCAGATTAAAATACCCCATAAGGACGGAATTGTACACCTCAGCCGCAAGGAACGCGACAAGATTATCAAAACCGTTAAAGGCCAGGATTATGAGGTCGCTGTCTGGATTGCCATCTATGCCGGTTTAAGGCGCAGCGAGCTGGCCAGACTGCGCAAAAATGATATTGACCTTGAAAATCGCTGGATCACCGTCAAAGCCGGTAAAACCGGCAAAATGCGGATGGTGCCAATATCACCGGCTCTCAAGAAGAAATTAGCCGCTACCAGCCTTGAACACAGAATTATCCACCACTGGCCAGCCAATAGCTACAGCAATACCGCTGAAAGCGATCTGGATAAACTCGTCCGGCTGCTACCCAAAGAACTTGAGCCGAAAATCCGCTGGAATGTCTTCCGCCATACCTTCGCCAGTTTGCTGGCGCAGACCGGGCAGATGTCAATCGACCAGATTGCCGCTTTAATGGGAAACTCCCCGGAAGTCTGCCGCCGTCATTACGCCCACCTCCTGCCGGAATCTGCCGACCAGACCGGCATCAACCTGATCGATTGACCTCCCCCGCTGCATATTTTTAAAACCCAAACTCAGGGAAAATTATTTACTTAATTTTCTTAAAAAAATCACGATTATTTTTACTTTCTAATTGCATGCAGTTAGAAAATGGACGCGCCGCGCCACGGCCGCACCGGGTAAAGGGTAGAACTGTCTCGATATCCTCACGGATCAAGCCGGAGATTGCTGAGGCTCTAAAAATGATGAGCAAGAAACAGGGAATCTCCCAGACTGAAGCCCTTGAGACCGCTATTTTCAATTATTGCAAAATGTAAAAAACCGCCCCGGCTGGAGCGGCTTGGGTTATAGATTATTCGTGTAATTGTATTTTGCCGGATTTGTCGGATAAAAGAATTTCTCTCCGGGCTGGGGCTGATTGGAAGTAAAGTCTGTAAAATACCTAGTGACCTCGCCAGTTGCAATATTCAAATAATAATATACCAGTGGATTGACTGGAGGATTGCTTAATCCGGTTGTATCAAGGTATCCATAGGAAAGCAATGTACCGTCATTTAAAACGCAGTAAGACGGCGATGAATTATAGGCATTTTGCTTTATCTTTGCATTAACAATCGTTCCATTATCATTATAGGGAATTGTTATATATTCAAAGGTGGTTTTACCAGTTAATTTGGTAACAAAATATCCGAGAGAATTTCCTTCACTTGTAAGCACCCATGCATTAAAACAGTAATTACCAAACATATACGCATACGATGGCAATATTATTCGCTGATAATCCTGATAACTAAGCATCGACCCATCAGTGCCGATCAGATAACCAGTACTTCGATATGTGCCATCAATTAGTGCCGTATATGAAAAAAAGACGTAAGCATTATCGTTATATCTATAATATAGATCAATTAAGTGAAAATCTGTATAAACATCACCGAGATTTGCAGGAAGTGCTGACAGCATATCAATTGTGTTTACAAGACTCCCACTATATGAAATTTTATAGCATTGCAATGCAAATGAAGCCTGAAAGCAATATTTATAATAATCATCACCATAACCATAGGAGTTTTGTATAGATATAATAAATCCACCAGAATATTCAACAATATCTGGGTAAGAACCTGTACTTGGTATTTCTTTAGTCACTTGATAACCTGGGTTTTCACCATATATACTATAATAGTTATATGCAATCATGCTGTTATCAAATATTTTAAGAATGCTTGTTGATATATCCGCACCATCATAATCGGCACGTTTAAGGATGGTATAATTATTGACATTGCGGTCAAGATAAACAAATGAAGGATAATCTTGTTCGCCATCATAAAAGCATGTTAATTTATACGGAAGGTTGTTATATCTGTAAGATGATTCTATCGCAAATGGATTTCCCGGATTAGCGTATTTCCCGTTAACCAATTCAACCCAACACACATAACAAATATAGCTTGATTCAATACGATAGCAAAGCTGGAACGTTTTACCGCCAGACCTGATCGGCATTGGACGTTTACCGCCCCACGAGACAGACCAGCCGGTGCCGCCATCGTCAATAAGTTGATCGAGTGAATTGCTGATCTGCTTTTTAATGACATTATTTTTCTCGGAAAAATGGTTAGCGTATCCATTATTATAATACCAGAATACGCCCCGTGACCTAAAAGGGCAACCCCGGACCCCCGAGCCGGGAAGAGTTGTATCGACTTCAGCGCCATGGACGGTGTAACCTTCATTGCCAGTCTTGCCGAGCAAGCTTCCGGCCTGTGTGCCGATGGTGTCAGTACCAGGCACTGGCGCTGTTCCTTCGTACTGAATATAGGTCGGTCTGTGACTGCCCCGGCTGACTCTGAAATAATCACCATAGGCGGAGGCCGGGCTTACGGCGATAACTGACCTTGTCGAGTTGTCAACGGTCGGGGTTTGCAGCTGCAGGATTCCGTCAGTACTGGCAAAGCTTGAGGGGTCAAGAAGATTGCCCTCTTGCACATTAATGGTTTCAGAAAGCTGCGCCCAGAACCAGTCGCGATTATCGCAGAATTTAATCTCACAGTACTGCTCTCCGGTGTCAGGTACGCCGTCGGTCTCTGGCTGGCTGATAATCAGAAATTCACCAAAGTGTGCTGATTCAAGCTTGCTGCCGTCGCCGCCGTAGGGAATGCGGGCAAAGCGCTGGGTTTTATCAATGATATTAACCTTCATTTTAACCGCCCCACCGATCAGCGCCGGGATAACGACACTGTCAGTCGCCGGGAGGGGCTGAAAGAGAACGACGAAATTATCAAGATGCGTAGCCGGGGCGTAATCCTCAACCTCGAAAATACGCGGCAGGGAGTACCAGTTTTTCGGGTCGGCACTGGTCGCGCCAATCTCTGAAGGTTTGACCGCCTGCCCCTTGATTCCCATTATCCGCCCCGCATCACGCACAGCGCCGGCAGTATTGACCACGCCGACAAGATGCGGATTGTGGTAATCAGCGGTAAAATTTTCTTGCTTAGATTCCGGAAGTCGGTTAAGATCAGCAATAAGGGCATTGGCCAGACTACCGCTGACCAGGTAATCGGCAGACTGGTCCTGAACGGGATTAAAATTATTCATAAAGGATTACTCCAGTGAAGACAATAAAAATATTAAGCTCATTGATTCTGCTTTTTACCCTGCTGGCAACCGCCGCCGAGCAGGAGGAAATCACGGTCTATCATAACGACCTGCTCAAAATTGATTATGTCAACTGCGCTGACATTGAAGGCTATACCTTCCCTAAAACACTTAACAAACAAACGATTCATGCTCCAAGTGAATACGAAAAAGAAACCATTAAAAAGAAGCTCAGAGGCAAGGGAATTTACATATTAACAAGAACTCCACTATATAAAGAGAAAGACCAAAAGAACCGGGATATTTTTTATAGACTAGCCGTTTATAAAATTGACCGTACCCCGATTAACAACCATGAGGATTTTGACAAGTTCCTCAAAGGCTGCAAACCGGGTCAGGAAATAAAACTTTATTTCAGAGCCACAAGGGCCGGTTCCGGCCCTAAAGATTACCCAGAATACCAAGCCTATCTGATTATGCCGGAGTAGGCTCCCCGCTATAGGTCAGCGGGATATTGGCTGTCGCGGGCAGATCGGCGCCGATACCCAGATACGTCTCAAAATCATTGTCAAAATACACTTTCTCGATATTCAGCTGGATCGGCATTTTATTGGTCATACCGTTCGGGCCAACCATATCAAAATATTTTACCCAGGCATAATGCCAGCCCTTTTTATCAAATTGCTCTGAGTATATCAGAGGAAACCATTGCTTTGTTCCGCCGCTGGAATACTGAAAATTAAAGGTAATGGCGATATATTCCTTATTGGCTTCCGGGGTGGCATAGGCGCCGGTAAAGAGGACGCTCTCCTGCGGCATGCCGCGAAAGGCTGCGGTATTGGTTGTGCCGGTGTAATCCCCAAGGCTTTTGAGGAATTCCCACGAAACCGTCTCAGCCAGAAAGTACCATTTTTCATTCCAGGAGAAATTCGGCGCGACCACGTCAACGCCCTGCGGTCCGCTTGAACCAACATTAATCCCACCCTTGAAATCTTCGGTCTGGGTCAGACCCGAACCATCCGCCAGATACCAGTTAACGGTCTCGATCGAGTAAAACTTGCGCTCGGTCTTGCCGGTGGTATTGATTGAGACGTAAGGATTGATGATATTGCCGTTGGCATCTTCGGGTAATTTCCCGCTAAGTCCTGATGAATCGGCGTTAGAGCTAAAATTCAACTCAAAGACATGATTACAGTCGCTGACAGTTTCAGCGTAGCGAATACGGTTGCGGTTCAGGCCGATAAAAGTAGCGGGCAGATTTTCCTTCGCCCAGAGGTAGGCGTCTTCAGGCTCGGAACTGACCGTATCTTCCGGATTGCCATTTTCAATACTGGTTACGGTGTAAGTCAGCCGGGCCGTTTCGCCGTCGCCGTTATCCTCAATTTCCATGACCGAATCATCACGCTCGGCAATAAAATCCTCTGTTTCAATATACGCACTCATTATTTTAACCTATCTTAAAAGTAAACCGCCCCGGGGAGATGCAGCTCCCCGGAAACGGCTTACAAATGGTACAAATCTTCTTTCACCCTGTCTGCATACAGAGATTATTATTTTTATCTGCCGGCGACTGCGATAACTGCGCCGGAGTCAAGCTGGCGGCGGGTATTTTCCTCGATGCGCTGCTGCACCCGCAGGCTGTCGCGGGCGATATTAGTGGTCTCGCCCTGCAGCTGCCCGGAGAATGTTCCCTGCGCGCTGGGGCGAACCGTCTCTTCAATTTGTGGCAGCAGATCAGAGAACCAGTTTTTAAACTCGTCAAGCATCGGGGCATTTTTACCGCCGCTGTTGATCTGCTCAATCAGGCTTGACATTTCCTTATCAAGCTCCATTCCGCCGATATTATTGGCCGGGTCTTTGAGGGCTTTAATCTGCTCGCGGATCTCCCCGATCTTTTCCTGCAGGCCGTTTCCGGCCTGATCCATCAGACCAGCGGCAGCCTGCGAGGCGACCTCGGCAGCTGAAGCGATAGACTCGACCAGCTTTGACTGACCACTAGCCCCCTGCTCCTGCACCCGCTTGATCTCATCGGAAATATCACTGATTGATTTACGGATTTTATCGGTATCAATATCCCCGCCGAGGGCGTCTTTGAGCTTGTCAATCCGCTCCTGCGCCTCTTCATAGTCCTTGTTGTCCCAGGCGCTTTTACCGTACGCCAGCGCAGCGCCAAACTGACCCGTCTGCAAAGCGGCAAATGTCAGCATCACGTCCTTGCCGCGCTTGAGAGCCGCAATGACATTCTCAACCAGCGAGTAGACTTTAATGAAACCGCTGCGCAGAATATCAAAGACCGTCCCCCCGGCCAGACCGACCTGTAAAAGCACCTTCTTGATATTGAGGAAGGTCAGCTCGAGTTTTTTGCCGACGCTTGAGCCGAACAGATCAAACGCCCCCACCGAGCGGATCAGCCCAGGAATCGAGGAAATAAACCCGGTCAGCCGCTTGAGAATCGCGCCGATAGCGTCAAAAGCCACCTTCTTGGCGGTCAGAAAACCGATACTGAACCAGTTGCCGATTGAGACCCCGGCAATTTTGGCGGCCATTGCCGTCTCGACCATGCGCCTGATTGCCCCGCCAAAAGCGTTGTTGTATAAATCGGTCAAGGTCTGCAGCAGCTCTGACTGGCGGATTAATTCCCGGCTGATCAACCCCAGAGGTGAAAGAATAACCGAGAGAATACTCGACACCGCCAGAAGCGCCCCGGCTGTCAGGCTCGCGCCGATTGCCATCGCCTTAAACGCCACCGACGCCCCCAGCAGGATCTCCGGCAGGTCGACAAACTTCTGGATAAACTCGCCGCTGCGCTGTATCCACTGCTGCAGGACCCGCAATCCGCCGATCATCGCCCGGTGGAATTTCGAGTGCGAGATCGTCAGTACCCCGCCAAGCAGCTCGGAGGTTTTGAGGATCTCGGCATTTAAAGTCTGCTGCTGGTTACCGTATTTCTCAGTGTTATTCTGCAGGTGGTTCCAGGAACCGGCAGCACTCTGAGCGGCGGCGCTTAAAGTAGCCAGAGCAATCTGGGCCTTATTGGCTGAAGCCGGATTAATGCTCTTGTTTAAAAGTTCCTGCTTGATTGCCGCCTGCTCGACGACCACACCAAGCTCATAAAGCTCATCGAGATTGCCGCCGATTGCCGCCTTGAGCGCGGAGAAGACCTTGACGGGGTCTGCTCCGAGTGAACTGCCGATATCATTTCCAAGACGGACAACGGTCTTGGAGAGTTCGGCTGCCAGAGTTGAGGACAAGGCAAGTTTTTTAAATTCATTATTGAAAGTCAGCAGCTGCTGGGCGGTAGTGGTGAACGCCCGCCCTACCCCGTCGGAATACGCCTGCGCCCATTTGGTGATCTCGGCGCTGCTGGCGCCAAAAGTCTGGGTCAGACGGAATACCGTATTACCGGCAACCCGGGCATCATCATACATCCGCTGGAAAAACTCCGAAGTTTTGGTCGAAGCGTTAGCGGCAATGTCAGAGAGTTTATCCAGCGCGGGGATAACCTTGTAAAGAGCATCCGCCATCCGGTCAAGCGAGCCTAAAATGGCTGTCTTGATACTGGCCGCCAGCGACTGCATACTTGAAACCAGAGATTTACCCGCCGCATTGACCCGCTTGAACCCCTCAACCAGAATCTTGCCCAGAACCTTGCCGACCTCGTAACCGGCCTTTGAGACCTCCCACAAAACATTGGTCAATAATTTTAACAGGGCACTGCCCGCCCCGATCGTCCCCCAGAATACTTTCCATGCCGCAACAATAGTCCCAATGGCGAAAGCAATTGCCAGAAGCGGAGCCAGAACCGGAGCGGCGGCAACCGCAAGCCGGATCAACCCCTTTATACATAAAGATAAAATTGGTGGCAAGGCACTCAAGACAGTTTTAAGAACGGTAAAAGCAATTGACGTAATTGAAACCTGCGCCCCGGCGGCAGCGATCACGCCCTTAAGTTTCCCCCAAAGTAACGCCTGAATATCGATAAATTTATTTACGTAACCTATCACTTCATAAACGGTACCGGCGATAGAAATATACTGGATCAGGCTGATAATCATATCCATAATTGAAGATGACTGTTTTTTTGTCGCAGCATCTGACTCTGCCAGAGCGTTAGCTGCGGTTTTTGCGTTCTCGGATAAATTATCCATACCGGAATTACCTGCGGACTGAGCAAGCGCGACAAGTGCAGCCTGCAAAGCCTCAGAAGACTGAGCCGATTCAGAAGCAGCCTTGGTGTAATTACCGGTTGAATCACGCAGCCCCATCAACTGAGATGAAAGCTCAGATGCAATATTTTTAATGGCTTTTATACCGTCAACACCCTGACCAATTTGACTCAACGCCGCCGTCAGGTCTTTGACCTTCTGTTGCAGCTCGTCAAAAGCGGCGCTGGCGGCCATGGCCTCCTGATCGAGATTATTCAGGCCGGATTTTTCTCCGTCTTCATCCATTTAACCACTCCCTGATTGCGTGGTAAAAAGCTTTGACAGCCTGCGGACAGGCGGTAATCAGTACGCTCTGGCGCGGGCTTATGTTTTTTACGTTAAAATCATCACGCATGGCGATGTAAATAATCCCCGATAGATTGATCTGCGAGAGGTCAGTCCGGGCGTACCAATCCCAGAACGCCAGCGTCAGCTCGATCGACCACTGGCGTTTCTGATAATCCATGAATGTTTTTTTTGAATCAGGCATAGGGATTGACCACCTTGAATTTCTTGACGCCGGCGACTGCGGCCTGCAGGGCCATCAGCTGGCGGGTCTGTTCATACTGGTGAAAAAGAACGGCCTTGGAGCGCAGGAACAACTGCCGGAAGGTCAGACGGGAATAATCCTGAATCCCGGCGACCCCGGCAAACTGCTCGACTAAGACCCAGAGGTCTCTGATCTTTTGCGGAGCTTCTCCATCTCCTCGTTGAAGGTCTGATCCAGAACCTCGGGCAGCACCTCCTGCACCCTCTGCTCCAGCTGCGAGACGGTTTGCTGCAGAATTTGTTTTCGACAATCGCCGCTTTTTCTGGCCAGCTCCAGAAGTTCCGATCTCTGACCTTCCGGGGAAAAATTTATCAGCTCGATCTGCAACTCCGTTCTGATTTTTTCAAGGACGGGCTTGGTGATAAGCTTGAGAAAATCACGGCGCTCAAGATCAGTCTCAACCATGGCGTAAATCAGATCGCAGCAGGTTCGGGTGTCGTTAAAGATCTCCTGATACTGCTCCGGGTGCAGCGGCAAGTTGAGCAGGTCGATGCCGAGATCTTCCTTGATCTGGTCAAGCGTACCGAGGTCAAAATCAACCGGCCACTCCTTGCCGTTTTTATCTTTTATCTTCACAGTAAATCCTTTTAATTTGAAATTTCAAGAAATGCGGAGCAAAGCCCCCACCTGCTCCGCGGTAAAATAGTAATGACAGCTTACGCGCTATTCGGCAGCGGTGAAGCTGCCCCCGGAAACAGTACCGGTCTGCGGGGCGTCCTGAAAGTTATTGGGGACGTAATGGAAATTGTAGGTTTCCTGCGTCGGGTCGTCGCCGGTTTCCGAGCGGTTGACGCCAACGCCGCAGACTGCCACCTTGGCAGGAATTGCAGTGGTGCTGTCAATGCGTCCGCCATTAGTATGCAGGAGTTTAACCGGTTTACGGTTAGCCGCTGCGTCGCGAATGGTCTGATAAGCCAGAACCATGTCGCCGGTGGCGGTCGGCTCGGGGACATACATCTTGAGACTGCCGGAAAAATCATTGAGGCCGATCAGATTGGCCTTGACGCCTTTTCGGGTACTGCGGCGGGGCTTGATTTCCTTCTTGTCGTGATCTTCATTGAAATTGACATCCTCAACGAGGTCAAGCTCTGACCAGGTGCCGGTGGTACTGGTTTCAACATACAGACCACTCTGGTCGGCGGTCTGGAGTTCCTGTTTGAGTTCTAAAGCCATTGTTCTTCTCCCATTATTTTAAGAAAGGTTTAAATATATTTGATGGGTCTTCTGACCCTGTTTTCATAACTGTCTGCCAGTCGTTTTGAGCGTTCAACCTGCGCACTGGTTTTCAGGCTGGCAAAAGCGAGCTTGCCACCGCGGGAATCAATTGGCCCGTTACCGCCAAGGCCGACCTTCCAGTTGGTATGCTCGTAATATAAAAAGCGTCCACGCATCAGACCAGAAACTCCCCACTGACCTGCAGGCTGATTATCCCGGTGTAAACCCCGTCCTGAATATGCAGCGGTGAATACACCGGGGCGGGACTGGCCTTGCATTTAAGCTTCCCGACCCCGATGCGGTTGTCATCAAGCGCCTGCACCAGCTCGTCAAGCAGCGCCCGCATGACGTTTTTCTCCTCAAGAGTTTTCACTTTCTGCTGCAGCGCCAAGTCCATCATCACGGTCAGACGTTTAACCCGGCGGCCGAATCTTTTATACCGGAAATCCTGCAGCACCTGCCAGACCAGCAGTTTGTCATCTTTTTTAATCCGGAAGATTTTGGCGATGTCCTTGACCGGGTCATAGCTCTGCTCAATTACCGGAGTAAAGCCGAACGCAAACGTATCAAGCCAGGCACGAACCTCGTCCATAACATACCCCGTGTAATCCGCCATGATTTTTGCTGCTTTCCTTAATTCAAGTTGATTGTTTTGCTTGTGCTACTCTGGTTATCTTCACCCCGGTAAACAAAAACAACAATGATGATTACGACCAGAATAATGGCTGCAAAAATCCAGATTGCTAAATCAGGGTTATAATGAAAAGCAAGTATTACCCCGATAAGTGCCGCCCCGCATCCGGCAACAATCACGCCAAGCTTACGACCGACTCCAGGTGAATAAACTGCCCAGCCAATGCCAGAAACCACCGCCAGAAACCCCATTACCAGAATCGGGATTGGAATTTTCTTTGCCGCTTTCCAGATCTGCTGTTCGGTTGTCTGGCTCTCGCTGCTTGATTCCTGACTCTGGCTGTTGCTTGTTCTCAAGGTCATTGTCGGATACATCAGCGGATACTGGTACGGGAACTGGAACATCGCATTTCCCGCCTGTGCATACGGCGGCCGGAATTGCTGCATCAGCTGCATCCAGCTTATTATTATTTCCAGTGACTGGTTTTTGTTCAGGCTTCCCCGTTCCGTCAGGTGACTTTGCTTCTGGCTGTTTCCGTCCGTGTCCTTCTGGAAGAGGTTGCACCCCGGGATCAACATGAGCAGGCAGAGGCTGAACAGCCACAAGAGGATTCGACTTGACTGGTTTCTTTTTGTGTTCATCTTTTACGACCCTGTAGACCTTTCTGTCTGATTTCATTTTGACCGGCTCAACATGATAGCCTGCGGGCATGGTGATTCTGGTTTCAACTTCCGGGCTGCTCTTGGCCTCTTCCTTGAGATTGCAACCCGTAACAGATAACCCCAAAAGAAGGGCATTCATGACAAACAGCAATAGATAAATCTTTTTCATTCTCGTTTAACTCCTTTAAAGTTAGTAAAAGTGTTTCGTGCATCATCATATTCCGGCAGCGGTGGTTCTGGTTGCATAGCATATCCGTCCCCCTTAAAAAATTTCTTCATCTCACGCAGTTCATACTTAAGATCAGAAAAATTTTCATCATTGGCTTTTTGCTGCTTCTCAATACTCTTTTCAATACTTGCAATCTTCGCCTCAAAAAGAGACGGTGAAACCGAAGTCTTGTACTGAAAAATTGCACCGCCACCAGCAAGCGTTATCGCAATACCGGTAAAAAACATCATCACATTCCAGATACGGTTAAAGACATCTGCACGGTACTTATCGCAAAGATCTTTTGAAAATTCATCCCCCATTTATTCCCCTTCCAGAGTGTTTAGTGCTGGCGGTTTGCACCATGAACACGGCACTGCGCCACCGCCTGAAATTTCGTTGATTTCCCGTAATGTATTGCCGGTTACTTCTGCCCCCGTGTAGCGGCATTTAGGATTCAAACAGTGATACTTGCCAGTGCTGACGTTGTAATCGTAAAGTTCCGGTTCGGCGGTCACGCTTGCGGCATTTGACTTTAAAAAATCACTGCGAGAAACAGATTTGCCAGACTGCATAAATGAAACGCCCATCAGCTAGTCCTCCCCATGTAAATTGCTCCGGTGATCTCTCCATCAATGTATGTGCCGCCTGTGCTCTGGTTGCTGGAAATACTCAGGCCGATTGATGTACCGGTAGTCATTTCAAATTCGGCTACGCTGATACCGAAATAATTATTGCCGAGGTCAATGACTGAATCCTGAGGCAGCGCATTGCTGTAATTTGTTGAGCCGTCACTTGAAACGCGGATAGTTAAATCGCTGTCAGAATCGCCGATAGTGAGCGCCCCGGTTGCATCGTTACGTTTTGCGACGATTGACAGAGTTCCGGCAACATGAGTGGTCGGGAGTTCAACCGGGTCAATAATTGCGTCAAGTTGGTTGACCGTGGCTGCTGCGCCGACCTCAACAAGCTGAAAACCTGAAACATAACAGTACCCTGCGGTAGTATCGACCTTCGTAATATCAAGGCGGAAACGCTTGCCTGATGCTTGTGAAACATCTAGAGGATAGGTAATCCACGTATTGGCAGTATCCGCCCAGTCCGCTCCCGTGACCGTTAATATAGGTTCCCAGTTGACATCATCTGAGGTGCATTGAACAGTGAAATCTGTTGCGGCAAGTATGGTGTGCCCCATGGCAATCTTTACCGCTGCAATAGTCTGTTCTTCGGTGTTTACAATATCAACATAAGCGTTGCCGTCACCATTGGAGTCAAAACTCGTGCTGGCTGGAGACCAAGAGTTATCTAGTCCCACGGCATTCCCATTGCAAACGTTCCAAGCCGGATAAGATGATGGACTATTCTCGGATGATGCGATGATTGTCCAGCTACCGTTGGTATAGTCTGACATTGTTGGCACAAGATCTCCACCGGCAGTGGCGGCAGTCGTGGTATTCTTCAAAACCCCGCCGGTGATCTCGCCATTATTAATGGTCACACCGTCGGTATCGCTGAATGTCCAGATTATGCCATCGTCAGTTGATATATCCTGCCCCAAACCAGCCGCCGCCGCACAGAGCAACAACTTTGTTTGCTGGTCATACTGGTCAAGACTGACTGTGCCTTCAGTTGAGCCGCCTTCATAATTGCTTATATCTACGGCATTGACCACAAGCACCTTGCGGGTGTATCCTCCGGCGGTGCTGTCAGGATCAACGGCCAGAACGCTGCCGGAATTCGGCGTCGCTCCGTCCTGACCCGGAATATAGGCTTTTACTTTTTCTACATATGACATTTTTAGTTTTCCGATTCTTCAACCAGATTTACCGGGATATCCCAGTCTGTGCCGGAGTGGGCTACGGCTTGCCGACCTGAGACTTCATAAAGTACGCCATCAAGACTGATCGTGTCGCCCTTTTCGGGGATGATCTTCTCACCATTCAGGACAAGGACGCTGCGATCAATTCTGATAAAACAGGTAATACCGGTGAGTGAGACGCTGCCGGCGGCCTGAGCAAAGACCGTGGGACGGATCTTTTTAGCCGTCACCTCAACAGTCAGATCATCACGGCTGTAAATTGCCGCCTGCCCGAAATAATGCAGACTGGCGGGGTAAAAATATTCCGAGAACTGGCTGTCAAATGCGCTCATGGTTTTTACCTGTCAGAGATCCGGGAGGTCAGCAAGGGAAAAAACTGACCACCCGGAAGTTGAGGATTAGATTCAGTTTCAGATCCGTTCAAGCGAGACCAGACAGGTGCTGTCTCCCTCGGTTTTTGGTTCAGCGAGCAGACCAAGACCTGCTCCGGCAATCTCGGTAGTCTGAGCGGTACCGGCGGTTGAGTCGAAATAAACCTTGTCCATGGTGTCCCATGAACCGGTGGTGATACAGTCGACCTCGATCACGCCGCGGTCGATTGCGACGCCGTTTGCGCCAGCTGCGATGTCATGACTGGCCATAACAAAGCCCTCGCCCTTTGAAACCAGATCACCAGCCTTGATGTCTTCTGCAGCCGCGATTGTTACCGTGCCGGCTTCTTTACGGAATTTTGCCATTTCTATACTCCTGATAATAATTGGTTAATTTAAAGAGACTCAGAGGTCAGGTGAAAATCACTGCCCGGCTGACTTCACACCTGCGCGGTATTCCTGTTTCTTGACGCCCCAGTCATGGTAACCGCGTAGCTGAATACCGAGAGTGTCAAAATCAGCATCAGCAGTTTCTATAGTTGGTTCTTCCTTGCCGTTAAGGAAACCGACTTCGATAACCGGAAGTTCTTCAGGGTCAGCAAGGTTATACCAGGCAGTCGCTGAACCGTTTGCGACCAGCTTGTTATTGAGATATGCTGAACGGACAACGGAATACTTTCCGGCATGCGGGTTCTTGGTACCGACCTTTTTAGCCGAGGTATTGCCGTCAATCTGAAGCTCGGTTGACTGCATCAACTGACTTGCCAGTACATTAAGCGCATTTGGCACAAGCAGGATTGATGGAGCAATACCAAGAGGATTACCGTCAGGATCAGTCTGATCAAAGAACATTTCCTCGGCCTTGGAAAGGCTGTCAACAGAAAGTGCGCTGGTTGCTCCAGAAAACAGGTTGTTATTATCTGCCGTGAAGAATGCGGCGTTATCCAGAAACTCAGTCCAGAATTCTTCATTGAATGACAAGGCACAACCGCGCCCAAGAAGCCTTGGTGATCTGGTGAGTGCGCCAAGGTCGTCATTGATAATGTCCTGACGGGTGATTGAAAGCATCCGGCCGGAAGTATCGATTTTATTGGTGTACTTTATATCGCTTAGTTCACCATGCTCGATTTTACCTCCGTTGAGGAGTTTCTTATACTTGACGTCACCGCCAAGCGAGAAGGTTGTATATTCCTTGAAATCTTTAGGGCTGCTGATAAAGGCGATAGCCCGCCATGCCGATTCAACGTGGTTGAAGCCCATGCCCAGAAACTTATTGGCAATATTTGATAGCAGACCATTGATATCATTGGTTGAATAAGCCGCCTGCAAAACTGAGCGAAGATTACCGTCGGTAATTCTTGCCCGGCCTGAGTAACCGCCATTAAAGGCAGCCGCGAGGATAACTTCCTGCAGACTGATTGAGCGTCCGTAATTCTTGTCAGCCGCTTCAAGTACCTTGACCTCGTACTGCTTTTCAAGTTCGGGGCGGGTCATACCGCCAGCCATCACAACCGCCGCCTCAAGCACACAATCAGCCCCCGCTTCAAGTGAACCGGCGCCTGTGTTGATCATTGTGCCGCGGTTTGCGCGCAGGTCATTGAGCTCAATTTCCTGCTTTTGGGCTTTGACTTCGGCCTTGACCTGACCGATCGGCCATTTTTCCTGAATGGCTTTTGCGGCAAGTTTGGTGTTGGTGCCGCAAAGCTCCTGCACGGTTGCGCTGTAGATCAGCGCCTCTGACTGAGCACGCAGAATCTTGTCGCCTGCCGCCTGGACGCTGTCATTCTTTTCGTCGTCCTCAGCTTCAGCCTTTTTCCGCTCTTCCTCCTCCGCTTCCGCCTTTTTCTTTTCCGCTTCTTCAGCTTCGGCCTTCTTTTTTTCTTCTTCTTCTGGGTCCATCACATTCTCCTTTGAAAGTTTTGCCTGTATTTTGGTGGCTGTATTACTGTCTGCGCCATTAACAACTATTGAAATTTCCTTGAGGTCGGTCTGGCGGAAAATATAGCAAGGGCCTTTCAGCTTCTGCCCGTTAAGCTCAAACTCTTCCCCGTCATCCGCTTTATCAATATGTCCGGGGTTTGCGCCAATTGACGCCTGCCACGGAAAATTCTTCTTGCCCCCTTCAACTACCTTGCGGGCGTTCTCCGAGGTCTCCATAAAATCAATCACGCCGTTAGCCCGAAGCTGCTTGCCGTTATTATTGACCGTGCCATGCCCGAGCGGGTCGCAATCATTGTGCGAGAAGAGAATCGGCGTCGGTGCGGGGATATTAATGTCACTCAGGTCAACGGCAACCATGCCAAACCACTGGCCGAGCTTGCCGCCGTTATAGGCAAGCATTGAAAATGAGGGCTGCTTACTCTTGGGGTCTTCGGCTGTCACCGTAAATTCAGGCGTCACACAAAGCCCCTGACAGGAAATGGCGGCGGCTTCTTTAGCGGTCAGTCTCTTCATCTTCTTTTACTTCCTGTATAATCAGTGGATTCTCAAAAATTCCATTACGGACTAATCTCTGGTACTCTTCAAAGGTCACCCCGAGAGCCTCGGCGTTCTTGGTAAATTCTTCCCGCCAGTCCAGACCGCGCTTGGCGTATTCACGCGGGATGCTGGTTGTGCCGTTAGCCAGGCGTACCTTGGTGGCGTTGGCTTCCTTCTGCGGGTCAACGTGCTCAGCGCCGTCATAAAACCATGTATGCTTGCGGCTCTTGACGCTCAGCCCGGTAACATACTGCCATTCATCCAGCCAGTTATGCAGCGTCGGGTCGGCGACGGTCGTATTAACAACCGAACGCTCAACCTCCAGAAACTTGAAATAGGTCTGAAAGTCCAGCCGACCTGAAGCGTAGTTATATTTTGAGCTGTTACCGGCGGCCTTGTTATAAGCCATGTTCAGGCAACGGGCGATCTCGTTAATCAGTTCCTGTTTGAACTCGGCGTAGGTACTTGTCGGCTGCTCGGCCTTTGGCTGCTCGATGCCCCAGTTCTCCGGCAGAACCGTAAACATGCCCCGTTCAAGTTCTATCGTGTCCATCGCCTCAGGCGACTCCAACTCGTAATCGCCGTCGTAATTAGGCATCGTCTTTGACAAAATCACGCCGGTAATGTTGGCGATATTCTCAGCCGCCGTCAGCGTCGCGAGTGTCCAGCGGCGAAGCTGGGCGCATAAATTCAGCGCTGGCGTCGTCTCAGGGATACCTCTGGTCTGACCGGGGCGGTCTGGCGAGAAGTAATGCAGCATCGCACCAGCGGGCACCTTGATATACTTGGCAATGCTCTTGGTCCAGCCCATACTTCCGGGATGCTCCGGCAGAACCAGATAAGTTACCGGATTAAAATATTCATCAAGGATAATGCCGTCGGTTTCCATCACCCCCGGTACGCCGTCTCTGGTCTTCTCGATTGCGAACATGCTGGCGGAGATCATCTCCGTCTCAAGCAGTTGCAGGTCAAGCTCTATGCCGCCGGCCTTGACGCCGATACGGGGGTTATTGCAGAACATCGCAAAAACCTCGCCGTCGCGGGCTTTGGACTGGCGCATGGTTCGGAGCTTGGCGGCAAAGCCGATCGCGTCTGACCATGTGTTAAAATCTTCTTCTATTCTCTGGTCAAGCTCCTCGTCACCCGTCTGCATCTGCAGGCGCGGGCCGGTGCCGATACAGTCAAAGGCCAGAGTCTTAATCATGCCGTTAAGGTATGAATTATTGTCATACTCATAACGGGAGCGGTTACGCAGCAGCCGCCGTACTCCGGGGCTGGCGGCGGAAGTTGCCGACAAGCCGTCGGCGTTTGCCCAGTGTTTATAATTGTTGTGCGTGGTCTGCGCTGCGTCCCAGCGGGCATTGACCCGGCGCGTAGGCGCAAGATCAGAGGGAACAAAAATGCCGCTGCGGGTCTTGACCATCGCCATAATCAGATCGCTCCCGGTGGAATCGTCCGGACAAAGCTCACGCCGCGCAAAGGCTTGCGCCCGGCTTTCTTGGCGTTCTCAAACTTCTCAGCCTCAATCTGATCGGCAAGGCTGTGCTGCTCCACAGACTTGTCCCCCTCAGTCAATTTTTTAGGTTGATTAGAATATGCCATTCTTTTAATCCTGACAAGCACGTCAGAGACGTGCATTCCTCGTTCGTTGACTCAAAGACTTCGGATAACAGAACCGGTCGAAAATTTTTACTTTTGACAGGCATGGTCGAAATTTTTTATGTCGTGAGTTTTCTGCCTGCTGATAGTTTCTTTTTATACGATGAAAGTTGTTTGTAAATATCAAATCTGCCCGTAATCGTCACTCGGGAAAATAGTGTCACGTATACGTGACTTTTTTTATTTTGAGGGATATATTTCAACTCTTTTTCTTTAACCAGTTCGGGTCTATTTTTTCTATCATCGGCACACTCAAGCCGCAATTTCTACAGACCGCGTACCTTCTTTGACCGCCGGGAATATTTTTCGGGCCTGCCGGTTTTCGAAAATCACAACAGCCGCAGTCGGGGCAGCTGTGCCCAAAGCCGTTAAGCTCGGCCTGTTTTTTCTCAAGGCTGATTTTCTTTTGTGTTGGCATCTTTCTAAACTCCCCCTCTCTTCATTTTCTGTTTTTCCTTCAGGCTGACTTTCTTGACCTTCCTCTTCTGAGGCTTGGCCGTCTCCTCGCCCTTGCGGCACTCAAGAAGCGAGCCGATCACGCAGCAGTATGCACCCACGTCCAGCCAGTGGTTGTCGCCCCCTTTCTTGACCGGTTTCCAGACCCAGCCCTCTCTGCCCTTACTTGAAGTGATGTACGTCGCCTGCTCTCCCAGAAGATGAGTAATCAGCAGGTTATGCTCGGAGCGGTCGCCCTTAAAAATAGTAAACGCCCCCTTGTCACCTTTGGCGGTGAGGAGGCGTTCCCGAAAGAAGGTCTTGGCGTAATTGGCTTCGTAGGTTACAAGCCGGAGCTTGGGGTAGTCCTCAATCGGCTTTGACTTATATCCGGTACCGTTAAGCCGTTTTTGTATCCGGCTGGTTCTGGCTTCTTTCTTCTCAAAGAATCCGACTGCGCCCTGATAAGTGTCATACGCTCCGGCAAGCGGCACACGCACCCGTGGGTCGTCGGCGCAGAATTCATAGATAAGGCGGGTCTGGTAGTTTGAGTCGTAGCCGATTCGCTCGATCTGTTTCTGCGAGCCGTCTTCAACTTCAAAGAGCCGCTCAGTCAGATATTCAGTCAGCTCCTGCAGACCCTTGCGGAGTGCTCCCTCTTTACCCATGCCACGGTATTTCATTTTCAGGGTTATCCGCCCCTGCCCGCGCCCCTGCGTGAAGTTTAGGCGGTTCTGTTTTGGCCACGCGCCGTAATCAAGGAGATGTCCGCGGAAATCTTCACGGCGCAGGGCGTAGACCTGCCAGAATAACATATCGTCGTGGATGTCGATACCGGCAACAATCAGGTCTGCCCACGGCGGAACCTTGCCCCGCGGCAGTCGCTCCTCGACCTGATCCATTATTTTCTGAGCGGTCAAGGCTTCGTCGCTGGTCTCCCCGGAATCCGGCGTATTCTGGCACTCGGTCATAAAGACCTTTTCGCCGTAGCGGGTATAGAAATTCATGGCGTGTTGAATTGCCGATAACTCGCAGTATTTATCGGAGCGTTTATAGCACTCCGTCCACGCAGGCTCGGCGCCTCTGTCCATCTCGTCACGGTTTTCCAGATAAAACTCGGCGGCTTCACGTTTGGCGCGTTGCTGATCCTGGCGGCTACTCTCGCGGTAATTTCTCTGGATTCGGCCGTACTCCTCCCACAAGTCCATCCTCTCGGGCATGGCCTTGAGCATTTTAACCTTGCGCCCGACCCATTCGGGGTGTTCGTTATGGTCAAAGAGCTGGTCGATCAGGTCGTCGCTTTCGATGATGGTGGCGGGAACAATCAGCGAGAGTTCGTCGTTGTGGCCACCGGACATCAGAATGTCACGCATGATAATATCAAGACGCTTGGCGACCTGATCGGGATTCTGGGCGCTCTCCTTGGTTTGTGGATCGTCGACTATTCCGACTCTGGGGCGCAATGACCGGCCGTCGGCGGTGACAAAGTTCAGGCCGCGGATTTCTCCTTCCAGTGAGAGGGCGACCACAACCGAGCCGGAAGCGGCGTATCCCTCGATACAGGCAAGCTGGATAACGTCTTTTTCAAAATTGACGTGGGTGTGCTCGTGCCGTCCGTCGGGGGTCTCGTAGAGCTGTCCCTGCGAGCGGCGGTTTGACCCTTCAAGCGAGACGATCGGGTAGCAGGCTTCGGGGAAGTCTTCAAGCAGGAGGGCGTTTTTCCAGAGCGCAATACGGACAAACTGCAGAGAGCGTTCTGCGGAATCCTTGGTTGAGCAGATAATTGGTACGACCTCGGCGTGGCCATACAAGAGCATCCAGACCGCGGCGCCGCGGGCGATTGCTGTCTTGCCAAAGCCGCGGTAAACTGCGTAAACAAATAGCCCGCCCTCAAAGACGGTTAGTTCGATCTGACGGATTAGGTCAAGATGGTCCTGTGAGAACTCCCAGGCAAAGACGTCGGGAAAATAGGTAATCAGAAAGAGCGCCAGGTTATTGCGGCAGTCTTCGCGGCGTTTGGGGTCGACGACTGCCGGGATCTGGCCGATGGAGCGGCCGTCTTTGGATTTTTCGCGGCTGCGGGCGTTGGCCTGTTCGCGTTTGGTTTTGTATTCCTTGACGGGGGTTACTGGTTTTGGCTGTGGGACTTTTTGCGCGGCGGCCTGCGGGATCAGCTTGGCGACTAATTTATCAAGCGGGAATTTTTCCTGCGGGGTAAAGCCGTGGGAGATCAAGAGGTCACGCAGTTGTGCCGGTGTGCAGACCTCACCGAAGCCCTGTTTATTGAAGGCCGCGGCAATCTGCGTGATAAATGGTTGTTTGTTCTGTGCAGCCATGGCGCAGTAAGGGCGGCTGCTTCAGGTGACGGTCAGTGTTTTTTGAGTATGCGCCCCACCAGCCACGCGGCAAGTTCGCCGAGGTCAAATTCGCCGGATGGTGTTAGCGGTGCGCCCGATTCATGTAGACGTGAAAAATCGCCCGCGCTGAGGACAATGCTGAACTCCTCGCGGACGGAAATGATGAACTCATCAACTGATCTTGTCAGATTGCCTGAAGACAACCCCGTACTCCATTTTTACTGCGGCATGGTTATTTATACGAGGAAAGTTGAGTAGTGTAAAGTGTAATCTTATTATTATTATTATTCATGTAAGATCATCTATGATATCTTGAAGATTTAGGTTTATCTGCTCAATCTGGCAATTTTCATAACCAATCAGCCTGATTTCTTCTGCTTCCCAAAGGCAGTGTGTTTGAAATTCTGATCCGGCAACCACCTTATACTCTTCGGCAGCAATTTTTATAACAATACTTGAATCTTGTTCAAGACTGATAGACTCAATTACCCTGTTAATTATAACCGAAGAAAAATTAAAGGAAAAATTATTAGTTTCAGCACCAGCTATTCTGCACTTATCAAAGTTGGTAATAATATATTTTCTGCTTTGATCAACGGTTAAAGTTTCTGTCTTTCCACTTATTAAACGATTACCATCAATAGCAATGGCAGGCTGATCTACAGTAATCTCTGCTGTAGTAATCACAAGCTCAGGGCCATTACATGAACAGCCTAGCACTTTTCTGCCGAGGAGAAATAACCCGAGCATGGAAAAAAAACTGTCTTCTTGATTATCAGGCATGATTATCACCTTTTTTAAACATTATATTTTATCTCCATCAGAGAATATTTCTATTTATATTATTTATTATGATCAGGAATAATCAATTTTTTCAAGTGTTCAATATCACCTTCGATATTACCTAAAGGACTGGTTGAAACACGATTGTTCTGAAATTGCAACTCAAAACTTCTATGCCCTTTAAGCTCTTGAACAGTATAATTAATAACGGAGTTATTAATTAATACAATACTCAGGCAAACTTCTTTAATATTACCTATTTTATTAAAATTGGAAATTGTATACCCACGAACAATATCGTATTCGTCAAGCCAATTAAAAAAATCCGTTGTCAGGTCACAACATGATAATTGCTTAATTATATCCGCATACTCCTGTTCATCAATATCACAGGATAAAGAAAACACACTGTCAGCCATAAAAAACTCCTGATTTTAAATAATAATCAATATACAATTTACACTAACCACATGTAATATCAAAGAAAATAATTCTCATTGTTTCATTTCCTGCCAGTCGCAGCCATTGCCGTAGGTGTATTCAGCGTAGCGTTTTCGGATTACGTCGCAGTATTTGGGGTCGAGCTCGCAGAGGTAGGCTTTGCGGCCGGTTCGTTCTGCGGCAATTAGCGTGCTGCCTGAGCCGCCGAATATATCAAGGACAATGTCGCCGTCGTTGCTGCTGAGCTTGAGCGCTTTTTCAATTAGGCTTACCGGTTTCTGGGTCGGGTGGACGTAATTGTTTGACGCCTCTCTTGAGTAGTGCCAGAGGTCGTCGCTGGCGCCGCTCTGCTCAATCACGGTGCCGGCGGATTTCTTCTCGAGGAATATCTGTCTTGAGCCCTGCTCGTGTTCGATCTCGATTACCATGCCGCCGTCTTCTGTCTCGCGTGTCCAGAGTCCGCGGGTGAAGTCGGTATTCTCCCAGAGGTCGCTTTCCTTTCTCTCTCCGTTGAAGACCAGGCCTTTCTTGCCCTTGCTGCCGTAGAGTATCAGCTCGAATTTCGGGCGGTATTCCTGCGCGCCGAGGCCGAGGGATTCCTTGCACCAGACGATCAGCCGGTGGTCGAGTCCGATGCGCCGCATCTGCAGGGCGACCAGGGCGTAGGCCGCCTGCCCCATGCAGACATAGTACGCGCCGCCGTCGGTGAGATTTTCGCGCATGTTGCCGAGGCTGGCCAGAACCAGTCGGGTGAAGTCGGCGTCAGCGAGGGCGTCGTTTTTGATTCCGCCGTGGATCTTTGATTTATAGGCCATGTTATATGGCGGGTCGGTGAAACAGACGCGGGCTTTCTCGCCGCCGAGGAGTCTCTTTATGATAGCGGGGTCGGTTGAATCGCCGCAGGTCAGGCGGTGGTTGCCGAGTTGATAGGTCTCGCCGGGTTTGCTTTGCGGGGCGTCTGGCAGCTCTGGCGCAGCGTCTGGGTCGCGTTTATCTTTCTTCTGGCTGGATTGGTTGAGATCGTCGAACCAGTCTGACAAATTTGCCGAATTATCTTTGACCGCCAAGAGCTCCTCTAAGAGAAGATCGGTGTCCCATTCGGCGACCTCGGCGGACTTGTTATCGATCAGGCGGTAGGCGCGGATCTGCTCGGGCGTCAGGTCGGTCGCCACATGGCAGGGAACTTTTTCTAGCTTGAGCTTGTGCGCGGCTTTCCATCTGGTATGACCGCAGATTATTTCGTATTCGGGGGTAATAACCAGCGGAACTCTGAAACCGTACTCACGGATGGAATCGGCAACGCCATGCACGGCCGCGTCATTCAGGCGGGGATTGTTCGCATACGGGCGCAGGTCGGATATTGGAACGTCGATAGTGGTAAAACTCATAATACATTAAACTTTCTCCTTTGGCTTGTCGAAATAAGTAAAAGTAAAAATTTGAGATCGTTGCCGTGCGTACCGGTTTTAACCTTTGGCTTGCCGGGGAGTGCGCGAACACTCCGCACGGGAACGATCATTTAACACAGAAAAAAAGGCAGGAAAGAAACATAAATAAAACCATCTAGAGTTCTGCGTAGCCCTAGCGCTGGAATTGACCAGCCGGAGAACCTATTTTTATCACATATTAAATCCTTATATATCAACAGCTTAACCCTCAAAAACACCCTATCACCTTAAAGTCTATTAGGGAAAGTAACGCCCCACCCCATAACCCTCTTACAAATCAAAGAGTTCCGATATATCACTATCCCCCTCAATACCCTCATCTTCCGGATTATCCTCAACACTCCCCTCACCCACTATATCTTGTGTCGATACAGAATCCGCATAATCATCATTTTCCATATTCTCAGGAACTTCCACAGGCTCAAGCACCGGCATCAGTTTTTCAAGCTGCTCCCGTCCAGCCAACGCGTCCGAGCTGAAGCGATGCGAATAATTCTCCTGCGTGGTCACCCGCGAGTGCTGCAAGGTAGCCTGAATGCTACCAAGCCCAATCCCACCCACCTGCTGGAGCAAGGTCGCCGAAGTATGCCGCGATTTATACACGACAAAATCCTTGACCTGCACCTTCCTACAACAAGCCCGCAAACGCCCGGCAAAGGACTGCGAAGTCCAGCCCCCCGAAGTCGACCGCCCATTCTGCGACACAAAAACCTTATCCGCCCGCTTGGCCCTGCGCCCACGAAAGCTTTTAAATAACGCCTTGCAGTCAAGCAAAAGCTGATGCTTCTTTGAGCCATACTCCACAACCACCGACGACTCCACCCCACCCTTGCAGGCCTGCAGATCCACCTTGCCAAAATCCTTCTTAGATGGCAACGCCACATCATCCCAAGACAAAGCAAAGAGCTGCGCCGGACGCGCCCCAAAGAGAAAGACCCCACGTACCACCGCCGCTACATGCGGATAACGGCCATGCAGGCGACGCACAATACGCGAGAACTCAGTCAGAGTCAGAGCCTGCGGCGTATACTGATTGCCCCGAGTCTTACCCTTTGCTTTAAGTTTGAACAGCTCACAAGGCAGATCAGGCAAAGCCGCCTTCTCCACCAACCGCGCCCAACGCACAAACTGCCGCAGATCCGCCAGATACTTGCGCACCGTATCCACAGATAAGGTTGAGTATGAAGTCTCATAACGACGCTTCTTGCCGGACTTGCCAGAAACATGCCGACACCAGTTAGCCATATCATCAGCGAAGATCAACGAAAGCGGACGCGAACCAAAGTAATTGAGAAACGATTCAAGATTACGCCGCTTGGATTTTTCCGTATCAGCAGTCCAGCCAGAAAGCGAGGACTGATAATTGACAAAGCGCTCAATATTCTCCTGATTAAGCGATAGCGTCGCCTGCTTGCCATTCTCAAACGCCGCAAGAGCCAGAGCGCCATACTCATTAAAAATATCAAGAAACCGCCTGGCCTCAGAATCAGAATTAACAACCTTCGAGAATTCACGACGCACCGTTTTTTTCATAAATATCTCACTTTCTTGGAGGTTTGGGGAGAAATGCCCAGTGAGTTACTTTTTCAGTCAAATATCTATAGCGTTTAAACTTTAACTCATCACCAAACCATGGCCTGACAGTAATGATTTTTTCACTATAATCGTTTATCAAATACACAATATATAACGCTTTATTTTCCGGTAGCCGATCTTTCACGCTATGCCACTCGATTACTGTTTTCACGGCTCCATCCTCCTGAACTCATAGACCCATACATACGGATTATTCTCTAAGGCGTATTCTGTCTTGCCGTAGATGGAATCCCAAAGGTTTAAAAACTCAACAGTAGCAGGCAATTCAGGGCAGACCTCACCATCATATTCAGCATACAGAGCTGGTGTCGCCTGACATCCCTCCTTCAACGCATCATTAGCCGAAATATCTTTAACCCGCTCAACCCGAACGTCAGTTATTTCAAGCGTGATCCGGCTTGCCCAGCGCGGCATGTGGATTGATGGAGTCCATTTCATTTTTTTAAATGCACCATTTTTTCCATGTATCGGGCGATAATCATACTCCATTACATCTGGATTATCTGCGCGATAGACAGTAAAATATCCACTACCTCCCATACAGTCGTTCCGCAACTTACTCCCGAATGTCTCCTTAACCCAAAGACGATCACCTTTGACTCCATACGGAGACTTAATCTTTCTATTCACATGCCAACAACCAGCGACTTGACTACTCTCTTTCAATACACCGCCCTCAAAATCATAACGGTAATGTCTCGGATCAATCCCTTTAATCGGTCGGCGGCTATTGGTTTTACGATCATCCAAAAGCCCGAGAACCATTTCACCATTAAACAGTATTGGTCTTTCTTTCATTTTTTGTACTCCATCTCAAGCATCCGTAAATATTCCTCTTGATTCTGAAGATCATTCTCAAGATCAGAAACCTGCTCTTGCAAATAATTTATTCTTTCATTTTGAAATTCGATACAATACTTACAGTTTTCAACTCCACGATCTATAGCTTCCTGCCGTGTCGAGAACCACCCATTATCATAAATCATCTCTCCTTCGAGTGTATTGTTAGGCCACTTAACTTCATCAGCCATACTCTCTTTAATTCCACCCTTACCGTCATAAGCATAACATGGTATAGGATTTTCTAATTCATTCTCACCATCAACAATCTCGCGCAATTCTCCCCGTTCTTTCAGGTCACGAAGCACATTAAACACGCGATCCCACCCATGTTTTCCGCTTCCTTCTTTCATGTGAATCTCAAGCGACTTTTTACATATCTTCATAATATCATGAATATATGGGCTTCCAATCGTTACATATTTCTCATCATGACTGACATAATTACAATCTGTAAGTTGCTTTAATTTATTAGCATTCACCCTTCCACCCTTTCAAACTTCCGCTCAAACTCCGAGCGTTCACGTACATAAAAATTATTATCCTGGTCACAGTAAAGAATCATCTCGCGGCCTTCCGTGGCGTTGGTTGCGTCTGTGATCTTAACATCAGGATTAAGCACACGGTAATCCCGGCCGTTCTTCTTGTTGCGGTAGGTCATTTATCTATCCCATAAATACAATGCAAGCACCCCAAGGCAAAAGCTGACTTCGTCAATTTGGAGATGCAGGACATAAGCAAGCATTAATAAAATCAAGCAGCCCATCACTCACCCTCACTATTCATCTTCCCCATAATAAATATGAACACAGCCTTTATGAACCTCTACTTTTTGAATCAGATCATAATCAAGCTCACCATACAAACATGATACCTCAGCATCTTTATTAGGTGCTGTCTGTAAAACATCAATCAACTCTTGCACTGTCATCACTCACCGCCTTTTCTCGTTCAACCCAATAAGGACAACCCGGCTGATTGTCCGCAACGCGTGACATATATTTACCCATCAAATCATCATGGCCTTTCGAACACAATCTATCACCACAAATACAATTTGCGCATGTATAGCATCCACGAAAAGCAGGATTAAACGCAGCATCTACTTCCACTTCATCGCACAATTCCTGCATTTCCTCAGACAGTTCCTGGCTGAAAGCATTGCCAGCGAATGCGATTTGCTTGGATATGTTTTCGTCGTTATCGCCGAGGGCTTGCTCATTGCTTCCATATAGCACATCACAGGCTTTTTCTGTAGCTGCCTTTATCTGATCTTCACCTACATGTTTACTAGGAAAATCCGTCACAGTAGCCAAATACAACCAACGCAACGTATCTCTCAACCGCTCGATCTCAGCATCCTTCTCGGCAAGCTGCTGCTCAAGCCTGTCCTCGATGAAGCGGTGATTCCAGTTTTTTATTGCCTCTTCACGTGTTGACCCAAAACTCATACTCGGACAAAACCCACAAGAAACCCTCCAAGTAATATATCCTTGCAAGTCTGGTTCTGATTGCTGTACTGCTGGCCGTTGCACTCCATTTGTGGGATAATCACAATGCGGACACGGCCTTATTTCTTCTGGCATGACTGCTCCTTTCTATAAATCAGGCAAAGCTTCAACTTCAGCATCAGTCATCATGTCCGTTGAAATAACAATACTTGAGTATAATTCACCGTCATCCTCAGCAGAGTTATCAAGAGCAATAGCCATTTGTTCTAAAACCGACTCTTTGGTATCTCCCAAATAAACCTTGCAAACACAGCCATCGCCAAAATTATCACCATCGCCAAAATATCGCAGTTTTTTTTCTTCACTCATTTTCTCAATCTCCATAAATCCGGCATTGCCGGGAGGGGGTTAAATTAATACTAAAATTTCTTGCCGCCATGCATCCTAGAACGTGACTTATTCATATCAGCCTTTGCAACAACAGCTTCAGCGACTTTATACCTACGAACCGCAGAATAATCCATAATGCGGATAATAACATCAGCAAGCTCCGCTTCTACTCCACTAAATTCTGGAATTTTATCATCGGCTGGATTACCATGACGCAAAGCTTCCAAAGCCTCAGACAGTTCCGAATGGATTAATGCAATAATCTCACCATCGTTTCTATCTGAATCCCACCAACCTTTTTCAATGGCTGTGTTATGCACTGATTCTGCTAAACCGTTAAATTCTTCAATAAAATTACTCATCCCTCTTTCCTTTCACTTGTTAAGAACTTAAAATAATGTTGCAGGATTATCCTGCGGTAAACAATGTGGACTAAACCAAATCCGTTCCTTTGCCCGGTTATCATTTCCGCAGCGATTGCCATAGCCGCCGTGTGCTTTCCACTCAATCTTTACCCAGCCCCGACTCTCGAGCTGGTTGTGTTCTCCCTCATAGCCACACAAGGCAATTCGCATCTTCGGGTTATCATCTACAGTCATGCACCATTCCCGCACATCATGAGCAACATCGAAACTGTCATGGTTATAAACTTCATCACGGTCAGACGCATATGGAGGGTCAAGAAATACACCCGTCAAGCCGCAATGAAAGGTCGGAGTAGGGCCGCAAACTCTTGGCCAGTCACCACTACAAACCCGCACCCGGCGCAATCTCTCAGACAATCGTCGTATGTAATCATAAATACCTGATTTGTGGCAATGGATTCCTTTGTCTGTGACTTGCGGGCGCTTACTTGAATAGGCTGTGCTATGAATAGTTTGACTATTAACTCCCCGGCTGCTGCCACTGACTGACGGCATTTGCTTGCTCAATGATTCACGATGAATACCTTGGCCGCCTCCCATGTGTGGTAGTGAGAATTGAGGATTTACCCTACACCAGTTATCACCAATCCATGCGGATATTCCCCACACCCACCATCCGGCAATCTTGCTGTCAAAGTAATCTGGTTCAGAATCCATGCGTTCAATAAACTCGAGCTGGGAATGTAGCCACTGGTGTCTGGCGTGGAGATCAGCTTCATTGACTGGCCAGTCCGCATGAAAGGCAACCGCTTCAGGTTCAGCCGCCACCGCGCGCCAGAAATTACAGATAAAGCAATCCTTGTCATTGACCGTTTCAATTCTCGCGTCAGTCGGTCGACCAAGCAGTACTGCCAGAGATCCGGCAAATGGCTCAACATAATTCTGGACATCGCCAAAGTATCGCCGGACAAGATCCGATACCCGGCGTTTTCCACCGAACCACGGAAACGGCGCCGTAAGTTTTTTATTGGTTGCTGTCAAAATCATACCTCCCGTATCATCAGAACCGGCTTGTTAAGCTCAGTCGCTATTTTAATTTCAGCCTGAACGCCTTTGGACTCACGCCACCCGTCAGCCATAAAAACATGAAGTTCATCGCACCACTCAAGAAATGATTTGTCATAGCCATGCCAGTAATCCCAATCTCCCGGTAAGTCAGCCAACTTTATCAACGGGTGACAATGCGTAATCGGACTGTAAACATAATGACCCTGCGCTATCAAATCAGCCGCCACCTGATTAACCGCCTTATACCGAGCATGACATACTTCCGGGTTCTCATGCGTGTATGGTGTCGCTAAATATATTCTCACCCTTATTCCCTCCTAATCCACCAGCGGATTAAACAACCCGCCGTCTGTGGCTAAACCTTAATCATTGCCGGACGCGCCCACGCTCTGGCAAATTTTCTCCATTCATAATCCCGATCGCCTTTTTCATTTCTCCATAGCATCGCCATAGGAGTAATCCCAAGACTCACACAGTCACGCAACCTCTTATCAGCTTTTTCCATTGTGTCTGCCGGATACCCAACAAGGCAGTAAGCGCGAACTGATTTACTGGCAACCGTAAATCCGGCATCAAATATTTTCTTTGCCGCTGCCTGTAATGGTTCATAATCGTCTGGCGTGTCGTAGGCAAAAAACAATTGCTTTGGTTTGAGATCGGCAAGAAGATTTACATGCCAGTCATTTAGCCTTGCCGCTTCAAGGCCGCCCGTAAACTCAACCCTGTGTTTTTGATTTTTAAGCATCGAGAAAACGCTACGGATATGATTTTCAGAGCAAGCCAGCAAATTATCATCAAGGACATTCCAGCCATCAGTAACAGGCAATTCCCTGATCTCTCGCCCCTCACGCTTTGGAACGCTGCAAAACCAACAATCATTCGGGCAACCTCTGGACGTTATGACATATCCGTTTTTTAAATACATACCCGGAACAAAGTCACCTCCCGGATTGTTATAAGCAGGGCCGCCAAGACTAACAGGCGCAATCCGTTCCCAAGCCGCTGCCAATCTTTCAGCGCGCGGAATATCATACGTAAATGCAACCGAAACATGAACCTCATCGACATCGATAGGAAACAACCCCGGCTCATCAAAGAACGCTAATTCATCATCAGGACTTGCTTTCGTCCGCCTTGGAAATACACGGGCTATCTTTTCACTCACCCTCAACCCTCCCTATGCTGCAAAGCCAGCGTTGGCTTTAAAAACTGCATTCGCAAAACCCATCGGCGTTTCACTTCGCTTGTCTGCCCGGTCAGCACTCGGCGGCATCGTCCAGATACGCTGATCACAGTCCACAGGTTTTTCAGCTACCAATGGCTCAGGCATGATAAAGCCCCCCCAGTCCACAAGCAGGTTTTCTTTTGATACCCGTCACCATATTCCCAAGGGTCAAAGGTGTATTGCGGCTTGTGATGTATTCCGGAAATTCTACCGACCGGGTTTTCAATTCCGTATGGACACCCCGCCCACTTTGCCGCATGAAGGCAGGCATAAAATAAATCCATACCATCCCGGAGCATATACCAGTCTTTTTTTGCGAAGTCTCTTGCACCTGAAACAGCAAGATGAGTACAGGGAGGAAAGGCAAATAATATCGATGGCCTTACCGGTGGAGTCCATGAGCGAACATCACCCCATACATAATGAATCCCGTCAATGAATTTATCAGCCCTGATTGAATGCTGAATATCAACAGCATAACAGGTATAGCCAGCTTTCGCCCACGGCTTAAGCATGTTCCCGGATTTATCACAGAGAGAAATTGCTACCTTATTTGCCGCCTCGATGCCTGAGCAGATTGACAGATATTTCATTGCGCCGCCTTTCCTGCCCGTCTCTGGTACATCAACCCCAAGTTCTCAAAATAAAGCCCATGCGCCATGTTGCTGGCCTTCCTGATGGCTTCGCTGCTGTCATTGTCAGGTATAACCTCAATGGGCTGCCCCCATGTTTTACTGCGAACCTCAAAGCCTCTTTTGGTTTTCCAGAGGGAAATAATCTCGCCCTCTACAGGCCAGTTCATTGCTTGAATTTTCTGCTCCTTATTCATGCCGCCACCGCCTCTCTGATTACCTTGCGCAGCAAGTCATAACTAACCCCAAATTCATTAGCGATTGCATTAATCTTCATGCCGCGCTCATACATCCCTATTATCTCAAGCCAGTTGGTTTTAATAATTTCCATATCATCTTCATGCCGCTCACGCCGTCTGCGACTGTAACCCTCACGAATTTTGGCAGTCTTTGACGGACGATTGACCATGTGTGCATAAGGCTCAGTATCAAGCCCCTCATCGATATTCAATTTCTCAAGCCGCCTCATGTGCATCTGAATGATTTCTTCATCCTGGGCAGCTTCACGCTTCACGGCTTGCCGCTCTTCATCAACCGCATCAACTTCATTCCAGAAGTCCTCAAGCATCGACTCTTGATCCCAATTAATCCAACGATCACTCATACAATTATCCCCTGTGTTTTAAGCTCATCACGAATACGCCCCATGTGCCTGCTCGCGCACTCGCCGCAAAGCACCCCATCCTGTTTAACCTTCTCAACATCTTTCTCATACGCCCCCACCACCCGCTCACTCTGACATTCAGAACATTTCAGAACCAATTCGACCATCCGGTTAATGCCCTCTTTCTCAAGCTCCTCGGGTGCCAGAACAGACATCACCCTCCGGCGAATCTCAGGGTCCTGCGGCTGGTCGGCCTGACAACGGTAGGCAGCCATTTTAACGGCATTGGTCGGCTTCTCAGCGACAACGGCAACGTAATGGGCGGTAACACTCACCGCCAGCTTGCGCCCTGCTGCCTGCGCCGTTTTGGTGACCTCGTCATAAACATCAAGAATCCGCCCGCCACTGACACCGACTGCAGCAAACTCCCGCCTGAACTCTTTAGCGATGGCGTCAAGCTTGCCAAAGAGAAACGAACGAACCTTTTTTTTATCAACTGTTGAGTAATCCATCTTCTCACCTAAATTCAAATTTCCACCACCTCCCCCCAAGAGCCAACAGGTCAGTATTAACCATTAATCTCTGGAAGTGGTGGGGGTAGTATTTATCTCTAACTCTCCTACTCTCTACCTCTCTGGACGTTTTTGTCTTTTTTCTGTCCCCATTTTTGCAGCAAAAGGGGTTACATTTGCGGGACGTTTTCGTCCTCATTCAAGAATCTGACATTTGAGTGTAAGCCCTTGAATCCTTTGAGGTAAAACTGATTTTCAGGAGAAACGAAACCGAGTTTTTTGTTTAAGATTTCATTCAGAAAATTATTAAATTTGGTCTGACTTAATAATAAATTTGATGCAATTTTGTTTTTATTCTGTTCTGAAAATGAAATAAAACTGATTCGTTTTTGGATACAGTAAGCCCAGAACCGGAGATAATAAAGCTGATGTTTTTCAGACAATTCAAGAAAACGCTGACCGGCTTTTGTGTCACCAAGAATGAAATCCGGCTCAACTTTTGCAAACAACTTCCGCTGCCTGACCATGAAAAAAACCTCCCGAACAACAACAAATTAACCAAGAACAGAACCAGCCTTAAACCTCCTCAGAACGACTGGTAAGCTCAACCAACGCCATCACCGCCCCCAACTGATCAGAATTCAATTCAAGCAACTCACAGAGCGTTTTAAGTTCTTCTGCCGTATCAGGGCGGCAAGTGCTATAGTCATACGCCAGATTATCATAAATACTCCAGCAGATCCCGCGCCAGAGCTGCTCACAGGCAGTCTCCAAACTCCACCGGTAATTTTCTGGTAAATTCCCATGATCAAACCCGTCAGACAAATCCTGATGAGGAGTAAACATTGCCGATAAGATTAAAAGATGCTCATGGGAGACAACCGGCAATAATGCCTTATCCTCATCATCCTCACTTGACCAGAGCAGCTTGACCAGATACTCAATTGACGGACGCAGCGGGTGCGTTTTATCATGATTAACGCGACGGGGAGTACTTGCTTCTGAAGTCGAGACATACTCACCCCGTACCCAGAAGTTAGAAATTGCACTAAAGACATTATCTTCGTCAGAGCCACTCTCCCGTAAATCAAGCAGACACATCTGCCGCAGATCATAATACCCAAAGTCATTGCGACCCTCAGCATCGTCACGGTCTTTATAACAATTGACATTATCAACTTTCTCAAGGTCTTTAATAAGCTGCTGAAATTCAGCTGAATACTTTTTATGGTCAAACCAATAACCGGCAACATACCCCACTGGCAGGCTTTTATCTTTACTCAATTTCTGAACCTGAAACATAAGCCATTTATTAAGCTTGCGCTGCCAGCAATCAGGCATGCAGCAACGCGCTGAATCATCACTCTCAAATTCGGGAAATAATCCGGAAGTATCAGTCCTAAACTCACAACCATCACACTCAACAATGCTTTTGCCGACAAAGCCCTTCGCCGCATCGTCCCACGGCGCATCAGCGATCACCATCAGCGCATCCTGAATCAGAGACTTTACCCGTTCACGGTTATTGGCGTAACGCAGCTCACCATTCTCAAGCAGCCAGTCCTGACTCTCCGGCGCAAGGCTCGCCACCTCCTCAAGCCAGGTAAGATGCTCGGCAAATTGTTTATAGGCAGTGTCCTCTTTCTCAAGTTCTTTTTTCCAGCGCGGGGTAAGCCTGGCCAACTTGCGGCGGCTGTAGACGAAACTTGTCGATACCCCAACACGGCGGGCAATATCCTCAGCACTAAAGCCGCGCTCAAATAAAATCGCCACACCTGCAGCCTCCTCAAGCGGCGGCAGATTCTCACGGTGCAGGTTTTCAATCACCCGGTCAACGTGCGCGGCAGCGTCGTCTTCATAATCGCCGATAATCGCGTCAATGGTTTCCCAGCCAAGCAGCTTCGCCGCACGGTAACGCCGCTCACCGGCAACAATCTCAAACCCCTCATCAGCCACGCGCAGGACAATCGGCTGAATAAGCCCCTGCTCCTGCAGAGTCCCCGCCAGGCGTTCAATACTTTCCGGGGATAACGCCGCCATCCTGTTTTTATTAAGAGCGCTCGGCCTGATATTTTTCAGCATGACCTTGCGCAATACCCGTTCTTTTTCCTCAACTGCACTCATAAAACGTCCTTTCGCAAATTTATAAAAAACGGCAGTGCCTGATCACAACCCAGAAACCAGACACTGCCAAGGCCCCGGCTTATAACCAGCCGGCAAAGCCACTGAGGGGATTAAACAAAAACATAAAGCCCGGTCTTCTTAGCAATCTCGGCACGGATCTTGCTGAACTCATCACAGAATATTTTCTCAAGACGCGGGAAGGTCAAACCAAAGAGCAGCTTGTTATCAGAGAGCTTCCAGTCAATAAGCGCCCGCAGCTCAACCATCTGCTCCTCACTGTCACGGTATTTGAAAAATGGCAGGATCAGAACCAACTCAGTCGGTACCTCAACACTGCTCTGGTTGGTGTTGCCGTTGACCTCCTCAGTCAGGGTAATCTGATAATTACCGCCGGAAATCGGAATCTTGCTCTGAACGGAAGAACGCTTGCTCGCTGAGAAGTCGGCAAAGATCTGGTCAATATCAGACGCATCCGGCTCAGCCACACAATGAATACGGCTACGCAACGTGCGGACAAAATTAATCTGGCTTACATACTCAGTCAACGCAATAAAAGCCAGATAGTCATCAGAAAGCGGCATATTTAGTACAACACCAAAATCCTCCCACCCCGGAGTACCCTTGCTGTGACTGTTAATAACACCTTTAAAGACCAGACCAGAATCAGGCTCAACCTTGCAACTGGCAAAAACAATCGTTCCTTCCTTCTTAAACTCATTGATAAAAGTACAGAATGAATCAAGGTCATTAAAATCATAAACACCTGTAGCGCGGAGCGGATTAGGCAGCAGTTCCTCACACTTCTCAACCGTTACATTTTTACTGCGCACCATAAACGGGTAATCTTTAACCTCAACAATCTTCAGCCCCGATTCAAGCTCACCGACCTTTTTACCCGCCTCAAAAGCCACCGCAGACTCCGGCACAGCCCCGTAATCCTTCATTGTCAGAACATCATCCATCATTAAAACCTTTCCTGAAAAACTTAAAAAAATTATGCAAAACCCCACCCGACAAATGCCGGTCAAATAAAACTGAAATATTCCGCTTAATTACCTGCTGAAATGCAGCCCGTTAAAATCAGGCCAGTTCATCCGCATTATCGGGAACAGTCTGACGCTGCGGCTGTTTGGGATGCCGCAAAGATGCCTCTCCTTCATAGATATACAAATCAATTCCACCACGCGGCGGCATGGGAATACTACCCTTGACATCGGCATGGAAATGACAACGGGTTGCAGACTGCTCCAAATTTCCCGGCTCCACTGTAATCTTCAAAGTAACCGAACCCTTGAGGTTGGTCTCGCAGACAGCCATCTGTAACTCGGATAATTTACGGTGCAGGTCTTCAGCAATCCTGCCGCCGTCAATATGCCTGATCAAATCAATCGCGTTCAAATTCTTTCTCCTTTTTAATAATTCTATTTAGATTTTACGTTTAGGTTTGCCGTTTTCTGCCTGGTCCTGCAGCACTTCAATAATCGCCTCGCCAGCCAGACGCTCCAGAGTCTCAGTGCTGAGCTTGCAGCTTGGATTCTGCCGCCAGCGCGATATAATCCTCTGCCGCAGACGATTTCCGTTGCTCATAATTCCCCCCTCTCAATTCAAACGCCCTGCCCTTGGCAATAGCCTCAGCCCGCACCAGAAGATCATCAAGACCGCCAGTATTATCAACAGCAATATCACAATTCTCATCAACCCAATCCATACTCTCGGTGATGTGATCTGCCGCTTCAGGGCTGAGTTTTTCAAAGCGGCCGATCATGTACAAGATTTTCCCGCCCTTGCTGCGGATATAATCAGCTTCCTCCTTGCGGCGGACATCAGAAATAATCAGAAATTCATCCCGGCGGCTATTAGCCAGTACTGGCAGGTTGCGAAGTTTTAACTCACGAATCCAGAACTCCGGATCATCCTCAACCATCGTCTGACCGATCTCCTGCAGCAGACGACGGCCATTCTCATCCTTTACCCCGTCCCACCCTTCACGCCGCGCCAGACGTTTGATATCAACGCCAAAAGCGTCGACTCTGGCCGGATACCCGCACCCGGCAAGCTGCGCCGCCAGAAGTCCCGCAAACACACTTTTACCGCTGCCAGCCTTACCACCAATTCCAAGCAAATTCATAAAATATTCCTCAACTGTTAAGTAACTCAATCCTGCGACTAATTTCTTTTCCCCAACATTTTGGCGGGGGCAAACCGGCCTCAACATAACGGATAATCGCCTCCGCCAGATCCTTTACCCGCTCCTCCTCAAATAAAAACTCAGGCCGGACACCCAAAGGCGGCTTTACAACATCCCCATCTTTGAGCGGTATCTTTGTTTTGCAAGGCGGAACAGCCCCACCTAAAAAATCATTTCCAGACATAAACTAACCTTTTGAAGGGTACGGATGCGGCGGTCAAAAACACCCGTAGCCCCCCTTCATAAAAACGCCGCAGATCAACCAGACCGCCACCCAGTAAATTTATTTAACAGGACAACATTCATTCTGCTTGCTATAGCCAAGAAGCATCCAGACCTTGTCTTCGATCTTTTTCAAGCATACTTTTTCACCGATTGCCTGAAGATAATTTGCCGGATCAACACAGGTAGCCGTCTCGACAAGAACAAATCCATTTGACATAGAAAGCGCAACAACCGTCACCGGTTTACCGCAAAGGTTTATTGTCTGTGTCTGATAATTTTTCATCTGCTCTGCGACATCTTCTGGTGTAACTGTGTTATCTGGTTCCATAATTTTTCCTCATCATAAAATGCACGAAATTGTGCTCTAATCAATTTTCATAGCTTTCTGCCGGTCGCGGTCTGCGCGGATTGCCTGCTGATATTTTTCACGCCGCTGGTCGATACCCTTGATTGATTGCTTGATAGTGTAAATCTCCTGCTCAAGGCTAAAGAGCCGTATTTTCAGCTTGCAACGCTTGCAGATGGGGGCGACATATTTTGAACCGTTGCGCCCCTCGGCCTGCCCGAATTCACCATAAGGCAGCAAGGCATTACATTCATTGCAACGGTAAACGTTCATCAGAAAGCCCTCACAAAATTTACGCCAGAGAATACACCGCGCTGCGGCGCTCACCCTTCTTTCTAACCAGACCGCGACGTATCAAACCCCGAAGCGCACTCGCAACCTGCTTGCCGGTGATTTTCCTGATATACAATTCCTTAATACGCTTAACCAGATATTCCGCACTGCGGTAATGCCTGTTCCTATCAAACGCCCACAAAACCGCATCCGTAATCGTCTCAGGCTTCTGTTTGTTAAGATGCTTATCAAATTCACCCGCAATATTTTCCGATTCAGGATCTTGAGAAATAACGCCCTCATCACCCTCAGGCAGTTTCTCACCATCCGCCAGCCCCAGGCTCTCCTCAAGAATCTTCTTGTGACTGCGCTGACCTTCAAGTTCGAGCTCAATCAGTTCAATCTGCTGATTTGATTCCTCAAGATCAGCCTTCTTGCGGTTGTTACAAGCCAGCTCGATCGTGAAGACGTCACCAATCGGACACTCCCCGCTCTCGATAAATTCCAGAATCGTCTCCAGTGATATTACCCTTGTTTCTGCCATAGCCCTTCTCCTCTCCTCATTTCTTCCAAATATTTTCTGTCCTGGTCATAATTGACCGAAATCGTATTATCAAAGTACCACTGGGTCTCGCTCAGCCAGCGCTCATAATCATCATCCTGAATCAGATCCTCCCGGAACGCCTTGAACTTCTCAATTGCGGCGCTGAGTTTCATGGTAGAGGCAAAATGAAAAATCAGTACCTTCTCAATATGGTTGAATTCTTTTAAAGCCATGATCCAATCCTTTATAAAAAAATCCTGCCGTCGCTTCAGGGGGGAAATCGGGGGCGATGAAGAGACGGTAGGAAAACTAATAAAGCCAGTTCAAAATAAACCGGCAAAGTTCAATCGTGATTACCCCGCAACCGAGAGCAAACAGACAGGCAAACGCCAGATAGAAAAAAAAAGTCAAAGCCCGGTGAATTAATTCAAGCATGACAAGCCTCCTCAAGCTCGGCAGTGGCATTTACTGGTGAGAGCCGCGCGAGCATATTCGCAGGTTTGAGCATCTCCTCGCGGTAAGCCCTGCACGCCGCCAGGTCCATCACGCCCGCCTGATAGTTTTCATATAAAACCACCTGCCAGTAATACCAGCGCAGAGACGCCCCACCACTGACTTGGCGGGTTTTCTTGCCGTAACGCTCGGCAAACGCCGCCTGATAAATAAACTGCTCCGGGCTTTCCTGATCACGCCGCCAGTGCAACGCCTGCTCGGAAATACTCAGAGCCGCCGCAAACGAACCTTTATCAAGGATGGAATAAAGATGCATGACAAAACCCTCAAAAAGAACAGCCCCGAGCGGAATCCGATCGTGGCAGATTCAGCCGGGGCTGTATACGGATAAGCGAGCTTCCGCAAAATTCATCCTGCGCTCCACGATAGCGCCCCGCTGTGCGGGAAAAACCGCCAAAGCGGCTTTCTGGTTATGATTGATTTTTTTTATTTGTTTATCTGAAATTCAATGTTACATTTTGTGGTGTTATATTTTGGTCTTTACCTTGAGTGCGTAAATGTGATAAAATAAAATTATTCAGGAGATAAAATTAAGGAGTTATAAATGCACGCATATGTTTCAAAACTGGCAAAACTTACAGAGCAGCTCAAAGAAACAAAACAACTCTGTGATAAATCAGGACGACAGCCTACCAATGAAGAAATTCTTGACGGGCTTATCGGGTTATCTGAAGGACTGACCGAAAGTCTTCACTTTGTCCTGATTAATATGAGCAGATAAATCAGCAGATAATGAAAATAGCTCTGGAGCGCAATTACATAAAAACAGATTAAGTTTTTTTAGCGTTACTATCAGGTAATCAATTTCACACAAATTTGCGCTGTCCATATCATGTGTGATCTCGCTCAAAGACTTCTTGATTTCAGCAATCGCTGTTTTTATTGCCTCAACGCAAGTATCAGAAATTATTTGTTTTTTGCTCTCTGACATCTTTCTGCCTTAAGTTGAAATTTTGATTATCCAAATGACCTTATCCGGTCGATATGAGTAGCAGTATAAACTGAGATATCGCAAATAGCAAGTTCTATTTTTGAGATTTTAAATTATGAGCCCAAGAGCAAGAACAAATATTTCAAGTAAGTTCCCTTTTGCCAAGAGATTAAATGAAATCCTTGGTGATGAAATAAATTTAAATATTTCAAAAATAACTGGCATCAACAGCGGAACAGTCGCAGGTTATATGAAGGGTACGCAGCAACCTTCAGCTGAATTTTTAGCGGCTTTAGCGGCTGAAGGATACGACGTTCATTATATTTTAACTGGACAAAAAGAGAAAAAAGCGGAAAATACCTGCAACAATACTCAGCAACCGGCGGTTGTCGGCTCGGCTGAAATGCAGTTTCGCATGATTGAATTATTGATTAAAGCCGCCAGAATTCACGGCGGCAAGAAAACTTTTGATGACTGGTGCGAGAAGACCGCCAAGGGCCTGCAGATAATGGTCGACAAACCGGAGCTGCTCGATAAAGCCAGCGAGATTATCGGGGATTCTGATGAAAAAAAGAAGATTGTTTAAGCTACTTCTGGCGAGCTTCCTCCTGCTGATTTTCTCTAGCCCACTTCAAGCCGATGAATTTTCCGACTTCAAGAAATACTCAAAAAACAGCCAGACCTTCACACGCTCACTGATCAAGACTACCGGCGTCTCCATGAGCCCGATTCTGGGTGTCACTATTTACGGCGCGTGGACGTATTTCAAGACCGCCCCCGAAAACCGCGCAAAACTTCCGCTCTACAACCAGCCGGTCTGCTGGGTTCCGCTCTTTATAATTCTCGCCTGCCTTTTTATGAAATCGACTATCGGCGAGGCGTTACCGCTAGTTAAAAAGCCGCTTGACGTGGCGGGGGAATTTGTCAAGACCGGCGGCGCGCTGGCTGCCCTGCCGGTTGTCGCAGGGATTTTTGCCAACACCGCCCTACCCGAAACTACCGCCGCAGTTGAAAGCGTCCAGCATTTCATTTTCCCGACCGCCTGCGCCGCGGAAGCCGTAACCGCCAATCCCGGAATACTCACCACAATTTCATGGGGGCTGGGTTTTATTGCCGGAGCGATAATTTTTGCCCTTGTTTTCTGCGGCTGGCACATTATCGACATCCTGATTCTGATCTGTCCGTTTCCGGCGGTGGACGCGCTGCTGAGCGGTTTTCGCCTGAGCGTGGTCGGAGCGCTGGCGGCGGTCTCGGCGATTAATATTTATCTGGGACTGGCGATGGCACTGGCAATTCTGATTGTCTCGATTCTGGTTTGCCGCTGGAGCTTCCGTTTCACACTCTTCGGCTGGATTTTTGCATGGGACACGCTGGCAGGAATCATAAATAAGTCAGACCGGCCAGCCCTGCCAATCCGGGCGTTTGCCACCAAGAAACTGAAAAAACACTGCCCAGCCAGAAGCTACGGCACAATCGCCAGAACGCAGAACGGCGAGTATGTTTTCAGCTGGAAAAAATGGTTTATCATCAGAAAAGCGATCAAACTGCCGGCTGACTGCCAGTTAAAGGCAGGAATGCTTTACCCATCGGTAATCTCGGGAGAAAACTCATTGCTGATTCTGCGCCCTAAATACAAAAAACTGCACCCTGAAACCGCCCGGGCGCTGCTGATGCCCAGACACAACGGTGAAAATATAGACCAGACCCCGCGCGGCGTCTTTGCCAAAATCAAAGCCAGTGTTTAATTTATTAAGCCATGGCCAGGGTAACCCCAGGCGCGGCGGACTTCATCCGGAATATCGTCAATAATAGAATCCGGCGCAGCATTAGAATCAAGATCCAGAAGCAGTTCAATCAGATCATATTTTTTACTGGCCCTTGCTTCATGGGCAGAACCATAATGTTTTCTGACCGGTTTCTCGGAAATTGCCGAAGCTTTGCCCGAATCATAATCCACTCTGCGCTGCTGGCATTCAGGAGACCGGCAAAACTCGCACTGTGCTTCTGAATTACTGCAACCGTAAGGAGCCTGATTTTCGTTTATATATTCAAATTGCGCATAATCTGTATGGATTTGTGTAGACATAGTTCTATTTTTCTAAAAGCCCGTTTGACACATTATCTACTTACGCAATATGTATATTTAATTTCAGAATATTTTGTATTAAATGTAAATTTATGATAAAATATGAGTAAACAAAAAAAGCTGATAATTTTATTTGTGATTGCCGGGCTTGCTTTCTGCCTCGGCAGGTACTCCGCTCCTAAAGCGCCCCAAAGGCCGGTAATCACAAAAGTCATTGACGGGGATACCGTCATAATTGATGGTCTGGGCATCTGTCGACTGGTGGGTATTGACACGCCAGAGCTGCGGAAGAAAATTAACGGTGAGTGGGTCAAGATCAGGAAGCCTGACTACGGAGCAGAAGAGAGCCGGGACTGGCTGCGGCAGTTTGTCGGCAAGGAAGTCCGGGCCGTGACCAGAGGCTTCGATAAATACAACCGCCGCCTGATTGAGTTATACCTACCCGATGGCAGCAACGCCGCAACAGAGATGAAAGCCCGGGGCTGGCAGAAAAAGCGACCGTGACATTCAAAAAAATTGTATCAAATAAAATCGGGGAAACTTACTACTAAACAAACCCCCTATTTCGCAACAATCACCAACATTCAGCAATTTATTTGTTTAGAAGAAACCTATTAAACAAAAAGAACTTACAACACAATTCACGCAACAACAACAACTTACAACCATTTCTGCGTTATTTTCATAACCCATAGGTCGGCGGTTCAAGTCCGCCCCTCGGTACCACAGAAAATTAAAGGACACCTTTGGGTGTCCTTTTTTTGTTATAATCCATGCAAATTAAGCACTTATATGACATAATCAATCCTATAACACTGATTCATTTTATGTATTTTTAATCATTTTTAAGGATTTGGGGTAATAAATTTGCCCAAAATCAGCCCAAAAGAAGGATCCACTATGGCTGTAAAGGATGAACGTCCAGAAGGCGCACCAGAAGGATTAGTCCTAAGAGGAGCATGGTATCACTATATTAGAACCTTCAAAGGTAATACTATAAAGAAAGCTCTCAAAACCAAGAATTATAACCAAGCTGTGCGTATGGTTATGGAATTAAATGAACGTATTGAAGATAAGAAGGTCTCCCCTGCCCTAGCTGTTAATAAGGATAACTATAGCTTTGCCCATACAGCAGAGAAATACACAGAATCCAGAACGATTAGACCAAAAACAATTGAAAGATATAATGAAATAGCTGCCAACATCAACAAAGGCTTTGAGTATATCACAGGCAAACCAGAAACTCCATTACAAGAAATAAGCCGTCAATTGGTTCAAGATTATATCAAATACAGGCAAACAACCAAGATAAATCCGAATGGTCATGAAAACACCCCTCAACAAGAAGGTATTGCCCCAAAAACAATACAGGATGAATTTGACCATATCAAGCGGGTACTTAGGTTTGCTGAAAGGCGTGAGTGGCTAATCAAGATGCCAGACTTACTAGATGTGTTTAAAACCAAGAGAAAAAAAGGTGTGATGTCTGAAGTTGCCCGTCCACTGGAAGCAGAAGAAGTAACAGCAATTCTAAAAGAAGCAAGATTACATGATTCACAAAATATTGGGAAGTATGTTTATCCCAACTATATTGAGTCATTAATAAGACTGTATATTTTCTCTGGATTACGTAAAAATGAAGGAAGGTTCTTAGAATGGTCAGATATTGATTTTAAGAATCATATAATCAAGGTTCGTCCAAAGAAAATAACCTGTAATCGAGCCATCAAATTCACAACTGAAACATGGGATAAAATCAAGGATTACATATGTCTTGAAAAGGATAAGCAAGCAATCTCTAATAATCCAACAGCATTAAAGATGGTAGGATATGCTTTACAATTCAAAATTGAGGAGAAACTATTATCAATAAGAGGTCAAGATTTCGACCTTAAAAAGCAATGTATCAACTTCAGTGAAACCTTTAGTTGGAACCCGAAAGGAAGTTCCGGCGAAATCCCAATACACAACCAGCTCTATGGTACTTTGACAGAGCTTTTCAAGATTAAAACCAGTAATTTCGTATTCCCTTCACTAGATGGTGGCTATTATAACTTCAAACTTGAGTATACGTTTAACAAGCTGACATTAGCCGCAGGAATTTCTGACCACATCAGAATACATGATATGCGTCATACACTAGGATATCTACTTCGAAGGCAAGGAATTGGGTTGGAGGTTATTAAGGAGATCCTTCGCCACGCAAGTATAGAACAAACCCTTGTATATGCCAAGTACAATAAAGAGGAAGGCCAAACCGCAATAAGCAAATTACCGGATTTTTAGGGTTTGGTGCCCCTCCCTTTCCACCACCATCCGGCCAACAAATATGACCACATTATTGTATTAGATCCTTCCAGCCTTCATAAATCATAACCATTGCCATTGTGTCGAGTTCACAATAATTAAGTAAAGCTTGGTTTAGTTCTCTTCTCTCATAGTCTGACATCTCTGTAAATTGCAATTTTGCATAAGCCGTTAAAGCACCTCCACCATCTTTAAGGACATTATCATTGCTTAATAGCATCGATTCATTATTTTGTGTATTTTGGAACATTTTTGGCAATAATAAATATGGATCGACAACGGTTCCATTTTTAATCTTAATCCATGACCAATTCTTAAAGTTTAAGCTTTTTACACCACTTTCAGTTCCATAAATAGGTCTTGAATACTTCTCCCGTAAACACCGTGAATTATTTAAAATAGAAGGAAGAATTTTCTTGATTGATGTAGAGCCACCAGCAGCAGGATCATAATAGTATTTTTTAACTAAATCCCATAAATCAACCATGTCTCTATCGCCACACCAAAACTCTGTGCTGTCACCCGTCGAATGACTGATTAATTTGATAAAATCACATAATTCTTCAGAGTCATCAACTTCATTTTTGTTGTGTTGTAATTGATGATAGATTAAATTCAGAAAGGTATTTTCATGATTTGAATATCTGAATATGGATCCATTATCATTTGATAATTGGTTCATTAAATTGCGAACAAACTCAAAATTAGGGAAAACTCCAGGTTGAGTGTTAATGTATTCTCCATAATGCGCCACCGTGCCGCCTTCATCAACTATGTGATGAGAAAACTGAAACGCAATACCTTCGTATGGGTGTAGGCCTTTATTAAAAGGAATGGCAACCATAGTTGTTTCAAAATCAATAAAATGTAAAGGAAATCGCCATGACCACATTTCTTCACGAAGCCCTTGTTTATCAATCCATAAAGCATCATCATTATTCTGTATTTTCTCAACTTGCATCCATTGCCTCTGACTCAAGGTAAGCCCTGGCAGGTTGTCTGATTTTGGTGATATATCCTCCTCTTCAATATCATTTATCATGATTTTCCCAGAATTGATAAGATTGGATTTTTTGCGAAAATTCCAAATATCAAACACGGTTGGACTATCTATCATGCCACAAGACCACCCTAAATTTTCAGTCCAGCATTCAGCTTTTCCGCTTTTCAAACCAGATGAGATATCTTCAGCAGAAGCATAGAATTCACAAGAACCACAAGCTGTGGATACTGGCGTAGCTATCTTCTTATCGGCAGCATAGCTTTCTGAAAACAAACGAACCATATCCAAGAATGGTAATTCTTCATCTTGACAATCTGAATATATATGTTCACAAATATCATCTATATCTACTGTGCATAAAATCTTTGGCGATAAATCGTCTTCACACAAATCTTCAGATACCTCAACATGAGTCATACTACTTATATCTTTTAATAACTTGAATTTTTGATTTAGACCATTTGTCGGGCAAATAGCTGTTTTATCTGCAAGCATTAGATATGTAGTATTTGTAAATTGCGGATAAGCTGTAGTAATGACGTGTTTCTGAAAAGCGACATCGTATAGGTATGATTTCCAGCCAGATGATATTTTACCTGTTTTACCGAGAAAAGGACTTTCTTCTGAAGGCTCAAAAGACTTTGCCTTAACTTCAATCAAATCAAGATGATTTTTGGATTTGACCAGTATATCAACTCTAACAAATAGGTTATTGATGCATACTGCTGCTTCATAAATGATAACATTTTCAAGCTTAAGAAGATTATTGGTTTGACTTAATGCTTCGTCATAATCCAACGTTTTAATATCGTGGCCACCGGGAACGTAACATTTGGCAAGTTCACCTACCTGAAAACCACCTTCAGCCAATGCCTCAAGAAAACTATCATTGAGGGTTTGATTAGCATACTCTTTCTTCCCTGTATAATATAATTTCGCAGGGCATTCTAAACCTAACTTGAATCTTGATTTTGTTAAATATCTATTTTTCATTTTATGCCTTACAAGAAGTGACACCAATTTACGTTATTACTGCCGGGGCATTTACAATTCCAAAACGATCTCATCTCATCAAGTAATGAGCCCGTTATTCGGGAACAAATATATGGTGCAACGTCAACTTCAGATGACTCCTTAAGCCTATATAGAGCATCTATTAATCCTTTATTACCGAATTCTTTTAAAAGATAACTATTTTTAAAAGGTACACGCTTAAGCATTCTATCAACACATGAGTCCACATAAAAACCACAGTGAATAAAAGCAGCCTCAAAACTTTTATTACTGCCAGTAGTTCTATAGTCAACAATCAAATCTTCTGTTGTTTTGTCAAAATTATCCATGTTCCTATCCGCTATACCATCTATGGTTTATATGAAAGTAATTGTAGATATTTAATTCATGCTAATGACAGGTAATGCTCTTTAATCTCAAGATATAGTTTTATCGGTATTGTTGAACCAACATCAATTTTGTATAGTGCCCTTGCAATTGCCGGGTTTTGTCAAAATTTAACGATACGGCTATTTTCTTTGTATATCTCAATAATCCTGATTACCTGTGCATCCTTACCTTTAACAGTTAAATAGGCTCCCGGAGGTTTCTCCGTAAATTTCAGGGCTACTGCAAAATGTGTAGGATTTCTAATAATCATGGAAGAACATGGGATAAATTTCTGTGCAAACGCTTCAAAGTCTTCACTTTAGTTCTGCAAATCCATTCGAGCAGAATCAATATTGTTTTGAAGCAATTCGATTGTTTTTCTTGCTTGTTCACACATCTTGTCAATTTGTTCAATTTCATTATATATTTTAGCAATCCCTTCACTTTTATAATTACCCGATGTGGCGTTTAACATATCAGCTTTTTGTTTTAATTTACTTCTATTATAAAGAAGCTTCATTATTGATGCATAGTATTTATCAATACTAAACGCCCATTCTTCCATTTGTTTATATATTTCACAATTATATAGAATCATGTTATTGTCCTATTCCACGAATAATACGTTGACCTTTCCCCACGATTCATACCATTTCTTATGTTATAGTTTTTTCTCTTTGTTTGTCCAGAACAGAATGACGCAGCGTAGCGCAGACAGGCTGTTCTGGACAAATAAATGCCTCCGGTGCTGGCGGACGATAACCCAGCGA
>QKCJ01000013.1 GCA_003245715.1 bacterium
AAAATAACTTGAAGAATTCAGGCTAAACACTAAGATATAATTAAAACCTCATTCTTTTTATGAACCATTGCAACAGAAAGCATAATATGTCAGAAACACCCGATATTGATAAAAGCTGGTATAATGTCCTTAAATCAGAATTCGAGCAGGATTATATGAAAAAGCTTAAAAGTTTTCTGGGCGAGGAAAAGACCAAATATACAGTATATCCGCCGGGAAAACTGATTTTTAACGCTTTCAACTGCACTCATTTTGATAATATTAAGGTCGTAATAATCGGGCAGGATCCATACCACGGCCCGTCACAGGCTCACGGGCTATGCTTCTCGGTTCCTGAAGGTATCCAGCCCCCTCCTTCACTGAAAAATATCTTTAAAGAGCTTAATAACGACCTTGGTCTGCCTGTTCCTCCTCACGGAAATCTCCAGAAATGGGCGGACCAAGGGGTGCTACTACTCAACGCTACCCTTACTGTACGCGAATCACAGGCCGGATCACACCAGAACAAAGGTTGGGAAACATTCACCGATGCCGCAATCAAAGCAATCTCTGATAATCTGAGCGGAGTAGTATTCCTCCTGTGGGGAAACTATGCCCAGAAAAAAGGAGGAATAATAGACAGCTCAAAACACCACATTTTATCCAGCGTCCACCCATCTCCCTTGTCTGCTTCACGCGGCTTCTTTAACTGCCACCATTTCTCAAAAACAAACGAACTCCTCCAGGCACAAGGAAAATCGCCTATCGACTGGAAATTATCCTGAGTTGAAAAAAATCAGTCACTGCAGAAAAGAGAAAATTTTCACAAAACAATAAAACACCTATGGCGTATCATTTGCAAGTGATGTATACTCCCTTCTGTAACTGGCAATTATTTTTAATAATTCTATATCAGGAGTGATTAATGCGAAAGCTTATTTCAATAGTGTCATTAGTACTGATGTTTACAGCAATTACAGTTTATGCGGCAAATAACGACCGCCCGAAGGGAACCTGTCCGCGCTACATTGACAAGAACAATAATGGCTTCTGCGACCTTTCCGAGAGCATGAAGTGCCGTTCAAAGCGTTGCGTTGCCAGTCGCTCAAACACAAAAAATGATGCTGCCTGGAAGGAATGGGAAAGCGATAAGAAGGAGTTGAAGTTATCCGATCAGAAGACTGGGCAAACAACCGCTGTCAATGGAGATAAGCTTGCTGCACAGAAAAAGCTCCCCTGCTCCGGAAATTGTGCAGGCTGTCCGATGGCTGGAGCCTGCTGCTGATAAGCTGGCATTGATAATGCTGGTATCAATCAAAACCAAATTTACAACAAGAATAAACGACCGCCACTAAGGCAGGTCGTTTATTAATTGCAGATCGTTCTGTGTTATTATTTACCAAATCTGCTCTGAGGTTATATCCAGTTTTCGCCGCGGGTATTTTTTATAACCTGACCACTCTGGCCAGGCGCTTGAAATGTACCGGTTTTATCAATATTGTTTTGCATATTTCCCATATCAGCAGCGCCATTTTCTGGTGACAAAAAATTCTGATAACGGGCCGAGGATACACCACCATTGACGATATCAAGTTCCGCATCAGTTAATTTTTTTTCAAATTTTTTCATGCCATATACTCCAAGGTGTTAATACCAAAAATCGAAAAGTAAAAAAACGATCCCCATAGCTTTTGCACCTCTATAAGAGTAATGAATTACCAGTTTGTTTCACTAAAAAAAACATTAGAGTAGGCAATTTTTCCAGATACAATAAAAAAGCCGCCCGAACATTACCTTCTGGCGGCTTGGAATTAATAATATAATTGTAATATTAACGATCAACGCGGGCGCTGCCGCCGCCAACGAGTTTTTCTACTTCAGCAAGGCTTGCCATAGTTGTATCGCCGGGAGTTGTCATGGCCAGCGCACCATGTACGCAGCCATAATTAATGATCTGTGCCGGTTCTTTACCTGCAAGGAAACCATAAGCAAGGCCAGAAGCGAATGAGTCGCCGCCGCCAACACGGTCAAAGATTTCAAGAGCCGGGAAAGTCTTGGCTTCATAGAACTCACCGCCAGTGTAAAGAATTGCGCCCCAGTCATTGATTGTAGCAGTCTTAACGCCGCGAAGGGTTGTCGCAACAGCCTTGAAGTTCGGGAACTCGGCAACAGCCTTCTCGATCATCTTCTTGAAGTTACCGGTATCAAGCTTGGCGCAGTTCTCGTCAAGACCTTCAACCTTGAAACCAAGCGCCTTGGTGAAGTCTTCTTCATTACCGATCATGACGTCAACATACTTGGCGATTTCACGGTTGACTTCCATGGCGCGCTCAGGGCCACCGATCTCTTTCCAGAGGCTTGCACGGTAGTTGAGGTCGTAACTGGTAATTGTGCCGTACTTCTTGGCAGTCTTGAGGGCTTCAATGGCAACTTCGGGAGTCTGCGCGCCAAGAGCGGCAAAGATACCGCCACAGTGGAACCAGCGGGCACCTTCTTCACCAAAAATCTTCTCCCAGTCAAAATCACCAGGCTTGGTCTGGCTGATCGCAGTGTGGCCACGGTCAGAGGTACTTACCGCACCACGCACACCAAAACCGCGCTCACAGAAGTTAAGGCCGTTACGGGCAGCCTTGCCGATACCGTCAAAACCAACCCACTTTACATGGCGCATATCAACACCACCCTGAAGGATCAGATCCTCAAGCAGGCGGCCAACACCATTATCAACAATCGCAGTCACCAGAGCAGTACGCAGGCCAAAGCAGCGACGCAGACCACGTGCAACATTATACTCACCGCCACCTTCCCAGGCTGTGAACTGGCGGGAAGTGTGTACCCTGCCCTCACCCGGATCAAGACGAATCATAACCTCACCCAGTGATACCTCATCCCACTTGCAACTTCCAGCATCTTTGATTTCAAAAGTAGCCATCTCTGCTCCTCCTGCCGGTTTCCCGGCAATCCAAATAATAAACGGTATAACTACACGCAAAAATACAATATTTACCGACACCGGAAAACGCTCAGCCTGTGCCACATATGCCATCGTTGGCATATATACTTAATATTAATACATCCAAGCAGGCTCTAAGTCAACTTACTTTTTAAATATTTCTTACTTTACTGGTATGACAGATTATTCAGATATGAATACAGAACCAAAACCCTCTGATTCATAATGAGTTATCAGATAGAGCGACGTTCAAGCAGATCGAGAAATTCTGTCCTGGTCGCCAGTTCGCGGCGGAAGGTTCCGATCACTTCAGAGGTCGTCATGACTGAATTCTGCTTCTGCACCCCGCGCATCATCATGCACAGATGCCGACATTCCATAACCACGCCAACCCCTTCTGCGTCAACGGTTTCAGCGATAGCATGGGCTATTTGGCTGGTCAGGCGTTCCTGAATCTGCAGGCGGCGGGAGAAACAGTCGACAATACGCGCGAGCTTGCTGACGCCGAGCAATTTGCCGGTAGGAATATAACCGATGTGACACTTGCCGTAAAACGGAAGCATATGATGCTCGCACATACTATACACTTCAATGTCGCGGCAGATAATCATGTTATTGCTCTCGCTGGAGAAGACCGCGTTATTGATGACCTCTTCAGGCGTCTGACTGTATCCGGCGGTCAGAAATTCCAGCGCCTTGGCCATACGGTCAGGCGTAGCAAGCAACCCCTCGCGATCCGGGTCTTCACCAATTTCAATCAATAATTCACGTACCAGCTTTGAGACTTTTTCAATATTCATTATTTCTTCCGCTACAAACCTCAGAGACAATAACAACTACTCGCCTATAATAATCATTAATAAAAACTGTTTTTAAGATGCCGCCCGCCGTCAACATGGATAACCTCACCGGTGATAAAGTCACCTGCCAGCAGGAAAGCAACCGCGTCGGCAACATCCTCAACTGTGCCATAAGTATCAAGCACATTGGTATGGCGCAGTTTCTTGAGCCACTCCTCACCCTCACCTTTTGGCGGCAGGATAATACCGGGCGCAATACCATTAACCCGTACATACGGCGCATACTCCCACGCCATCATTCTGGTAAGGGAATACAGCGCCTGCTTACTCAGATGATAGGCAACATGTTCGCGGTCGTAGCTGTGAATCCTGGTGTCGAGCATATTGATGATAACACCGTTATTCTTCTGCGCATAAAAACTGCGGCACAACAAGAGCGGCGCAAAAGCGTTGATCCGCATATTATCGGCAAGCTGCTCAAAATCAAATTCTGCCAGACCTTCCTCGCTATAAATCGACGCGTTGTTGATGAGATAATCAACGGGGCCAAAACACTTTATTGCCCGCAGCAGCATCCCTTCAACTTCCTGACGCTGAGAGAGATCAGCCTGAATCGCGCAGGCACTGCCGCCGCGTTTTTTTATTACCTCAACCACCTCATGCGCCTGTTCGTCACTATTGTTATAATGAACAATAACATTAACACCATAAAGGGCAAGCTCAAGGGCAATCGCCCTGCCCATCCGCACACCGCCACCGGTCACCAGCGCATTGCGTCCGCTGAATAACTCTGCATAATTTTTCATGCCTCTCCTCTGAATTTACAGAAGCGCAAAAACGGCGCAGGAAAAAATTCTGACAAGCGAAAACAAATAATCAGGAATAACGCCCCACATCATGCTGCGTCTTGAACACCAACCTAATGGGCAATTCCGGATAACCAAGCTCTACACGCATCTGATGGGCAAGATAGCGCCGGTAATTATCATCAAAAGCTTTCGGGTTATTACAGAAGATCACAAAACTCGGCGGGGTTACGCCAATCTGCGTACCGTAATAGACCTTACCAAGTTTACCCATATATGGTTTAGGCCGGCGCTTTTTAAAAGCGTTTGAAAGCGCTGCATTAACCTGCGCAGTACGCACTTCAACCGCGCCCTGATTATAAAGCTCACGGCACGCCCCAATAAGCGGCCAGACATTCTCTCCGGTAAGCGCGCTGACACCAGCCATCCGGCAGAAATAGAGACCCGGAAGATTTTCGGCAACGTACTCCTGAAAATCCTGCAACACAATCCCCGGACGCTGCTCCTGTACAAGGTCCCACTTATTCAGAGCCAGCAGACAAGGCTTATGCTCCTCAACAATCATTGAGCCGATACGTTTCTCGATCTTGCTGACTTCGCGGGTAGCATCAAGCATCAGCACAATTACATCCGCACGGCGAATAGCACGCTCACTGCGCATGTGGCCATAAAACTCCATGACATCATCCTGCTTGCCGCGCTTGCGCAGACCGGCAGTGTCAATAGCCACAAACTTCTCGCCATCACGGTCAACAATAATATCAACCGAGTCGCGGGTTGTTCCAGGGATGTCAGAGACAATAACCCGCTCGCCGCCGCAGATATGGTTGACAATTGAAGACTTGCCGACATTACGACGGCCGATGAAGGCAATCTTCAGAAGATCAACGCCAGAAAGCGGTTCTTCATTCTCCTCAGCCGGTGGAAGATTTTCGACTATCGCTTCTTCAAGGTCATCGATATTACGGTTCTCAACCGAACTAAGCGGTATCGGGTCACCAAAACCAAGCTCATGAAAGCTCGGCAGCTTGTCCTCAATCCTTGTGGTATCAACTTTAGTGGCCACCAGAATTACCGGGCAATTTGCGCGCCTCAGGCGTCGGGCAACCTCAATATCAAGCGGCACAACCCCGTCTCGGGAGTCCACACAGAAAATTATCACCGACGCTTCATCAATACCGACGCGGATCTGCTTTTCAATCTGGTCCTCAAGGCGCTGCGAATCGACAATACCAATACCGCCAGTATCAATCAGATCAAAGGTCCGATCTTCGATAGTAAGCGGGTAAAGAACGCGGTCTCTGGTAACACCGGCTATCGGCGCCTCAATCGCGATACGGCTGCCGACAAGGCGGTTAAATAAGGTAGACTTACCAACATTAGGTCGCCCGACAATGGCGACTGAAAAATACGACATTTCAACGATATCCTGTTAATTGAATTCCTGTACAAGTTCCTGCACTAAAAACCACGCGCTGACTACGTTTCGCGCAGCCAGCGTTGGGATAAAATATAAATATAGCCAAATCAAACTCTTATGCAAGAGTTGAGTGGCGCTCTTATTGATTTAAGGATTACTCGGAAGCAGAAGCACTGTCTTTCTGAGTATCTGTCTTGTTTATTGGAGCGTCCTTCTTGGCGAGGTCTTCCTTCATCTGCTTTGAGAGTTCAGGCAACTCCGGCGGCTCAACCGGAACAAGCTCACCCTTAATCAGCGCCACAATATAAAAATACACCGCAGTCAGCATAACAATCAGCAAAAACAGCATCGGCAGGCCAATAACTATAGCCAGAATAATCAAGATCGCCGAACCGATGAATGAAAAAATCCCGCCACTTGAAGCTGAACTAATCTCTGAACCGTTAATAACCGTCATCCTCGTGACAATACCGTTATTCGCCCCCGGACTTACCATGATTGTACTCAGTTCAGCCGCGTCTTTGCGGTATTCGCTGATATTGAAACCAAGTTCCTTGAGGCGGTCAGTCTTGACAACAGCCGGAACTTTGTAGATATAACCGATAAGTCTCTGGTCCGAGTCGTTATCCCAGCGCAGGCCGAGGTCTGCAAGTGAACTGTCATCACCGCGGTAGCAGCGGATTGCCTTGGCAATCAGTTCCTTTGATTCACTGAGGACAACTTTTGATGCTATCTTGACGACGTAAAAATCCGCCCCGCCAAGCTTTACCTTAAAGACTTTATCAATCCGCTCAATATTGACCTTTGAAGTCTCGCCGCCAGCCACCAACCGCTTGGTATAACTGCGTTCAATCTGCCATGGGTTGCCTGAATCAATAACATAAAGTTTCTCGCCCTTGATCTCAGCCAGCAGAAGTCTCTTGCAGAGTGCGGCCGTGGCAGCATAATCATCACTGTCACTGAACCCCGGAAGCATCTTCCGGAAAACACCCGTGCGAAGTTCAGTACCGACAGTCTCAGACTCTTTCCAGAGTGGCAGTGAGGCAATATAGCCAAAAGTATTGTCAGAGACATCAATTGCTTCAACCGTTGATGCACTTGAAGGGACAAAAGAGAAAATCCCCCCGTCACGCCCGCCACTGGTGACAAAGACCAGAATCAGCAGAACGGCAATAAGAATACCGGCAACCAGTATCCGGTTATTGTGACTCTTCTCATGTGCGGAATTATCAGGGACAGACGGAAGCTGGGCTTCACTGCTGCCTGTTGAGCCTGCACCCTGAGCCGGCTTTACGTCCTGCTCTTTATTTTCATTGCTCTCTGCGCCAGTTTCTTCACTCATACATATAACCTTTATTTATTACAAAATGTCTTAGACCAACTATCCGAGCCTGTTATTTTATCCGTCAACCCCATTGCGGGCAACCGTAAAAACAAGACATCAGCACATTTCTTTAAGTAACGCAATAACATCCGCCTCAGTTACCTCGCGCGGATTAGCCTCAGTAGAACCTGAAGGTAGTACCTCTTTTGCAATCCCCGGAAAATCAGACTCAGGGATTTCAAGGTGTTTCAAGTTCAGCGGCAGATCGAATTCACGCAATCTCTCAAGCACCCAGTCCGCCGCGTCCATACCGAGAAATCCTGAAATAAGTGCATATTTTTTTTCGCAGACCGCCTTATTATAGCGTAATGCCCGGGGCAGGATTATCCCGCAGACCTCGCCATGCTCAATTCCATACCGCGCCCCCAGAGGATGCGCCATACCATGTACAATACCAAGGCGTGAATTACTGAAAGCCATCCCTGCCATCAGTGAGCCATTGGCGCAATTGCTGCGTGACTCGATATCCTCCTGGTCACGCATGACCTTCGGCAGACCATCAGACAGCAGAACCATCGCATTAAAAGAGAGCGCCTCTGTAAGGTCTGTAGAATATTTTGAAAAGAAACTCTCGACTGCCTGGGTAAAAGCGTCAAGTCCACTTCGCGCGACGGACTTCGGCGGAACCTTCATCCCAAGCATCGGGTCAACCAGCGCAATAACCGGCAGCATGCTCGCATGGCGCAGGCCCTTTTTGAGCTTGCTTTCCCGATCCATAAGTACAGTAACCCTTGTTACTTCCGTACCTGTGCCAAAGGTTGAGGGAATAGCAATAACCGGAAAGCCGCCCTCAGGCAACTCGCCACTGTCAAAGTAGTCCTTTACCGGCTTATTACAGGCAGCAAACTTCGCAATTGCCTTGGCCGCATCAATCGCGCTCCCTCCACCGATGCCGAGAACCATATCACAGCCCTTATCATTAAAAAGATCACGCCCCGCCTCAATGTCAGCGATGTCGGGGTCATGCCCGATCCCCAGAAGCACACAAGTAGAAATGCCCACATCATTGAGCTGCTTCTCAGCCATGTCAATGTAGCCAAGCTCTTTCATTGCGCTGCGGCCTGAAACAATCAGACACTTCTTGCCAAAACCTGCGGCATAACCGCCAAGTTTTTCAAAACACCCCACCCCGGTCACAATATTTCTGACGGTATTAAAAATACTTATCATCAGCAACTCCCCATTCGAATTAACTCAGGCAACGTAAACACAAAAACTACTGGCAGAAAAACAATAGAGAACCTTCCAGAACTTTCTCTATTTAAAAAGCCGTACAAATGTACGGCTTAGCATAATCTTAAACAAATTTCAGGATTGAAGAACACAAAGCCTCAAAAAGCCTCCGGACTTTTTACTCGACGCAAACCGCCGAAACCTCCTCAACCGGTACAAACAGCCTGCCGTTACGGATCACACACGCAACACAGAACGAACCGTCTTTCTGAGTCTCAATCAAGAGCCCGCCAACACGTACCCGACGCCCCGGCTTGACCTTGCCCCGCAGAACAATCTCGGCCTGCTCAGACAATTTGCCGCTCTTTATCGCTTCAGTCAGCTCGCGCGTACTCTTAACATGAACCGTCTTACGCCGACGCCGTGAAGAAACCTTCTCAAGCTCCTGCAGATTATAATGCTCAACCTGAACGATATTCTCCCGCTGGCAGAAATATGGGATAACCGCATAGCGCAGCGCCTGCTCACGCGTCAGAAGCGATGGGTTATAGCCCTGCACAGCCGGAGGATATTTGATCTTTACCGAATTACCGGAAACCGGCTTCTTCTCAACCAGAGCATCAATTCGCTCAATTGTCAGAGAAACTGCAGGTTTTTCATTTACGGCAACAGCCACCGCAGCTTTAGGCCTGTTATACTCGGCAATGCGATTATTATAAGCCAGATTGCGCTCTTCAACTGACGCGGCTATAACTGCCGGACGGTTACGGAAAACCCGTGGTCCTTCAAAGATAAAGTCCGTATAGACAGCTCTCACCTGCGACTCAGCCTGCAAATCCAACCAGTGGTAATCACACTCGGGAGCTAGCCCATAATTCTCGATAGCCTCAGCCCTGAAAGCCGATGGCACAGAGACCACATCCTTGCGCGCGGCGTTGTAACGGTCAAAACCAACCTTACCGTCAATATCAGGCATAACTCTGGTAGCATTACACTCCCCAGAGCGCGCCAGAAAGACATAACGGCCATCACCAAGCTTCACCCCAAGCTCAGCATTAAAACGGCCACCAGCCTGCTCAAGCTTGATGTAACACTTGCGCCGGGAAATATCTACCGGAAACTCAAGGGTTCGGTGCGAAGCCTTCCACTTCAGGGCCTGTTCGCTGTGACGGTATAAACGCAGAACAAATTCAAGCTTGTCATTGTCAATCAGGTCTTTGCAATTACGCCTGACATTTGCCGGAACGACCCACTGCAAGGCAAGCTTGCGTGAATTAACCGGCTGCAGCCAGATACGCGCACCACTGAGTGAAAATGAGATATTCGTTGAATCAGCCTCAGCCAGCAGATTGCGCCGTGTCTCAGCATCAAGAGGAGCAGAAAGGCTAATTGCGTCCTGACTTTCCTTACAGTTATTCAGTACAGCCTTGCGGGCAAGCTCGGTAATGCCGCCGGCAATGCCAAGCCCGGCGTGCAAAGCATCACCAGATTTGAGCGCACCATCACAGTGTGCAGAAAGCATCCCGTGGCAGAAACCTTCCGCCCGGTCGACCTCGCCGATACCGGCGATTCTGTTATGCTTTTTCTTATTTAATATGCTATCCATTTTTTTATTCAGCCTGCTTCAGGCAAATCAGCGACTGGCAAAATCATCGCCGGGCTTATGATGCACCCATTCCAGACGACAATCCTTGCACTTGATCGCATTGATTACATTATAATAGCTGGTATACCCGGTAGAAGTATCACTCTTGGCAATAGTCATACTGTCGTGGATATTAGCATGCTCATAGCAGACCCCCCGTCCGCAGGCAGCACACACAGCTCTGGCTTCATTATCACAGAACCAGCACTTCATATTTATCCCCCTGTCACAAACAAAACATACGCAACCCACGCACTTCTGCCCGCAGGTTAACAGGGCGAATTTTATCACTATTATAACAAAATGTCCAGAAAATCACTAATTTTTCTGAAAGAAATTGATAATTTTGCTCAATTTATAAGTAAAAAAGGTTAAAATCACCAGCACCTAACGGTCGATAAAGGTATTGTATTGTAATTTCTGTATTTTTCTGAAAAAATTGTAATTTTTCAGACCACTGCGGCCAGCGACAACGTACAATATAATGTATTAAGATTAAATGTAATTATTTTTGCTTTTATAGATTTTATTCGGAGAGGACACAATGCGCCCGATTTCAAAAACAATTCTCGCTGTTGCAGCCCTGGTTGTGGGCGGCCTGACCAATACCTATGCAGGAGAAGATCTTGCACTTCCACCACTGCCAGCCCCTCCGGCAGCTTCAGGCGGCGGCGACCTTTTACCGGCTGTACCCACTTCAGACTCAGGTACCGCGCTGCCACCGGCTCCCGGCCTTCCGTCAGCTCCTTCAGCACTGCCACCAGCCCCTTCAGCCCTGCCGCCGGCTCCGACCACCTTGCCAGCAGACAGCAGCCTGCCAGCCGCACCCGCAACACCAACACTGCCAGGCACTGCCGCAACAACAGACACATTCTCAACACCACTCGCCCCAACACCGGTAAGTGGCGGAACAGCAGGCCGCATCAATGGCGGAAGGGTCAATATCCGCGCCGGCAACAGCACCAAGTATGAGATCATTCTCACCGCCAACCCTGACACTCCGGTTACAGTTCTTGAGAAGAAGGGCGAATGGATTACTATAGCTTACCCTGAAACAGAATTCTGCTACGTCAACCGCCAGTATATTGATGGTGATATTCCGGCTGATATCCCGGAACAGGGAATTGTCCGTACAATCCGCGGAGACAACATCAATATCCGCGCAAGGCCATGGCCGGGAAGTACTGTTGTCGGCCAGCTCTCAAGCGGCGATACGGTAATTGTAACCCAGCTTCGCGGACAGCAGTGGGCAAAGATCCGCCCGCCGGCAACAGCCAAGGCTTATGTCTTTAACAAATACGTTTCCTATGACAAATCAGGCGTTAAAGAAACAGCCGCACCGATCACTGCTCCTGGAGTCCGTTCTGCCACGGAATATAAGGAAGACGTCAAGATCGCAGTTGAGGATGTAAAAAAGCAGCTACAGAATGAAGGCAAGACCGACCCGATTCTCATTACTATCAGAAAACAAGCTGAAGAAGAGAAGAAGCTCCGTGAAAGCCAGCGCAAAAGCACCGAAAAGCTTGTCGACAGCATCGACGCCCAGCTTGACCGTATCGAGCAGGAAAGCCAGGTGCAGATCAAGCAGATTTATGAAGAACGTAACCAGCAGAAAACAGCAGAACAGCGGCAGCTCACCGCAATCGAAGAAGGCTACGTTCCCCCGTCACCTCCGGGAACAATGGGTGGCCGCGCTTCTGGCTGGATTGAGTATGTCGGCTTTATTGGTGGCCGTCCGGCCGGTTTCAAGCTGGTTAAGGGTGGCGTAACCCAGTATCTGCTGCGCTCTTCACGTTATGACCTTAACAAGTTTATCGGTAAACGCATTCTGGTAAGCGGCGCAGTTACACCGGCTCCGTCCTGGGAAGCAGACGTACTGACGGTAGACACTCTCAGCATTTTCGGCAAGCCACAGGAGCCGGTTGAAAGAATCCAAATCAGAACACCCGCACCCGCAGAAGACGTGACCATCAATGTCGCACCTCCGGCGAACGGAAACACTGTAATTGACATAACAGGCCTGCCAGCAAACCAGCGCTAGTCAAAACAGTTATCAATAAAATGCAAGTCCGGGCAAAAATGTCCGGACTTTTTTATTTGCCACTATTTACATTATCAGAAAGCTAAAGATAATCAGTTAAAGCAGAAAGACACTAAAAGGATACGTCAATTATCAGTACAGTATATTACAGAAACATTCCTGATTACTGAATTTGACCTTTATAATAACCGGAGATGTTATGACCTCACTTGCAAAAGCCATAATTTTCGGATTACTCACATTCTCGGCCATATCCGGGCTTGCACCGGCAGATGATATCGCAAACGCCAAATCACTCGGCAAAGCCTTTACCCTAGCCTCAAAAAATGCCAAACCGGGCGTAGTCTTTATCCGCACCGAGATTCTGGTCTCCGACCGTAACGCCTACACGACAAATGATCCTTTTGAACTATTCAACGAGGAATTTGAACGACGGTTCTTCAATATGCGCCGCCCCCGCCGCCAGCAGGTAATTGAAGGTATGGGGTCGGGGTTCATTGTCTCCTCTGATGGTTACATCCTGACTAACACGCACGTAATTAAAGGTGCGCAGACAATAATCGTCAAGCTGATAAACGGTCAGGAATACCAGGCCACGGTGATCGGCTCTGACGAGAAGAGCGATGTTGCGCTGCTGCGGATTAATGCGACCAACCTGCCGTACCTGAATTTTGCCGATTCAGCAAACCTTGAGGTCGGCGAGTGGGTGCTGGCTATCGGCAGTCCTTTTGGTCTGAGCCACACGGTAACAAGCGGGATTGTCAGCGCGACGGGACGCAAATCTATCGGTATCCTCGATTATGAGGATTTTATCCAGACTGACGCAGCAATCAATCCTGGAAATTCCGGTGGGCCGCTGATTAACCTCAACGGAGAAGTTGTCGGGCTTAATACTGCGATTTTCAGCAAGTCCGGCGGTTACATGGGAATCGGTTTTTCAATTCCGAGTAACGCCGTAAATAAAATTTACCGCCAGTTAAAATCGCAGGGCAAGTTCACGCCCGGATATTTCGGTGCAGTCGTACGCGAGTTGACGCAGCGCGAGAAATACCGCCTCCCCTCCCCCATCCGTAGCGGCGTAGTTATAACCAGTATCCCCGCAGACGCCCCAGCCGGACGTGGCGGGCTTGTAATAGGTGACATCATAACCGCAATTGACGGCAAGGATATTGAAAATACCATAACCTTCAACAGTGTTACCGGGATGTCTGGCAGTGGTGAAAATCTGGAGGTTGAATTTATCAGGCAGGGCGCTAAAATGAAGCGGCGGGTCCTGCTCACACCATCAGTAAGTGACAGTGATTATGAGATTGCCGGAACAGGGCTAAAGGTCAGGGTTATGCGCCCGGATGAGCTGACTACCCTCAGCCGCGCGGGGATTACTGGTGTAATAGTTACCTCTGTCTCAAGGTCTTCGCCGGGGGAATTTATCGGCCTGCGCGAGGGAACGGTTATTCTTAAAGTTAATGGTTATAGCACGACTACAGTCAATAAACTTGAGGAACTGCTGCTGCCGGCCCTTAAACGTGGAGCGCTTGAACTTGTAGTCTTTCAGGAGGGGCGTCTGCAAAAACTGCTGCTGCGCCACCGCTGACTTTTTTAATGAAAGAAAAAAATGCAAGACAATGACGAATGTTTCATGCGTGAAGCTATTTCTCTGGCGGCTAAAGGGCTTGGCCGGGTCAGCCCCAATCCGCCAGTCGGTTGTGTGATTGTAAAAGACGGCGCGATAATCGGCCGCGGCTGGCATAAGGTTTACGGCGGACCGCACGCCGAGCCTAACGCCCTTCAGAACGCCGGCAGCGAGGCAAACGGAGCGACAGCGTATGTAACACTTACGCCATGCAACCATTACGGCAAAACCCCGCCCTGCACCAAAGCGCTTATTGATGCGGGCATCAAGCGTGTTGTCGTCGCGGTTGACGATCCGGACGCAACAAGTGGTGATGGCAAAGAAACGCTGCTGCAAGCAGGAATTAAAGTTGAGGTCGGTGTACTCCAGGCGGAAGCTGAATGGAGCATGCACGGTTTTATCAAGTATATAACAGAAAAACTCCCGCATGTTCATCTTAAATATGCAATGACGATGGACGGCAAGATTGCCACAAACGAGGGTGACTCCAAATGGATCTCCTCAGAAAAAAGTCGTTCACACGTTCAGGACTTGCGAAGGATCAGTGACGCGGTTATGGTCGGCTCGGCTACGGCTATTCAGGACAACCCTTCGCTTAATATCCGAGAGGGCGATACTTCAATACAGCCGGTGCGGGTCGTTGTTGACTCAAAACTTTTATGCTCCGGCAAACTAACGGATAATTCCGCGTTATTTAAAAACGCCGGCGGCAAGATTGTATTCTTAAGCGGTGAAAAAAAATCCTCCCTACCAGCCCAGAAGCTTATCAGTATGGGAGCAGAGATTCTAGAAATCCCGCGTTACGGACAACACCTCAATCTCCATGAAGGGCTGCAGATACTCGCGCATGAATATGGCGTGCGCAATATCCTCTGCGAAGGTGGGGCTGGCCTAGCCGGAGCGCTAATCCAGTCGCAGCTGATAGACGAAGTAAGCGCTTTTGTCTGCCCGAAAATCCTCGGCGGTTCCGGCCTGTCACCCTTTGAAGGCCCGGCTAAGAGGGAAATGTCAGACGCTTTCAGACTCACCGACATCACCTTCAGGCAATTTGACCAGGATCTCTTGGTTAACGGAAAAACCCTCTACTAGAGCGTGTTATCAAAGAATGCCGTAATCATCATACTTGAAGGCAATATTAAATTCCGCCTTGAAGTGATTATGTCTTTGTTTATAATCATCTACTCTGATTGTTGTTATAAGTATTAATAATCCTGCACAGAAATTAAAACAGCACAAGAAGGACAAAAAAATGTCAAATGAAACCCTGCGTTGCATTGAAGGAACGCGCGATTATTTCGGTGAGGACGGCAACCGCTACGAGAAGGCTTTTGCTGCTGCGGCAAATATTTTCAGCCGTTATGGTTATGAAAAAATAAGCACACCGGTATTTGAAAAAACTGAGCTTTTTGCCCGTGGTATCGGCGAGGCTACGGATATTGTCGAGAAGGAGATGTATACCTTCAAACCAAGCTCGGAATCGCTTACCCTGCGCCCGGAGGGAACTGCCGGCGTGGTACGCGCCTACCTCCAACACAGCATGCACAAGCAGGCTGGCCTGCAGAAACTCTGGTATGGCGGGCCGATGTTCCGTCGTGAACGTCCGCAGAAAGGTCGACAGCGCCAGTTTCATCAGGTCGGTATTGAGGCTCTTGGCAGCTCTGATCCTCTGCTTGATGCTGAAGTCATCACCATGGGGCTTGCGTTCTACGCCTCACTAGGCATAACCGGCATCAAGACACGCCTCAACTCCATCGGCTGCAAGGAGTGCCGCCCGGGTTACCGCGAAACGCTCAAGGAAGCAGTAAAACCTCTTCTGCCAACACTCTGCAAAAGCTGTAACTCACGTTATGAACGTAATATCCTGCGGGTTCTCGATTGTAAGCACTGCGCTGACAAGACCAAAGACCTGCCCGCAAGCTACGACAACCTCTGTGACTGCTGCAACGATCACTTTGAAGCGGTCAAGCAGAGTATGGACGCATCAGGTACACAGTACGTAATCGACGCATCACTGGTCCGCGGCCTTGATTATTATACCCAGACCGTCTTTGAATACACCCACTCAGCCCTCGGTGCGCAGGATGCCATCGGTGGCGGAGGCCGTTATGACGGACTGGTGGAGGAACTTGGCGGCCCGGTGACCCCTGCAGTTGGCTTTGCTATCGGTGTGGAACGGGTTATGATTGCCATGGAAGCACTCTCCTGCTGCAACTGCACCGCGCCACTAATGGTTTACGGAATCGGGCTTGGCGATGCCGGACACCGGGCAATGGCTGGCCTGCTGGCTCGCGTAAGAGCTGCGGGGATGTCTGCAGATATGGACTATGAAGGCCGCTCGATGAAGGCGCAGATGCGCGCGGCTAACCGCAAGAATGCTCTTCTTACCCTGATTCTCGGCGAGTCGGAGCTTGAGAAAGGCATTGTCGTGGTCAAGGACATGAAAGAAGGCGGCTCACAGCAGGAAGTACCGTTTGACCAATTCCTAGAAACACTCAGAAAGCTTGTGCCATCAGGAATTTAACCATAATCTGCATAAGCTAAAAATTTCTTTTTTTTGCTGGCAAATGCAAAGTTTTTGAGTAGAATCGCCAACATGAATCAGGAAACAGAACAATCTGACGACGATGTTCCGCGAAGTATGCGCTTCGTGCGCGCTTCGTTTTACCTGATAAAGTTCTGACACTAGCCCTGTCCAGAGAGTTTCTGGTCAGGGATTTTTAATTGTTTTTTCAGGAGAACGGTTTTTTGAGTACTATTGCCCTTGCCCAGACGGCAGGAATTATTATCTTACCTATAATCGGTTGGTTTGCCGGAACTTACGAATCAGCTCTGCAGGAATTCAGCATCTCAAGGCTTGAAGACCTCCTGGAAGAGAAAAAACGCAAAAAAAACTGGTTTCTCAACTCAATCCTGAAAGATCCGCAGTCCTCAAGACTCTCCGCCGCATTCTTAAGCACACTCTGCTACGGCGCGTTCATCCTGCTTGGCGTTTATCTCTGCATAATCCCGGAAATCATGGAAACCGGAGTTATATCAGGACTTTGCATCGCCAAAGCCGCTGCCCTTATTCTGACAACCTCCGCCCTGCGCTCCATTGCCGAAGCTACCGGCGAGATGACCGCGGAAAAAATGGTCCTTCATGCGGCAATTCCGGCATGGCTTCTGACAGCGTCCTTTAAATGGCTCAACCAGATCATCATCGGCCTGCAGCACCTTATTGCGCGCGGTGCCGGAGTTGACCTGATAAAATCTCAGGAAGAGCTTGAAGAAGAGGTTATTGCCGCGGTAAATGACGGAGAACTTGCCGGTGTTGTAAACCTTGAACAGCGCAAGATGATCGAGCGCGTGTTTGACTTTGTCGATACTGATGTTGCGGATATTTTCACCCCGCGTACCGAAATGGTCTCTGTTGAGCAAAGCTCGACTTTATCCGAAGCCATTAATGTCGCCATTGAAACAGGACACTCCCGCCTGCCATTGTTCAAGGAAACGCGCGACCATATTTCAGGCATTTTTTATGTCCGTGACGCGTTGAAATACATCGACTCAGATGAAACACCTGAGCTTTCCTCACTGATGCGCAAACCTCTTTTTGTGCCTGAAACCAAGAGCGTGGTCGAGCTTCTCAAAGAGATGCAGCGCAGCCATACCCAGATCGCCATAGTTCTTGATGAATACGGCGGCACGGCTGGTCTTGTGACAATTGAGGATGTAATTGAGGAGATTGTCGGCGAGATCCACGATGAATATGACAATGATGAAAGCCCGTATTTTGTCAAGGTCTTTTCGCGCGACCATATTCTCGTTGACGGGCATGTCCATGTAAGCGATGTCAATCAGGCGCTTGATGATGATCTGATTCCCGAAAATGACGACTACGAGACTATCGGCGGCTTTGTACTTGATAATCTCGGGCATATTCCGCGCGCCGGTGAGGAATTTATCTATAACGGACTGATGGTCAAAACCGTCAGCGCCGACGAACGCCGGGTGCGCCGGGTGGAAATCCGCCGTGAATCTTCAAACTCATCCGCAGAATAATTAATTTTACCCTTATCATTTAATATTACACATGTTAAATCGTTGAGTTTAATAGTCTAAACGCTATAATCATTATTTACCTGAAGTTAAACATTAATTAAGGATAATACGTGGATTGCAATACTCAACTGCCGCAGAAGAGATTTCTCCTGAAAAAGACAGATAAATTCTGGTCTGCCTACGATTTTCTATCTGGTGCAATAGCCTTTACCATTGGTCTGGCTCTGACGCCATGGAGTAATGAATCTTTTCTCTCCAACCACTGGTGGCTGATTATCGTGTATGGTCTGGCGGTCTTTCTCTGCACCAGAATTGTTGACCTGCCCAATCCTTCAGCCCATAGCAGCTCAAAAATCTACGAGACGGTTGTCTTCTCCCTGATGAGTTCGGTTATCGCAATAACCATACTTGCAGTAATAAAACTTATCTTCACCTACACCCTTCTGGGGCGCTACGTTATGGCTATCTCGGCGCTCGCCTGCTGGATTTTGTTATGGGCAGGGCGAATACTGGCCTCAAAAATAATAACGCCACACAAGACAAGAATAATCCTCTTTGGCACCGGTGATCTTGCTCAAAGCATGTATACCCGCCTAGAGGAAAAAAGCAACTTTGAAGTCTGCGGTTTCTGGGGAACGGACGCGGCAAGTGAGATCAACCAATTACCGCTAATCAATCCCGATAATCTCGAAGACGCAGCAAAAGAGCTTAATGCCCTTGAAGCCAAGATTATAATTATCTGTGTCGATGATAATTCGCCGGTTGACCTTTCCCTGCAGAAGGTTCTGGTTGATCTGCCCCTGCATGGATTTTATGTCCTTAACAAAGGCGCATTTATCGAAAAGTATTTTGCTGAAATTTCGGCTGAATACATGAGCTTCCACTGGACAACTTCGTTCTTTGCGATGTCTGCCAGCTCACAGACCTTCATGCTCAAACGCGTTATTGATATATGCCTGAGTATATTCGGTCTGCTTGTCACAGCTCCAATATATCCACTTATTGCTTTACTGATAAAGCTTGACAGCCCGGGCGGAGTGTTTTTCTACCAGAAGCGGGTCGGTTACCTCGGCAAGCATTTTGATATTATCAAATTCCGCACGATGGGAACTGACGCGGAAAAAGACGGTGCACAGTGGGCCAAGAAAAATGATACGAGGGTAACGCGCCTTGGTAAATTTCTGCGCCTGAGCCGTATTGATGAGTTGCCCCAGCTCTGGAATGTGCTGAAGGGGGATATGTCTATTGTCGGCCCCCGCCCGGAGCGCCCGGAGTTTGTCAGCGAACTGATGCAGGAGATACCATATTACGAACGCCGCCACCTTGTGCCGCCGGGACTGACTGGTTGGGCGCAAATCTGCTACCGTTATGGTGCCTCAAAAGATGATGCGCGCAAAAAACTTCAGTTTGACCTCTATTATATTAAGCACCTCTCAATCCTGCAGGATATTAAAATAATCCTCAAGACCCTGCCGATGATCGCCAAGGGGAGCAGGTAATACTCTTCCTCAATCCTGCAGTTTCAGACAAAGCCGGGACACCTGCCGGTGTTTTGAGCTTGACATAAAAAAAATTTGCGATTATCCTTAATTACGGATTGAACAATCCGGAACGCATTAAATATTGACACTATCTTACAATAAAGGATATTACCATGATTAGCGAAAAGCTACAGGATCTGGTCAACAACCAGATTGGCAAAGAGTTTTATTCATCATACTTCTACCTTGCAATGGCGGCTTGGTTTGAGGAGCAGAGCCTTGAAGGTTTCGGCTCATGGATGCGGGTTCAGGCACAGGAAGAAGGATGCCACGCGATGATCTTCTACAACTTCCTGCTTGAATCCGGTGGCAGCATCAAACTCCCGGCAATCGAGCAGCCTCCGTTTAAATTTGAAAGCCCGCTTGATATCTTTCAGCAAGGAATAAAGCATGAAGAGTATGTAACGTCACTTATCAATACCATGGTTGATGTCGCGATTGATGAACACAACCACGCAGCGCGAAGCTTCCTTAACTGGTTTGTTGATGAGCAGGTTGAGGAGGAGGATAATTTCAACAGCGTTATCGGCAAGCTCAAGCTTATTGAGAAGGGTGCTGGTGGCGGAATGTTTATGATGGACAAAGAAATGTCCACGCGAATATTTGCCATGCCATCACCGCTGATCGGCAAAATAAATATCGGCTGAGTACTTTGCAAAACTCAACGTTGCTAATCTTAAACAAAAAGGCTTCCTTTATTCAGGAAGCCTTTTTTCTTATAACGGTAAACAGTTTCAGCTACTTGTTTTCAGAGTTCTGATGCTCAAAAATTGCCGGAAAAGCAATCGGCAGCATTTCGTGAATTTCCTTGACCGGATGAAAATTGATACCGTCCTTGACTTCCTGCGGTAGGTCTATCAAATCTGACATATTATCTTCAGGCAGGATAACGTCCTTAATACCCGCCAGATGCGCGCCTATCATCTTCTCCTTGATACCGCCAACCGGTAGCACCTTGCCCCGCAACGTTATCTCGCCAGTCATTGCAAGACGTGACCTGATCTGCTTTTTAACAAACATGCTGACCAACGATGCAACCAGCGCAATACCCGCAGACGGACCATCCTTGGGGGTTGCACCTTCCGGGAAGTGAATGTGAATGTCGAGATCATCAAAAAAGTTGTCCGGCAAATCCAGAGATTTATAATTGGTACGAATCCATGAAAGCGCTGCCTGGGCAGATTCCTTGATAACATCACCAAGGCTGCCGGTAAGCATCAGGTTCTTACTGCCGGGCATCTGAGTAGACTCAATAAATAAAATATCACCACCAACAGATGTCCAGACCAGACCAATTCCAATGCCCGGAACATTAGCTCTGCGCACAAGCTCATTATGAAACTTGACCGGCCCCAAAAATTCTTCAACCATCTTTGGCGTTACCCGGTATGAACCCTTGCGCCCAGAAGCCACCTTGACAGCAATCTTACGCGCTATTGTCGAAAGCTCCCGTTCAAGATTACGCAGCCCCGACTCACGGGTATAGCCGCGCATAACATGATTGAGCGATGCTTTGTTAAACTTTACCTGCGTTGCAGACAGGCCATGGTTCTTGAGAACCCGCGGAATCAGATAACGGTTGGCAATCTCATGCTTTTCAACAGTCGAATATCCCGGTATGGAAATAACCTCCATGCGGTCATATAACGCATCGGGAATAGTATCAACGTTGTTGGCCGTAGCGATAAAAATAACCCGCGAAAGATCAAAGGCGACATCAAGATACTGGTCACGGAACTCGTCATTCTGCTCCGGGTCGAGCGCCTCAAGCAGTGCTGATGCCGGATCACCGCGGAAATCGCTTACAAGCTTGTCAATTTCATCAAGCATAAATACCGGATTTTTTGACTCAGCCCTGCGCAAACCCTGAACAATCCGCCCCGGAAGCGCTCCAATATAAGTACGGCGATGGCCACGGATCTCGGCTTCATCACGCACCCCTCCAAGGGAGTGGCGCACAAACTTGCGCCCCATCGCCCGGGCGATACTCTTACCAAGACTCGTTTTACCAACACCGGGAGGACCCACAAGACAAAGAATCGGACTCTTGCCCTCAGGATTAATTTTACGCACCGCAAGGTACTCGATAATACGGTCCTTGACCTTGCTCAGATCATAATGATCCTCATCAAGAATTGCCCTAGCCTTCTTGATATTGATATTATCTTTAGTCTCAAGCTGCCACGGAATGGTTGTCATCCAGTCGAGATAAGTCATTGAAACGGTATACTCGGCACTGCCACTCTGCATCTTCTCAAGGCGTGAAAATTCCCGGTTAGCCTCCTTGAGACCTTCTTCAGTCATGCCGCAGGTATTGATCTTCTCGCGGATCTCATCAAGCTCGACCCGGCTGTCATCCTCGCCAAGTTCCTTGCGGATAGCCTTGAGTTGCTCGCGCAGAAAATACTCGCGCTGCCCCTCACCAATTTTCTGGCGGACATCTTCCTGAATCCTGCTGCCAAGCTCAACCACCTGAATGTTACGCCCAAGCTGGACGTGCAACTTCTCCATGCGGCGCTTAACATTAACCTCGTCAAGAGCTTCCATCCTCTCCTCAAAAGTAATATCTAGATTACTTGCAACAAGATCGGCAAAATGCCCCGGATGATTGATGTTGTGCGCAGCGACCTTGATCTCGTCAGGAAACTGCAGCATCTCGGTAAGACGAGAGAACTCTTTGCGCACACTGGTATGCAACGCTTTCATCTCGACAGTCTTTGGAATGACATCATCAAGCACTTCGATACGTGCACGCGGCTCTGGATCAACCTGCAGATAATTTATAATCTTTACGCGCTTTAAACCCTGCAGCAAAATACGCATTTCACCATCAGGATGCTTGAGCATCTTGAGAACCACCGCCGCACAACCATAACGGTGTACAGCCTCAATATCCTCGCTGTTCTTCATATCACGTTCAAGTGGAGCAATAACCAGCATCCGGTTGCCAAGAAGAAGCTCGTCAATCATCTTCATCTCGCGGTCACTGCTTATGGACAACGGTGCAACCATGTCAGGGAAGACAATAATATTGGTTGTTGAAAGAATGGGCAAGACTGGAGGAATGTCCGCCCCGCCTTCGGGCTCCTCAATATCAATACCACTGTCAATTATGTTGTCTTCAGAATAACGGGCGCCGCTACTGGAGCCGGTTTTTCTGGATTTTTTCTTTGTTGTCTTTTTAGCTGTCTTTTTCTTAGCCATTATTTCCCTTCGCCTTCAATGCGGGCAACTAGAATAAACGTCAGAAAACTAAGCGGTAATTCCAACTTTATGAATAAACCAGTCTTCATTACGGTACGGATCAAACGCAACATCACGTTCAAACATGGCCATCGCATAACCCTTTGGCCAACTCTCAGGCTGGACATCATTGAGAACCGCATGATCCATTTCGTTATTAAGGTCTTCAGACAAATCAGCATATGCAAAATAAGTGCAGCGCTCAAAATAATACGTCCCGATTAGTTCCTCGCCGATATCCTTGCTGTCAATTGCAGCAACAATTGCAGCCGCCTTTTCTTTTTCACCATTAGCAGCAAGTGCTGAAGCCATTACAAGCTTAGCGACAAACGAGTGCATAGTCTTCCACTCACCACTGTCTTCTGCAAGCTCAACTGCTTTTTCCGCAAGCTCAGCAGCTTCAGCAGGATGACCAAGAGCCAGCATATATTTTGCGCAGTTTCCAAGCAGGCCCGAGTTCTGCATTTCAAGCTCAAGCGCATCACGTGCGCAATTCATTGCCGATTTATAATCACGGTTTAATGCGTGTGCAGCTGCGGCCTGAACATACCAGTCAATACGCATCTGGTATTCTTCCGGCACATCATGGATAATCTCAGCCTTGGGAGCAGCCATCCGCTCAGACAGAAACTTTCCATATTCTTCGTCATTTCTTAACTTTAACATCACTCTCTCCAAACTCAACCTTGATAATCACAATACCAGCCGGAATCTTCTTTACCCTCGGCATGATGACTTCAAGGACTCCATTCTGTAAAAAAGCCTTACCCGATTTCACCGGACACGGCAACTGTAACGCCCGTTCAAACGGGCCATAGCGTATTTCAATCTGCCGGTAGGATTTCTTGCAGTGAGAACAGCGCTCGCGCCTGGTACCCCTAACTGCAAGCATATCACCCTCAACATACAACTCGATATCTTCAGCAGAAACACCAGGTAATTCAATACACACAACCACACCATCATCAGTCTCGTAAATGTCAGCCGGCGGATGCCAGACATCACCACGCCCCCGCCCCAGCATTGCATCCATGCCAGAAATCACTGACGATTTTGAACTGTAATATTTACCGAAATATGCCATCAGACTTCCTCCGGTACAACCTGCTATCGTTTTTACAAAAACATACTCTGCTATATTCTTGTCAGCCTCTTGGCTTACAACCTCATTATAATCATTTTCAGAATTAATGGCAAGCACTTACAATATCGCCAAACAACACAAATTATTCATTTGTGTAACAACAAAAAACCGCCGGATAATAAACCGGCGGTTGACAATAATCGGATTAAAACTCAACTAGCGGGAGAAACGCTCTGGTGGCTCAGGCAAAACAGTGCTGCCCATAAGGTCGCGATCAACCGTGCAGGCGATACGACGACCCGCTGCAATTGAATGAACAACCAGCCAGGCACCGGTATTGGTATCACCACCGACATAGATTCCCTCAACACTGGTGTGCTGCTTGTCATCAGCGATAACATTGCCACGAACGTCATACTCAACACCAAGGCTGTCAAGCAGACCATTATGAACCGGCTGAACAAAGCCCATCGCAAGCAACGCAAGATCAGCCTCAAGGACAAAATCAGTACCTTCTTTTTCGCAAAGCTTACCGTCCTTGAACTCAACCTCAATGCAGTGAAGTTTCTTGAGAACGCCGTTCTCACCTTCAAACTTCTTGGTCATAACGCTCCAGCGACGCTCACCACCTTCTTCATGGCTGGCATTGTTGCGCAGGATCATCGGGTACTGCGGCCAAGGGCGTTGCGGATCTTCATCAACGGGTGGCTTAGGCATAATCTCGATCTGGGTTACACTCTTAGCGCCCTGACGGATTGAGGTACCAAGGCAGTCCGCACCGGTGTCACCGCCACCGATAACAACAACGTTCTTATCCTTGGCGTCAATCAGCTCTTCACCCTCAGCGACCTCGCCAGCGATACGGCGGTTCATCTGGGTCAGGAAATCCATAGCCTGATAAACACCCTTAAGCTCGCGACCATCAACCGGCAAATCACGCGCCTGCTCTGCACCAACAGTCAGACAGATCGCATCAAAATGCTTCTGAAGGTAGTCAGCAGAGATATCCACACCAACCTCAACCTCACACTCAAACTTAACCCCTTCAGCCCATAGTTGGTCGATACGACGGTCAATAAACTTCTTCTCAAGCTTGAAGTCAGGAATACCGTAACGGAGAATTCCGCCAGGCTTCTTGTTCTTTTCAAATACGGTCACATCGTGACCAGCTCGGCGAAGCTGCTGCGCGCAGGCAAGACCGGCCGGACCTGAACCGATAACAGCAACGTGCTTGCCAGTTTCCGTGGTTGGCGGCTGCGGAACAATCCAGCCCTCTTCCCAGGCCTTCTCGACCATGGTGAACTCATTGAGGCGGATGTTAACCGGATCACTGTCAAGGTTGACAGTACAAGCCGCTTCACAGAGTGCCGGGCACAAACGACCGGTAAACTCAGGGAAGTTATTGGTTGAATGCAAAAGTTCAACCGCTTCCTTCCAGCGGTTCTGGTAAACAAGGTCGTTCCATTCAGGCACGGCATTAGCCAGAGGGCAGCCAAAAGCGTGGCAGAAAGGTGTGCCGCAGTCCATACAACGACTGGCCTGTTCACGCATCTCCTCATCAGCCATCGCCTGATAAATTTCTTTATAATCCTTCACACGCTCTTCAACCGGCTTCTTTGGTTGCTTGGAGCGCTGCAAATCTATAAATGCTGTTTCGCGTCCCATGATATTTCCTCTCAGTTATAAACAAGAGTCTTTGCTCTATTAGTTAAAAATTACCAGCATGATTATTATACCACAAATCAGGCGTCTTTGACAACCTCATCCTTGGTGCGGCGGCTGCCTTTCTTCTCTTCCTTGGCCATCTGACCAAGAAGACGGCGATACTCCATCGGCATAACACGAACAAATAACTGCAGAACGCGTTCCCAATCATTAAGCATACGCTCAGCCTTCTTACTTCCAGTATACTTATAATGTTTCTCGATCATACCCTTGACATACTCGATATCACTGTCCTGACAGTCAATCAGCGGATCAAGGTCAACCATCTCAAGGTTGCACTTCAAGTCAAAGTCCTGATCCGGATCGTAGACATAAGCAATACCGCCACTCATACCGGCAGCAAAGTTAATACCCGTTGAGCCAAGAACGACAACCCGGCCACCAGTCATATACTCGCAACCGTGGTTACCAACACCTTCGACTACCGTCTCAACACCTGAGTTACGGATACAGAAACGTTCACCGGCAAGACCGTTGATATAAGCTTCGCCGCAAGTCGCTCCATAGAAAGCGACGTTACCGATAACAGTGTTGTTCTCAGCTTCAAGCGGACATTCCTCAGGAGTCTTAATAATCAGCTTACCACCAGAAAGGCCCTTACCGAGATAGTCGTTAACGTCACCAGTCATCTTGACAGTCATACCGTATGTGGCAAAGGCACCAAAACTCTGACCTGCAGATCCGGTGAAGTTAAGAGTAACTGTATCTTCAGGCAGAGCTTCATGGCCGTAGCGCTTAGCAATTTCACCAGCAAGCATTGTACAAGCGGTACGATTGATATTCTTGATCTCGTAAGATACTTCAACCTTGCTGCCATGCTCAAGAGCTTCTTTACAATCCGCGATAAGCTTGTTATCAAGTGCTGTTTCAAGGCCGTGTTCCTGCTTCTGAACGTGGCTGATAGCGTTGGTCTTGGCTTCTTCAGGCATGTAAAAGACCTTTGAAAAGTCGATAGTTGAAGCCTTCCAGTGGTCAAGTCCGTCGCGGAGCTTGAGAAGGTTTGCATTACCAACCATTTCTTTAAGAGTCTTAAAGCCAAGCTTGGCCATATAACCACGAACTTCTTCAGCAACAAAGCGGAAGTAGTTGATCAGAAATTCCGGGCTGCCCCTGAAGAGCTTGCGCAGACGTGGGTCCTGAGTTGCAACGCCAACAGGACAGGTGTTCTTCTGACACTTGCGCATCATCACACAACCAAGAACGATCAATGAGCCAGTACCAAAGCCGAAGTTTTCAGCACCAAGCAGAGCAGCGATAGTAACATCACGACCAGTACGCATCTGACCATCACCCTGCAGGCGAACACGGCCACGAAGGTCATTCTTAACGAGTACCTGCTGAGTTTCAGACAAACCAAGTTCCCACGGAATACCGGCGTACTTGATTGAAGTAAGCGGAGCAGCACCAGTACCACCATCACCACCAGAGATCAGGATAGCATCCGCGTGACCCTTTGAAACACCGGCAGCAATTGTACCAACACCAACTTCTGATACAAGCTTGACGTTGATGTCTGCGCGCGGGTTGGCGTTTTTAAGGTCAAAGATAAGCTGCGCCAAGTCCTCGATAGAGTAAATATCGTGGTGCGGCGGAGGGCTGATAAGTGAGATACCGGGAGTTGAGTGACGAACGCCGGCGATCTCGACATTAACCTTGTGCCCCGGAAGGTGACCACCTTCACCAGGCTTGGCTCCCTGTGAAATCTTGATCTGGATTTCACTACAGTTATTGAGATACTCAGTTGTAACACCAAAGCGGCCAGAAGCAACCTGCTTGGTCATTGAGCAGCGATTGTCACCGTTAGGCATAGGCTTGTAACGGTCGCTGTCCTCACCGCCTTCACCACAGTTTGAGCGGCTGCCGATGCGGTTCATGGCAATAGCCATCGACTCGTGCGCTTCACGGCTGAGTGAGCCAAAGCTCATCGCGCCGGTAACAAAGGTCTTCATGATTTCTTCAACAGATTCAACCTCGTCAAGCGAAATTTCCTTGCGCGCGCCGAATTTGAAGTCCATGAGACTGCGCAGGGTGCAGTACTTATGCTCCTGCGAGTTAATCAGCTCTGCGAATTTATCATACTTCGCCTGACTGTTTTCACGGGTTGCCTCCTGCAGGAAGCGGATACTTTCCGGATTCCAGAGGTGGCGCTCACCATCACGGCGCAGGCTGTAACGACCACCACTTTCAAGAACGCGTGAGAAACCAGGACGGTCCGGATAAGCCTTGGCGTGGCGCAGAAGTGTTTCCCTGGCAACTTCCTTGGCACCAAGCCCACCGATTCGGCTTGGGGTATTGGTAAAGTATTTATCAACGAATTTTTCATCAAGACCGAGAATTTCAAAGATCTGTGCATCACGGTAGCTACGCAGAGTTGAGATACCCATTTTTGAGAAGATCTTCAGAAGACCTTTCTCGATTGCGCTGATGTAGTTTTCAATAGCATCCTGAATAGTCATCTTCTTGGGAAGGTGACCTTCTTCAATACGGGCTGCGATTGTCTCCATAGCAAGGTAAGGATTAACCGCACTCGCACCATAACCAAAGAGAAGCGCGAAATGTTCAACTTCACGCGGCTCGCCTGATTCAAGAACGATGTTGGCGCGTGTACGGATACCGGCGCGAACCAGATGATGGTTGACACTGGCAACAGCAAGAAGCGCAGGAATTGAAGCGTACTCGCGGTTTACCTTACGGTCACTGAGAACAAGAACAGTCTTACCCTCACGCACTTCATGCTCAGCTTCCTTACAGAGCGCATCAACAGCCTTCTCCATAGCTTCCGGCCCTTCAGCAACCGGAAAGACGATATCAATAACCTTGCTTGGGAACTCATCATAACCGATTGTGCGGATACGGTTGAGGTCTTCATTGGTCAGGATCGGGCTGCTGAGTTTGAGCATGCGTGCATGCTCAGGGGTCTCTTCAAGGAGGTTGCCGTTAGCACCGAGATAAGTTGTCAGTGACATAACCAGCTTTTCACGGATCGGGTCGATAGCAGGGTTTGTAACCTGGGCAAAGAGCTGCTTGAAGTAGTTGAAGAGAAGCTGCGGCTTGTCTGAAAGAACGGCAAGCGGGGTGTCATCACCCATAGAGCCAATCGCCTCTGAGCCGGTCAAGAACATCGGCGCAAGAATGTTGTCTACGTCTTCACGGGTATAGCCAAAAGCGTTCTGGCGCTCAAAGAGTGTTTCGTGATCGGCTTCAACAATTCCGTTACCGTCAAAGAGGCCGCGCAGTTCAATGCGGTTGGCGGCAACCCAGCGGCGGTAAGGCTTCATGCGGCAAACCTCGGCCTTGACCTCTGAATCATGCAGAACACGCTTGCGGAGTGTATCAATAAGCAGAACCATACCCGGAGCCAGACGCCCCTTCTCCACAACCTTGTTCTCAGGCAGTTCAAGCACACCGATTTCAGATGCCCCAACAATAAAGCCGTCGTCAGTCAGTTCATAACGAACCGGACGCAGACCGTTACGGTCAAGGGTAACACAGATGCGGTAGCCATCAGTTCCAACCAATGCAGCCGGGCCGTCCCATGGCTCCATAATCATTGAGTGGTACTCATAAAAGGCGCGGCGGTCATGTCCCATGTGACATTTAGTACCCCAAGCCTCAGGTGCCATCATCATCATTGAATGCGGCAGAGTACGTTCATTCATATAAAGGAACTCTAGCATGTTATCAAAGCAGGCTGAGTCAGAACCACCTTCATTGTGGATAACCGGCATGATGTCTTTGAGGTCTTCGCCGTAAATCTCACTCTTAAGAGTTGAGTAACGTGCGCGCATGTGGTTGATATTACCACGCAGGGTGTTGATCTCACCGTTGTGGCACATCATGCGGAATGGCTGAGCCAAATCCCAGGTCGGGAAGGTATTGGTACTGTAACGCTGGTGAACAACACAGAGTGATGACTTCATGCGCTCATCAGCAAGGTCAGGATAAAAAGCCGGAACCTGAGCAGCAAGCATCATACCCTTGTAACATACAGTACGGGCAGAAAAACTTGCAGCATGGAACATGCCAGCCTGAGTCAGCTTGCTCTTAACAACCGCGTTCTCCGCACGGCGGCGCAGCAGGTAAAGCCTCTGTTCAAAATCCCAATTTTCAAGCTTTTCGGGAGCGCCGATAAATACCTGATAAAAATCAGGGCAGACAGAACGGGCAGTCACACCAACAGCTTCACGCACAACCGGAACCTCACGCCAGCCAAGAACCTGACACTCGCTCTCAACCGCCGCTTTCTCAACAATCTCCATGCACTGCTCACGCTCATGCTTGTCAGTCGGCATAAAGAGAAAACCAACACCGTAACGGTCAAGCTCAGGAAGTTTAATTCCCTTTTCTTCACAGACGCCGCGGAAGAATTCATCAGGCATCTGAAAGAGCAGACCCGCACCGTCACCAGTATCTGGGTCAGAGCCAGCCGCACCACGGTGAGTGAGGTTAATCAGAATCTCAATACCCTTCTGCACAATATCATGGGTTTTCTCGCCCTTGACATTTGCACAAAAACCAACACCACAGGCATCATGTTCGTTGCGCGGATCATACATACCATCCGCTTGAGGTAGTCCGTAACTCAATTTGTTTTCTCCTCTGTTTCCATACATTATATATAACAAATAAATTGTTTAACTTTTTCAAACACGCTCAGCAACACAGAAACTACACAATCGCAAATCAGCACACCATACTTAAAAATTTGGCGCTGAAGCCTTTACACAACTGCGATCTTCACAGTTGCAAACAGGCCACTTATCCGCAATGCGCAAAAGTGGGTAAATTATAGCTCATAAAATTCGGAGTGCAATAGCCTGAAATGGATTATAAGGCAGGGGATCATAACATTTTTTTACTACATTTATGTATTTTATAAAACAGCCATACCAGTATGACCAATAGACCAATAATTCCGCTATTAATAAAGGTATTTTAATTGAACACAAACAATAATAGATACAAAACAAATCATATACAAATAAATTAAAACGATTTTTTTGTTACATTTGCGTAGGTTTAGCAAAAACTTTTTTTTGTTTTATTTTACAAATTTGTCGGAAAAATCAACCTCGATATGCTTATTTATCAGCGAAAGCGTTTCTGAAGCAGGTAGAAATCAGCCAAGACCAATGCCACCATAGCCTCAGCAACAACCGCAATACGCGGACAGAGACATGGGTCATGACGCCCGTGAACTTCAACGCTGGTTTCTTTGTTGTCCAGACCGATCGTCATCTGTTTCTGGCTGATTGAGGGGGTAGGTTTTACCGCAAAGCGCAGACGCAACTCCTGCCCTGTCGAAATCCCGCCAAGCACGCCGCCACTGTTATTGCTCGGCCAGATTGTTCCATCAGGGGTAATGGTGTCGTTATACTCGCTACCACGCTGACGCGCGGCAGCAAAGCCACTGCCAATCTCAACGCCTTTGACCCCGCCAAGGGAGAAAAGCGCCGCGCCAAGTCTGGCATCAAGTTTATCAAACGCCGGCTCACCAAGCCCGGCCGCAAAACCGGAAGCACGCAGGTCAACAACACCGCCAACAGAATCAAGATTCTGCATGGCCGCCCATACCTCATCCTCGGCTTTCTCACGGAGTTCAGGATCAGAAAAACGCAAAGGGTTATTCTCACCGGCGGCAAAATTAAAATCAAGCTTACCGGCAACAACCCTGCCAACAGCACTGACTGCCGCCTGAACATTAAATTCATCACCGAGAATAACTCTGGCAACCGCTCCTGCCGCAACCCGGCCAATAGTCTCACGCCCGGAAGAGCGACCACCGCCCGGTTGTGGCGCAGTATCATACTTTTTGAAGTAGGTATAATCCGCATGTGACGGACGGAACTTCTCAAGCAGATCGCCATAATCCTTACTGCGCTGATTGGTATTGCGGACCAGAATTGTTAATGGTGTACCGAGGGTCTTACCGTTGGCGGTACCGGATAAAATCTCAGCAGTATCAGATTCTTTGCGGGGAGAGACAAATTTTGATGTACCGGGGCGGCGCCGGTCAAGTTCCTTCTGGATAACCGCTTCATCAACAGGCAAGCCTGAAGGCAGGCCGTCGATAACAACCCCCACTCCAGCCCCATGCGACTCACCAAAAGTAGTAACGCGCAGTAACTCTCCGAATGTACTAAAAGGCATTGCTTCTCCAGAATCAGTTTAAGAATTTAATTAATCCAGCTTAAATAAATGATAAGCCTAATTACCTAAAAATCAAGCTTTCTTATCGCCAGCGCCACAGTTCAATTCTGCCCTGTCCTCTGTTTGAGCAATTTATCGATTTCTTCAAGGTAGGCCGGGTGATTAGTCAGATAAAATGCCAACGGACCACGGAAGGTCTTACCGGCAAAGCCGTCAGCCAGAAGACGGGTGACTTCCTTTTCGCGCTTGAGAATTTCCTGCCCATACAGGAGCTGCTCTTGCTGGTCGGGACTGAGCTGATCCAGAAGCTTGATGAATGCAAGCTGCGCGCGTGGCTGGCAGAAGCGGAAGTATAACATATCAAGCGCCCCGGCAAAGATGCCACGGATTATTCCATGCGCCTTTCGCTCGTCAAGACTTCTCAGCAATCTCTTGGGATGGTCGAGAAGTTGCGCCGCTTCATCTTCGGGATATAAAAGCTCAAGATTCTCAACCGCCTGAAAATAACTGCTGATTGCTTCGCCGTAATCATTAAGACGTTGCCGCAAATTATAAGACCGGTCCGCCAGACCTTCAATTATACAGGCAACCGTATCCGAGGCGGTCTTAGAAATAACTGCCGCCCACAATTCAAGAACAACCGTAATATCAGCCACGCCAAGCCAGCCCAGAACAAGCTGAACCATAAAACTGTAAACCACCGCCAGCGGCACAGCAAAAACAGCCCTGACCAGATTGCCATAAACAGCCGCCTTGGGAAGTCCGCGAAAAATATTATGCCCGGAGATATACAGACCATTAACCAGCGCCATGACCGCGAAGACCGCCATGCGGTTACTCTCAACGGTTACGCCCAGCCCTTTTAAAAGCAGCAGGTTCTTGACCAGATAATCAAGCAGCGGCACCGAAAAACCGGTATACATCAGGCTGTCAGCGATTCGCGACATATCTATGAAATTACGCCAGCGCAGGAACTTTGAACGGCTGAACCCGCTGCCGCCAAGCACCGCCTGAATGACATTACGGATGCCTGTAATGCCAAACCAGATCAGCGCCCCGCCATAAGTAAGTATCGGCCAGTCCTTGCTGAAATAAAAGGTCAGAAAAGCCGGGATAAATCCTGCAATTATCTTGATCGCATTTTTATAACGCCTGCCAAGATAATGCCAGTTATAGATAAAACTGCCGGGCTTGAGACGCGGGTTATTCTCATCATTAGGATCAACCTCACGTCCGCCAAGGGTGACGATATTACCCTCAGCTTCAAAAGAGGCAACCTTGTCTATCAGCAACCAGTCTTTGCGTTTTGCTGAAAAATGCGCAAATATCCGCCGCCAGCCCTGAACCTTCAATTCAGTCCTGGTCTCACGCAACATAACCTTACTGCAGAGAGGAATAATTTTCCGCCACCGCTCACGCCCGGAAGAAACAATCCTTCTTGCGCCAACAGGCAGACTTTCCACAACCGCCAATCCCATGCCATACAGGAATCTGCTTCTGCCAGCCGAATCACTGCCAACCGCAGCACTGACGTGCCGCCCTTTATAGCGTTCAATAATGTCACTGAGATTACGTCTGGCTGACTTCAACCCTTCAATGCGCTGATGCAAACAATCAATATCAGCTTTCTCAAGCTGCTGCTGCATCAACCCGGTAACGCGTTTTAAAGCCGTGATGTCATGCTTATTAAGGGCCAGACGAAAATCATTAATAAGGCTTGTATCATAGTTCTTCAGGGAGATATAATCCTTGAGATTGAATATTTCCAGACAATTGATTACGCCATGGCAACGGTGTATTATTTCAGGGACGTCCCACGCTTCAAGGTTGGCAGTGCTGAGAATCAGTTTATTATTTCGCGAGCACTCTTCAATGCGGGTAATAAGCTCCTCAATTTCAAGGTTGTATAATTCCGGCGCAACCTCTCCATCCTGCGGAAGATGATTGTAGATATTGAATTTATCCGCAAGCGGACTGAGATAATCACACAGAAGCTTGTCGGTATTAAGCTCATGAACGTCATCAATAAAACTTCTGGCGCTCTCTGCTGAAGCGTTGCCGAGGCCATTGGCGCTGATCGCCTGCTCTTTCTGGTGCAAAACATTTGTCAGGACGAAATTGAGATACTCAGAAAGATGCACGAATGACGCCTGCCCTTCGCCGACAAAGGCAATAAATTCATCCTTGTCAAGATGCGGCATGGTTATGCCAAAACGCGCCTCAAGCTCAGGCACTGCTTCTGAATTCAGTATATCAATAAACTCAACGACCTGTCGCTGCTGAAAGACTGAAAGCGTCTTACCCGCCTGCATGAGCTGGGAAACTCGCTGGGTATTGATAAAGCGGATAAATTCCTTTGAGCCGTCAAAGCCCTGGGGTGACCAGATAATATTGATGATCTTGCTGTAAAAACGCACCGGGAACTCAATGCCGACTTTGACCTTGATCCCCAGAATTTCCGCCGCAGTTATCAGTTCATGCGCAACCTCAGGCCGGATGTAATTATAATAAATAACCAGAAGCGAGTTGACACCCTTTATCCAGGCATCAAGAATCAGGTGTGACGGGCTCTTGCGCCCCTTGGTACTAGCATCATGCACATGGTCATCAAAGGTGCATGAGCTGTAATCTTCAGGCATTTCAAGGAGGTGGTAGCGCTTTAACAGACTTCTTATAAAACTTGGCTTACCTGAAAGGGCACTGCGAAAATCACTGATAAGTTCAAGCTGGCGTGTCTTGTCATCACCACTGCGCACAAGATTTTTCATCAATTGCGTAAGAACTCTGGCCGTATTATAACGCATACCCGAGTTGCCACCGGCGAGAACTTCCTCACGCAGTGAACGCAAGGCACTAAGCCTCAACTGGCTGTCATCACTGCTAAGGGATTTAAGGATTGACCCGACCGCACACGCTACACGCATCCCCCGGGGAGCGCTGAGTTCTTTAATACCGCGCGGATGAAGCAAGGGATTGAACATCTGCACCATCCGTGAACTCTTGCTGCCGAGTATTGAATTGACCTCATCAAGCAGCCTATAGTCCTCGCGATCAAAGAGCAGAGACATTATCTGCCCTTATCCGAACCGGGCCGGTTGTCTGGATCAGTTTCAACCACATTAATAAGACTGTTCATAAACTCAATATAGATATGTGACTGCGTATTATAGTATGCCCCGGTATTGGGGAAATTATCACGAACCTGCTCCATGCAGAAGCGTGCTTCCTGCGGTTTCTGCTGCTCATTAAACTCAAAGAATCTGTCAACCAGATCAAGTTTCTCTTTGATCCTGGTGGTGTTTTTATAATATGGCTCAAGAAAATCAAGATCAAATTTTTCGCGGATAATCCCGCGCAGCTTTACGAATAATGGCTGGGTTATGTTCTTGTCAAGGCAAACTGCAAACCAGCACTGCAGATTAAGCGCGTCAAGATAATACGGCTCGGACAGATACTCATAAATCTCCGCGTTATACCCCGCCAACACATCAAGCGCGTTTTCAATTTCATCAACCGTCACCTTAACTCCCATATTTTCATGGGTGATATGCGGACAGAGAGGCTCGTTAAGGCCATATCCGGCACTTAGTTCAGGCACGCCAATATAGCGGCAGGAAATCCCCCGTCCACCATGGATAACGCATAATTTATCCTCAAGCAGCGGACATTCGATATGCCCGTTGAGACGTTTTGACGGTTCGGGTTCTTTACTGACAATCTCGATCAGTTTTTCCTGCGAAACCGCACGCAAGGCATAGTCAAGGAAATAGCAGAATTCCACAAAACTCAGGTGCGGGCTTGAGCAGCAGATGCCGCATTTTATGCAGGGCAAATCCGGGCAGGCTTTGTATACATTATCAAGATCAGAAAAAAGCTTTTCAAAATCAATGCTCATTTAAAACTCTCCTAAGTTTAATTCCCGCGGTACTGCTTAAAGGGCTTACCTACCTGCTCCTCCGCGGGAGTCAGGATGAAAGGACCTATCACTCCATCCCCTGCACCAGAGACAGAATAAACATAAAACGAATGTCTATCGGCATTTTTCAGGAAAAAGTTTAATCTTCGGAATAATTTTACTATCAGGTAAAATCATTAAGCGTTTGGGCGATTATATCATATATCGCGTGGCTACCGGCAGCGATACCAAAACCCCGCTCCTGATAAATATACGCAAAGTACACCCCCGCAATTGTACGGAAGGCAAAAACCCCAAGCCTGAATTCCTCATCAGCCCAGGGCAGATAGTGAAACGCCGAGAACAGAAAAGCCTGACCAAGGACTGAAAACATAAAAAGAGGCAAACCTTTAAAGCGGAAAACATTACCAAAAAGCCAGAAGAGAAACCCCATCAGAATCATGCGAAAGAGGAACTCTTCGTAAATCCCCGCCCCCATCGAGAGGACAATCCCCGAAAACCACGAACCGACACTTGACATGTCTGCACGCAGATAAAAAATATGGTTGACCAGCCAGGCCAGCCCAAAAGGAGGAATCGCAAAAACCGTCGACTCCGCCAGCATCAAGAGTAGAGTCTTGCCCTTGACCCGCCAGGGGTAATTACCCAGATGCTGTTTTAGCAGTAAAACAAAGACCAGCAAAAACATGCTGAAAAGCGGCCCGAACATCTTAAGAAACCAGAGCGCCGCGCTGTCTTCGGTACTGTGATTGGGAAATACCTGATTATAAAACCACAGCGCCCCATAATAAATTACATTAAGGAATTTCGCCAGCATCACATCCGCGCCATTGGCTATGGAATTTTTATTGAGGTGCATAAACCAGATACCGATATGGTAGAGCATCAAAAATGGCAAAACATAGATAAGACAGACCACCGGACGCTGGCTCTGCTCAAGGTACGCCACATAAGGCGAAGACGGATCTCTATCAAAAACATCATGCATATGAATATATCATTTCATTAAATGCGGCGTCAGGCCGACAAGAATATCATCAAGAAGCTGGCGGTCTGTTACAAATTTACCAAGTTTGCTCTGCGCCTGAGCGCGGGTGAAATTACCGCGACAAACCTCATCAAGCTCCCTTGCGAGATCTCGGATAAGCTCAACTTCCGGAAATTTTTGAACAATTTCATTCGGATTTAATTCCAGCATCCCAGAAACCTTCACAACACCCTCTTTCAGCAATAATGCCTAAAAACACAGTATATATACTAGCTATTGTCATCCGCAGATAAAGTATTTTTACCCTGAAAATCAATTCCTTTTGAATATTTTTCAATAAAAATCAAATTTCCATTCAATTTTATTCGATGCGATGACCGATAAAGAGAAAGTAGCGAGGAAAACCTACTACAGAATACAGATTATTAACCAGACTTGGGGGAGCGGTATTTACAGGTCTGTCTATTTGGATTATGCGTTTAAATTTATTTACTGGTGATTATTTGCCGATAAGAGGAAAAAGAGCTAAGGAGAGTAACGTGCCCAACAACACAATAGTTCCACGCGGTACGAAAATTCGTAAGATTAATCTTTCACGTAAAACCGCCCCATGTCCACGCTGCGGAACAGTCAGCAAACGACATTCAATCGGGCACAGGCGTTTGCGCGAAGTAGGTATCAGCGCCCCGACCATGCTTGAAGTAACCTACTCAAAGCACTACTGCGTAAGCTGCCGTAAGCACTTCTCACTGCCAATGGACCACCTGGCACAGCCATCAGGCCGCTTTACCAACCGCGTGCGCCGTACAGCTGTTGACCTGGTTGTAAAGCAGGAGATGACTCTTGAAAAAGCCACACAACGTATGCGCCAGAAGTATCATGTTCATGTTCCGCCAACAACTCTGCATGACTGGGTTGTTGCTGAAATGAAGATCGACTAAACAAAATACCTGTGCAAACTTTCCTCTTAAAGATGTCTGCTCTGATGCAGGCATCTTTTATTTTGGCCATTTAACCAGCACTCGAAAACACTCTAAAACAATAAAAAAATAGCCACACCCATTACCGGCGCGACTATTTATAAATAAAAGATATCAATGGCTCTGATTATGAATGACGGTGAATCTTGCTGTTGATGTATGACACCGCATCTTCAGGGCTGTCGGTTATATAGACCAGATCAAGATCACCGGGAGAGATCGTCTTCTCCCCGATCTCCATGGTCTTTTCAATCCAGTCGAGCATCCCTTGCCAGTAGTCCCTGCCCATAAGAACAATCGGAGTCGGCGGTACTTTTTTAGTCTGCACCAGAGTAAGATTTTCGAAGAATTCATCAAGTGTACCAAAGCCGCCGGGCATTGTGATAATCGCCTTTGAATACTTCGAGAACATGACTTTACGCACAAAGAAATAACGAAAGGTCAGCATTTTCTGAATATATGGATTTGCTTTTTGCTCAAATGGCAGATCAATATTAAGCCCGACTGTCGTGCCACAACCGCTCTCCTTGGCACCACGGTTGGCAGCTTCCATAATCCCGCCGCCACCGCCAGTAATCACGTTATAACCAGCCATTGACAGCAACTTGGCCACTTCTCTGGCCATCTTGTAATACTTATTATCCTCAGGTGTTCTGGCCGAACCAAAAATGCTGACACCAACCTCAAGGCGTGTCATCTGCTCAAATCCGTCAACAAACTCTGCCATGATCCGAAACATCCGCCACGGGTCCATATTACGGAAATCTTCATCAAGCGGATGGTCAACACTCTGCATTATATTCTCCTATGTAAATCCCTGCATTGCAACTAAAGCAAGTCTCGTCCGGTACAGACAGCGTGAAGAGAGATGAATGAACGTATCCATACCACCTACTATTATTGTGACGCAACCAGTAACGATGCTTGTAGTCACAAACTATTTCTTCTTTAGTTTATGGTGCGGATATTCAGCCCAGGCTTTTTCCTCGAGTTCCTTGAGAACATTGGCAAGCTCGGTGGTGATTCTTTTCTGCTCTTCACGTTTCTCTGAACGCTCAAGATTCTCTTTGGGATAGATTGGCGGTGCAACGTAGATCCTAAGTGGTTCGAACTTGAAAAACTTAGCGCCCTTGGGCCAGCAAAACCAGGTACCCATAATATAAACCGGCTGGATAGGCGCGCCTGATCTGGTAGCAAGCAACCCTACCCCAGGTTCAAGTTCCTGCAATTTACCACAGTCAGAGCGTGTGCCTTCGGGAAATATAACTACCGCCCGCCCCTGCTCAAGCCTCTTGGCAAAAGCTTTCAGCGCACCTTTTGTTCCCTTTTCACGATCAATCGGAAAGGCATAAACGTTGCGAATAATAAAGCTCAGAAGCTTGCTTTCAAAAAGTGACTTTCTGGCCATAAAACCCAGCGGACGCTTGAAAGTTGTCCCCAGCGGCAGAGGATCAAAATAACTGACATGGTTTGAGGCGACAATAAGCTGACCGTCCTCAACCAGATTTTCCCTGCCATAATACTTGATATCGCACATAAACCGGAAAATACGTTTAAGCCACCATTTATAGGCGTTATATACTCCAATTCCCATATTTCATTTTACCTTTAATTTAACAACTAGTCGCTACTATGACTTTCAAGACCTTTACCAAAATCGTCGATCTCTTCAAGGAATATCCCCGTACCACGCACAACCGCACGCAGCGGATCTTCAGGAATATGCACCGGTATACCCCTGGTTTCCTTGGTAATAAGCTTATCAAGACCGCGCAGCATCGCACCACCACCGGCAAGAAAAATACCGCGCGTATAAATATCACCAGCCAGATCCGGCGGCGCACTCTCAAGCGTATTAAGCACAGAGGTCACAATCTGGTCGACAGGCTCTTTTATCGCCTCGCGTATCTCTTCACTGCGGACAGTTATTGAACGCGGCAAACCCTTAACCTGGTCACGTCCCATAACCTCAGTGGTAAGCTCCTCATCAAGCGCAAAAGCACTGCCAACCTCGATTTTTACCCGCTCCGCCGTCGCATCACCAATAACCAGATTATGCTGACGTTTCATGTAATTGATAATTGCCTCATCAAGCTCATCGCCGGCAATTCGCAGACTATCATACGAGACCATCCCGAGCATCGAGATAATCGCCACCTCAGTCGTACCGCCACCGATGTCAACAATCATGTTGCCTACTGGCTCGTTAATGGGCATACCCACGCCAATAGCCGCTGCAACTGGTTCTTCAATAAGATAAACTTTTCGCGCACCGGCACGTGAAGCCGACATATGCACCGCCTGTTTTTCAACTTCGGTGATTCCACTTGGAACTGAGATAACAACCCGCGGACTTGCGCGCCATGAATTGTAATTATGGACTTTCCGGATAAAGTAACTGAGCATCGCCTCAGTGATCTCAAAATCGGCGATAACACCATCCTTGAGCGGACGGACTGCGACAATGTTTCCGGGGGTACGGCCAACCATACGCTTAGCCCTGATACCAACCGCCTTACCATCATTAAGGACCTTGTTAGTCCCCTTCCAGACAGCAACAACCGACGGCTCACAAAGCATCACACCCTTGCCGCGCACATACACCAAAGTATTGCACGTTCCAAGGTCGATACCCATATCGTGGCTGAACATCCCAATAAGCCGGTCAAAAAGAATCATAGAATACCCGATTACACATAAAGTTGTAAAGCGGGCGCAAAACACAAGGTCCCGCCCGCATAAATCTAAATATTACTTATTAAATATGCCCTACCAAGGAAGGGTACCCTCAGGCAAATACCCGGAAAGGCGCCAGAGCAGAATCGCCGCCGCGCCAACGTAAGCAACCAGCGAAACAACAAGCAGAGCGTTGAAAGCACCGGCACTCGGAACAACCACACTCTGGGGAGCAATCTGCGGCTGCAGCGGCAGAGCAACAATTTCATCTTCATCCCCATGATAATCGACCTCATTATCAGAAAGGTCAAGCTCTTCGGTTGCTTCATCAACGACCAACTCGTCATCATCAATAGGCATAGTTGGCTCATCATCATCAATCATGAAAGATTCATCATCAAGATTCAATGTAGGCTCATCATCAAGACGCAGTTCATCATCACTCATAGCAACTCCTTGGCATTCAACAATTCCCCACAGGGATTTATGTCAATTTAAAATTATATTCCTTTGGCAATTCTTGCAATATCGCCAGGACGCAAACCAATCGGGGTCGGCCCCTGGATTTCGCAGGTACTGGTAACACTGAAAACTTTCAGCACCCTGATATCAGTAACATACTTGTCCCCGCGCCAGACAGTGAAACGGCTTCCGGGCTGAATCCCGCCATTGGCAGAACCCAAGCTCAGATATGCCCTTCTGGTATCAGGATTATAGGTCAGAATCTCACCTGCAAGCCTTGCCGATTCTTCAACCTGCGGCTTGAGATTATTTTCAGTAACATTGTTATCCCCAGACACGCTCTTAGTCTGCTTGCTACCAGCACTTTGAGTAGCAGCAACAGTCGCCGTTTCACGGTTATCTGAAGCAAAAACCTTGGGAACCGCAACCGTCTGAGCTTTTTCAGCAGAAACTTCTACCGGAGCAGCGCTATAGGAATTTGCCCCAAGCTCAGGTTTAAGAGAAACATCACCAGCCGGAACAAGGTCTGCATTTGCAGCATTTCTGGCAAGCGACACCTTCAAAGACTGGATGTCAGCTTGTTGACGGTACATTGCGATCTTGTACTCTTCAAGCTCCTGATTAGCCTCTTTCGCTTCACGCATGGCCTGAGCGAGACGTGACTTCATCTTAACAGAATAAGCGCCAAAGAATATAGCCGCAGCAACCGCCAACCAGGTTACAACCACCCCCAATGTCGGTTTACGGTAAATTCCATAGTCGTCTTTTGACATTCCATTAACCCTCTGGTTAGTTAACTCTCAACAACAACCGCCGTCAGCGGTAAAAAGGCATAACGCGATAATCAGTCGAGTGTTGTCGCTGCGTCAGCAACCTTGATTTCTCCGCCGTCCTTGGTCATACCTGGCAGAATCTTGGCTGAAGACATATCGTCATAGACATTGGCGATACGAACCTTGCCGATGTATGAATCACCGCGTGAAATCACAAACTCCATTCCCTTCTCAACTTTGTCACGTGAACCGACTGAAAGGATAACAAGGTCAAGTGAAGGGTCTATCTGAAGAACACGGCCGTTAATCGCAACACCGGCGGTGGCAACACTTGAATCAGGATCAGCACCATAACGGCTTACATATTTCTCAATCTGGGTTGAAAGAAGAGTAACACGGCGAACAAGCTCGGCGTTGCTCTTGGCAAGCTGCATCATTTCGCTCTCAAGTTCACGGTTCTCACTGGCAAGTTCAATAGCCTGTGACTGATGCCATTCAGCTTCCTTTACAGATGCGCTGTTGCGGCGAACTTCCTGGTCAAGGTGAGCCTGCAATTCGTCATTACGCTTTTCTTTCTTGCTGACGATAACCTTCAATTCCTTGATGGTATCATTGATACTACGCATTGACGCTTCTTTTTCCTTGAGTGAGTTGGTCAGGTTGGTGTTCTGCTTGCGCAGATTCTGACGCTCAAGGTTCGCACTCTCAAAGTTCTTCTTAGCCTCAAGAGACTCACTTGTAACCTTCTTAAGCTCCATCTCAAGGCGTTCGTTTTCAGACTTGAGTGTCTTGTACATACGGTTGCCTTCGTCAACACTCTTTCTGGTCTGCTCTACCCAGTAAGTCTGCTTACCAAAAACAGTAACCGCTGCTGCTGCCATGAACAACGCAACAAGAACGTTAAGAACGATTAAAACACGTGTGGTAGTACCCATTTTCAGCAAGCCTCCAATATCTACAATTTATTATTACAATCTAAAAAATATTAACTTTTATGGCGTCAAAACAGTTTTCAGTGTAAACCATGCTGACGACGGTAACGATTAATACACACTATGGCTTTATCGACCAGATGACGCAGGTAAGTCCAGTCAAATGGTTTATTTATGTAGCCAAAGCAGTCTATTTCAAGTGCTTTTTTCACGCTCTGCACAGTCCCGTATCCGGTAATTGCAATACAGGGAATCTCAAGTATACTCTGACGGGCGGTCTTTATGATTGTGAAGCCATCAATCTCCGGCATCATTATATCAGTAATAACAACATCCCACTTTTCAGTCCTGAGCTTGTCAATGGCAACTGAAGGATTAGAGAAAGTACAGACCTCCCTCTGCTCATTAGCCAGATGAAAATGAAACAGATCCAAAGAATCCACATCATCGTCAATGACTAAAACCCTTGAAACCTCCTGAATATCTTCCATTCAGCAACCTGCACTAATCTATTGAAAACCAGAGTAAAAAAGCTAAAACCTGAATTTCAAGATAATACACCGCAAAGTAATTTCCACTTCCCAGAGTATTCTTTCAAAAAAAGTATAATTAAGACTATTTTATTACATATCATACTAAAAAATGAGTAAAAATCCAAAAAAATTAGCCAACTATAAATAAATTTAACTGCATTAACATTTTTCAACCCACAAAAGAACAAAAAAGCACACTAATGACACCAACGCAGTATTATTAAGTTGACGCGGCGCTGTATTTATGTAATATCTTGCTTATATATTTCAGATATGTAACATTTGTAGTAGAAATACGCCGCTTGTCCCGTTCCACAATCCCCACTGGGCTGGCGCAACTTTTACCGAAAACTTTGTGGTTTAAGACAAATGAAAGGAAAAAAATGTTAGAGGATGGAGAAAAAGGCGCAATTTTACAGGTAGACCGTCAGACTTACGCGGTTGCACCGCATATTCCCTGTGGTGTGGTCACTCCGGCTCAGCTACGCATGCTGGCTGATGTTGCTGAAAAATATCAGGCGGCGGCGCTCAAGGTAACCAGCGCTTCACGAATTGCGATCGTCGGCCTCAAGGAAGAGCAGGTTGATGATGTCTGGAATGATTTGCATGACATGAATCCAGGTGCGGCGGTCGGATTATGTGTGCGCAGTGTCAAGGCCTGCCCCGGCACAACTTTCTGCAAACGCGGGCAGCGCGACAGTCTCGGCATGGGCATGTATTTTGACGAAGAGTACCATGGCATGGAGCTTCCGGGCAAGATGAAGCTTGGTGTTTCAGGCTGTGCAAACCAGTGTGCAGAAAGCTCGATCAAGGATATTGGCCTGGTTGGCAAGAAGGATGGCTGGGATGTTTATGTTGGCGGCTGCGCTGGCGCACGTCCACGTCTGGCCGAAAAGATCGCGATTGGTCTTTCCGACGATGACGTGAAGAATGTCGTGGAAGCGATAGTTGAGTTCTTCAAGCAGAACGCCAAGCCCCGCGAGCGTCTTGGCAGGATGATCGACCGTATTGGTCTTGAAGAGCTGACCAAAGCTGTTCTACCTGAACACGCGGTATAAAATAGCAGATAATCAGACGACACGTTCAAACAGGGCAGGCTCAAGAAGTCTGCCCTGTTTTTTATCACCGCCCCAGAAGGCCCGTCCCCCGGCAAAGCGCCGAAACCGCTTCAAGCACCGGTCGGCCGGAATTTACAAAGGTATACCCCCCACCCCTGCGCACCACTTCCTGTCTGGCAGTGTCACGAAATTCTTTAAGCACATTTTTATAGGCGTCAAGATCAAACCTGTTGCGTAATTTGATTTCATCGCCAGTCTCCTGATCGACAAAAACCTGACCGTTCTGACAAGCAGGGTTAACTTCCTGCTCGGACATGATATGAACCAGATAAAAGTCCCGGCAAAAAACCGAGGCAGACTTTATCGTATTAATTACTGATGAAAGAAGATCGGTCCCGGCAGGGGCAAGAAGGTCTGAAAGGAAAACATTTATACCCTGATTCTGCATCCTGAGTAATTTCTTTCTGAGAAAAAGCGGCTGCAATTCTCCTTCAAGTTCTAGTTTTCTGAGCATCTCAAGCATACGCCCCGACTGGCTCTTGCCACGCATTATCTGTGAAGAGGTTACTTCCACACCACGGCAGAAGAGAAACTGAAGCCTGTTGCCAGAAGCAAGCGCAACATAACCAAGTGCCGCTGCAATCTGCTTTGAGGTAAAAAATTTATAGCTCATGCTTGGACTGCAATCAATTATCAGTCTGAGAATAAGGTCATCCTCAGCCAGAAATAATTTAAGGTAAAGATTGTCAAGCCTGCCGAAGAGATTCCAGTCAATGAAGCGGGGATCATCACCAGAGCAGTACTCCCGGTAATCACTGAACTCTGGCGAATAACCGCGGCGATGACTTTTGGCTGTCCCGAAATTTGAGGAATGCCCAAATTTTTTAGCCAATACCGTCAGGCGCTCAAGACGGTCGCGCAGATTTCTGTCAAGCAACTCCATAGCTACCTGCCCTCCCCGCCAGCAAGCCCTTGCCGGTCGTTGATAAGCTGAAAGTATTTCCTGACCACCTCGCGGTAACGCGGTGGCACAGCCACGACCATATCAGAAAGATCAATCCTCGAAAATTCGGTATTAACAGCGGAGTCAGCAATAACATCCAGAATCCCCCCACCACCAGAAACCGCACCATTCCTTCCCTTTATTTCAGAATCACCTACGCCATCACTTTCACGCGCGGTCTTACTTGGCTGCCCCTTGCCAGAAAGAAACGTTGATAGCAAAATATTATCCTGCGGGACATCAATTTTCTTTTTCGCCTTGTCAGTAAGATCTTTAATTGAATCAACATCAATCAGGGTGATAAAATTCTGTCCAGAATTATCTGAAGCAACACCACTATAGCCACCATCCCCAACGGATAAAAACAACGTTGCCATCTCAATTGCCACAAAAAAAACCGGCAGCAGAATATAGCTTCCAAACTTAGGCCACACACTAACAGGACAGGCCGCAATATCACGTGTCAGACAATTAGCCTGACTGAGAAATTCCTGACAATAACCGGATTGCCCCGTACCGCTATCGGCGATAGTCATTCCGATGCCCTTCAAACCGAGTGTTCGGTCAACATACCTCCCGGCACTAGCAATATCAGGAAATGACCAGAATTTCAAATTAAGAATCAGCGTAATTAAAACGCCCAGAATCAGGCCAACAGAAAAAATCAGCCACCAGTAATTTGCATAATAACCGGCAACCGCAACAAGCAAAGCAATTCCACCTAATGCCAAACCGCCAAAGAGACAGTTTAACACCAATGAAAAAATTGCTGCCAAACGCAACCTGCCCAAAACAGATGACACCGCCAGACAAGCCGGTGACTTTTTAATCTCACTCTCAAGATCCGACACTTGTTATACTCCACCAATATATGTATCATTTCACTATGTCATTATTTTAACACACAACAGCCTTTGAGGGAATATATTTTATGTACAATCATCTTCGCGGAAAAATCTACCGGGTCATGCCGGGTAAAATCATAATTGAAACTTCCGGGGTTGGCTGGGATATTACCGCGCCGCTGTCAACAACCTCCCGTCTTGAGGCTGCTAAGGAAATAACGCTCCTTGTCCATCTGGTAGTACGTGAAGACGCGATGCTTCTTTTTGGCTTTCTCACTGAAGACGAGCGCTCATTATTTCGCACACTGATTAATATTTCAGGAGTAGGTGCGGCAACGGCAATACAAATTCTTTCCTCAACCACGCCGCAGGATTTTATCATCGCAATTGAAAAACAGGACACCACCGCCCTGAAAAAGATCAAGGGCATTGGTGATAAAACAGCCAAGCGGATTATCCTTGAGCTTAAAGGCGCCAAGACCATGCTGCCGGCCTCAGACGCCTCAGACATCCCGGCAATCGGCGGAATCGGCGCAGACGCGGTCATGGCACTTGAAGCGATGGGAGTACCAGCCAAGGAAGCAAGCGCGCGCGTAGAAAAAGTAATAACCGCCAATCCGTCATTAACGCTCGAAGAAATCGTCCGCGCTGCACTGCAGGGATAACGTTTATTATAAAACCTGATAACTTACACCAACGTTAAAAATACCTTTATCTGATTTCGCAACCAACCGTACAAATTTTAAAGTAAGTTTCACACCTGCAGAACACGATTAAACAAAAAGCCGCCGGAATTAACCGGCGGCTTTCTTAATACTTTATTTTCGAGAGCTTTATTTGGCAGCGTTACGCTTCTTCTTCTCTTCGATAACTTCTTCTGCGATGCTGAACGGTACAGCTTCATAACGTTCAAACTGCATGGTAAAGCTTGCACGGCCTGACGATGCGTTACGCAGGTCGGTTGCATAACCGAACATGTTGGCAAGCGGAACATAACCCTTAATGATCTGAGCATTACCCTGTGTATCCATACCGCTGACACGACCGCGCTTTGAACAGATGTTACCGGTAACTGTACCAGAAAATTCTTCAGGTGTAGTAATAGCAACGCTCATAACCGGCTCAAGCAGCTGCGGGCTTGCCTTGATGAATGCTTCTTTGAAGATCATTGAGCCACAAAGCTTAAAGGCCTGCTCAGATGAGTCAACTTCATGGTACTTACCATCAACCAGACGAACGCGAACATCAACAACCGGATAACCAGCCCAGGCACCCTGCTTCATTGCTTCAACGATACCCTTCTCAATCGGCGGAATGTATTCTTTAGGAATAGCACCACCAACGATCTGGTTGACAAACTCAAAACCTTCGCCCGGATCACGAGGCTCAAGAATAATTGAAGCTTCAGCAAACTGACCACGACCACCAGACTGCTTAGAGTATTTCAAGCGGTGTTCAACAGTAGCTGTCGCGGTTTCACGGTATGCAACCTGCGGAGCGCCAACATCAACATTAACCTTGAATTCGCGCTTGAGACGGTCAACAATAATATCAAGGTGAAGCTCACCCATACCAGAGATGATAGTGTCATCTGTTTCAGGGTCAGTAGCAACCATAAAGGTTGGGTCTTCTTCAGCAAGCTTAGAAAGAGCCTTACCGAGCTTGTCGCGGTCAGAACGTTCCTGTGGAGCAACTGAGATAGAAAGAACAGGAGCCGGGAAGTCGATAGCTTCAAGAAGAATCGGATGATCTTCATCACAGAGAGTATCACCGGTAACAGTGTCAGAAAGACCGACAACCGCACCAATATCACCAGCATAAAGATCATCAACCTGTTCCTGACGGTTAGCGTGCATCTTAACGATACGCCCAACACGCTGCTTTTTGCCTGATGAAGCGTTAAGAACATAAGAACCGGCTTTAAGAATACCAGAGTAGATACGAACGAAAACCAGCTTACCAATGTGCTTATCAGCCATGATCTTAAAGGCAAGAGCAGCCAGACTGCCATCATCCTTTGGAACGCGTGTATCTTCTTCATCAGTTGTAAGGCACTTACCGCTGATTGGAGGAAGGTCAACCGGGCTTGGCAGATAATAGATAACAGCATCAAGGAGAGTCTGAACACCCTTATTCTTGAACGCACTGCCACAGAACAGAGGACAGATCATGTGCTGGAAGGTTGCTTCGCGTGCTGCATTGCGGATCTCTTCTTCAGTGATCGGCTCATCACCACAGAACTTCTCGAGGAGAGCTTCATCACATTCACTGACCTTCTCAATAAGGTTACGACGCCACTTTTCAGCCTCTTCAACCATATCAGCCGGAATGTCAGCAACTTCAAACTTCATGCCATCGTCATTATCATAAAGAATTGCCTTGTTCTTAACCAGGTCAACAATACCCTTAAACTGGGCTTCACAACCGATCGGCAGAACAAACGGCACAGCATTTGCACCAAGTTCGCGCTCGATAGCTTCAATAACATTATAGAAGTCCGCACCCAGACGGTCCATCTTGTTGACAAAACCGATACGAGGAACAGAGTATTTCTCAGCCTGACGCCAGACTGTTTCTGACTGAGGCTCAACACCGCCAACAGCACAGAACAGACCAATCGCACCATCCAGAACACGCAGTGAACGTTCAACCTCAACAGTGAAGTCAACGTGTCCGGGAGTGTCGATGATGTTAATCATGTGCTCTTTCCACTCGCAGGTCGTTGCCGCTGAAGTAATTGTGATACCACGTTCCTGCTCCTGCTCCATCCAGTCCATGGTAGCAGCGCCATCGTGAACTTCACCGATCTTGTGGCTACGTCCGGTATAGTAAAGAATACGCTCGGTGGTGGTGGTTTTACCGGCATCGATGTGCGCCATAATACCGATGTTACGGGTTTTTTCTAGCGGATGGCTCCTGGGCATTTTTCTAACTCCTTAGAAAACAAATAAATAAACAAATACATTGCTTTAAAATATAAATATAAATCGGCATCCGGTTTAGGCCGGACGCCGCTCTATTTACCTATCGATGCCAGATTATATGCTTCAGCCTTGCATAGTCAATATGTTTAAGGATTTATAACCGAAAAAACATAATTTTAACTAATCCCCAAACATTAATTATAATTATAAATTCCGCTGTAACTTAAACAGAGCGTGAAAAATTATTTTTAGCCAATGCCATTAACATTACCAAAAAAGCAATTCAGGCCAAATAAACAAACGAGAATATTCGCAAAATAAAAACAGGTACTGCACGGACAGCACCTGTTTCATAAATATTTTTTGTTACTATAACAAAATCAATCAAGTGTTCTGGCGATCTCTTCAATTTCGTAAGCTTCAAGTCTGTCGCCGACCTTGATATCGTCGTAGCCGACAATACGCAGGCCACATTCAAAGCCGCTGCGGACTTCCTTGACTTCGTCCTTGAAACGACGCAGGCCATCAATTTTTCCGTCATAAATAACCACGTTCTCACGGATAAGGCGAACACGGCAACTTCTGTTGATAGCGCCGTCTGTAACATAACAACCGGCAATATTACCAAGTTTACTTGAGCGGAATACCTCGCGGATTTCAACCTCACCCCGGATAACTTCTTTCTCTTCCGGTGGCAGCATACCTTCAAGCGCAGCCCTCATATCCTCAATCAGGCGGTAGATGATATGATAAACCTTGATCTGGACATTGTGCGAAGTAGCCTGGAGCTTAGCAACCGAGTCAGCAACAACATGGAAGCCGACAATAAGTGCGTCTGACGCGTCAGCCAGAATAACATCGGCCTGGGTCACACCACCAACACCGGAGTAAATAATATTAATACCGACCTCATCAGTAGAGAGATCTTCAAGTGTATTCTGCAGCACTTCCAGCGAGCCTGTAACGTCAGCCTTGATAATAACATTAAGCTCACGTTTTTCACCTTCAGCAAGATAAGCGGTAAGGTTTTCAAGTGTAACGTGCTGACGCTTCTGGCGCGTAAGAGCCTTGTTACGGTTTTCATTCTCACGCTCTTCCGAAAGCTTACGGGCCTTGACCATATCCTCAACCACAAAGACCTTGTCACCAACCTCAGGAACAGCATTAAGACCAACAACCGATACCGCTGTACTCGGTCCACCCTCTTCGGTGGTGTTACCGTTCCAGTCATACATCAGCTTGACCTTGCCGTAACCGTTGGAGGTAAGAAGGATATCACCACGACGCAGTGTTCCGTCAAGAACCAGCATGGTGGCAACAACACCGCGGTTCTCAGTCATCTCGGATTCGATAACAAAGCCAACCGCGTTACGTTCAGGATTTGCCGAAAGCTCCAACATCTCACTTTCAAGCAGAATACGCTCAAGAAGGTCATCAATTCCCTGACCGGTATACGCAGAAACCTCAATCATGCCAGTATTACCGCCCCACTCTTCCGGAAGCAGCTCAAGCTGAGTTGAGAGTTCCTGACGGACTTTATCTGGGTTGGCACTGGCCATATCACATTTATTAATGGCAACAACAACCGGCACACCGGCGTTCTTGGCATGGAAATATGCTTCCTTGGTCTGAGGCATAACACCGTCATCAGCCGCAACCACCAGAACAGTAACGTCAGTAAGGTTGGCACCGCGCGCGCGCATCTGGGTAAATGCTTCGTGACCGGGAGTATCAAGAAAAGTTACTTCATGGCCGTTTTTCTCAACGGTATAGGCACCGATATGCTGGGTAATACCGCCAGATTCACCTTCCGCCACACGGGTCTCGCGAATTTTATCAAGCAGCGAAGTCTTACCATGGTCAACGTGTCCCATAAATGTGACAATCGGCGGACGGGTAACCTTTTTATCCTGAGAGCTGGCAGCTTCCTGTTCTTCAAGTTCTTTTTCAAGCTGCTGCTCAAGAGTTTCTTCCTTCTTCCATTCGTATGGAATTTCAAACTCTTCGGCAACAACTACGATTTCGTCTTCACCAAGAATGTCATTCACGCCAAACATCTGGCCGCTCTTCATAAAGTAACCCATGATTGAGTTGAGCTTTACCCCAAGAGCAACCGAAAGATCACGCAGGGTCATCGCACGGCTAAGAATTGCTACTGAATTCGGATCCCGCTGCTGCGGCTGCTGGCTTGTGCGTTTGTTCTTTCCACCTTTACGTCCACCACCCTGACCGCCATGTCCGCGTCCTCGGCTTCTGCCGCCTGAGCTGCGAATACTGCGGGTATACTCTGAATCCATTGATGAGAATATCGCCGGCAATTCAGGTGTTGACATATGACCTTTGAAGTCGGCACGCTTGTGTTTGGCACCGGTATGGTGGTCTTCACGGCTGGAATTATCAAGAACAACCTGACTTCCAGCGCTTGGAGCAGGAGCCTTATTTGGGGAAAGCTTAAGTTCAGTTCCGGAAGCTTTCTTCTTGGCCGGAGCGGACTTTGCTTTAAACGACTTATTTGGCTTGGAATACTTGGCCAGATCTTCCTTGGTCGGCGCAATGTTTTTTGCCACAGGAGCGGATTCTTCCCTGACTGGCTTTTTCGGCGCAAATTTTGGCGCAGGCTTATGCTCAGATTTCTCAGCCGGCTTCACTTCTCTGGCAACCGGTGCCTGAACCCGAACCGGCTCAACAACCTTTTCCGGCTTCTTCTCTTCGACTTTCTTTTCTGCCTGGCTCTGTTCTTGACTATCCTCAACAGATGCCGAAGACTCTGAATCTGCCAACTTTTTCTTCGGCGCGCTTTTACGCACAGAGACGCGTTTCTTTACCGGCTTCTTCTTTTCCTTGGCTTCAACAACCCTTGCCGCCAAATCATCAGAATGGGCCTCAGCCCATTTAATGACATCATTACCCACAGTAGCAAGTGAGTTTTTAACGTCAAAGCCTTTTTCATTGGCGCACTCAAGAAGAACGGCGATGTCCTTCTTTTCAATACCTATTTTTGCCGCTAATTCGTAAAAACGCATCTATTTTTCCCGTAAAGCTGTATATAACTCAAAATAACACCCAAATACACTCATTACCGGGTATTAATATGCTGATTTTACATAAAATAAGCTAAAGCGCAATATCAAGCAGAAAATTTACCCGGATTTTCCAGCCCCGGCCTAATTTTCTGTACCCGCCCCCAGAGCAGACTCAAGATCATCCGCCTCCGGTTTATCTTCACTGACAGCTTCATCAGAAACAAGCGCGTCTTCAAGAGACGCTTCTTTCTTAACATCAGCCTTCTTGCCTGGTTGCTTGCGGTTTTCACGAGCTTCAGCCGCAGCCTGCTTGTCATCAGCCAGACGTTTCTGGAAACCATCGAGTGCAAAATTATAAATTTCTTCAGCCTTCTTCTCGGCAATACCCTTAATCTGCAGAAGCTCGCTAACACCAAGCTCAACAATATCCTGGAATGACTCAAAGCCGGCAATAAAGAGATTGTTGATTGTCTGGTCGCCAACACCGGGCAGCGACTCAATCTCGGTACGACCCTTCTCGCGCCACTGGTGGTGCTGGTCAACAGTCATAATATCCAGATCCCAGCCCGTCAGTTTGCTTGAAAGACGGACATTCTGACCCTTGCGGCCAATTGCCAGTGAAAGTTGATCGTCGTTCACAATCACCCGCGCACGGTTGCGGCGCTTGTCAAATTCAATTGATTCCGCCTCGGCCGGCGAGAGGGCGTTACGGATAAAGATCTCGTCATTCTCGTTCCAGCGGACGATATCAATCTTCTCGCCGCTGAGTTCTTCAACAATGTTACGGATACGGCTGCCGCGGATACCGACACAGGCACCAACCGCGTCAACACGACTGTCTGAGCTGTATACAGCAAGCTTGGTACGGTAGCCAGGCTCACGGACAATACCCTTGATTTCAACAATATGCTCGTAAATTTCCGGCACTTCAAGCTCGAAGAGTTCACGCACCAGATTCGGGTGAGTACGCGAGAGGATAATCATAACCTTGTTACCCTTCTTCTTGACCTGCACAACATAGCAGCGCAGACGCTCATTCGGGCGGTAGTTCTCAGATGGAATCTGCTCCTGACGCGGCAGAATACCATCGGCCTTACCGATATTGCAAACCACCGTTCCCCGCTCAACACGGCTGATAGTACCGTTTACAAGTGTGTTTTCCTTGTCCTGATAGTCAGTGTAAACCACGTCACTCTCAGCTTCACGGATACGCTGGATCATAACCTGCTTTGCTGTCTGGGCTGCAATGCGACCAAACTCGCTAGGCTCAAGAACCTTGACCGGAATATCACCGTCAAGCAGGTGAATATCGCCGTTGTCGCGGTCAATACGGATACGCAATTCTTCAATCTCGCTGTACTTTTTACGTGCAGCAGAAACCAGAGCAGCCTCAAGGCTTTCAAAAAGAATATCACGGTCAATGCCCTTCTCCATATGGAGACTGCTGGCCAACCTGACAAGTTCTTCACTATTCATAAACAATCCTCATTACTGTACTTACAAAAGGACAATGGAAAAATAAGTTAATAAAAAAAGGTGCGGACCTTACCGGCCCGCCCCCGTTAGCAAATAATTCACGGTAGCTTTGGCTTGCCCACCGGTTGATATAATCCGGCTGACACTTCAAATAATACCGCTTGTGAGACGTAAGTCAAGTGTAATCCGTAAAATCATATCCGGCAATAATTAACAATGTCCGGCGCTTAGAGAATTACAAACGAATAAAGCATATTTGTCTCACTATTGCCCCAAAACTTATTGATATTCAGCCGCGCCCCTTCAATTTCCCGGTCAAGCTCCAGCAGGTAATGGCGGTTATAATTCTCGCTTTTTTCGAGGACTGACTCCCATTTTCCGCCAACCTTAACCTCAATTTCAAATTCCCTCGGCAAGGCTTTAGGCATGACATTAACCCGGTCACTGACTGCCGAGAAAGCAATATCAATATTAAGCTGGCTGTCAAAAGCGACGAAAATTTTATCCGCTTTGACTGGCGTGGCAAATTCATAAACAATCCTGTCACCTTCATTAATCCGCACGCCATGCGCTACATCGCCAACCTGTCTGCTAAAGCCGTCACGAACAGCTTCTATACTGGAAACAGGAATATTGCCTGACTCCTCATAGAGTTTGCCTTCTTTACAAAATTCAGGTATCGCCATGGGAATTGCAGGGATATACGCATCATCAAGCAGTAACGTCTGCTGCAACTCTTTAATACACCCGCCAACCTCCGAAGGATTCTGCAGCTTATTCTTTTTCATCACCCCGACCGCCGTGCCAACCGCCTGCCCCATGATAAGACAGGTCGCCATGACACGCGTTGAACTCATCGCCATGTGCGACATACTGGCATTACGTCCGGCAAAGAGAAGATTCGGCACATTCTTTGAATACAGACAACGCCAAGGAATGCCATAGCCAGGTTGACATTTATGGAAATGCGTTGCCGCCCGGCCTGAGCGGACAGCATGAAAACCTGCCGGGTCATGGTTATCCATCGACCAACCGCCATACGCAATGTTATCCTCAAACTGCCGCCCCGTCTCGAGGTCATTCTCGTTCAGGACATACCCGCCAATATAACGCCTGCTCTCACGCTTGGCCGGCAGCGACGCTACCCAGTCGATAGCGAAATTATCAAGCGCAGCCTTGCGCTCACAGTGATTCTTCAGATGATCCCACACCCCGTAAACGACCTTCAGCAGTTCATCCCGCAGATACTCATTTTCGTGAATAGTATCATTCTTGCCGCCAAGCTCAATCCACCAGTAGCCAACCTTGCCGTTAAACCAGCCATGCCCATGCCCCTTAAGCCCCTGCGGTAGATCATCACAGGAAAGATATTCATTTGCCCACTCAGGCGCAATAAATCTAACCGGTTTGCCGCAGTCCTTTACAGAAAACATCAGGGTCTGCCCCATAGTATCATCATTGGCCTCATCAGGCGCGAGCGCTTCATCATATTCAGACTTAGCCTCACAACCGATGCGGAACTCCGCCCCAGTAAGCGGTGCAAGTATGCCATCACCCGAGCAGTCAGAAAACCACTTTGCCTCAACCCTATGGTATAACTCACTCTGAATCTGCCAGCCGGTAACAGAAACAACCCTCCCGTCCTTCATCTCTGCATCAAGACAACTACAGTTGAGCAGCAACGTGATATTTGGATGGAAGCGTATATCTTCATATAATAGCACATCCCAGCGTGAATAGCTCTCCTCCGGGTTGTGGTAGACGTTCTTGAGACGCAGTTCTTCCATAAGCCCGGTCTCACGCAAATTCGCATTAGAATTATGTGTATCAGCTCCACAAATGTGCATTTTGACCTCACTGGAGGCATTCCCACCCAGCACCGACCGATCATGCATCAGCAGCACCTTTACGCCATGATTAGCCGCCGCAAGCGCCGCGCCATAACCTGACATACCGCCACCAACCACACATAAGTCCACACTATGCTCAACTGTCTCAAATACTGAACCCATAAGATTCTCCCGGAAATATTATATAAAACATTTAAAATCATAGAAACAGCAAAAAAACCACAAAGACACTACTTCATACAAATTTTACTCCAAATATGTTAATAAATATTGTATAAAGCCATCTATTTATTGTATAATTAAACTGTTTCTAGTTATATATTACAATGTGAGCACGATTTTGGATACTTTATCAAAGACAATCAATGAATACCTGCAAAGTTTGCAGAATATCACCGGTATGGATATCTGCTACCACGACTATACCCTAAAACTCGAGCAGTCATTTGAGATGAAAAACCATGCCAACCAGCTTTGCCTGAAAGTCAAAAAGAAGAATCGGAAGGGTTGCGTAATGTTTTGCGGCTCAGGGGGGGAAGTCGATAAAAAGATTGCAACTGCCGCAAACGCGTGGCTGCACACCTGTCCTTTTGGCCTAAAAAAAATCGCCGTCAGGGTTGAACTGGCAGGAGCTCTTGCAGGAGTGATTTTTGCAACAGTCGTTAATAGTCCCGATAGAAGAGAAGATGACTGGTATGCAGACAGGTGTCAGATGCTTCAGGCGGGGGCTGGCTACATCGAAAAACAGCTTCAGTCTGACACCGCTTTTTCAGCTACCCGAAAGAGCAAAATCCAAAACCACATAAACACGCATCTTTCAGAAAGCATCAACCTTGGCGACCTCGCTGCAGAACTTAACCTCAGCCCCTCGCGAACAGCCAATGTCGTAAAGGAAATTTTCCGTAAAAGTTTTACAAACCTTATCAATGAAATCAAAATGAAAAGAGCCTGTTTCCTGCTGGGTTCAACGGAAATGCCTATCAGCGATATAGCCCAGTTGCTTGGTTATTACGATCAGAGCCATTTCACCAGGGCTTTCATCAAAACACAAAAATGCCAGCCCAAACATTTCCGTAATTCAAACCATAAAAGCTCGCAAACACTCATATAAATAAAAAAAAGACTCCGGCCAGAACCGGAGTCTCAAAGCTCAGCACAAAAGCAAAAACTAGTTAGCAGGTGTTTCCCACTTTGTGATCTTGCTCTTTGGAACACTACGGATAATTGTGCCATCTTCGAATGTAACCTCTTCACCAGCGCGAACACGTGGATCAGCAATGCGTGTGCCGATGTACTTGCAGTACTCGGTATAGCAGCGGTCACATTTCTTTTCTGTGCTTCCAGCGGTGCAGCCTTCTTTCTTGCAACAACCAGTTGCCAGGAGAACACCAGCAGCAAGAGCAGCAACGATAAACTTTTTCATTTCTTTTCCTCCAAGATTTAACTTAGTTAATTTAATTTCCGATAATATTACCCCCATTTAGATTTAAATAATAACAAATTATCCCCTTCACCACAAGCATAACAATGAAAAATATTAAAAAAACAACACAAACCCTTTAATACCAACAAGTAAGTCGATCGAAAAATCAAAAAAAACTATAAATACTGTAAAAAAACAACATAAAATAAAAAACCCTGCAGCATAAATCTGCAGGGTTATCAAAAACTTTAAATAATAGCGGTACCAGAAAAACTATTTAACACCCGTCTGTCTGGATTCCTCTTCATCAAGAATAATCATTTTCGCGCTGATCAAACAGGCATAGCTCTGCTTTGACTTCTGATAATAACGCGAGGAGAAGGCATTACCAACAATCGGCAAATCTTCTAACAATGGAGTTCCAGTTCTTCCGCGGGCATTAACGTTGGTTGAAAGCCCTGTCATCAGAATAGCACCACCATCAGGAATAATGGCATAAGTCTTGGCATCATGCCTGAAAACATTAGGAATCGTAATCGGGTATACATGCACCGGCAAAACAGGAACACCAGCAGCAGTAACATATTGATAAGTAAGGTTCTGAGTACCTGGGTTACGAACAAGAATAACCCTTGGCTGAGCATCTACAGTAATATACTTTTTGTCAGAACTTACATTAGGACGAACCTGAAGGGTACAGCCCTGATCAATATAACTAAGAATCGCAACAAGACCAACGTCAGAGTCACCAGCCTGATAATTACTGATATATGGCCATCTCTGAACAAACTTGATCCAGCCATATTTGTTGTTATAAACAACCACTTGAGGCGCATATAACTGGTCAGCGCGACTGGATTCACGGATCATCTGAAGAAACCACTGGCACTGCAATCCACCAATAAACCCTAACTGCTGAATATGATAAATCAAACCTGCAGTAGCTCGGTTTCCGGGAACGTCATTGGCAAAAACTGAGTTCATACCGTTAAAATCACCATTAAAGAATGAACCGGTGACCTCAGTATAATAAGTTTGCGGATTAAATGCACCGTTATTTGCCCCCGGCACAAGAAAGTTCGTTGCATTGGCGGCAGTTGTATAGATATCAGTACCTGCCACATTAGCGACACCTCGTGAAGTGACAGTACCAACGGCAGCACCACCCTGGTTGCGTGACTGGTTTTGAATCTGAACGTTTGTATCCGAGTTATAGCTATTATTCCAGTCTTTAAACTCAGACTTGAATTCTTCCCAGAACGTATCCTGAAGGGTTAGGAAACGGGCAGAAACAGAGACCTGAATAGTTTTAGCCGTACGCAGTTGCTGTAACAACTTCTCTATCTGAGTGCGGATATCAGGCGTTGCTGTCAGAATAAGCTGGCCGTCTTCCTGAACATCAATTTTTGTTGTACCCTCAGTATCTGAACTGGTGTTGATAAAGTTCTTTAAAATATCACCAAGGGAGATAGTATCCTCAGCACCCTTTTCATCATCATCATCATCGTCGTCGTCGTCATCGTCAGTCGGCATCTTTTTTGCATCAGTAATAGCATAAGCAATATCCCGGATATCGTAAACCGTAGTTGTCGCTTTCTGCGCACTCTGCTCTTTTGAGAAAATCTTAACAATACCGTTACTATCAATATCATAACGAAGACCGGTACGTCTGGTTATCCATTTCAGAATATTGCTAAGGCGCATGTCCCTGAATGAAAAAGTAAATGATTCTGTCATTACAGAGGAATCACCGCCAATGCCACTTGGAACAATATTCAAACCTGTACGGGTACGGATAGTATCTAAAATCAGTTGAAATTCTGTTTCCACAAACTCAAAGCTATAAGAGTTTTCAAGAACCCGTCTAGTCTTCTGAACAGCCATACCTACAACTTCAGTAGCGCCACGGATCTTTTTACTCTCAACCATTGATGCCCAGTCGCTAGGGAATCTCAGTGGATTGCGCAGGGAAACCTCTGCAACGGTTGAACGCTCAATATTTTCCATATTAATACGACGATGCTCATTAAGCATATCAGTTACCTGATCGGTACGAGCCCGAAGTTCCATACGACTGCTCTCGGTTTTAAGCTTTTTAACCTGATCATCGCCCGGGTTTACACGCAACAACTGATTATAAATATTTTGCGCTTTAATATATTCCTGCTTGTCTATGTATTTAGCCGCTTCACTCAAAAGACGGTTTCTTCGCTCAGTTTCAACACTCTCAACCAGCTTCTTTTCTTTCTGTACTTCCTGCAGAGACTCGGTACGTGATGTAGCATCAAGCTCAGACTGGAGCTTTTTACGGTAATCCCTGATATCAAGAACCAGCTGTTTGATTTTTGATTTATCAATACTGCTTGAAACATTAGCGCCCAAACCTTCAAGGCGCAGACTTGCTTTAATTGCTGAGTCCTCAGCCTGCGAAAGAAGATGCATCTGCGAAGAAATAACCTTCACCTGCTGCTCAGGAGTTACTGCAGGAGTTGCAGCCATGGCATCCTGATAAAACTTCTGGGCCAAAGAATAAAACTGCTTAACCTCAGCTATGCTGTACTGCTGCCTGATCTTTTCACGATTAACAGCCTGGGTGGCAGTATTGCTTGTGGAGTGTGCCTCAAGATATGCCCTGGCAGACTTGCGACCATCAAGAGCTTCCTTATTCTCAGGATCAAGCCCGAGAGCCAGCATGAATTCCTCAAGAGCCTGCTTGTAGTTTCGGGCATGCATAAGCTCCTGTCCGCGCAGAATATGCTGCGTGGCACGTTTCTTCAGTTCTTCCTGCTTAAGGCGGGCACGAGTAATTTCTGCTTCAGTAACCTGCTGCAATGACATATTATTGTCATCAGCGGCGGTAACCTTACCATAAGACAACATGCCTGGTACAAGCAACAATGTTGAGCATATGATATTTTTTTTGCCGAAACAAAGCTTCATCCCAAGTATCTCCTTATTAATATTGCGTGCAGATTATAACCTGCGAGTAAATATAATGAATTACGCTACTAGTCCTCAAGTTCAACAATTCGCGCAGTAACCATAATAACACGGTTTCTGCCTTCACGGTGATCGTAAGTTGTACGGAATAACCGGCCGGCATACGGAAGGCTTGACAACACCGGAACACCGGACATACTTTCATTTCTTGCGTCTGTCAGATAACCACCGACCATAATTGTACCACCATCAGGAACTGTTGCATTGGTTTCAAATTTCGTAGTTTCCATAACTGGGTTCTGCAAATTTATTGTCCAGAGCAGTCTTTCACTATCGCCATAGGTCGTTGTCACATTCACCGTATCCAGACGAACCGAGGATAATTCTGAAATTTCCGGGCGCAACCTTATTGTAACATACTTTCTGTCAAAACTGATAATAGGACGGGCTTCCCATGTAACACCCTGCGCATGATCAACCAGAGTAGGAATAACGTTAGCGCCTGATATCGTATATGAAGAAATATAGGTAGTTGATGAAATAACCTGGGCATAGGCGCTACGGCCATTTGCAACAAGAACCTTAGGGTTATGCAGTACAGAACCCTTTTCTGTTTTCTTGGCCGCATTTACGACACTAGTAAGCTGCAAATTATTTAACATATAGTCAAACGTATTATTAAGGACCTGCTGACTACCGCTGAAAATACTCAATACCTGTGCCTGAAGACCTTCAACCCGTCCGGCAGTATTTACCAGATTTGTATTGGCAGCAGCGGATGTCGATGGCTGAATCTGCAATAACTGCTGTACCTGCTGCGACCGGTCAGTACTCATATATGATGTCACACCAGTCCAGTTGACGCCGAATTCTTCATCGAAATCATCGGTAATACGCATGAAGCGACCTTCAACAAGAACCTGCAGCTTTGATGACTTACGTAAGTCATCAAGGAACTTGTTTATCTGCTCATGCAGTTCGGGCGGACATTTGACAAGAAGATTATTCTCCCACAACTCAACTGAATAGGTATCGGCATTATTCGACCATTCTTCAGGCTGAACAAAGTCCTTGATCTGTTGTGAAAGATTTGATGGGGTAGCGACCCACTGCTCGTCATCGTCGTCATCATCATCATCATCACTCCATTCAGTTATATTCTCATCTTTGAGCTTCGGAGCATAATAATTCTTCATCTTGGTTGTAAGGTCTGCAACCTGATAAATCTTGAAAATAATCTCAGAACTGCCGCTTGTTCCCTTTTCAAAAACTTCAATAGCCTGATCCTTAACCGTAAATTCAAGGTTATTGGCCTCAAGAATAGTTTCAAAAGCAACCAGAAGCGACAATCCGCGCAGGGTAATTGTAATTTCCTTATCAGGGTTAACTTCCTCATTAAGCATGATATTTACTTTTGCACGCCTGCGGAAATCATCAAGAACCATATTCAGCGGCAGCTGCTGATACTCGATTGTTCCCTTTACAGCGGCAAGCTTGTTCAGAAGACGCTGACGTTCAAAATCAACCACCCCGCCACGAACCTGCATTCTTGCGCGCTGACGGATACGTTCCCAGTCCAGCGGATAGACAAGAACCTTACGCGGCATGATTTCTGCTTCCTGAATATCAAGCGCCCAGTTTTCTTCAGCGTTCTTCAATTCAACATCTGTATCGGCGGTGCGCTCCTGATGATACTGTCTGCGGATTTCCTGAATAAGCGCATTTGCTTTTTCATTTGTAGGATCTTTTGCCCTGATTTCACGCAGAAGTGTAAGTGCCTTTTCATACTCGCCTTTACTGCTGAAGCGGTTTACGGCAAGAAACATCTGCTCAATCTCTTTAGCACGGTTGGCTTCAACCGATTGCTGCTGGCTGCGAACCTTCACCTCAGCCTCTTTACGGTCGAGTATGGCACGTTCGTTTATAAGATCCTGGCTTGCAAGAGATATCTGCGCACTCTGTGCCTTGATACGCTTGCTGAAAGTCCTCTCGGAATTACCGGGTAATCCTGCTCCCTTTAACAGGGTCTGGGCGGTCTGAAGTTGTTTCTGAGCAGACTCAAGATCTGCAAGACTTGCCTTAATTTGCTCATGGCGCGAAAGCTTCATTCTGATCGGATCAGGATTTATGGCATTCAAGAAGAGATTAGCCGCCTTTTCCAGACTGTTATTGATTCGCAACTCGCGCTCCCGGATACGGGCCTTGCGGTTACGGGTAATTTCATCCAAAAGTGCAGCGTCACCTGAACCGGTCGGCGTTTTGGCAACAAGCTGACGAGTTCTGTTTCTGAACTCAACAGCGTCTTTAAGTTCCGGATCAAGCGCAACAGCCTTGTCAAAGAATTTAAGCGCCGCGTCATATTCACGGGCATTAAAATGCTCAACACCGATTCGCAGATTGTTTCTGGCCTCAACAAGTCTGGCTTCCTTCTTGATCTTCTCCATCTTGATGAGTTTCTCTGCTTCACTGTCATTCTCAGCCTGTGCCTGATTGAGGAGTTTTGCGTCTTGAGCCAGAGCGTCCTTCTCAACAGCATTCTCAGCCGCCTTGTCCTCGCTCATCATAACCCCGGCTTCATTCCTGCCCTCTTTATGTGCCTTGGTTGCAGCCTTCTCTTCAGCGGTATCAATCTCAAGCTGCTGTGACTCGGGGGTGTTATTAGCTGCAAATACCGCAGGTTCAACCATCTCCAGAAGTTGCTCCTGCCATGAGCTTCCTTCAACCTTATCGACTACCGGATCATTTGCAATCTCCGGCAGAACCATATCATTAACCCCTGCTTTTGAGAGAACCGGCTCATGAACCGCTACAACATCAGCGTCCTTCCTGGCTGTATATTTTTCCGCAATTTCAGGAATGAGCAACTCTTCAAGGCTTGGCTCATGTGCTTCAATTGCTGAAACTTTCACTTTAGTATTTGCCGCTGGAGCCTTAACATCTTCTCTGACCGGAGCAACTTCCTCCTTCGGTTCCTGCCTGAACTGATTGAGCCCGACAAGTCCTTCAGATGAAGGATAATCAACCGGTGTATCAGCAAAGGCGCCTGCAATCTTCTTCTCAGCAGCAGCGTCAACAGCAGCAATAACTTTTTCTTCTGCAGCAGGAGCAGCCTCTGGCTCTTTTGGCAGGCTGCTTACTTCAGGAAGTTTGATCTCCGGAAGTTTTATTGCTGTTGTCTTTTCAGCGCTAAGACTGTTGAACTTATCACTCAGTTCATTAAATTCACGCGAAACAGCAGCAGACGCAGATACTGCGGCAACCGGCTTGCTTTCCACCGATGCGGCAGGCAGAACAACCTCTTTTTCACCGGCAACAATCTTTACTTCCGCTCCGGCTGTCAATGGAATTTCACCAAACATTGAAGGTGAAATACCGGGAACGTCCTTTATCTGAGCTTGCTTGACGCTGACTGACTCGTTCTTGACTGAAGAAACCTGTGACTTGATATTAGCACTGATAAGTGACAAGTCTGAAAGCGTGCTACTCTCAAACTGCCTGCTGCCAAGATTATCGTTCTGATTTTTAGCAGCTGAAGCAACCGCTACCTTTTCATCAAATTCAGGCAGCTCAGTCTCGTCAATCTCAAAACCACCCTTAACATCATTAACATTGATATTACTATCAACCAGTTCATCGGCTGAAGGTATGGCGTTGATATTTTCTATTGTATTTCCGATTACCTCTGAAATCAGGTCAATATTTTCAGGACTGACGTTCTCCGCACGAACACTCTGCGCAAGAAAAGCACCTGTAGTATTAGCAATTTCCTGATTCTGCGGCTCGTCAGTATCAGGCGCGCCAACCATGGCCTGAATATCACTGCCGCCTATTCCCTGCACAAGGGGTATATCCGCATCAGCGAAGCTTGACCAGATAAGCTGACTATCATTCTTAGCCGCAGATTGTTTCTGATCTGCAGGAAGCTGCTTATCAAATAATGACTGCTCAGAGCAACCATTAAGCACATCCTGTCCGCAACCAGATAGACCTGCAACCGCAAGTCCAACAATTCCTACCAGCATGCCAAAAACTAACTTTCGCACAGGGCATCTCCTAACATTATATTTCAAGCCTTCTGCCCGCAGGCAGAGAACAAACAGACACCCTTTAA
>QKCJ01000007.1 GCA_003245715.1 bacterium
GGTTATGCCAGGTGACAACATCACCATGGACATCGAACTGATCGAGCCAATCGCGATGGAAGAGCAGCTTCGTTTTGCTATCCGCGAAGGTGGCCGTACAGTTGGTTCAGGTGTTGTAACAAGCATCATCGAGTAAGTTTAATTTGTGATAAAGTGCCCCCGCCCTTTCAAGGCGACTGAGGCGGGGCAACTTAAATTTTACAGGAGAATAATAATGGCGGAAAAGATTTGTATCCGCATGAAGGCTTATGACCACGATATTCTTGACTCATGGTGCAAGAAAATCGTTGAGGCAGCCAAGAGTACCGGCGCACGTGTTGCTGGTCCTATTCCGCTGCCGACACGTATTGAAAAATACTGTGTTCTGCGAAGCCCTCACGTCAACAAGAAGAGCCGTGAGCAGTTTGAAATCCGTACCCACAAGCGTGTTGTTTACATTACTGAGTTTTCACCGTCAACTATCGACGTCATCAGTAAGGTTGTTCCTCCGCGCGGGGTTGATCTTAATGTCAAGCAGTTCTCTGCCTGATAAATTCCGGTTATTGTTTTGCTGCTGCGAGTTAGGATACTGTTTTGACTTGACTGACATTCGGTTAGTCACCAGCAGCGCAGCCTGAGGAAAAAATTCAGGCAACAATAGCGTTAACTTTTAACCAATACAGGAGGTATTTATTATGTGGAGAGGTATACTGGGTAAAAAACTTGGCATGACCCAGTTCTTCACTGAGGACGGCAAACGCGTTGGCGTTACTGTTATCGAAGCCGGACCATGTCCGGTTCTGCAGGTGAAGAATCAGGAGCGCGACGGTTACGACGCGTACCAGCTTGGCTTCGACCCGAAGAAAGAGAAGAACTCAACCAAAGCAATCATCGGCCACTGCAAGAAGACCGAGAATGCACCTATGCGCTTTATCCGCGAGATCCGCGTCTATGAAGCTCAGGAAATGAATGAAGGCGATGTAATCACCCTCGCAGGCTGGGAAGATGTTACCGAAGTTCAGGTAACCAGCAAGAGCAAGGGTAAGGGCTTTGCCGGTGTTATGAAGCGCTACAACTTCCACGGTCTGCGCGCTACTCACGGTGTTAAGTCAAACCATCGTCACGGTGGTTCTATCGGTTCACTGACACCGACCCGTACTGTTCTCGGCACTGAAATGCCAGGACAGATGGGTGATGCCATTGTAACCCAGAAGGGCCTGAAGGTCGCAAAGATCATCCCAGAAAAGAACCTCATTCTTATTGAAGGTTCAGTTCCGGGCGGCAAGGGCGCTCATGTTATTATCCGTCCTGCACAGCCTTACGTTGCAACAAAGAAATAACCGGCCCCACAAGGCCGCACACTTTAAAACTCCCCATGCCGGGGAGTTTTTTTTTACGCCATATTCAAAATTCACGCACACAAACAACACTCAGCAATAAGCGTTGCACATTATTGCCTCATCGGTATAATCTTTCCATATCATAGACAATTGAATACAAAAAAATGGAGAACTACCTGTGCACATCCGTGCTTGCAACCTTGGAAAAAGTTTTGGTGAGAGAACACTCTTTGACAACCTCAGCTTCACCTTCCACAGCGACGAACATATCGGCCTGATCGGCCCCAACGGCAGCGGCAAATCGACGCTGATGAAAATACTCTGCGGAAAAGAAGACGCTGATGAAGGGGAGGTTGAAGGCACTAGCAAACTCTGCATTGGTTATCTGCCGCAGGTTGATGAAAACCATCCCGACCTCACATTTGAACAGGCGCTATTATCAGCACTCACTGATCTGCCCTGGCCTGAAGAAGATAAACAGACCAAAGCCAGAATACTCATGGGTAAAGCAGGCGTCGCTGATCCGGAACAACTCTGCAGGAATCTCTCAGGCGGCTGGCGCAAACGTTTATCTATTTTAAAAGTCCTTGTACGTGAACCGGATCTGATGCTGCTTGACGAACCGACAAACCATCTTGATCTTGCGGGCATTCTATGGGTTGAAGACATCCTGCAAAAAATTAATACCGGTTTTATTGTTATCAGTCATGACCGTTATATCCTTGAAAGTGTTACCGACCGGATAATTGAAATCAACCCGCGTTACCCTGAAGGTTATCTGAGCTTCCCCGGAAGTTACAGTGAGTTTCTGGAAAAACGCGAAGAATGGTTTACCGCGCAAAACCGCCATCAGGAGACCTTGTCAAATCTGGTCAAGGAAGAAATCGACTGGCTCAGACGCGGCCCGCAGGGAAGGCGTACCAAACGTAAAAGCCGCATAACTTCCGCGCATCAGAAGATTGATGACCTGGCCGAACTGAAAACACTTAACCGCCAGAGAAACCTTAATATTGACTTTAATGCCAGCGGCCGCAAAACCAATGACCTAATCACGACAACGTCGCTTGGCCACGGTTTTGATGAGCGAAAATTATTCTCAAGTCTCAACCTTACTCTCAGCCCCGGAACGCGCCTCGGCATTGTCGGCAATAACGGCACAGGAAAAACCACTCTCGTGCGCTGCCTGCTTGGCGACATAGAACCGCGCACCGGCAAGATTAAACGGGCAACACAACTAAAGTTCGCCTGGTTTGACCAGAACCGCGAACTGCTTAACAAAGAAGAAACCCTACGCCGGACACTTGCGCCAAATGGTGACATAATCGAAATCGGCAAACGCAAAATTCATGTGGCCGGCTGGGCAGAGAATTTCCTCTTCAACAAGGACCAGCTTGAAACACCGGTCGGAAAATTATCCGGGGGAGAACAGGCAAGAGTATTGCTTGCCAACATCATGCGCCAGCCTGTTGACATACTCTTCTTTGATGAACCGACAAACGATCTGGATATTGACTCCATTGAGGTCCTTGAAGCCCGACTTGGAGAATTCCCCGGTGCTGTGGTTCTCATCACACATGACCGTGCGCTTCTTGACCGGAGCTGTAGTGAAGTTGTCGGACTGCATCCAAATGGTGAAAGCCGGTTATATGGTGAGCTTGCGCAGTGGCAGCGGGCTGAGGAGAATATACTCTGCCAGATGAATAGCGAGATTGCCGAAACGCAAAGCAGTAAAGAAAAATCAAGTATTGCTACACGTACCAGCAGCAACCAAAAGCCAACCGGATCCGGCTTGAGCCGTGAGGAACAGAAAGAATTCTCCCGGATGGAAAAATCAATTGCCAAGGCCGAGGCTGACCTTGAAAAGCTTCAGACTCAACCCGCGCCAATTGCTAATGGCAATAATCATCAGGAGCTTAATGATTACTTCCAGACTATAGCTGACGCGCAGGAGAAAGTTGACAACCTCTACTCCCGCTGGGCTGAGCTTGAAGAAAAACAGGGCTAGCAATTTCAAGACGACACTTAATAAAATAAATAAGCCTGCAGATAATTCTCTGCAGGCTTTTAGCTTTTACAACAACGGAAGGCTCTTAACAGATTTTTCCGGGGTTAAGAATAAAGAGCGGATCAAACGCGGCCTTGATGCTTTTGAGAAGCTGCATACCGGCCTCCCCCATAGACTCCTTGAGGTATGGAATTTTTGCAAAGCCAATACCATGCTCACCTGAAACCTTGCCGCCAAGCTCCTTTGACTTTGAGTACATCGCCTCAAAAACCTGACCAAGGCGTTTCTTCCATTCCTCTTCATCAAGATCGTCCTTGAGAATATAGATATGCAGGTTGCCATCACCAGCATGGCCAAAACTTCTGATGCGGATATTATACTTGTCCTGCAGGCTGTCTGAGAATTTCACAAACTCCGCAATGCGGTTTCGCGGCACAACCACATCGCATTCATCCATCTCGGTTGTTGAAGCCTTGATTGCCTCAAGAAACGCCCCACGAGCCGACCAGATTGACTCCTCACGCTCGGCAGTATTTGAAATAAGCACATCATACGCCCCTGCACCAAGACAAATCTGCGCAACCTTGTCATACGCAGCTTCAATCTCTTCAGTTGAATTACCGTCAAACTTCAACAGCAGATACGCGTCAGCCGACTTATCAGGGAAGGTCTTGCCGAGGAACTCTTCAGATGACAAAATCACATCGCGAACCATGTACTCAATGGCGGTAGGAATAATTTTCGACTTAATAATCAGCGGTACAGTTTCAATTGCCATCTCGAGAGTCGGAAACGGAATCAACAGACTAATGGCTTTTTTAGGCAGCGGCAACAATTTCAGGATCGCTTTGGTTACTATGCCAAGCGTTCCCTCGCCACCGATAATCAAATCCTTGAGCGAATAGCCTGAACTGTTTTTAACTACCTTGCTGCCAAGTTCAACGATATCACCATTCGGCATTACAACTTCAAGTCCGCGCACATAATCACGGGTAACACCATATTTTACCGCACGCATGCCACCGGCGTTTGTACTGATATTGCCACCGATAGTAGCGCTCTTCTCACCCGGATCCGGAGGATAGAAAAGGTCGCGCTCCTCAACATACTTTGACAACTCCATCAATAAAACACCAGGCTCAACAGTCAGAGTAAGATTCTCCTCATCAAGCTCAATAATGTTATTCATACCGGAGAGATTAAGCATTATACCACCGTGAATAGCAACCGAACCGCCAACAAGACCGGTGCCTGAACCGCGCGGCACGACCGGAATCTTGCGCTCATAAGCGTATTTCATGATCGCCGAAACTTCTTCTGCAGAAGACACATCAACCAGCATCTCCGGTGATTTCTTCAGGCCAGCCAATTCATCCCGGCAGAAGTCCTCACTTATCTCCTCAGCAATAAAGACGTTCTCAGAACCAACTATTTTCTTTACATAATCAATATCAGACTGGGTAACTTCAGAGTACATTCGCAGGTTCTCCATATTTTCTGACCGCCTCAATCTTCTGACAGAGCCCGGGGATAATCTCATACAAATCACCAATAAGACCGAAATGTGCTACCTTTAAAATCGGCGCACTCTTATCACTGTTTATCGCGATAATAGTTTCAGCGTTCTGCATACCGGCGACAAACTGAATCGCACCGGAAACGCCGCAGGTTATCAGAAGCTTCGGCTTGACGGTACGTCCACTCAGGCCAATCTGTTTACGCGGGTCAGCCCAGCCCGCCTCAATGAGGGGACGTGTACAGGCAACATCTGCCTCAAGCAGTTCAGCAAGCTTATAAACCATTTCAAGGTCAGATTCCTTCTTGATACCACGACCGGCAACAACCACGACCTCAGCATCTTCAATGCCTTTGGTCTTCTCTTTCTTGCGGACACTAAGCACATTAATCTTTGAATCAAACGAAAGACAGTCAAGCTTGCAGAGTGTGACCTTGCCACTATTTTCAGCAATTTTCTCTGGCTTGTCAAAAATTTTGTATCGCACAGTTGCAAACTGCGGGCGATGGTTTGGCGTATGGATGTGAGCCATGATGTTTCCGCCGAACGCCGGGCGAATCTGATCAAGGTCGGTATTTTCCTGAACGTCAAGTATCGTACAGTCAGCAGTAAGACCTGTCCTGAATCTGGCAGCCGTACGCGGCGCAAGTGAACGGCCGATTGTTGTTCCGCCCATCAGAACAATGCTTGGCTTGTTCTCATTGATAAATGACTCCATCGCTTCGGTATACGGCTCAATGCGAAAATGCTTCAGCCTCTCATGGTCGTAAACAAAGACCTCATCCACACCATACAACAATAACTCCAAAGCCTTCTCTTTTATATCATACCCGACAAAAACAGCGTATACCGGGTGATTGATTTTCGCGGCCATACTTCTGGCTTTACCGATAAGCTCAAGAGTCACCGGATGTATCTCACCTTCCTGATGCTCAACATAAACCGCGATCCCCCGCCATGAATCCTTGTCAATTTTAGGTGCCTGACATTCAACATACTCAAAAATATCAGGACGCTCCTTCACACACAGGCGGCACATCTTGCAACCTGCGTTAATTTTAAACGCACCATCATAATCAATTGCATTAAAAGGACAAACCGAAGAGACGCTCTGCGGATCATCAACCTTTATCTGCTTTACTTTTATACTCGCCATACTTTCCCCTGACGCTTGGTTAATGTTATTAAATATATTCCCTGCAACTTCTGCCGGCAACTATCAGATAAACTTTAATTCCCTGAGCTTGTCGTGAAGCTTGTCAATAAGGACATCTCCCCCGTCTTCCCAAATCTGATGGTTGGCATTGGCCTCAGGAGGAAAAATCTTCAAGACCTGAGTAGGCGAGCCGTTGAGGCCGTAATTGCTCTCGTCCTGATCCTCATAATCCCCAAGAGAATAAATCGGAATCTCACGCTCCTTTGTCGCCATCTTCAGTTTGTAGGACGGAAGACGCGGCTGAAAAATCCCTTTATTAACCGTGAGGAGGCAGGGAAATGCCACCTCGGCAAGTTCAACTGAGCCGGGCATATCCATCTCGACAACAATTGATTTGTCATTAATCTCTATAATTGAAAGAACGTTGGCAATGTGCGGTATTCCGAGAAACTCTGCAAGCGCCGGGCCGACCTGGGCAGTATCACCGTCAGTCGTCATCTTGCCGCAAAGAACTATATCAGGCAAGCCGAGCTTCCTGATACCCTGGGAAATTGTATAAGAAGTGGCCAGTACGTCCGAGCCGGCAAACTTGCGGTCAGAGAAAAGCGCCCCGTGATCAAAGCCCATCATGTACGCTTCGCGGATCACGGCTTTGGCCTGCGGCGGCCCCATACTGACCGCTGTGAGCTCCGCCCCCCTGCGCTCTTTTATCTGAAGAGCAGTCTCCAGAGCATACAGGTCATAAGGGTTCATCTTTGACTCGACACCATCACGTTTCAGCACACCGGTCTCTTCATCAATATCAACCTCGGTAGTTCCGGGAACCTGTTTTACACAAACAACAACCCTCATACTTAATCCCCTCAAAAAACTCTCTCAAAAGAAAAAAGGCACAAAATAAATTAGTGCCATTGACAATCCGCACGATATACGCCAAATACCACGGGATAACGCTCCCGTTCTTGATTTCATCTATAGTTTAACAGCCCGCCATGGTCAGGTGGTCTGACCACTTACATTTAAAGATACCACACAATCAGCAGTTGTCAATAATGAATTTGAAATGTTTTTTTGAATACTGTTCGGCTTTTGTCGGTTTATTTCCGGCAACGGCTTCACAGATAAGGGTATGAATTTTCTTGAGTTCTTCTTTGTTGTCCCGCCACTGCGAGATCTGATAGCGGGCATCCCGGATAAATGACTGCATTACTGCGGAGGTTGCCAGCATCGTACTCTGCAGAAGGAAATTACCAGAAAGCTCGACAATTTTCTGATGAATTTGCTGATCCAGACTGACGCTGACGCTCTCGGATTTTGCCTTGGCCAGTTTTTCGGCCATTTCCAGCAACTCCGCAGCCTGCTCCCTATCAACCCGGCGTGCGGCCATCGCAGCAGCCTGCGGCTCAAAGAGCATACGGTACTCAAGAATATCGCGGAAAGTTCCTTCATTGAGACGAAACATCACCGAAAGCGGCTCGAAGCCATGCTGATCGAAACTTGAGCGCACATAAGTACCCCCGCCCTGCCGGCATTCAACAATACCGATTATCTCAAGCGCCCGCAAAGCCTCACGCACCGATGCCCGGCTAACACTGAAACGCTCCGACATATCACGTTCAGACGGAAGTTTATCGCCTTTATGCAGAACCCCTTCAAGCAGCATCTGCTGAACCTGATCGACGACCTGCTGATATATTTTCTGGTTTTTTATTGGCTTGAACATATGGACCTTTATGTCAGGTAATTTTCCGGCGAAAACAATTATATGAAAAACAGTATATGCCACATTATTATATAAACAAGATTCGATAGTCAAAAGTATTTTTTATTCGCGCAAGTCACCCGGTTAATTTTCGCATAAAAAAAGGCGGAAGAGGAGTTACCCCTTTCCGCCGTTCGCACTGGTTAAAAGCATTGGCAATCAAAAATTTACCGGCAATCACTGAAGGGTTTTCCAGAAGTCCATATCTTTGATTTTGGCTGTCATCCTGTCACCAATCATCTGATAGCCGACGGAGCTTGGGTGCAGGCAGTCGGGCAGATGATAAGAATCATCTTCAGAAAATATCTCAAGGCCATTTATATAGTAAAGATTATTATCGCCGCTGCAGCGCATATTCTCGATAATCTCCTGAAGCCACTGACGCATCAAGACCAGAGTCATGCCGGTCGCACCTTCGGAGCCTTCGCGATCTGGAGAATAAATCGGCGAAGTCAGGGTAATCGGTGTAGCAGGATGACCGTCGCGCACAGTAAGAATAAAACCGATCACCGCCGCCGCCCAGGTTCTCGGACTGAAAGAGCCGCCGTAAGTATTAATGCCAAGACACATATTAATGTAATCGACTTCTCTTGCGGCAATCGCTCTGGCAACGGTCTGGTCAAAATGGCACTGCCCGCCAAAACCCATGGAGGTCAGGTTCAGTTCCAGATTTTTAGAGACAATTGCCGGCCAGGCATGAGTAGGGCTCCACGCCCCGCGACACTGGGTTATCGAACTGCCATAAGTTATCCAGCGCTTGCGGCTGTCCTCAAAGCTTCTGCAACTTGCAGAGTCATCAATTTCAAGAGATTTGACAACCACATTATCAAAAGTAGGAAGCCATAATTCAATACGCTTCTCGCCCTCCGGCAGCTCTGCAAATACGAACTCCTTGTCAGGCGAATCAATAAAACGCTGCGTCTGAAACAGTTCCCCATCAACAACCAGATCAACGCCCTGCCCCTCAACAGTACATACCGATAAGGAAAATTTAAGGTTTGAGGTATCGCTCAGAAAGACAATTCTGACGCCGGAAGGATCCTTGGCCTTACACTCAAGAGCCGGATGATAAAGATGCCGGAATTTAAGCGGCAGACGCCAAGGAATGAATCCGCCGGAAACCGCTTCAAGATCAAACAAACCATAAAACCTGATATCATCCGAATCAAGAGCAATACTTTTCATTACACTATTTCCTTAATCAGTCAAATAATCGTGCATAAAAAAATGTTACGGTGTTTTAACCACTCCAACAAAATAAGACACGGAGCCTAATAACAGGCGCGGCCCGGGCGGGCACTTCGGACATGCCCCGACAACATCCTCTGCTTAACTCCCGCTCTGGTTATGCTCCTTGAGTACTTCAAGCGCAGCCGGGAACGGCTCAAGTGCGCGCTCAAAAATTCCCAGACTGTAGGCAATGGTCAGTCCGTAATTAGTCATCGGCACACCGGCTTCGCGGCATTTCAACTGGCGGCTTAAGATCTCGCGACGATTGGTCATACACCCGCCGCAATGAATGACCAGCTTGTACTGCTCAAGCCCCTTATCAAAATCATGCCCCTGAACGTGCTGAAAATCCAGCTTGCCGCCAACATACTGCGTCAGCCAGCGGGGAATCTTTACCCGGCCGATATCCTCACCAATTGGATGGTGGCTGCAACTTTCCGCGACCAGAATCCTGTCACCGGGTTTGAGAGTATCAATAGCAAGAGCGCCGCGCACCTGCTCGGTAAGATCGCCCTTGAAGCGGGCAAAAAGAATGGAAAAACTGGTCATCATAATCTCGGGCGGCGTATCGGCTGCGACCTTTAAAAAAGCCTGAGAGTCAGTAACCACCAGCTTTGGCGGACGCTTCAGCCGCTCCAATGCCTCACGCAATTCCCGCTCCTTAACAACCATTGTAATACTGTCATTGTCAAGCAGATCACGAATCGCCATAACCTGCGGCAATATCAGCCTGCCCTTGGGCGCTTCCTTGTCAATGGGAACAACCAGTATCGCCGTCTCGGCTGCCGGTACAAGGTCAGACAAAATCGCCGGAGTATTCAGAAAATCATCCGGAGCGTTCTTGAGCAATGCCTGGCGCAACTCAAGAACACCCTCGCCCTTGCTCGCACATGAAGTTATATAGCTTATTTGATCCTTTTCAAGATCAGCGATCACTCCGCCTGAAGGGGCATGCAGGTCTGTTTTATTAAAAACCACCACTGCCGGAATTTCCCGTTTTTTAAATTCACAAAGAATCAGCTCTTCATAATGCCCCCACTCCCCCGCCGCGCAGACCAGCACCCCAAGATCAGTACGCTCAAAGACCTGACGGGTACGCTCATTTCTCATCTCACCAAGCTCACCCTCATCATCAAGCCCCGCAGTGTCAATAAACAAGACCGGCCCAAGCGGCAGAAGCTCCATCGGCTTTTCCACCGGGTCAGTCGTCGTTCCGGCAGTGTCAGAAACAATCGAGACCGCCTGACGGGTAATGGCATTTAAAAGACTGGATTTTCCGACATTTCGCCGACCGAAAATACCTATATGCAAGCGCATTGAGCGCGGTGCAGTTGTCATAATGTAACTCCCTTTTTAAATTACCACGGCGCAACCTGAAATTGTTACCAACCCCGCACTGCCGCATGAATACAACACAGATCCAATGTAATGAGCTAATCACCTATCTTGTAAATATATCTGTAATTTACTACTATCCAGAACAAAATATCCTCCAAACCGTTACTTCAGTATTAAAATATAACTGAATTATGACTGAATACCACTAAAAATATAAAACCGGCACAATTTATACACCGATTTTTTTAATAAAAACCTAACAGAAACGATTTCTTACAATTATTTCCACTTTTACAACAACTTGAAATAAAAGATGTTACAAATGCAAAAATACGAAAAGTGCAAAAATTGTAATTTATACCCTTGAATCAAATCAACATTTGTGTAGATTTTGCAGTACTCCAGAAAAAGTAATATACAGGAATGTGCCTTTTCAGAAGGCTGGGGATTGCACGGCAAAATTTAATCTTTTTTAAATATATAAAGGTTCGCAAACGATGGAATTGAACACCGAGAATTACACAGCCAGAGATGAAGTTGCAGAGCTGGCATTGCTCTACCGCGTCAGCCAGATGCTTGAGCAGAGTTATGATCTGCGCGATGGCATTGACCAGATTCTGATTGCTCTTGCCAAGCATATCGGCGCACTGCACAGCACGCTGACCCTAATTAACCGTCAAAGCGGCGAAATTCAGATCAGCGCATCTTACGGGCTTTCCTCAAAGCAGAAGAAACTTGGCCGTTATCTCAGCGGCGAAGGCATTACCGGGCAAGTTGTGGCAACGAGAAAACCTTTGGTCGTGCCGAAGATCAGCGACGAGCCAAGCTTCCTTAACCGCACAGGAATGCGTGATCAGTTTGGCACACGCGAGACCTCATACATCTGCGTGCCGATTCTTTTTGCCAAGGAAATCCTTGGTACACTCTCAGTAGACCACCCCTATGACACTGATTACGACCTACAGGAAGACGTCCGCCTGCTCTCAGTAATCGCGTCAATGATAAGCCGCTCAGTCATGCTGCGCCAGCGCATGGAAGAGGACAAAAACCGCCTTGAGGAAGAAAATGAACGCCTCAACAATGAGTTGCGCACAAAATTCCGCCCGGAAAACCTGGTTGGAACTTCTCAGGCGATGCAGACTGTCTACGATGCGGTAGCCCAGGTGGCAAAATCAAATACAACTGTACTTATCCGTGGCGAGAGCGGTTCCGGTAAGGAACTGGCCGCCCACGCAATCCACCATAACAGTCTCCGCGTTGGCAAGCCCTATATTAAGGTAAACTGCGCAGCTCTGCCTGAAACGATCCTTGAAGCTGAACTTTTCGGCCATGAGAAGGGTGCGTTTACCGGCGCGGTTGCCAGCCGCAAGGGTCGTTTTGAGATGGCTGAGGGTGGTACGCTGTTCCTTGACGAAATCGGTGATTTCTCACCGGTTGCACAGGTCAAGCTTCTGCGCGTACTGCAGGAAAAGGAATTCGAGCCTATCGGCAGCAACAAAACGATAAAATCAGATGTGCGTATTATTGCTGCAACCAACCGTAACCTTGAAGAGATGGTTGAAAAGGGTGAATTCCGTCAGGATCTCTATTACCGCCTGAATGTCTTCCCAATCAACATTCCGCCACTGCGCGCCCGCAAGACGGATATCCTGCTTCTGGCTGACCATTTTGCCCAGAAGTACGCCCTTGAAAACGCCAAAGACATCACCCGCATCAGCACTGGGGCGATTGATATGCTTACCTCATATCACTGGCCGGGCAATGTCCGTGAGCTTGAGAACTGTATTGAACGCGCAGTTCTGCTTTCTTCTGACGGGGTTATCCACGGCCACCACCTACCCCCGTCACTGCAGATGCCACAAGCCGGCAAAGACTCGCATTCAATAGCACTCGAAAGTTCAGGAACCCTCCAGGAAGCTCTTGATAACCTTGAGCGCGAGATGATTGTAGAGTCACTCAAGACAAACCGCGGTAACTGCTCACTGGCGTCAAAGGAACTTGGCATTACCGAACGAATCATGGGTCTGCGCCTGCGCAAGTATGATATCGACTGGAAGAAATTCCGCTCTTAAAGACTTGCCCATTGCACTGTCATTTTTAAACAACAAACTTCGTCTGTGAAATATCAGGCGAAGTTTGTTCATTACCAACACATCCTTCTCGGGAAGCGTAAACTATTGCTAAAAAAAACAGGCCGGGGTTGGCAGTCCCCGGCCTTGCTCCAGTTATTTTGAGCGATGGGTTTCACGTTCTTTCAGCGCCTTTTGGGTGCCGGATTAATCCTTACTGGCCGCCAAGAAGCTGCAGGACGTTCTGCGGCTGTTGGTTGGCCTGGGCAAGCATCGAGGTACCGGCATTTACCAGAATCTGGTTTTTGGTAAACTCGGTAGACTCGGTTGCCATGTTAGTGTCACGGATATATGATTCAGTCTTGGTGATATTCTCAACTGTAATCTCAAGCGAGTTGATATTGGTCTGGAGCATATCCTTCTGGAACGCACCGAGTCTTGAACGGGTCGAGGCAACATCTTCAACCGCCGCACCAATAATCTTCATTGCCTTTACCGGATCATTCTTGAGGCTGGCCGCACCACCTGAGAGTACATCCTGCAGAGTATAAAGCTTGCCGTCAATTGTGATCTTGCCGATATTGGCCGCCGCCATTGACGGGATACTGTAGATGGTACGCTCGATATCATTATCACCTTCACCAAGCTGGTACTGCATGCCACCAACAAAGTCTGTCAAGTTTTCAGTTGTTGCGTGACGGGCGTTTGTTGCCCATGTCGTGTAAGCGATGTCATCAGGATCATTAACGCCGATATCAGACTCGACTGCCTGGAACGAACCGCCGCGTGAGAGCAACGCGCCGATATCCTGACCAGCCTGGGCAATTGTCGTCATACCAAGCTCACCCTCATTAAAGGTGATATCACCTGAATAATCCTGAGTCGTAATATTGGCGGTAAGTCCGTCGGTCTTCAGCAACTGGCCGTTAACTGAAATTTCAGCGTCACCGCCATGGACCTGAACCGTCATACCCTCATCAATACGTCCCAGATCAAGACTTCCCGGATTCTTGTAATTGCCGAATAGGTTACCCTCGACATTCTGCAGGCGCACATACTCATCCGAACCGTAATCGTCGGTGAACAGACGCAAACCAAGCTGGTCAAACTCCAGAGTTCCCGAGGCTATTGTTGATGAAGGCGGATTCTGGTTAAAGACAAATGTACCGAAGATTCCTGTGCCTTCACCATCAGCGTCAGGATCAGCCTCAACCATATTGACCTCATAAGCTGCTCCGGGAGCCAGACCGAAGATGTCAGTAGAACCACTGGCAACAAGGTCTTCCGCATCCATCTCTGGACTCTTGTAACAGCTGAAGGTAACGATGCTGCTTGTGCCGGTTGTCTGGTATTGAGCCTTGAAAAAGAGCTTGCCGTCAGTGTCGGTATTATCTCCAAGACGGATACCCGAAATTGAGCTGCAGGCAGTTGAAGCACTGGTAAGGGTAAGGCCGAAATCAGTCTCAAGAGGAGCCATCTCAGTGAGGTTCATGCCACACTGGGCGTATGAGCCGTGCGTATCTGAATGCAGTTCAAAGGTCTGGCCAAACTGCAGAACTGTTGTATCACCCTCAGTGATTGTGCCGGCGGTATCAAGGGTCAGACAGGCACCGGAAATACCCGAGTTATTGGATGAAGTCATCTCGGCACCTGCTGCGCCGCGGCCGACTTCCATGGTCATAGCCGAGTCCTTGTAGGCGATGTACTCAGTCTGGCTTGTCCAGAAGACATACATACGTCCGTCACCGTCAAGATTTTTACCGGGGACAAGTGCATTAGCCTGAAAACCGGTTCCTGCAGTGTTAAAATCGATGGCACTGACACCAGCAGTCTGCGCTGCGCCGGTATCATCGAGATTATACATCATCGGCTGGCCTTCAGCACGAACCGTGCCAACAGTTCTGTCCTGATCGATATTAACACCGGTCACAGAACTGTCAAAGGTAAGAGTTGCGCCGATACCGAGGCTGTCTTTGACATTATTAATTGAATTTGCAATCGTACCAAGATGGGTGCCATTCATAAAACCAAATGAACGTGAACCGCTTGGGCCGGTAAGAATAAACCTCTGATCCCCGATAACATAGCCGTTATTGATGTCTGCATCCCAGCCGCCATACTGCCTTGCTGCGGTCTTGTCAGCTTCAAGGATACCACGGCGTGCCTGCCTGTCCCAGAGAGCCTGACTCTGTTCGGTGGGGCTGTTATAACCGGTAAAACTCAGGCTAAGAGCGGAGTTACTGCGCTTGAACACCTGGTCAAGTCGTGAGTTATCAATATTGACCAGCGAGTTGTCCATCGAGTCATTGACCACGGTCTGTGCATTATAGACAAGCCCTTTTGAACCGTTAAGAAGATACTGGTCAGAGTAGCGTGTGGTATTGGCGATACGGTCGATTGTCTGGATGCCGGAGTCAACTTCAGACTGGTCGGCACTGACCTGATCTGGGGACGTTGCGCCCTCATTGGCTGCGTGGATAGCGAGCTGGCGCATCTTGCTGAGGATATTACTGAGTTCAATCAGCGCACCTTCGGCAATTCCGATCACATTGGCCGCTTCCTGTGAATTCTGAATTGCGCGACTCATACCTGACTGCTGGGTACGGAGCTGTTCACTGATATTAAGGCCTGAGGGGTCATCAGCGGCAACATTGATCCTGTAGCCTGAGGACAAGCGCTCAAGACTTTTACTCATATGGCGGTTGGTAATGCCGAGATTCCGCTGCGTACCAAGCGCGCTCAAGTTATTATTTATGTACATTCCCGAACTCATATTAAATCCTCCTGTGATTTATTCATCCATCCCTGCTGTAACTACCCGAGTAACTGAAGAACGTTCTGGTTGATCTGGTTTGCCTGTGCCAGCATCGACGTTCCAGCCTGCATCAGAATCTGGTTCTTGGTAAACTGTGTTGACTCGGTAGCCATGTTAGCGTCTCGTATCGCACTCTCGGTCTTGGTGATATTCTCAACCGTAACCTCAAGCGAGTTGATATTGGTCTGGAGCATATTCTTCTGGAACGCACCAAGTCTGGCCCGAAGCTCAGAAACGTCATTGACCGCCTGCATGATAACCTTCATCGCCACAATCGGATCGTTCTGCAGACTTGCCGCACCACCCGCCAGAACATCCTGCAGGTTATAGGACTGGCCATCAATTGTGACCTTGCCCATATTTGCCGCAGCCATTGAAGGTATCGCGTAAACGGTACGCTCCTGGTCACCAGCACCCTCGCCAAGCTGATACTGCATGCCACCGATAAAGTCACTCAGCGTTTCTGCTGTTGCATGGCGGGCATTTGTTACCCAACTCAGATATGCCGGATCGTCAGGATCATTAATTGTATTTGCCGAAGTTGAAGCTACTGCCTGCATCGCGCCGCCACGGGTCATCAGCGAACCGACATCCTGACCAACCTGGGCAATAGTCGTCTGACCGATCTCACCCTGATTAAAGGAGAACTTGCCGGAATAATTCGGCGTTGTAACGTTCGCAACAAGACCCTGCGTGCGCAGCTGCTGACCATTAACCGAGATCACCGCATCAGTACCGTACTCCTGAACAGTCTTTCCTTCATCAACGATATTAAGGCTGTCACTCTCAGGATTCTTGAACTGTCCCCACAAACTTCCCTCAATATTCTGAACGCGCAGGTATTCCTGTGAGCCGTATTCGGTTGTGTAAAGGCGCATACCAAGATCTTCAAAAGCCAAAGAACCGGTAAAGCTTACTCCGGGTGAAATTGTGGCCGTTGTTGCAAGCTGCTCAAAGGCAATTGAACCGTAAATACCTGACTCTTCACCATCTCCACCGTCCATCTTTTCACTGAAGATCGGAATATCGGTATGAACGGTTGAATCCGGTGGTGTTGTCGGGGTCGGGATCGCGCCGCTTCCGCTGGCAACAAGATCCTCCTCATTCATCTCTGGGCTCTTGTAAACCTTGATGTCAGCAATCGGCGGTGTGCTTGAATCATAGCTGACCTTGAAGTGAAGCTGACCGGTTGAATCGGTGTTTTCACCAAGACGGACACCCGAAAGTACGCTGCAAGCACCGGACGCCCCTGTACCTGCGCACATGCCGATGTTATCGACAATAGTCTGCATCTGGGAAAGATCCATTGAGTTGCGGCTATACTGGAAGGCTCCGTCAGTATAAATGTTGTCACTCTGAAGCTCAAGCTGCTGACCAAACTGCAGGATAGTGATGTTATCAAGAACCGGAACACTGCCACCGGTTGCCGCATCAATAATCAGTCTGGCATCTGAAACTTCTGAATTATTGGTCGAGCTCATTTCATTGCCTGATGAACCGCGGCCAATCTCCATAGTCAGATCTTTGTCTTTGTAGGCAATGTATTCGGTGTCACTGATCCAGCGCAGATACATACGACCATCACCGTCAAGGTTCTTACCCGGAACAAGCGAGGTCGGATTACCGGCAGGAAGAACGCCCGGACCACCGGTGCTGAAAGCAACACCCGTCACGCCGGCTGTGTAATTTGAAAGCGGTTCCATCTCGTCATCAAGATTAAAGATACACGGGTCACCACTGACGCGCGCCTCTGTTCCGCCAATTGAATAGCTGCCGTCAGTACCGCCGTCAACAGCAACACCGGTAACAGAACTCTGGAAGGTCAGGGTCGCACCGATACCAAGGCTGTCTTTTACATTATTAATGGACTGCACAACCGTACCGACATGAATACCCTTGGTAAAGGCAAACTGACGTGAGCCCTGGCTGCCGGTCAGAATAAAGGCCTGATCGGCGGTCAGACTTCCATCACGGATATCGGTATCAATATTAAGAGCAGCATCCGCTTCGACATAAGCGCGTCTTGCCTGATTCTCCCAGACAGCCTGAGTCTTGGTAGTCGGGTCATCAAGACCTGAAAAATTGATTGTAAGAGCTGAGCCTGAACGCTTGAAGACCTGATCAAGGCGGGTATTATCGGTATCAAGAAGCGGAAAATCCATCGGTGTGCTGACGGTTGTGGTCTGATTAAAGACAAGACCCTTTGAACCGTTGAGCAGGAACTGGTCTGAATATCTTGTGGTATTGGCAATACGGTCAATAGTCTGGATTCCGGAGTCTACTTCAGCCTGGTCGGCACGTACCTGGTCAGGAGCGGTAACGCCGTTGTTAGCTGCGTGAATGGCGAGTGAACGCATCTTGGTGAGGATATTGTTCATTTCAATGAGCGCGCCTTCGGCAATACCGATCACATTTGTCGCTTCCTGTGAATTCTGCACCGCACGGCTCAGACCGCTGATCTGGGTGCGCAGCTGCTCACTGATAATAAGTCCTGACGGATCGTCAGAGGCAACGTTAATACGATAACCTGAAGAGAGCTTCTCCAGACTCTTTGACAGCATCGAGTTTGTATTGCTCAATGTCCTCTGAGTATTTAACGCACTCAGGTTGTTGGTTACAATCATGCCACCCATAATATATCCTCCGTAAGACTCTTCCTTGAACTTTCTTTCTTTTTACTGGCCCCTGACCCGTTCGTCCCTGAGCTTTCAAGCTTTCCGTGGTTTCAGGTTGCGCCAGCAAATCAACTGTAATTTTTATCGGAACTTAACTAACTTTAACCAGATATTCCGTAACGCCTGATTACCTGCAAACAAACATTTAAAAACCAAGCAGGGATTAATATTACAAAGAATATACCAGCATATATTTTTTTTGCCTGCGCAGATCACCGACCACACAAACCATTATCAAAAAACATGTTACAAACAACAACTTACACCGAAAAACTTTACAAGTTGGTTACCGGCCATTTTTAACGCCAAGAAAACAGCTACCCCGGCATTAATTTCCGGAAGTATCTGCCCCCCTGCAGAAAATGCAGTTTACGCTCCTGTATCGACATTATCGGAAGAAGGCTTCACCTTTTTCCGGAATAATTTTTATAGCTATTGACCTGAGCGGTAAAAGAGACTAGAGTGGTCTTGCGTTGATAACTATACGTGTTTGTAAATTCACTTAACATTGCTGTTGCAATTAAACAGCCGGTAATATAAACAGAAACGAGGACTAACGTGCAGAATTTCACTCCAGACGGAGACATGGATTTTTATATCAACAAGGGCGAGTACTTTCAGGCTGAAGGACTCAAAGACCACGCCCTTGAGACATTCAACAAGGCGGTGAAATTATTTCCGGCCGACGCGGAGGTCTACCTCTGCCGCTCTGAATGCCTGCGCCGCAGCGGCAAACTGGAGCAAGCCATGCACGATCTCAAAACGGCCCTTAACCTTGATCCGAATAATCCTGAAATTTCGGTAATGCTCGCACAGCTTCTTTTTGACTCAAGCCACAACGAACAGGCTCTTGAAACAATCATCAGAGCCGTCGACCTTGATCCGCAGTGGAGCAGAACGCACCTTATCTATGGCGACATACTCACTGCGCTTGAGAGGTACGACGAGGCTGTTGTTGAATACCAGAAAGCTATCAGCCTTGAACCGGAACAGTCTGATGCCTACGTCGCCCTTGGCGAAACCCTGATTGCCTCATCGCGTAATCTCGAAGCAATCAAGACCCTTTCCGCAGCGATAAAATCAAGCCCAAATAACGGCGCGCTTTATCTCTGCCGGGGCGATGCGTTCAAGGCCAAGCATTCACCGGACGAATCATTGACCGACTACAACAAAGCAGTCTCACTGATGCCGCATGACCTTGCACCACGCCAGGCCAGAGCCACTCTTCTGCAGCAACTTGGGCGCTATGATTCCGCTATCAGAGATTACAAATGGTGCCTCGAAAGGCATCCGGAAAACCCGGATCTCCTGTGTGGTTATGGCGAGTGCTGCTGGCAGTACGGCAACACCAGACGCGCGCTTGAATGTTTTGAGAAAGCCATCAAGTTCGGCGCAAATACTTCACAGGCCTATCTTGGTTTGGCCGAAGCGTTGACAAGTGTCGGAGAGAAAAGCCGCGCGATTGAGAGCTATGACAAGGTTATTGAGCTTGAGCCGCATAATGCTGAAGCGTATGCAGGCAGGGGCGGTCTTTACCTTGAGAATGGCAATCTGGAAAAAGCGGAAAAAGACATTAACCATGCACTGCGTATTGACCCGAGCTTGGCAGACGCCTTTCTCACCCGGGCTGAAATCCGGCAACGCCGGGCTGATTATGACGGAGCTGTCTGCGATTACGCTGCGGCAGCCCATTTAATGCCTGAAGACACCGGAACAATTATTCGCTGGGTAAGAGCGATTGCCCTTTCCGGTGCGGTCAAGGAAGCTATTCACATCCTGAAGAATCACATCAAGGAAAATGGCGCCGAGCTTGAACTTACCCTTTTAATCGGCGATCTGCAATTTGAAAATGGTAATATTGCCAATGCAATCAAGACCTATACAAAGTCAAGTGATGAGAACCCTGATTATCAGGAGCCATTGCTTCGTCTTGCAGAATTATTCAGAAAGTCAAAAGATTACCAGCAATCAATCATGTACTACACCAAGGCAATTGAGATCCTTCCGGCTGAACCCCTTGCCTATCTTCTTCGCTCCAGCCTTTACAACCTTATGGGTGAAACAAAGCTTGCTCGTGAAGATGAGGAAATCGCCATTAATCTCCGCCGCTATCATGGCTGAAATTTTTCGCGCAACCGTTAAGCATTCCCCTGAAGCCTGATTTTTAAAAAAATATCATAATAAAAAAAACCGCACCCATAATGAGTGCGGTTTTTTTATTAGTTTTAACCTGAGTACTATCCCAGAAGTGAAAGAACGTTCTGAGCACCCTGGTTTGCCTGAGCAAGCATTGAAGTACCGGCTTGAACCATGATCTGGTTCTTGGAGAAGTCGGTTGACTCCTGAGCCATATCAGCGTCACGGATGTAACTCTCGGTCTTGGTGATGTTCTCAATTGCAACATTGAGGCTGTTGGCATTGGTTGTCAGCATGTTGGACTGGAACGCA
>QKCJ01000042.1 GCA_003245715.1 bacterium
AAGGGTATATTGTTTTAACCGGATAGCTATTATTACATTATATATATAATAAGGAAAAGAGAATGTTTACAGGTTATGGACGCCGCGAGCTGGTCAAGTACGGGATTATTGCTCTGGTGATGTCAGTTTTTTGTATAGTTGTCAGTGTTCTGGTCTGGAGACCGTTTCTCTGGCTGATCTTTGTACCGTTTCTAGAATACTGCTTTGTCATGTACTTTTTCCGCGATCCGGAGAGGATTATACCGACTGAGGATGGTGTTCTGGTTTGTCCGGCTGATGGCAAGGTTACCCATATTGAAGAATGTGAAGATCCTGGCTGCCTTGGAACACGCGCATTGCGGGTAAGTATCTTTCTGAGTGTTTTTGATGTCCATGTAAACAGGGCCTCATATAAAGGAAGGGTATTTCATGTTAAATACAAGGAAGGCGAGTTTCTTAATGCCATGAGTAATGACTCGCTTCACCGCAATGAATGTAATGATGTGGGTTTTGAGACCGGTGACAATCGGATGCCCAAATACTGTCTGCGCCAGATTGCCGGATTAATTGCCCGCCGGATTGTCTGTAAGGCAGCGGTTGGCGATGAGTATGCAGTCGGCCAGCAGTATGGCATGATGAAATTCAGCTCACGAACCGATCTTTTTATTCCGATTGACACCAAGGTTGATATCAAGGTCAAGGTTGGTGACAAGGTTTCTGCCGGAGATACAATAATCGGAATTCTTGAGTAAGGCGATTTAGAGGGTATAAGGTAATAAATAATAAATTTATAAAATATATAATATAAGGAATATACAATGCGGACAATATCACTTCTGCCGAGCCTTCTGACACTCTGCAATTTTGCCTGCGGTTTTATCAGTGCCGTTCTCTGTATCCAGTCTATTTACTGGCAGGGACATGGTAATACAGATAAAAGCGGTGAGTATCTGACCTATGCGGGTATGATTATCTTTCTGGGGATGATCTTTGACATGATGGACGGCCGGGTGGCGCGGATGACGAACTCACAATGTCAATTCGGGGGTGAGCTTGACAGTATGGCTGATGTTTGTACCTTTGGCATGGCTCCGGCGATAATTCTGGCTACTTTCTGGATCAGGGTTATGCCTGATAACGCACAGTGGTGGAGCTTTGCACTGGTTGCAGGGGTTATTTATGCGGCCTGCGCTGCGCTGCGGCTGGCGATGTATAATTTGACAATCTCTGAGAAGGCCAAGGATTATTTCTCTGGTCTGCCCTCTCCTGCGGCGGCGGGTGCGGTGGTTAGTGCAGCTTTGTTATTCTCGCAGGATAATTTTATCAGCATGTGGCAGAGTGTTTTTGATAGTACCCTTGCCCATACTTTCCTGGTTGAGAAAGGATATAAGATAACAGGTATTTACATCTTCAGTGTTTACGTTATGATTGTAGGCTTGCTGATGGTCTCACCGTTCAGGTTTGTTCATCTGGCAAATCTCTGGTTTGGTAAAGGCAAGAAGTTTACCACTCTGGTATTTGCGATAATGATAATAATGCTGATGATTCTGGTGACCAAGTATGTTTTGTTCATCGGTTTCAATGCGTTTATCGTGATCTGTCTGTTTATTAATATCCGTAACCGGATCAGGAATAAAGAGGCTGATATTCAGAAAGACATGGAAGATATGCTGTCGATGGATTCTGAGGAGAGTGACTCGGTTGAAGCGGTGGAAGAAAATATTAAAGAAGCTCAGGGAGCTACGGAGTAAGATCAATGGAAATACAGAAATTGCAGCTTTGGGAAAAGGTTCCGGAAGTTGATGGAGTCGAGGCTAAGGATTTACCGGCATTCACTTATTATCCGGCGATAACAATCGGTGGCAAAGCAAGAGGAGTGGTTCTGGTTTTACCTGGTGGTGGTTATTCTAACCATGCAAATCACGAAGGTCATTCGATTGCCTGCTGGCTGAATGGTCAGGGAATTCATGCTTATGTTCTGAAATACCGGGTTTCGCCGCACCGTCACCCTGCTCCGCTTGCCGATGTGCAGAGAGCTGTGAGAATGATCCGTTCACGTACTGAAGAATGTGGTTATGAAAACAAGGTTGGGGTACTTGGTTTTTCTGCCGGTGGTCATCTTTGCGCCTCAGCGGTGACAATGTATGACTGGGATGTTTATGAGAAGACCGATGAGATTGACAAGTTTTCAGCCAAACCAGATGCCGGTATTTTATGTTATCCGGTAGCAAGTTTTGGTGAGCATGCCCATGTTGGTTCAGCCAACAATCTTCTGGGTGCGGATCATGATCTTGAGCAGCGTAAGAAAATGAGTCCGGAAGAACATATCAATGTAGAGACTCCGACCTGTTTTATCTGGAGTACTTCAAATGATCCGGTTGTGAAGGTACAGAACAGTCTGTTATTTGCGCAGAAGCTTGCGAATAATGGAATACAGTTCGAGTTGCATGTATATCCGAATGGTCCGCATGGTATAGGCATGCATAATCTTGACCATTATGAAAATTGCCGAGACTGGGCGTTTGCTTGTGAAAAATGGCTGCACAAAATCGGTTTTTAGTTTATTAATATAAATACTCAATGGTATTCAGCCTTCGGGCTGTTAAAGTGAAGTTGAAATAAATGAAAGAAAAGTGGTATAAAGACGGGCTTAATTTCTCATGTCAGGGTTGCGGCGGGTGTTGCTGTGGACCTGGCGGTTATGTCTGGGTGACAGAGGAAGAAATTCAGGCCATGGCTGACAGACTTAAAGAGCCGGTCAAAAAATTTATGCGAAAATATGTCCGCCTGGTCAATGGCCGTATGGCGCTGATTGATAACGCCGCCGGGGATTGTATTTTCCTTAATGAAAAAGGTCAGTGCAAGGTTTATGAACAGCGGCCGGTGCAGTGTAAGACATTCCCGTGGTGGCCGGAGATTGTTGCCTCAAGGTCAAACTGGGAAGATAACGGTTATGATTGCCCTGGGATTGGCCATGGTGAATTGATTCCGCTTGAAGTAATCGAGCGTGGACTGAAAGATAAATCGTAAAATGGTTCTCAATCATAAAGCCAGAAGGTATGAATTAAGAATATCGAGACTGGTTGTTATTACAATATTCTGGGTGATGTTTTTCTTTTCCGGGATATTGTCGATGGTGTTGATTGATTATAGTTCGAATGTGCATAAACGGCGCGAGATGCAGTTCATCAATTATAATATCGTTCCGCTGGCCAGAGCTGTGCAGGACGCGCCGGAAGAATTAAAAGAATTTGCTAATTTCAATATCCATTGTATGCTGTTGCACGTCAAGGAATCGCAACAGACTCTGGAACTTTATAATCTGGCGGTGCTGTTCTTCAATCTCAATACTCTTATAATGCTGTTTGTGGTCTATAATCGCAGCAGGAAATTCGTCATGGTCATGGGCTTTCTGCTGGTTATAAGTATGTACTTCACATTTTCCTTCAGTCACCGTGCCGCTGAACAGTTGCAACGGAAAGTTCTGGGCGGAATATATATAGAATCGGATTTGATTGATAAATAACAAAAATGTGATTTGCATTTTAAATCTATAAATAAAGGGTAAATAGCGATGTTTACCCTTTTGATTTTGATACATGGCAGATATATTTAAAGGAGAACTATTCTTCTGTTGTTTCTGCTTCAGCGTTATGAATAAACTTTTTATTGCTGCCGGCGATAACAACTACAACCTCGCCCTTGATCTTTTTATCTTTGAATTCATCAGCCAGATCATATAACCAGCCGCGGTGTACCTTCTGGAATTTCTTGGTCAGTTCAATACAGACAGCTGTCAGACGGTTTTCAAAAACTTCCCGCGCATCAGCCAGTAATTTGCCGACACGGTAAGGTGATTCATAAATGATAAGGGTGTGCGGAGATTCTTTCTCAGTCGAGAGAAAATTCTGACGTTTTCCGGATTTTGGCGGAGTAAAGCCAAGAAAAGTGTAACTTGAAGTCGGCATGCCGCTGGCCATAAGAGCAGTTTCGACTGCGCAGGGGCCGGGGATAACTTCAATGTGATGACCTTCCTCAAAAGCCTGATTAATGATACGGTAGCCGGGATCGGAAATGGCCGGGCAGCCACCATCAGAACAGACACCGACATCAATACCGGAATTCAGAAGATGAATAATTTTTCCGCCTGCCTGATTTTCATTATGTTCATGGTAGGAAAACATCGTATCAGGTAATTCAATAGAATATTTCTGGAATAATTTGCGCGTTACACGGGTGTCCTCACAAGCCAGAACAGAAAGTTCAGCGAATAAACGCATTGTTCTAAGGCTTATATCTTCACTGTTGCCGATCGGAGTGGCGATTACGTACAATATGGACATATGTAATTTTCCAATAAATGTAAAAGTAACATTAATTTGTAATTATACTATAAAGAAAAATTCTTTTGCATGGTAAAAAAAAAATACTTGCAAAAATTTTACTCTGTGCTATATAATTTAAACGCAATGTAAATGAGATGTTACGAAATCATTCGGGATGAGGGCAAGGGAAAAATGACAAGTATCGAATCAGGTCGGGTATCATTTGAGGATATCAGTTCCAAAAATGATGAAATGCAGAGATGTATTGAACTGGCAAAAGCTGCAAGTGCAACAACTGCGAGTGTTTTGATTCAGGGTGAGAGCGGAACGGGCAAGGATATGCTTGCACAGGCAATTCATGCCGCAAGTAACAGAAGCAACAACCCCTGTATTATTCTTTCATGTGCGGCGATTCCGTCAAATCTGATTGAGAATGAGCTTTTTGGTCATGACCAGGGAGCTTTTCAGGGAGCTGAACGCGCGCGCCGTGGCAAGTTTGAACTTGCCAACGGTGGAACACTGATTCTTGATGAAGTAAGCGAACTTCCGCTGCAGGCACAGGCAAAGCTGCTGCGGGCGATTGAATACGGTGAATTTGAACATGCCGGTGGTGAAGAGATTCTGCGCTCGGATGTGCGTATTGTCGCTCTTACTTCAAAGGATCTGACTACACTGGTTGCAGAAGGTGAATTCAGGGAAGACCTTTATTACAGGCTTAATGAAATCAGCATTGTTGTTCCGTCATTGCGCCAGCGCCGTGAGGATCTGCGTGATCTGATTAATTATATAATTGAAGAATGTAATCATAAATTCGCCAAGAACGTTAAGGGTATCAGCCAGATTGCCTTGGATTATCTGATGCGTTATGATTTTCCGGGTAATCTCCGTGAACTTAAGAGTCTGGTCAAGCGCGGGGTGACGGTTGCCAAGGCTGAGCTGTTATGGCTTGAAGATATCGGCATGCGCGTTGAAGTTCCGGCAGAAAACGAAGCAGGGGACAATCCCGAAGAAATGCTCTGTCTGGCCTCGATGGAAAAACGCCATATCCAGCAAGTTCTCAATTACACTAAAGGTAATAAGAAACGCGCTTCGGAACTGCTGAAGGTCAGCCGTCCGACCCTTGACCGCAAAATAAAAATTTATGATCTGCGCGTACTTTAAAATTGCCGCTGTGAATTAAGTTATATCCGGTGTCCGATAATATTTCAGAAAATATCCTGTAATGCAGATTACGGGATATTTTTTTATAATT
>QKCJ01000025.1 GCA_003245715.1 bacterium
CGATATAAGTATATATAATATTTTTTCGTTTGAATAAATTATCGTAAATCTCTATCTGTTTGACTTTCTGAGATTTATGACATTTATGTAGGAATATTCGCGTCGTCTGCTTTGTAATAATTTTTTACGGGGTTTTTGAGAATATGATTAAAAATAATTATCTGTATGCGTGTTTGTCCGGTCTTTGCGCTACAGCTTTTTTCCTTTCCGGTTGTGGTGACAGTATTGTTGATAATGACACGGCTCTTGCCAAACAGAAGCAGTTGCTGCTCTCCAAGGAGTATGTCGGTTCCGAGATTGAGCTTGTTGATTATAAACAGTTGCTCGCCGCCCAGACGCTTGTCCCGCAACCAAAATCAGAGTCTTTCAATATAAATGACAAGGTCGGTATTGAGGGTGATTATTATATTTATAACATCCATACCCCGCACGCCACCTATATGACCAAGGGAACGCACGCGCTGGTGCAGTACTGTTATGAGTCGCGGATAATCGAGATGTTTCTTAATTCCAAGCATGGCAACGAGCTGGTTGGCGGGGTTGGGGAATATGTAACCGAATCGCTTAAAGGGGTTGGCAATCTGCTTTCGCATCCGGTTGACTCGGTCAAGGGGGTTGGTCGGAGTTTTGATGTGATGGTCAAGTCTGTTGGCGGAGATGTGAAGGGGGCGATCAAGGGCAGGCCAGTTGATAAAAACCGTTATGACCGTGATGTTCTGCCGGGCAGTTCAATGTATGCCAGAGAGTTATTGAAGATTGCTTTCAGCATGAAGGCGGATGCGTATACGCTCAATCCGCATATGCAGGGGCTTCTCACCAATCTGGCCGGTAAGCGCGAGATTGGCCGGGCATTCTTTTCGATGGTGACGTGGGTGGTGCCGGGGGGGAGTGCGCTGAGTTTTGGTGAGGATATGTCTGCGTGGGGGCAGAAGGGGCTTAATGGCGGTGGCGGCTCGGTCGAGGTTGAGATGTTTATCAGTGAATTTACTCCTGATGACCTGTTGATCCGTGTTGCCGGTTTTTATAAGGAAAAGCTCGGGCTTGACAATTATCAGGGCAGCCCCGTTGCCAGATTAATCGAGAATGTCTCCTATTCTCCGCGCCAGCAGGCTTATATTGCCTATTATCTGGATGAACTAAAACGCTCAGGTGCGCAGGGTGTGGAGGATGTAATCAAGCGTTTTGCCAATGCCGGGACGGTTTTTGAGGGGATTTATAATTCCACACAGCTTGAGATGCTTCATGCGCTGAGTAAGGAATATTCCGTAATCCGTCGTTTTGTTATTATGAAAGAGCAGATTGGCGCGATTGTCAATGCCGGTCAGTTTATTGTTATCCCCCTCTGGGATCATACCCGCCAGCGCCAGCACGTACGTGACCTGTTGGTTGAGGCCAGAAACCTGGCCCAGACCAATAATATCGGCTCACCGCAGGTCTGGTTTGTCGGGGACTGTGACCGTAATGTTATTGATGTAGCCAAACAGGCCGGGATCAAGGTCCGTTATGGTGTCGCTGCCGATCAGACCTTCCGTTTCACATCATACCGCAAACTCTCATATAAGCGTGAATCCCGTGACCCGGTTCCGGTTGATACCGGTACGGTTACGCGCGATCAGTCTGTCTATGACAGTAGACATCAGGCTGCTGGCGTGGCCAATGATGTGGCTGGCAACAATAAATAAATATGGCAAATAATATTTTTTAAAGTAATCATATTGTTGCACTAATTCGTAAAAACATTTATTATTTTAATGAAACTCAAACGTAAGTTTGGTAAGATAGTTAGTTGTACTTATTTCCGGTGTAATGATAATATGCTCGGGAAGGCGTCCGGACCAGATGAGAAATACTGATATAATTAATAATATCTTCTCGGAAGCTCTCAATCAACTTGAGAGTGAGTGGTCTGACAAAGACCCAAAGGTAGAGATTGCTGGGCAGGTTTCTGCGCAGGCTTCAGAAACAGAGCCACCTTCCGGGGATGCTTCAAGCGCTACGGCTGAGGCTGATATTCCCCAGATATCTCTGGAGCAGGAGGTGGATTCTTCTGCTGCTTTTAATGCCATGCAGGATTTTTTCGCACTTGATAACAATACTGCGGCAGCGGCTGACATTTCTGATTCTGAGTCTGAGGTTGATTCTGCATTTGGGGCAATGGCAGATTTCTTTGAACAGGAGCAGGAAAAGTCTGAGTCGGATGATTCTGCCGGGGTTGGAGAAACTGAGGTTGATTCAGCTTTTGGCGCGATGGCAGATTTTTTCCAGCAGGAAAATGACGCTGATACTGTAGATGAAAAAGACGCTGCACTGGTGGCGCTTGAAGAAGCGTTTTCCGGTGAAGAATCTTCTTCTGGTGCTGACTCGGTTGACTGTGCGCTTAGTGCGATGGAGGATTTCTTCTCTTCGGATTTCTCAGATGATTCTTCTGGTCAACCTTCAGGTGAAACGGGGGCGGATCTTCTGCAGGCGGCAGAGTTGATAGCAGAAGATGATACTAATGTTGACGCTGCTTTCAGTACGCTTGAGGATTTTTTCGGCGCTTCTGGGCTGGCTGAAGTTGGTGGTGGTGAAGACGGGGAGGCTGCGGGGGACGGTTTTGAGGGTGAAGGGGCTGAGTCGGAGTCAGACAAGGCTCTTGATGAAATGACGGAATTTTTTGCAGCGCAGAATTATTCAGAGGAGGCTCTGGCTGGCGCTGAATTTACTGAGATTGAAGATACTGCTATTGATGCGGTCGCCGATTTCTGGGAGAATGCGGCTTGCGCTCTTCCCGGAGCCGGCAGCGGCAATAATTTAAGCGATAATAACGACAAGGAGAATGATGTGGCTGTTGATAAGGATGACCTGAGCGATTTCCTGAACTCTGATTTACCCCCGGAAGATGGCGGGTTTGAAGAGGATGATGAGGATCTTGACTCTCTTCTTAATGATCTTGCTAATTCTGCTGATGTCGAGGAAGAGGATGAAGATTCTGGTGTGTTGACTGAAGAGGATGATACCGGCTTTGAGTCAACAGATGATGAGGACAGCGACTTTAATGATTTGCTTGAAGGGGCGCTTGGTCTCAATGAGATAGAACCTGATGATGAGGAAGCGGATCTTTCTTCTCTTGGTGCTATTGAGCATGACGTTACTGAGGACCCCGGCTTTTCTGAAGACCAGAGCAGTGATCTAGATCGTCTTCTTGAGGAAGCCTCGCTTAATAATGATGATTCTGATGACGATCTTCTCCCGGATGAGGATGAAGAAGGCTTTGATGAGGATGAAGACGCGGCGGCAGATGACTTTTCCAGTACGGGAGGCGGGCTTTTTGGTGCGGATCTTGAGGATCTTGCCGATGATTTAACTGGTGCGCTTACCGATGATGATGACGGGGATATGGTTGTCAGAAATATTGCCGTTCCCGAGCCGTCGATACCGCTTAGCGAGGAAGCTGATGAAGAACTTGAGCGCAAGCTTGCCGAGATGGGGCTTGGCGGCGATAACCTCCTGCATAATTCCTTCTCGGCTGAAAAAGAGAAGTTGCTTGACCACCTGATCCAGCGTTTTGAGCTTCTGGCCAGGAGGAAACTTGAAGGGCTGCCAAATGAGCAGGTCAACATGATTAAGAGTGTTAACCTGCGTGTTGAAATTGATCTTAAATTTGGTGAGTATATTGCTTCTGGTAATGATGATAGTCTCTTTAGCATTGATATATAAACTTTTCTCCTGCTGTTTTGCAGTGGATGTGTTCTGAGATAAACTGGAGAGTTAGGCAATGGCGGTAATATTTAAATGTCCCGACTGCGGCAAAATATACAGGGTTGGTGCGGATAAGGCAGGGCTGACGGCAGCCTGTTCGTGCGGTAAGAAGTTTGTCATCCCCGAGGAGTGCGTGCAAAAAAGTTGCGCCAAGTCTGCTTTGCGTACGGACTCTTGCGGAAAGTTCAACTCTGATGACAGCAGCGAGACCAAGAGTTACCGCCCCTCCAAAAAATCAGCAGATTCTGAAGCAGAATTTACTGATGAGGCTGTTACTGAGGACCGCGACGATACTAGAGATTTTGTTTCCGCTGATGATGAGGCTGATTCTTCTGCTGAGGTTCAGTCTGATGCTGGCGAATCGGATCTGGCGTCGGTACCGGGCAAATCAATTTTCGCGACTATTACGGTTATTCTTGGTCTGGTGGCTACTGCTGCTTCCCTGTTCATCCCGTTTTCTGTTGGCGGTGATGGTTCGGCCTTGAACGGTCTTGGTATTATTCAGAGCGCAGTTCACTCCACAATTGCCGTCCTGACCTACCCGGCCGCAATTCTTGCCATATTGCTGCTTTGTATTTTTTACTTTACCGCTATGCGGATCGGCAGGGTCGGCGGATTTATCTTTGGTTTTATCATACTTGTGCTTACGGCATTTGGCATAATATCGTCGCTTGCCGCAGCCAGCGGTTCGTCTGATATTTTCGGGGCATTATCAGGTATTAATCTGGCGGCAGCGTTTTCTGCTACATCGGCACCTGGTCTTGCTGTCTTTGCCATCGGTGGAGTTATTTCCTTTGTCGGGGCGGTGCTTTCTTCTTTGAGTGTTTTCTCTTCTGCGGCAGGAACTTCTTCACCGGCTGGTCGAAGACGGAATCTCAAACCTGCTTCTGAATATTCTCCGACGCAGCGCGAAGCAACACCGGCCTTCTCCTCCTCATCAGAGAGTGACGATTCTGATTCAGGTGGTGATTCTTCGGATGAAATTTCCGAGGATGACACTGGTGAAGGTGATTCGGAAGAGGATGATTCTGTAGAACTTGACAGCGATTCCGAGGAGGATGATTCTGCTGTTGAGAGTGCTAAAACTTCAGAGGATGGCGAAGATGATCTGGAAGAGGGTCTTGATAATGACGGGGAAAGCGAAGAGGCTGATGACTCTGCTGAAGAGGAAGAACAGGATGATGATGTTGAGCAGGATGATGATGATGATGGAGACGTTGCCGAATCAGCTCAGGAGTCTGAGCCTGTGAAAAAAATATCAAAGAAACTTGGCAAAAAAATCGGCAAGAAACTGTCAAAGAAAATAAGCAAGAAGTTGAGTAAGAAAATCGGCAAGAAGATCCGCAAAAAACGTTGATTCTTTCTTCTATTTGCATGTGATTTCTCGGCCGGGGCAACCCGGCCGAATTTGTATTATCGATAATCTGCCTTATTTTAATAACGCAGGTGAAACAAGTTAGGGTTGTTATGGAAATTGATCCCGGTGCGCTTTATATAATCAAAAAACTTCAGGACGCAGGTTACATGGCGGTATGTGTCGGTGGCTGTGTCCGTGACTGGCTGATGGGGGCGAAGATCAAGGATTGGGATATCGCTACCTCGGCTGTGCCTGATGTTATCGAAAAATTGTTTGACCGCACGGTCGGAGTCGGCAAAGCCTTCGGGGTAATGGTGGTGGTGCATGAGGGGCAGGAATATGAGGTCGCAACTTTTCGCAAAGACCTTGGTTATGCTGATGGCCGCCGTCCTGACAGTGTTGATTTTTGTGATGCGCGTGAGGATGCCTTGCGGCGTGATTTTACCATTAACGCGCTGATGTATGATCCGGTTTCGGGTAAGCTTGAGGATTATATCGGTGGGCGCGAGGATCTTGAAAAGGGAATAATCCGTACTGTCGGTAGGGCGCGCGACCGTTTTCTTGAGGATCATCTGCGATTGCTGCGGGCGGTGCGTTTTGCGGCACGCACTGGCTTTACTATCGAGCCGGAGACGTTTTCGGCGCTGCAGGAGATGGCGGCACTGGCCAGACTTGTCAGTGCAGAACGCATCGGTCAGGAATTTTTTAAGATGTTTACCGGTGCCAATTGCGACCTTGCTTTTGAGCTGCTTGAGCAGTCCAGACTTCTTTTGCACCTCGTGCCTGAGCTGGCTGTTATGCGCGGAATGCCGCAGCCTGAAGAGTTCCATCCTGAGGGAGATGTCTTTGAACATACCAGAATAATGCTGAAGATGTTTTCTGAAGATGATATCCCGCCAGAGCTTGACCGCTCGATTCTGGCGTTTGCGGTATTACTGCATGATGTTGGAAAACCCCTGACTCTTGAGCTTTCAGGGCGGATACGTTTTAACAGTCATGACGCGGCTGGTTCAGAGCTTGCCGGGCAGATCTTAAAACGGCTGAAAATGCCCAACCGTTTCAGCGCTGGCGTGTGTGATCTTATCGGGCGGCATATGCATATGGGTAATCTTGCCAAAATGCGTACCGCAAAGTTGCGCCGTTTTCTGCATGAACCACTATTCCCGCTGCACCTCAAGCTGCATTACTACGATTGTAACTCGAGCCACCGGATGCTGGATAATTATTATTACGGGCAAAAGGCGTATGAAGAGGAGATGGCACGCGAACCGGAACTTGAACCATTACTGGGCGGGAAGGAATTAATTGATCTCGGGTACAAACCTGGCCCGCAGTTTTCGCGTATTCTTGAGGCTTTGCTCGATGCCCAGCTCGAAGGTAAGGTTTCTAATGTCCCGGATGCCCGTATTTGGGTAAAAAATCATTACCGTCTGTAGTGCGTAAATTATTTAACATTTTTTGCCATATGATGTTAAGTCAACGTAATAATATGGTTACAGCCAATAACTTGCTTGTTTTGGCCGGCCAAAAAGATATAATCTAACGAAAATATTTTTGTGAAAATGGAGTTATAAAAATGGCAGAGAAAAGAATCTTTGATGACAAAAGCGTCGCGGCACGACGCTGGCGTAATCTGATGATTGCGTCAATGAGCGGACATAACATTTCAACTGACCGTCGTGAGTATCTCGAGCAGATGCGCCGAAAGCTGGGCATTTCTGTTGATGATGCCAGGCAGATTGTTGATGACTATCGGCATATGGGTGGCGGCATTACTCTTTTTGGTGACAAGTTCCAGAGGCTGCAGATTTTCCGTGATATTATCAGTATGCTCCTGGTTGATGGCGAGTTGGCTGATAAAGGGCGTTCGCTGTTGTTAAGGATTGCCAAGAAGCTTGACCTTGATGAGGCGACGCTTGATAATTATATTAATCTTGCTGCTGAGGCGATGAAAAGTTCCGAGGATGGTGAAGATTCGCACGAGAGCCAGCGGCTTAGTCGCCGGGTTTTCCGCAGGATGGTCTCTGACAGTGAGGATCGTGAGCAGTTGCTGAAATCCTTTGACTCTCTTGACCGTGCAAAGAGGCGCGAGCTTGAGCTTAAGGTTCTTGAAAAGTTTACCGGAGAATCGGCGGATTCAGATAAAATAGAAACAAAGGAATCTGTCCGCTCTAAGCGTTTTAAAGAAGCATATCTTGAGGATGAGCGCTGCGCGGTAATTCTGATTGAAAAAAATGTCATCTCTGAAGCACAGATAAAGCCTTTCAAAGAGAGGCAGAAGCTGCTTTTTGAAACAGATGGTACGGTTGTTTCCTTCCTTACGGAAATGGTAAAGGCTAAAGTCCTCAGTTCAAGCTGGGTTGACCAGACGCGGGAAGCTGTCCGCAAGGAATACGGCGAGCTTGAGGTGCATAAGAGCTGGAATAAAAGCGTATCAAGCGAGCTTGGCGGTCTTCGTCTTTCTTTCAAGGAAGTTACGCTTGACCATACGTTTTGGGTGAGCTGCATCGGTTTGAAAGGTTTTCTTGACCATAATTCGGTTGATCTTCTGCAGAATACCTACGATAAGATCTTCCGGGAGCGCGGTGATTCCTCACGCATGGTTATTATGGATATGGGCGGACTCAACTATATCAGCAGTGCCGGAGTAGGTGCGATCTTGAATGCCCGCGCCAAGACCCTTGACCGCTGGGGCGATATCCGTTTTGTCAATGTCAGCAAGGAAGCGCAGGAAATTTTCTCCCTTATTGGGGTTGACCATGTTTTCACCTTCTGTGAGACGGTTGAAGAAGCGCTCTGGAGCTTTACTGATATAGCTGTAGCGAAGGATCCGGTGTGATGCAGGGGGTTATCTTTGACCTTGATGGCACGTTGCTTGATACTATTGGTGATCTGGCTGCGGCAATGAACCGGGCTCTTTCTGCCGGGGGCTTTGCCGAACATTCGGTCGAGACATATATGAACTATGTCGGTGACGGGGCGAAGAAACTGGTTTACCGGGCTCTTCCTGAAGATGCCAGAAGTGAGAAAAATATCGAGCGTACCCTCAACGTTTTTGCGGAGGATTACGCTGCTAACTGGGCGGTTTCCACTGCTGTTTTTGCCGGCATTGATAATTGCCTTAAAAAAATTGCGGACTCCGGCAGGAAGCTTGCTGTGTTGTCAAACAAACCAGACCGTTATATGGAGAATATCCGTAAGCTGTTTTTTGCCGGTCATGATTTTGTCTGTTTCAGCGGCAAGCGGGAGGAATTTCTTCCAAAGCCTGATCCGGCCGGTGCGTTATTTGTCGCTAAAGAGATGGGGCTTGAGCCGGCGGATATTTTTTATGTCGGTGACAGTAATACCGATATGAAGACTGCGGTTAACGCGGGTTTCTATCCGTGTGCGGTTACGTGGGGGTATCGCGGCCGTGCGGAACTTATTGAGAGCGGGGCAAGGTCGGTGGTTGATCTGCCAGAGCAGATTAATGATCTTCTTGACTCATTATAATATTGAGATATAACATATTAAATGTTAAAAAAATACTTGTGGCTAATACTAGGCGCGTTCCTACTTCTCTGCGGTTGCCAGAATACCTATGATGGTGATGTGCGCATCACTGCCGGCAAAGACGGCGGCCTTCTGGCTGTCGCGTCCTACAATTCACTTGGCAAACCCGAGCTTATCAGCTTGCGCCGATTTTCTCTTACCGCGTCTGGTAAGGATTTTAAGCTTACTGATGCCGGTGAGTACCGCGGAATCCTTGCCGGTATGCACCGTGCCGAAAATGGTTATTACCTGATCTTCTCTGACGGGGCGGTTTTCATTCTTGAGGATGGAGCGGTCAAGCTTAAGCGTCTCAGTGAGCGTGTGCAGGATTTCCGCCTTATTTCCGCCTGTGGTAATGCCGCAACATTATACGCGCTTAATTACACCCCAGCCAAGACCATCGAACTCCTGAAGTTTGACTCCGGTGCAAACAAATGGGAAGACTATAAATTGCCTCTGCCAGAGCCGGGGATGATTGCGGCTGCCGAGGTCAGTATCTATAAAGACAGCCCGCTGGTTTTCTGGAAGACTGTTGATGGTGAATTGCCTTCTGCCGGTATCCGCGGGGCGTATTATCAGAATTATAAATGGCACTATCTGCTGGGGCCTACCGATGCCTTATACCGCGGCGCGTTTACTGTCTGCGGGCTTGAGACGGGGATCTTTCTCTGGCAGGAATCGCTCTTTACCTCTAACTCAACTTCCGGAGGCTTGCTCAGTTATTATGACGCAACTTCAGAAGCAGGCGGCTGGCATCTCTTTTCTGCTAAAACCATGCCTGCGTCTGATCTGGCCAGAACTGTCTCTCTTTCATCCTCAACGTATGCTAATCGGCTCTGGGTTTGTAGGCTTGGTGTTGACGGGGTAAGGATTGCTTATTCTGATGCTGTCGCGAAAAATATCTGGCATGAAGTCGGTACGCCGGCAGAAAAAGAGGTCTCTGCTTTTGACTCGCCATGGCTTATGCCGGTTCTTGCATTCTTTTTTGCGCTGATTGTTATCCGGCTGATGCGAAGGCGGATGCAGAATGTTCTTAAAAAAGCCGGTCGCTTGTATCCTGGGCGTTTTTTCCCGGTTCCGACAGTCGCCTCTCCAATTGACCGCGCCGTTGCTCTGGCAATTGACGGTTTTATTGTCTCTCCTTTTCCGTTGGCTTATTTCGGTTTTACCGTTGACATGTTTAATAAGGGCGCCGGTGCTGGTGCTTTTCAGTCATCAATGGAGTTGGTGATAGCGCAGATAATGGGGGCAGGCGGGTTGACTGTTGTCTGGCTCTGGCTGGCGGCGCTGATAATTTATTCATTTTTCGCAGAGCTGTTTTTCCGCCGGACTATCGGCAAGAAGCTTCTTGATCTTGAAGTGCGCTCTGTTGATGGCAGCAAAGCCAGGCTCAGTCAGATACTGCTGCGTAACCTGCTGCGCCTTGTCGACTTTTACCCTGTTTCTATCGGCGGCAGCCATATCTGGTATCTGATTGCGATGCTCTCTGTAAGTGTCACGCGCAGAAGGCAGCGTGTTGGTGATCTCTTCGCGCGTACCATTGTGCGCAAGGTTGTCTCTGTCAACAAGCGGCATCTTATTCTTGCCAGCGCTTCACCAAGGAGGCGCGAGCTTTTGTCTGAGCTAGGTTATAATTTTTCAGTTGAGCCAGCTAATGTCGATGAGGTTATCTTGAGCGGCGTTGATCCGCGCGAGATGGTTGAGCGTATTTCAAGTGACAAGGCCAGGGCTGTAGCCCAGAACTCTGCTCCCGACGCTCTGGTTATTGCCGCAGACACCGCTGTAATCCTTGACGGACGCATTTTGGGCAAGCCTAATAACCGTCAAGATGCCCTTAAAATGCTCAAGGACCTTTCTGGAAAGACCCATCAGGTGATAACCGCAGTCACGATTGTCGACAATTCCAGTGGTCAGTTTCTGGAAGGCAGCGATATGACTGAGGTAACGATGCGAAATATCTCAGACGAGCTGATCCATGAATATATCGCAACCGGCGAGGCTGATGATAAGGCCGGCGCCTATGCCATTCAGGGCGAGGGCGGCAAATTTGTGACTACCGTTACCGGCAGTGTCTCAAATGTGATCGGTTTTCCTGTTGAGCTTGTGCAGGAAATGCTCAAGGATCTCTGCTAGCTTACTCAGCTTTTTGGGCTGGCCTGTTTTGTCGTGAAATCAGCCATGTGACGTGAATGCCCACACATTTCCATTTCCTCCTGATTGTCGCCACTTTCTTCTAATCCTCTTGTCTGGCGGCAGATAGCTGTTCATGTTACTACTTTTCAAACTGGTATACTAGTTGTTTTGAATTCAATGTCAGAAGCAGATATTTATTATTAGCGGTCCTTTGAGGTTGCAATCAACGTTCGTGCGCTGGCGCAAACCGAATCTATTATTTGTTTCAGAGCGGGAATTAAATTAAGGAGATTACCATGAGAAAGGCTAACAGCTTATTTTGGTTTGTGGCGATAATGCTTGTTTTTACGGTTAAAGCTACAGAGAAACTTCCTTATCCGGTTGTCGATACCAATCAGAACCGTTGCTTCAGTAATGGCAAGGAGATTGAATATCCGGCTGAGGGGGCGAAATTTTACGGGCAGGACGCCCAGTTTCAGGGTTTGGCTCCAGCATACAAGAATAATGGGGACGGTACGATTACTGATCTCAACACCGGCTTGATGTGGGTGAAGACGCCGGATCTGAAGGATAAAAAGACCTGGGATGAAGCAAAAAGCGGCGCCTCTTCATGCCGGGTAGGCGGATATACAGACTGGCGTCTTCCGACTATTAAGGAGCTTTACTCATTGATTGATTTTAACGGTTACTCAATGATGACTGCTGCGGAATCGGTTCCGTATCTTGATACCAAATACTTTGACTTTGTTTATGGCGCAAGCAGGGGCAGCTCGAAGATTGGCGGCCGGGTTATCGACGCACAGTACTGGTCTGCGACGAAATACGTCGGCCTGACCATGGATGGCAATGAGACTGTTTTTGGCGTTAATTTTGCTGACGGGCGCATCAAGGGCTATCCGGCGAAGACCAGAAACTGGCGTCGTATGGAACAGTTTGTCCGTTATGTGCGCGGCAATATCGAGTATGGTAAAAACGATTTTGTTGATAATAAGGACGGGACAATTACTGACCGCGCCACCGGACTTATCTGGGCGAAGGCTGATAGTGGCAAGGCGCTTAACTGGCAGCAGGCGCTTGAGTATGCCAATAAATTCAAACTCGGCGGTTACTCTGATTGGCGGTTGCCTAATGCCAAAGAGTTACAGAGTATTGTTGACTACACCCGCGCGCCTGATGCCAGAGGTGGTGCACCTAAAACCGCGGCGCTTGATCCGGTCTTTGATCTGACCAGTCAGGACTCATGGTTTTGGACTGGTACCACGCACCTTGAGCATCAGCGCTGCACCTTTGCTGTTTATATCTGTTTCGGACAGGGATGGGGGCATATGCACGGCCAGAGCATGAATGTTCACGGAGCGGGCGCGCAGCGCAGTGATCCCAAATCAGGTTCGCCTTCATCATGGTCTGGTGGCCATGGACCGCAGGGGGATGAAATCCGCATCTATAATTATGTCCGTTGTGTCCGGGGAGGCGTTGCCGAGAAGGTCGAGTCAGGCCCTTCAGTAAGCACAAAATTCAATAATTCAGGAGTGCTGCGTGAAGAGCGTCAGGGTGGAGGTATGCGTGATTCTTCAGGCCGTGACAGTAATGACAATAATCGTGGCAAGCGTAGCCGTCCGGGGTTTGTAAGCCGGCTTGATCGTGATAACGACAACAAGGTCTCACGCTCAGAATTTGACGGCCCCGCAGACCAATTTGACGTGCTGGATAAAAATAGTGATGGCTATCTCAGTGAGGACGAAGCGCCAGCTTTCCCGCCCAAGCACCTCAGATAATAATATGCTTTCTTATGCAAAAATAAACCCCGGCCTGCTTGAGTGGTCGGGGTTTATTGTCATTCATCATTATCAGGATTATTTTTTTATGCGCCACCAGCCGTAAGTCATTGTTTCTGGCAGTGTGACCTGAATAACCGCTTGGTCAATATTGATGCTGCCAACACCGGAAATCTGCTCAATATCTGCATTGTTCTCAAGCTCAACCGGGAGGTCAAAGCTGAAGTTGTCACGTCTGGTTATTTCCCTGAACGCCAGCAAGTGGCAGTATTCTGCGCCCTCGACAAAGTAACCGCTCCAGCTTGCGCCGCAGGGTTTCTGGCCAATGGGGTAAACCGTCGAGGTGTGCAGCTCATGGCGGTACTTCTTCCAGAGGGGTAAAATTTTAGCCATCTCATTTTTTTGTTTAGCACCGAGATTACTCAGCTCGCACCACATCAGCGGGCTTGAAACCATGATCGTCGCAAAGACATATTCACTGTTGTAGTTTGCAGGCGCAAGGGGTGTCTCAGGGTATTTGTCCGTGTTTCTTGCGAGATTGAGAATCTCCATCCGCAGGATTGAGGGTGGCAGTATCCGGCTAAGCTGCCAGAGGTTACGGAATGTTGCGTGCGGCCAGTATGAAGCGTGGTCGCTATAACGGTTTTCAACAAAAATCGCCCCGACATCAGGTGCGCCGAAATATCCGGGCCGTATTCCTGAAGTCACATCAAGATCAATCAGAATCTTGCCAGAAGACTCATCGGCAATTTTCTTGAACATTTTCTTGAGGTTTGTCTCGCCTGATTTGGTCTTGGCCTTGACGCTGTCTGCCTTAAAATGCAGTACGCCGTACCTGCGCCAGAGTTCGAGGATCGTATCCGCGTCCTTCTCCCAGTTTGTAAAGTCATGTGATGAATCCGGCGCGTACCAGAGTCCGATACCGATTCCGTTATCATTGGCCTGTTTTATAACCGGCTCCAGCCCTTCAGGTAGACGTTTCCTGTTCGGTGTCCAGAAATCCGCATCGGCAGCGTGGAATCCCTCCCACACCCCACCTTCAGCCGCCGCGTTAACCGAGTTTGCCGAGACTCCCTGCTGCCAACCGTCATCAATCTGGCAGACATCAAGCCCCATTTCAATTGCTGTTGCGACTTCCTTTTTGAGAAAGTCATTGGTGATCGCGCCGTCCTGGCTGCGGTCGCCCCAGGTGTTACTGATGAATAATCCGTCGCACTCTGGGTTGTATGGATGGAGGATTGTGCGTTCCTTCTGCACGGCTTTGGTTATTCCGGGTTCTCCTCCGGTAAACGGGATAACCGTCCAGTCATAGCTGTTCTGGTAGCTGCCTCCGGCAAAGTCATAAAGTTTCAGCTCAGACAATGTTACTTCAAGGTCATTTTTTTCCGTCAGCGGCCGGGCGTGTGGCAGGGGGGCATGCTTGAGAAGAATCAGCCCCTCGCCGCTGAGCGGGTCCATAAGGGCAAACAGGCAGCCAGTCCCCGTAAAACCTTCAGAACGTGAAACCCTAAATTCGTCCCAGCTCAATAGATTATCCGCACGGTCTGTCGCGTCCTTGAGGTTTGCGGTGAATAAAAGCTTGTTTACGTTTACTGACATCCAGTTTTCAATTCTGCAGATATCAAAGGCGGCTTTCTCTTCCTCATTTTTCATCTCCGCCAGTTCAATACCGTCAAGAGATTTTGCGCTGTTTTCATTATCACTTCCGGTAGAGGGGAAGAATTTTTGGCCATGCCGGGCATTCTGCAGGATAAAATTCGCTTCTGGCGCAATCGCAAAATTATAAACAGACTCGGCGCCATTAATTTCCGCCACAAGCGAAATATGCAGCGCGTCAATTGAGCCGTTTACCAGCGGCGCGGTTTGGTCTTTGAATGTTGTCTTAGCTCTGCCTGAGGATTTTTCGGTAATGTTGTATAGCGTATAGATCTTGCCGCCGCATTTATCTTCAAGATCCAGTGCCTGCAGATAATTGTCCTTTAGCAGCCAGCGCCGCTGAATCGCCCTGTTGCCGATAACCAGTATCCCGTCAGTAAAATCTGCATAACAATCCTTAAATGCAGAGTTGGTTGCTCCTGTGCCAGACATATTCATTTCCCTTGAGTTTTGATAAAAAATAAAATTGTTAGTTGCATACTACACAATACCAGTTGTTGGTCAAGTTTTATCAAAATTTTAGCTTTATAACCACAATAACAGCGTTATAGTGTATTATTTTGTCTTTTGTTTTTACATATTAGCCTATAAATGCCAAAATGCGGCAGGTTTTAGGCATTTATGTCTTTATTGCTATTGCACCGTTTGGATAAATAAGTACCATGATGTAGAAAGATTTATGTGGCAAGTGAACTGTCAGACTTTTATCGCACGCAGAATCCTCTGGGGGTTCTGTTTTTTTTTGCTGATTATTTTTTTATTAATAGATTCGGGGAGTTTTTGATGAGCAGTGAGAACAGATTTTTCAAGCTTAAGATTGCCAGGCCGCGCAATATCCGTAATGATGTGCTTTCGGGGCTTACGGTTGCGCTGGCGTTGGTGCCTGAAGCAGTTGCTTTTTCCTTTGTGGCGCATGTTGATCCGACGATCGGCTTGTATGCGGCATTTATGATGGGGCTGATTACGGCAATTTTCGGCGGCCGTCCGGGGATGATTTCCGGGGCTACGGGGGCGGTTGCGGTTATTTTTGCGCCGCTGGTGGTTGAACAGACGCAGCGGGTGGGGTTGGCGGGTGCTACGCAGTATCTCTTTGCTGCTGTTATTCTTATGGGGCTGATCCAGATACTTTTCGGTGTTCTTAAATTCGGCAAATTCATCCGTATGGTTCCGCATCCGGTGATGCTTGGTTTTGTCAATGGTCTGGCCATTATCATCTTTAAAGCCCAGTTTTCGCAGTTTTATGTCGGGGTGGGTGAGAACGCAAAACTCCTAGCTACAACCCCGCTGCTGATAATGATCGGCATGATTATTCTGACCATGCTTATCTGCCATATCCTGCCGAAATTCACCAAAGCCGTCCCCGCTACATTATCCGCCATTATAATTGTCAGCATCCTTGCTTACATTCTTGATGTTACCGGCATCCATACCTCTCGTACTGTTCTTGATTTTGTCAAGGATATCGACCCGTCAAAGACAACGATTGAGGCGTCTTTGCCTTCGTTTGCCCTGCCTGAGGTGCCTTTCAGCTGGGAGACCTTCAAGCTGATAGTCCCGTTCTCGATTCTTGCGGCTGCGGTGGGTCTGATTGAATCCCTCCTGACTTTGGCTCTTGTTGACGAGCTGACTGAGACCCGTGGACGTGGCAACAGGGAGAGTATGGCGCAGGGACTGGCTAATTTCGTCAACGGTTTCTTTGGCGGAATGGGTGGCTGTGCGATGATCGGCCAGAGCATGATTAATATCCGTGGCGGGGGCAGGGGGCGCAGCTCCGGAATTGCCGCGGCATTATTTCTGCTGACGTTTATACTCTGGACGGCGCCGTATGTTGAGAAGATTCCTCTGGCGGCTCTGGTTGGGGTGATGTTTATGGTGGTGATTGCGACTTTTGAGTGGTCCAGCTTTCGCATCCTTGGTGATATACCAAAGTCTGACGCCATTATTATCGCACTGGTCTCGATTATTACTTTCATCGAAAATCTTGCCATTGCGGTGCTTGTGGGTGTTATCACTTCAGCCCTGGTCTTTGCCTGGAAGAAGAGCCGCAAGATTTATGTAACCATCTCATCCGAGAAACCCGGCTCAAAGGTCTATCTCCTTGATGGCTGCCTCTTCTTTGGTTCGGTCGCATCATTCAAAAACCTCTTTGATTATCATAACGATCCGGAGAATATCGTTATTGACTTCGCCCAGTCGCGGGTTTACGATCATTCCGGCCTTGAGGCGATCAATAATGTCTCTGAGAAGTACGCCTCACTCGGTAAAAAGCTCCACCTCTATAACCTCAGCCCTGAGTGTGCAAGCCTGATAGACAAAGGTAAAAACATCATTGAGGTCAGCGTGATCGACAATCTCGACTGGCACCATCTGGCTGATGATTCGCTTGATTAATCCGTAATTCCGGTGTCTTTATCCACTTGCGCCGGATGGTTAATCTGATATAATTTACTAATCATTTACGTTACGCTGCGGTGTATGCAAGAAAACCTTTTGGGTCGCACTGCGGGAATAAAAAATAGGAGATCGAAATGGCTGAAAAGTTGATTCTGCTTTACTCTGGCGGTCTTGATACCAGTGTTATCTGCAAGTGGCTGGCTGACCAGGATTATGAAATTATCTGTTACGCTGCTGACGTCGGACAGCGCGAAGAGTGGGACTCAATGGAGAAGAAGGCCCTCGCTTCAGGCGCCAAGAAGATGATTATCTCAGACCTCAAAGAGAAATTCGTCAAGGATTTCTGCTTCCCGGCTCTGCGCTTCAATGCTAAATATGAAGGCCGTTATTTCCTCGGCACCTCACTTGCCCGTCCTTGTATCGCTGAAGAGCTTGTACGTATCGCCAAGGAGGAAGGCGCAACAACCTTCGCCCACGGTGCAACCGGTAAGGGTAACGACCAGGTTCGTTTTGAGCTGACAGTTGCTGCTCTTGCACCGAAGATGAAGGTTATCGCTCCATGGCGCATGAAAGAGTTCACCGAGACCTTCAAGGGGCGTAACGATCTTATTGATTACGCAGCCAAGCACAATATCCCCGTCAAGGCCAGCAAGAAAAAGCCTTGGAGTTCAGACGAGAATTCACTGCATATCTCATTTGAAGCTGGTGTTCTTGAAGACCCTGCCTACTGTCCTGACAAGGAAATGTTCGAGCTTTCAGTTGACCCCAAAGATGCTCCTGATGCTGCTGAAATTATCGAGGTTGAATACGAAAAGGGCATACCAGTCAAGCTTAACGGCGAAGCTCTGTCACCGCTTAAAATGCTTGAAGCCTGTAACAAACTCGGCGGCAAGCACGGCATCGGCCGTATTGATATGGTCGAGAGCCGCTTTGTCGGTATGAAGAGCCGCGGCGTTTATGAGACTCCAGGCGGTGCTATCCTCTATGAAGGCCACCGCGATCTCGAAGGTATCAGCATGGATCGTGATCTGATGCACCTGCGTGATACCCTCATCCCGCGCTTTGCCCAGCTTACTTACTACGGTTTCTGGTTCTGCCGCGAGATGGACGCACTGATGGCCTTTATGGAGGAGAGCCAGCGCTACGTGACCGGTAAGGTCAAGCTTGAGCTTTACAAGGGTAACGCTACGGTAATCGGCCGCGAATGCCCGGCATCGCTCTACGACGAGATGATTGCAAGTATGGAGGATGACGGCGGCGCTTATGATCAGACCGACGCCACTGGCTTTATCCGCCTGCAGGGTCTGCCGCTTCGCGCCCACGCCCGCCGCAAATAAGCTTGCATCAAAGATCATAAAATTTTATCATATAAGGAAGGCTGATTTGGCCTTCCTTATATTCTTTTTATAATTATTGACAGGTTTGGCTGTGATGGAATTTATTCATAACCATTTTATTCTGAGTACTGTTTTTATTGGGATTACCATATGGGTACTTGGATTGTGGCTATGTTCGTGTCTTTGTAACTGGGGTAAGCTTTCCAGTCTTTACAGGTGCGATGAAGAGATTTACGATCGGCTTTACCGTTTTCAGGTTGCCAGTGTGGGGTTGGTAAATTTTAACGGAATGTTTGAGGTGGGGTTATCAGATCATGGGGTGTATATGAGGCCGGTGGTTATTTTTCGCTTGTTCTTTCCACCGCTTCTTATTCCATGGTCTAATCTTGAACTTTGCAAAAGCAGAACTTTTTTCGGTTGGGAAAGTATCTGTTTCAGGATAAAAGGCTTCCGGCAGCCAGAAATATCGGGTACCACAAAAGCTTTCAAGCGTATAAAAGATAGACTTGCCGGATAACTGCTGGGGTTATTTTCTTTTTTGATTCTTAAAAGGTCTGAAATATTCGGTGGTTAATCCATTTGAACACTGCCTGAACAGGGTTCTATTTATATCACAGATATGTTGCCTTCTCAGCAGGCTTTGGTCTGGTTTTTATCGTGAAATTGCTGGGCCATCTGGCAGTCACAACGGTGTTCACAGACATGCCCGCAGTACATCTCACGCATCAGCCAGCCGTAATTCTCAATAAAATCCGCCACTCCGTCATTGTAGTCCTCAATATGACGAAACCATTTGTGCGTATCAATATGCTTCTTGATGATATCACTTTCAACCCTCATCAGGGCGATCAAATGATTGCACTTATCAGTCATCATGACAATCCTCCTGCAAATCCATTTTTAGGCTGTATATTTTTATTATCGGTGTAAGGAACATAATCTTTTATACTAATTTTGTGTATATTATAAAAATACATAAAATAATAAACCCTCCACCGGTATGGCAGGAGGGGTTATTGTTGAATGTAAACCGGTTTTTATTCAGCTATAGGTTCCCAGACCAATTCCACCACCGCCGCCTGAAGCGCCACCACCCTTGTTGGATGAGCCGCCTTTGTTTCTGCTGCCGCGGTTCTTTAAAGCATTTATCGCTTTGCGGCTGGCGGTACGGTCCTCCTCGCTCTCCCAGTTGATTTCAAGCAGGGCTGTCTGGGCGTGCTGGAAGACAAATGATGTATCCGGACCAAGGATCTCCGCCAGTGAATAGCGTGTAACCGGTATTCCTTCGGTTGTGCATGACCAGAGGGCGATTCGCAGTTTACAGAGCGCGAGTTTCTTCTTTTGTTCACCACTAAGACGGTCACGACTCTGCAGATCCAGGGCAATTCTGGCGTAGTTCTCTATATTCGGGGGCAGATTGACTTCAGCCATTGCATACTCCTTCGGTGAAAGTTGATGCGTTGATTGTACATTTTATAAATGGAGTTTACTATTAAAATATCCGGCAGGCAAAAAAAATTTGGTTTGTGTTGGCTCTATGCCGGGAGGCGACTTATCTGCCGGTTTCTAGAAGTAATAGACCAGAATAGCTCCGCCGATGATATTAAATGCGGTTTCCAGTTTACCGCCCAGTTTTCTGGACACGATAAAATATGCCGTTGCGGCGACTGCTATCAGGAAAATATGTCTTATGATCGCAAATGCACCGGTTGCTGCGTCATTATTACCGATGATTGTAAGGTATGTCAGTACATTGCCAATTGCGCTTAGAAAAGTGTAGATTGTGATTTGCTGCCAGACAGGCATCGCGCCTGAGATCATGTCGCCGCTGCGCAGGAGAAAAAGTATCACCGCAGCCTTAAAAAATGGTAATATATAAAGAATCATGTTTGGTCTCTCCATTTTTCTACTAGATAGTATTATCTTACGGCTTGTGGGTGCAGAAACAATAAAAAAGCACCCGGTTGATTTCCGGATGCTTTAAGTGTCTGGTGTTGCAGAGTTTGAACTAGTTGGCAGGTACGATGCTTACTGAGTTCTTCTTGCTCTTGCGGTATTCGACTGTGCCGTCAACAAGTGCGAAGAGAGTGTAGTCGCGACCCTGGCCGACGTTCTTGCCCGGGTGGATTTTGTTGCCGCACTGACGTACGATGATGTTACCGGCGATAACCTTTTCGCCGCCGTACTTCTTGATGCCGCGGAACTGTGGATTGCTGTCACGTCCGTTACGGCTAGAACCTTTACCTACTTTGTGTGCCATGATATAGACTCCAAAAAATTCTGTTAATAAATAAAACTTATGCGCTGATTGAGGTGATCTTGACCTTCAGAAGTTTCTGACGGTGACCCTTGGCAGTGCGGCTGTCTTTACGACGGCGGAAGAAAACACAGCGTGTCTTAGGACCCTTGACTGCATCAAGAATCTGTCCCTTAACGCTGGCTCCAGCAACTACCGGTGTGCCAACCTTGGTCTCATCACCAGTAAGCATCAGCACCTGGTCAAAACAAATTTCTGATCCGACTTCAGCGTCCAGCAGCTCTACGCAGATTTCGTCTCCCTCGTTCACGGTATACTGTTTACCGCCAGACTTAATAACAGCTTGCATATTTTATAACCTCACTCTAATAAAAGGATAAACACTATTAACGCCGGGCGCAATACACCCGGTTCAAGGAGTAATAATAATATGCCTTATTCCGATAAAATCCAGAGCTTTTTTTAAAAAAACTCATTTATTTGATAATATTTTCACTATCGGGAGCATAATTCAAGGCCCGGATGATACTCTGGCTTATCTCTTTGCGCTCAAATGGTTTGGGAATAAAGTCCAGAGCGCCTGCGGCCAGGATCTCGCGGATGGTATTATCGACCTCGTAACCGGAGATTATTATTATCCGTGCCTGTGGGTCGATATCGCGTATTTCGTAGAACGCGTCGCGGCCGTTTAGTCGCGGCATGACCATGTCAAGCAGGACAATATCGTACCGGTTCTGCCTGAAAAGAGCTACACCTTCATGTCCGTCGCTGGCAATTGTCACGTTGTACCCCATTTTGGTCAGCTCTTCCTCAAGCAGGAGCTGGTTAATCGTCTCATCCTCAATAATCAGGATTTTTATGTCCGAGAGGATTTTAAGCGGCAGTTCGGCCTGAATTGAGGATGACTGCCCGGCCTTGCTGAAGGGCAGGTAGATTATTATGGTCGTGCCAAGCCCTATTTCACTCTCGATATTGATCCTGCCGTTGTGACTGGTAACGATTCCGTATACTGCAGCCAGCCCCATTCCCGACCCTTCGGATGCTTCTTTGGTGCTGAAGAACGGGTCAAAGACCCGGGGGAGAATGTCCTCGGGGATGCCGCAGCCTGTATCCCTGATTTCAATTCTGATATATTTTCCTGGCGTAAGCCCGTTCCAGTCATCGGATTCGGGGGTAAGGTCAAGATGTTTTATTTCCGTTGTTATTGTTAATTCGCCACCATCTTCCATGGCGTCATTGGCATTAACCGCAAGATTCAGCAGCATATTGCTCAGCTGGCTGTCATCACCGTCAACAATCGCCGGCTGGGGACAGAGATCGGTTGAAATTGCGACCAGTGGATTGATGCTGTGTTTTAGAAAGCTGATGAGATACTCGATTTTCTCATTGAGATCAACGACCTCGACATTGAATTTGCCTTTTCTGGCAAAGGCAAGGAGCTGTCCGGTCAGCTCTGAGCAGCATTCTCCGCATTCAATGATCGTATTGAGGTAGCGTTGCTGGTCGGAGTTGAGCATGGTGTCGGAAAGAAGCTGGGCAAACCCGAGTAGTCCGCAGAGTTTATTGTTGAAGTCATGGGCAATGCCGCCGGCTAGCTGGCCTACGGCGTCCATTTTCTGCGAGTAGCGAAGCTGCTGTTCAAGTTCTGACTGCTGGGTGATATCCGCGAAGGTCTCAACAACCCCACAGACCTCCCCGTTGTTGAATACAGGTACTGCGGTAAGGGTTATTATTGTGCCGTTAGGCAGGGAGCCGGTGAAGTGGCATTCCTTGCGGGTACGCATGGCGCGTTCGGCGGTGCAGGAATAGTCCTGGCTGTCCTCATTGATGTAACCGAAAAATTCCTGACAGGAGGTACCGGTGATACTGTCGATTTCAGCCCCGGTGATTTTCGCTGCCGCTTCATTGCACCAACGGATATTGCCGTCTGTACCAATAAAAATTACTCCTTCAGAGATACTGTTGAGGATTGTCATCTTCTCGCGTTCATTCTCGCGCAGGGCGTCTTCCGCGGCCAGAAGTTTGGTGATGTCAAAGCCGGTTGAGAGTACTTCCTTTCCCTTTTGGGTGATGGTATATATCCGGTTATTCCAGGCAATCCAGGCACGTTCGCCGTTGCGCTTGATGTTTTCATTGATATTGTTGGTAAACCTGTCAGGATTTTTGGTTATTTGGTCAATAAGGTGGCGCAGATCGCGTCCGTGGCTCTCTGTCTCCGGTACAATCGTTCCGACCAGATGTCTACCCATGACCTCTTCTGATTTATAGCCGAAAAACTTCTCTGCGTAGTTATTGAAATAGGTGACAAGACCATCTTCATCCCAGCGCAGGATAATACAGTTGGCGTTATCGACAATGAACTTGTATTCCTCAAGCTTTGATTCGCTCTCAAGTTTCAGTTTCTGCTGTTCTGTGATATCTTCCATATAGCCGCTGAAATAATCATCACGGTCTCTGGTGAGGGTTTGGCTTGAAAGAATTTTGACATAATGCCATTTGTAGTGAGTGCTGTCAGAGCCGCGCAGCCTGATAACCTTGTTGTCAAGGTTATGTGCAGTCTTGCGGAGACTTAGGACTGAGAGAATCACCTCTTTGTCTTCAGGATGTATGTTTTTTTCAAACTCCAGCAGTTTGTAGCAGAAGGGCGCGGTTGTTGTTTTGCTCTCCGGAAACCATTCTTCCTTCAGTCCCCATAATTTAAGATTGCCATCAGCTGGATAATACTGCCAGTAAGTCAAACCAGAGTGCAGCTGGGCGGAGCAGAAATCCTCAATGATACTTCTCTGGGCGGCCTGGCGCTGGCTTGAACTTATCAGCAGATAGAGCATAAAGATTATAATAATCGAGCCAAGCAGTATCCAGCCAGGGCTAAGATAAAGACCGGCAGGGGCTGGTTCAGACAGGGATGCCATCGCGCTAAGCATAATTGAAGTAATCATCATAGATATTCAGCCCGCATCATTTGTCCCGCAGAAGGTTATATCACTGCATATTATAAAGTTCTATTTCAGGTATTATATTATAAAAATTTCCCCTGTAAGTGACAATTAAAAATTTGTTCTATTTTCATTTAATGAAAAAGACCTCTAAAAAGAGGTCTTTCGGGTAATTCGGGATATTAAAGGCAGGTTGGTTACTTTTTACATAGTTCTTCAACCCAGGGGTGGCGCTTATAAATTTCGTCAATCCACTCCCCGCGTCCGGTATCTTTGAGGCGCTGGATATAGCCAGCAGCTTTACCGGCGACATTATTCGGGTTGCAGTGTTGAGGGCCGCCTTCAGTAAGCACTTTCATCATCGGGTCTTCGGTGAAGCCAAAGGGCTGGCTATCCATCATTTGCTGATGCCAGTTCAGGAGTTTGCTTGCCCCGAGAGCTGTAATGCCAGGCTCGACTTTAGCTAGGTTATTCTGCTCATGCGGGTCTTTTTCGAGGTCAAAGAGCATCTCGGTATCATAATGCGGGTGCATTCCGTCGTTGTAGGTGCGCATATAGAGGTATTTATCCCAGCGCACAGAACGCTGGCAGACGTGCGCGCACTGGCTCAGCACCAGTTCCTCGCGTCCGGTGTCTGTTCCGTCAAGTAGCGTCTCTGCATAGCTCTGCCCATCCCATATTTCACACTTTTCAACATCAAGCAGGTCACAGACAGTCGGCAGAAGGTCAAGATTATAATGGAAGCCTGAGTCCTTGATACCCTTCTTCGCGCCCGGCCAGCGGACAATCATCGGAATGCGGCAGGTGATATTGTCGGCTGTGCCATGCTCTGAGTAAATACCCAGCTCGCCAAAGTTCTCGCCGTGGTCGGAGGTGACGATAATCGCGGTATCCTCAAGCACACCCAGCGTTTCAAGCTTGTCAAGGATTTGGCCGATGTGACCGTCCATATAGCGTATGCCGCAGTCATAACCGTCGATACAGCGTTTGAGTTCATTCATATTTTTAAGGTCATTAGCGCCGCGGGGGAATTTCGGATCATCATTACCGTGGTACATTCCGTTATCGCGGGCGGTATGCGGGCCGGCGAGCTGGCAGTGTCTGGCGAGTGTTTCCTCATTCATCCATGCCGGCAGCGGATCATTTTCAAACGGGTTGCCGAAATCTTCAGGCGCACGGTAGGGGGTGTGCGGGTCCCAGTAATTTATGTGCAAAAGCCAGTTGTCATTCTCGCCGTTATTTTCAAGCCATTCCATGACTGTCGGGGTAACTTCTTCGGCTGACTCGTTACCGCATTTGCCGATATGGTTGTGCATTTCATTGAAACCGGCCAGAAACCAGTATGACGAGTGGCGCTCGGCAAATGGTGAAATGGTGCAGGTTTGCATTCCGGCTTTGCGGAAGATATTCCAGAGACTGTTGGTGCTGCAGGTTGAACGGAACTGTCTGCCCGGACCTTCAAGACGGATGTCAGCCGCTGTGCCGCCGTGACCGATTGCGCCGTTATGGATTCCCATCATGCCGGTGACCAGTGCCGCGCGGGAGGGCAGACAAGGGGCGTCGGGGCAGTAATAATTCTCAAAGGCGACACCTTCAGAGGCGATACGGTCTATATTCGGGCTGGTGTTGCGGTGATAGCCATAGCAGCCAAGGTGGTCGGGGCGCAGTGTGTCGAGGTCTAAAAACAGTACTCTCATAATCTCTCCAGGTTTTGAAAAAAACAATAAATGAAAAACAATTTCCCATGCTAATTACCAAAGCATAATTGCACCTTCGGGCTTACTTCTGCCAGTGGGTACAATTATCTGAAAGCTCGCATCCGTACCCCCGTACAAGATCGAGCGTTTCTTCCATATCAGGCTCATTATTCGGATTGACGATTATCGCCAATGAGATGATTCCTACTCCCTTGTTATTTGAAAATACCGCCGCTGATACCCGGCGGACGTTGTGAGTATTTACTGTGTGATCGGCAACTACCGGCTCCCGGTGTGCTTCATAAATCCATTCGCGCGCAATATCCCCCGGTAATTCCTGAAGGACTCCCGGTTTGATATAACCTTTATAACCGCTGGTTGCTGATGGTGTGTCGGGGTGAAACCACGCCAGCGCCAGTGCGTTGACGCTGTCAATTTCTCTGTCATAATCCCGGCAGAAACCGACCCGGGCGATAATGCCAGTCTCGCCGGTTTCAGGAGTGTAACGCCGTATCAGGATCATCCCTTTTTCAGAGGGTACGTACCACTCTACTGTATGCCCTGTAACCTCTGCGAGTTTGCGCATCTTCAACTTGAGGCGGTTGTCAAATTCATTCTCGCGCACCAGCGGCAGCAACCCGAGCCGCGCCTGATATTTGCGACGGTTGTCCTTGCTGATGACTCTCTGCTCTTCAAGGATATCAAGAATCCGCTTGACTGTCGTCCGGGGAAAACCGGAAGCTTTGGCCAGCTCAAGCTGAGTCATACCTTCACCATTCTCAAGCATCCGCATAATAACCAGCCCCCGCGAGAGCAAGTCACTGCCGACAGTATTAACTTGCAGGGTTGCTTCCTCATTAACTGATAACACGTTCGTGTCGTTCATATTCTCTTTCTTTTCCTAAGCTGGCGCAGATTGCCTCGTCTTAATGTTTATTTATGCGTAAAAGATCATTTATTTCGGCGATAAGTTTTTTTCAATTGGCACGTTTGCAGAGTAATGCAAAACCGGATTTTAAAGTTCTAATTCAAAATTCTAAAAGCCGCTCAAAAGTAACTACTAGTATTAATGTCCATATATGGACATGGTGTCCAGAATTGGACATTGATAGTATAGCCCAAAAAAATGCTTTTTGCAAGTGGCGAGTTTTTTTTGATAGAAAATTAATTTTGTTTTCGTAAAATGTATCATATTGGGGAGAAGACATGGCAACGCTAGCAATCAAAAATCAACACATTTATACGCCGCGTGACCGTGACGTATTACTTTTATCATTCCGCGGCCTGATTTCGGCGCAGACAATTGATACCTTCCGTGACGCTTTACGCAAAGCTACCGGGGTCGGATGTCCGGTTATTCTCGATTTTAGCGAGGTTACTTATGTAAACTCGACTGGCCTTGGCAAGCTGGTCTTGTTCTTTGACAAGCTCAACGAGAAGGGGCAGAGCGGTTGTCTGGTCTGTATCAGCAGCGAGTCGTTCAAGCTTATTCAGATGCTTGGGCTGCACGAAGTCTTATTGATCTATAGTTCAATATCCGATGGTCTGGCGGCAATTGATGACGAGTCAAATAATTTGGTGCCAGCGCGCCGGATCGTCAAGAATGCAATCAGTAACCGTTCTTTCCGTATTACATCGCTGCCTGAGCCGCGTTTACCGCAGGCACGGATTCTTATTGGGGTATCGCCGCAGGACAGTATGTCTAAGTTGCTGGTGCGTGGTCTCAGTGGTGACGGGAGTAATGTTGTAATAACCGAGAGTTTTACTGAAATTCAGCAGATGCTGCGCGAGGGTAAGGTTTTTGATATCGCCATTATCGACGAGGCGCTGCCGTCTTACCAGCAGATCTGTCTGGCGCTTAAGACGATTCATACTGGTAGCCTTATCAGTATTATCAAGGTCTCTTCAAACAGTGCGAACACGAGTAATCTTTATGTCTGCGCTGACGAGGTTATCAAAGAGCCTTTTGATGTGCAGGAGCTTTTTGCCTTGGCGCAGAGTGAGTATGACCGCACGCAGCTTGAGTCGATACTTTTTGTACAGGATATCGCGCTCAACTTCAGCAGTTCACAGTCTGGAGTTGAGGAAGGGTTGGCGATGTTTGAGGATCTTGCTTCCAGCTGCGGGCTTGATGAGCTTGAGAAGAACAAGTTCATCCAGGCTGTCTGTGAGGCGGTGGATAATGCGCGCAAACACGGTAACAAGGCCGACCCGTTCAAGTCGATAAAGCTTACTTATATCCTTGACAAGGAGAAGGTAACGGTTGTCGTTGAGGATGAAGGGAAGGGCTTTGACTTCAAGCGCCGTCTTGATATGGCCAAGAATTTCACCCCGCTTGAACAGGCGCGGATGATCTCGTTTGATGAAGACAAGGCCGGCCTTGGCATTAATATCATGCTAAAATGCTGCGACAGTATCGAGTACACTGCCCCCGGTAATTGCGTACGGCTGACTAAGTACGTCTGAGCTGCTATGCTTTTGCGCAGAATCAAAAATATAAGCTATGAAGATCAAGTCGTTGTTGAAATTAACTGATATTATAAAAGCGCTGCGGATACTTGTTGCTGCTTCTATGGTCGCTATCATTGTTGTCGGTGAGTATTACTACCCTTGTGTTTTTAGATTTGCTCTGATGAGGCAAGAAAATTCTGTATATATGCTTTATCGTGTCATTCTTTTGGGCGCTATGGGTGTACAGTTTTATCTCTTTATCTGTTTTCCCCGATTTTTTGTAAAAACATATTTTAGCAGCTTGTCCCAGAATGATTCAGATCTTGATGACCGCGCCTGTTGGCTTGAGGTTTTCAGTTGGCTGGTTTTGGTTTTTTTCTTTTCGATGTTTCTTATATCGTATTATTCCCTTAAGAAATAAGTAAACAGGATGCCGTTAAAGGGCATCCTGTTGTGTATGTAGTGAAAAATTATTGCGCAAAAATTACTTTGCAGCCTGACGGCCTTTTTCAAATGCTTCAAGGTTAAGCTCGACGAATTTCGGCTTTACTGATTTCCTGATCGCTTCCTGCCACTTTTCTACTGGCAGCTCAAGCCCCGTTGATAGCGCGCCCATAATAACAATATTCGCAACGCGGTCATTGCCGAGGTTATTGGCAATTTCAACAGCGTTAAACATCTTCAGGTTAGGAAAAACTGACTCGCAGCGTTCTGCTGAATCTGCCGGGTATTCGCCAAGTCCAGAGCTTACTGTTACCGGGATGATCTGCTGGGTGTTGACTACCGCGAGCGCTCCGGGTTGTAGGTAATGTGCCGCGCGCAGTCCTTCAATCGCTTCAAGCGAGGCCAGAGCGTCAGCCTTTCCTTCCTGTACCAGCGGACTGAAGACCTCTTCGCCGAATCGCACCTGCGCCATAACCGATCCGCCGCGCTGAGCCATGCCGTGGACTTCATTGGTCTTGACATCATAGCCGCAGAGCATCGCCGCCTGCGCCAGTATTTCGCTGGCAAGGAGGATTCCCTGACCGCCGACGCCAACCATGATAACACTTGTTGTTTTACTCATCCTCTATTCCTCTTTGCAGTGCTGATGCGAGCCACTGATAAATGGTAAAAAAGTTAAAAAATTATTCCGTCAGTTTTGCGGGTACTCTCACGCCTAGAAGTTCTGAACAACTTCATCGCAGACACTGATTGCGTTCTTGGGGCACTTCTGCGCGCACAGGCTGCAGCCCGAGCAGAGCAGCGGATTAATTTTCGGTTTGCTGCCTTTTTTGTATTCAATTGCCGGGCAGCCGATCTTGACGCACGCACCGCAGGCAATACATTTTTCTTCATCTATCTTGTGGATCGTACCGACAGGTTTGCGCGCATAAAGCGGACAGACAGCTTTAAGTACGACCAGTGAGGCTTCTTTAGCTTCGATCTCTTCCTTGATGGCGGCTTCGGTTTGCTTGAGGTTGTAGGGATTGAGCGTCCTGACGCGTTTTACGCCGCAGGCGCGGGCGATGTCTTCAATTGATGCTTCGACAGTTTGCTCCCCCATCAGGGTCTGACCGGTTCCGGGGTGGTGCTGGTGGCCGGTCATCGCGGTGATGCGGTTATCAACCACGACGATTGTTGAGAGGCCTTTATTGTATACGGTGTTGATTATGCCGGTGATGCCGGAGTGGAAGAAGGTTGAGTCGCCAAGAATGCCGACAACAGGCTTTTCTTCGCCAACGCGTTGCATACCGTGGGCCATGCCGATAGAACCGCCCATGCAGAGGATTGAGTCCAGTGATGAAAGCGGCGGCAGTGTTCCCAGACTGTAGCAGCCGATGTCGCCCATGACTACGGGGTTGAACTTTTTCAGTGCTGCATATGTTCCGCGGTGCGGACAACCGGCGCAGAGTACCGGCGGGCGCATTGGCAGGTCGGCCGATTCCTTGACAGGCTTGGGCGTATCGGCCTTGACGTCTTCAAGTTTAGCTCTGGCTTCAGTCAGTATCGCCGGGCTGAACTCGCCGATACCTGGAACAATATCACGTCCCCGGCACTTGATGCCGAGTGATTTGACGTAAGTCTCAACCAGCGCGTCAAGCTCCTCTATAATGACAAGTTCCTCGACAGAGGCGGCGAATTTTTTTATCATCTCTTCAGGATAGGGGTAGGACATGCCAAGCTTAAGCGTTGAGACTTCAGGCATTGCTTCGCGGACATATTGATACGCTGCACTTGAGGCGATGATGCCAAATTTCTTGTCGCGCATCTCGATCCTGTTTATCGGTGAATGTTCAGCTTCGGAAATCAGACGGTACAGACGCTGCTCGACCTTGACCCGCATCTTGCGCGCCCAGGCTGGAATTGCAACATAACGCGGCGGGTCTTTCCTGAAGCCTACAGGATTAGGTGCGGTACGTTCTCCGGTCTCGACAATTGAACGTGAGTGCGAGATTCTTGTCAGCGTGCGGACGATTACCGGGGTCTCGAATTTCTCTGACAACTCAAGACCGTAGCGAATAAAGTCCTTGGCTTCCTGCGAGTCAGACGGCTCAAGTACGGGGATCTTGGCAAAGGGGCCCCAGTTACGGGAGTCCTGCTCATTCTGCGAGGAGTGCATTCCCGGATCATCAGCAACAACAATCACCATACCGCCAACCGCGCCACTCATGGCGAAGGTCATCAGCGGGTCGGCCGCAACATTAAGCCCGACGTGCTTCATCGTGACAATCGTCCGCGCCCCGGCAAAACTCGCTCCTACAGCCACCTCAAAAGCCACCTTCTCATTAGGCGCCCATTCGCAGATAAGGTCATCCTTGAAAGCGACAATATTCTCAAGAATTTCTGTTGAGGGCGTTCCCGGGTAGCCAACCGCCAAAGCAACTCCGGCCTCCCACGCGCCCCTGGCAATAGCCTGATTTCCTGACATTAACTCGCGCAACGCAAATCTCCTTTTTTTTATTCCCGCGGTGCAACCTGAATACTAATACTGTCAACACCGACGCATGGGTAGAGGAAGCCTCAATCCCAGTCAATTTTCATCGTATATAAATTTAAGATTATAAACATACGCGCTATTCAATCAAGCCGCACTTAGCAGAATATTTAGAATTTTATCCCCGGTTGCAGACTGGTTGCAGGCGGGGATATTTTTTTAAGTGGCTTGGCAGGTTAGCCATAAAAGCCAAGCCTAATTAATGTATGAATAATTGTATTTGAGGGTGATTTCCTGCAGGTTGGCTAGGTCTATCTCCCAGCTGATACGCGTTACGGGGTTATAGGAGTTCATGTTCTCAGCCAGTGCCTTGACTTTGGGGTTACGCTCACCGTCGATAAATTCGCCGTTAAAGGTGCGCTTGATAATCAGCTTGACTGGTTCGCTGCGGAAATTTTTGATCTTCAACTCACAGGTCGCGTAATGTTTGGTACGGTTTGATTTTTCAATTGTTATGCGTTCACGTTTGCTGGTGTCCTCATACTCGGTTACGGATTTTTTCAGGCTCAGCGCCTTGGTAACTTTAAGGACGGTCTGTGCCTGCGGGTTGACGAAATCACTCATGCCTTCGGCGATAAAGCGGTCGTTCTGCACGAAGGTCACGGGGGCGGTAGTCAGCGGGAAGGTGAAGGGGTTGGCGAATTTAACACAATCCCAGATCTCACCGGATCTGTTCTCATCTGAAGCGTTGCTGTTGTAGGTGCGGATATCATTTCGCGGAATACTCCACTCGACGACCTTCTCATAAGAGGCATTGGAAAACTCAAGCTGCTTGCTGATTGTCTGGTCTTTCTCAAGGGTGAGGTTGCCGATATTCTTGAAATACAGGTCAGTGCCTGAGCCTGATTTTGTGTTTACTGGTGTTGACGTTGGCGTACTGCCGCTATAGCCGAGAGCGAATTCTTCATCTTTGTCTGCGCGTTGATAAGCGAATGCCGAGGCGTAAGCTTTGCGTTTAGCAACTCTGCCAAGTCTGACTGAATTTCCATCAAGGGCTGCGAGGTAGTCCTCAATGCTAATTCCCGGAGTCAGAAGTGAAGGTTTATTGCTGAATTTAAGCGCAGGAAATCCGCTGATAAGTTCGCACTCGACATTGGTGAGGTCTTCGATTTCATTGCGGATAATTGCTTTTAACTCGATGCGCAGGTTGGTGGGGTTGGTCAGGTCTACCTGATAGGAGGGGGACCAGGTGATGCCGTAGCCGAGGTAATTCAATTTCACCGGAGTGGTTTTTGCGTTTTTTGCGCTGTAGACTTTAAGCTGCATATATGGTGTTGAAACTGTTGGTTCTTTGGGCTTGGTGATTTCGGTTGATTTGATGTTCTGGATATCATTGAGCGAGACCATGATATAGCCGCGCTGGGTCTTCAGCAGCAGCTTGCCGCTGGGGCTTTTCATAACAATGCCGTTAAAATAATTATTCCCGCCACTGGTTCCGCTGTTATTGTTGAGCGAGACCATGACATCCTTACCGAGGTAGGCGTCCTCAATTCTGTAGTCATGATAAATAATTGCATTGCCGCTCTGTAACTGGTGTAAGGCTCTGCGCATCTCAGACTTGTTATCAAGCGAGAGGTTTTCGATTCTGGTGCCGGTGAGGACTTCGATGCGGTCGTCACTCTGCAGCCAGAAGGTGCCGTAGACCGGGTCGGGAACTGATTTCATTTCATAATCGCCGCTGCCGGGGAGGGTGAAATTGCGGGTGATGTAGGCAAGGCCGTTTTTATAGAGCAGTATACGCGAAATCGGGTTACTGACTATTTTGATTGCTGGCGCTACGGTGGCCTGATCTGCTTTCTCGCCAGCGAAGGACGTGAGAGCAGTTATTACGAAGGATAAAATTAACAGCCATTTTAATGAAACAGATAGCTTTGAATTAAACATGATTCTCCCTTTTCCGTTCTTGAATGTTTAAGAAACATTTTATGTTTTAGGTATGTACGTTTCAATGAAAATTGAGAATAGCCTGATAGTTTATTGTATCAAAGACAGTTCGGTGGTGTTATTGATGTATTCAGTAAGCTGGCTGCGGCTTGAAATTTTTCCACTAATGACAGAATCGAAAAGTCTCACTATTACCGACGGTTGTGTTGCTTTTATCCGGTAAATGGCTGCGGACTTGTCACTGATCTGGATAGTATCTTTCCAGGCGCCCGGTTCTTCGATAACTGCGAGTTTGTCCTGTGGGGCATTTGCTGAGAAGGGGATAAGCCGGTAACCGTATCCGGGTTTTGACGGGATTCTGGTGATATTTTGGCTGTTGTTGTTGTAGAAAGAATCAAGTATACCGCTCTGATAGACCTCACCTGATGTTTGGGGGATTTTTTTATCACCCATTATCGCCGCGTAGTTACTCATGGTTATAGTCAGCAGATACATATTATCGCGGCTTGAGCGCTGATAGATTTCGCTGCGGTCTATTTTTGAGGTGGAGACGGTAAAGAAAAGCGTCTGGAGAAAAAGTCCGATTGCACAGGCGCAAAGGGCGAGGGCTTTGTTGTCTGTTTTAAGCGGCTTGCGCCAGCAGATAATCAGGTATATGACTGATAGAATTATCGCGAAAAATGAAAGATTGAGACGCGGGATAAATCCGGCAAGGCATAAGACTAGCGCAGAATGAAGAAGCATTCTCCGCGCAGCGACCGGTCCCTTGGGTTTACGGTCTTTATTTAGAAAATTTTTTATGCCTGTCAGCATCGGTTTTCCTGCGTTGAAAAATACTCAGAGGGAGTTTTCTACTCCCCCTGAGTTACTGCTAAATGATATTACAGTGATTTGATTGAGATGCGTACTTCTTCGTCACCGATATTAAACTCGCGCACCTCGCCAAGGTCTTCAAACTCAACCTTGAGGTCGGTTGCCAGTGTTTCGGCGGCGATGTTCTCGGCGTTTTCAAGTGCGGCTCTGGCGACCGAGCCGCCGGTGCCGATACGTACTGCAATCCGCGCTTCATAAGCAAAGTCAAGCTCTTTGCGCATGCCCTGAATACGGTTAATCAGTTCACGCGCCAAACCTTCACGCAGAAGCTCTTCGGTGATTGTTTCATCAATTGCCACAACCGCGCCACGGCCACTTTGCGCTGCAAAACCTTCTTTAGCATCAATACGAATGTCAAGTTCCTCACCGGTCAGCTCAAAGTCTTCTCCTTCAAGGTTGACGATGTATTTACTCTCACTCTCAATTGCGCTGACGATCTCGGCGCTGTTTGCCTTGGCTAGAGCTGCGGCGCAGAGTTTGACCTTCGGGCCGAGTTTGGGGCCGAGTTTCTTGAAGTCAGGCTTGACCTGATACTGGACGTAAGTAGCGGCGTCCTGTGCGAATTCCAGTTCCTTGACATTAAGCTCGTCACGGACTACGGGTGCCATCTCTTCAATTGAGGCCTGCATCTGCGGGTCAGAGAGAATTACTACAGCCTTTGAAAGCGGCTGGCGAACCTTGAGTTTGTTGGCGGCGCGCGCTGATAGGCCGAGTGAGGCAATTTCACGTACAAGGTCCATCTGCTTTTCAATGGTCTTGTTTGTACGTGCTTCATTAAGCTCGGGCCACTGGCAGAGGTGGACACTTTCTGGCAGCGTCGGGAAGAGGTCCTTGAATAATCTCTGGTAAAGCTCTTCTGCCATAAACGGTGTAAACGGTGCAATCAGGATACTGATGCGCCCGAGTGCTTCGTAGAGTGTCCAGTAGGCTGACCATTTCTCTGTATTTTTCTCTGAGGCCCAGAAGCGGTCACGGCTGCGGCGGACAAACCAGTTTGATAAACCTTCAACAAGATCGCCAAGTGCCTGTGCGGCGGATAAGATATTCATATTCTCAAGATTCTCAGCAACAGCACATGCCGCATTCTCAAGTTTTGAAACCATCCATTTATCAAGCTGGCTGCGCTCAGACAGTGGTACGAAGGTGCTGGCTGAGCTGAATGATTCAGGTTTCATGTTTGCCGGTGACGCTCCTTCTGCCGGGGCGAAGCCGTCGATATTGGCGTAGATCACAAAGAAACTGTAGACATTGCGCAGGCGTACTAAAAAGTCTTTCTGTGCGTCACGGATAGCCTCTTCAACAAAGCGGACTGAGGTCCAGGGCTGGTTTGAGGAGTAGAAATACCAGCGCATCGCGTCAGCGCCTTCACGGTCAAGGATCTCCCATGGGTCGAGGTAATTCCCCTTGGACTTACTCATCTTGAAGCCTTTGCCGTCACAGACGTGGCCAAGCACGAGACAGTTTTTATACGGCAGTGGATATTCCTGCTGCCATGGCTTGAGCGCGGCGATGTCGGCGCCTTTTGCGGCTTTGCGCTTTGCGGCTTCCTTGAGTAATGTCGAGATTGCAAGCAGAGTGTAGAACCAGCCACGGGTCTGGTCGATAGCTTCTGAGATAAAGTCTGCCGGGAAGCTGGCTGCGAGATTTTGTGCTGCTTTCTCTGCGCTGTCTCCCTGAGCCGGGCGGCCATACGGGTAGCCCCACTGGGCAAACGGCATTGAGCCTGAGTCGTACCAGCAGTCGATAACCTCAGGCACGCGCTGCATATTTAATGAACAGCGCGGGCAGGGGAGTTCGATCATGTCGACGTATGGCTTGTGCAGCTCGATCTCGCCGTCCTTGTAGCCGTCGGTGGCTTTGAGTTTTTCAAGTGATTCTGGTGTAGCCATCTTCTCAAGCTCGGCTGATCCGGATACTGCTGTCTCATAGCCGCAGTTACATTGCCAGATCGGCAATGGCGTTCCCCAGTAACGCTCACGTGAGAGCGCCCAGTCAACATTAGTTTCGAGGAAGTTGCCGAATCGTCCTGACTTGATGTGCTCTGGATGCCAGTTGATCGCCTGATTATTCTTGAGCATCTCGTCTTTGATTTCGGTGGTGCGGATATACCATGCCGGACGCGGATAATAAAGCAGCGGGCTGTCACAACGCCAGCAGTAAGGGTAATCGTGGAGGTACTGCTCGGACTTCAGAAGCTGATTGCGCCCTTTAAGCTCTTTGATGATAAGCTTGTCTGCCTCTTTGACAAACATGCCCTTCCATTCGGTCACGCATTCCATGAACTTACCGTCGGTTTCAACGAGGTTTATTGTAGGTAGGTCATTCTCAACTCCGACATTATAGTCGTCCTCACCATAAGCAGGAGCGATGTGGACGATTCCTGTACCGGCGTCCAGGCCGACAAAGTGCGCAGAGACCACGCGGAAGGCTGGTTTATCTACAGTAGCATACGGGAAGAGCTGTTCGTATTCCTTGCCGACAAGCTCTTCGCCCTTGACGGTTTTTAGAACTTCATTTTCAAGCTTGCCCATGACCTTTTCGCGCAGATCACTAGCCATGATCAGTGTCTCATCACCAACCTTGACGTAATCGTAATCATGGCTTGCATGAACCGCGAGCGCGACATTGGAAAGAAGTGTCCATGGTGTGGTTGTCCAGGCGAGGAATAATACTTTAGGGTCATCCTTGCTGCGGAAGGCAACATAAGCTGAAGGATCGGCGACGTTTTTATAACCCTGACCGACTTCCTGTGAGGAGAGGGCGGTTCCACAGCGCGGACACCATGGCACGATCTTGTGGCCGTGATAGATCAGACCTGCATCCCAAATCTGTTTGAGACTCCACCAGACTGAGTTGATATAACTCTGGTGGTAGGTAACATACGGGTCGTCAAGATCAATCCAGAAACCGATACGCTCGGTCATCTTCGCCCAGAGGTCTGAGTATTTGAAGACAGAGTCCTTGCATTTCTTGATGAATGGCTCAACGCCGTAGTCAAGGATTCCTTCCTTGCCCTCAATGCCCAGAACCTTCTCGACCTCAACCTCGACGGGCAGGCCGTGGGTGTCCCAGCCGGCCTTGCGCGGAACGTCAAAGCCCTGCATGGCGCGGAATCTCGGGAAGAGGTCCTTGATAACACGGGTCAGCACATGCCCTGGATGCGGGATACCGTTAGCGGTGGGCGGGCCTTCGAAGAAGACATATGAGCCCTTACCGTTTTCGGCTGAGCGCTTCTTGCCCTGAGCGAGCTGCTTGTCGAAAATCTTGTTCTCAGTCCAGAATTTCATCCACTCCTTCTCGGAGCTTTGGAAGTCAATTTCCCGTGGTACGGGTCTGAAGGTGTTCTTGCACATTTGTTTTACCTTAAAATATATAGTCAACTAAAAGAATAATTCGTTTTTATAGTCAAACTGGAAAACAGGCTAATAAAAAAACCCCCGGCTTGCCGGAGGTGTTCGCTGTTTTTTTAAGTCAATAAGCAACACGCCCCGGTAGATGTCTACGGAGTAATAATAATAATGTTGCGTATAATTCGTACAGATTTTATCACGGTTGAGCCGCTCCTGAAGCTTCTGCCTCAAATCAGTATTAATCTTGCAGAATTATAAGAATGAAGGACTGGATGTCAAGAAATATTGGTGTAAAAAATATTTACATTGGCGCGGCTAAAAAAAGTTCAATCAACTCTGGAAATAGATAATTCTATCGCCATAATATTATACGATTATGTAAAAACGCTGGTTTACCTGATAAGGAATATTTAATGAGCTCTGATACTGAATCAAAGACCAATACTTTTGATATGCCCAAGCATTATAATGCTGCGGATGTTGAGGATAAATGGTATGACGCCTGGGAGCAGGCGGGGTGTTTTGAGGCTGTGGTTGACAAGAAGAAGCAGCCTTATACAGTTGTCATTCCGCCGCCTAATGTTACGGGTATTCTCCACATGGGGCATGCACTTAATAATACTCTTCAGGATATTCTCGTCCGTACCGAGAGGATGCGCGGCAAGAACGCTCTCTGGCAGCCGGGTACAGACCATGCGGGTATTGCTACGCAGAATGTTGTTGAGCGTGAGCTCAAGAAAGACGGCCTGCACCGTGACGATCTTGGTCGCGAGAAATTCATCAAGAAGGTCTGGGAGTGGAAGGAGCAGTATGGCTCGACGATCATTCACCAGCTCAAGAAACTCGGCTCGTCCTGTGACTGGCAGCGTGAGCGTTTCACTATGGACGAAGGGTTATCCCGTGCGGTGCGTTCGGTCTTTGTCCGTCTCTATGAGCAGGGGCTTCTCTATCGCGGGCGCAAGCTGATTAACTGGTGCCCTAAAGACCATACCGCGCTGGCTGATGATGAAGTTGAGCATGAGGATAAAGAGGGCAAGCTTTGGCATATCCGTTACGCCGTCAAGGATAGCCCGCGCCATATTATTGTAGCAACAACCCGTCCAGAGACAATGCTTGGTGACACGGCTGTAGCCGTTCATCCTGATGATGAGCGTTATAAGGAACTGGTCGGCCAGAAGCTGATTCTGCCGATTGTTGAGCGTGAGATTCCGGTTATTGCCGACGATTTTGTTGATCCTAAATTCGGAACAGGCTGTGTTAAGGTCACTCCCGCGCACGACCCGAATGACTATGAGTGCGGCCTGCGTAATAACCTTGAACAGATTATTGTTATCGGTGAAGACGGCAGGATGACTGAGGCGGCTGGCAAGTATCAGGGGCTTGACCGTTTTCGTTGCCGCGAGAAACTTGTTGAAGAGCTTGAGCAGAAGAAGTGCATCGAGAAGATCGACGAACATATGCATGCAGTTGGTCATTGCTACCGTTGCAACACGGTTATTGAGCCATATCTTTCCGAGCAGTGGTTTGTCAGCATGAAGCCGCTGGCTGAAAAAGCGATTGAAGCGAGCAAGAACGGCGAGGTTAAATTCCACCCCGCACGCTGGGAGAGGGTTTACCTTTCATGGCTCGAGAATGTCCGCGACTGGTGTATCAGCCGTCAGATCTGGTGGGGACACCGGATGCCGGTCTGGTATTGTCAGGATTGTGATGAGGTCATTGTTTCTGAGATTGATCCGACTGAGTGTCCTAAGTGTAATTCGGCTAACCTCAGGCAGGAATCGGATGTGCTTGACACCTGGTTCAGTTCTGCTTTGTGGCCGTTCTCGACCTTGGGCTGGCCGGACAATACTGAAGACCTTTCATACTTCTATCCGACAAGTACGCTTGTAACTGACCGGGGTATCATTTACTTCTGGGTGGCGCGAATGGTTATGATGGGGCTGCAGTTCATGGGACGCGTGCCGTTCAAGAATGTTTATATCCACGGAACGATCCTCGATGAATTTGGCGCGAAAATGTCAAAGTCAAAGGGCAATGGTATTGATCCGCTGGTAATGATTAAGGGCGGAAGCCAGCAGCGCTTTGGCAAGGAACATACTTTTGAGGGTTATGGCGCGGACGCGATCCGTTATACACTGGCGGCCTTGACGACTGAAGGTCAGGACATAAAACTCAGTCCGACACGTTTTGACATGGGGCGCAACTTCATCAACAAGGTCTGGAACGCTTCTCGTTTTGTCATGATGAATCTGGCGGAGCTTGAGCTTGATAATTCTGAAGTCAGAGAGAGCGAACTGGCCTTTGAAGACCGCTGGATTATCTCACGCCTTAACGAAGTAATAAAGGATATGACTGAAGCGTTTGATTCTTTCCGTTACAGTGATCTTGCCAAGGCTATTTACGACTTTACCTGGCGCGATTACTGCGACTGGTATGTTGAGATGGTCAAGCAGCGGATGCGCGACGGTGGCCGCAGCGCACAGGTTGCCGGGCGGGTGTTGGCGACGGTTCTTGATAACATTTTGCGTCTGCTTCATCCGATTGCGCCGTTCTTCACCGAAGAGGTCTGGACTGCGCTTAACGGTATTTGTCCTAGCCGCGGTCTTGGGGCGGATGAGCCGCAAGCAGGTAAATTCCTGATGATCGAGAAGTGGCCGGAGGTTGTTGAGACTGCGCGTGATGAGGCTCTTGAGAAATCAATGGAGAGCGTGCAGGATATTGTGCGTGCGATCCGTAATATCCGGGCGAAGTTTAATATTCCTCCAAAGGATGGTATCAAGGCTGTTCTCAGTGGTGCGAGTGAGGATTTTGTCGAGACAGTTTCAGGTTGTGTTGAGCTGATAAAGTCGCAGGCCGGCGCGGATGAGGTTGAGCTTGGTGTCGGACTTGAAAAGCCTGATGTATCGGCGGCGGAAATCCTCAATGGCGGACAGGTTTTTGTTTCTCTTGAAGGTTTCATGGATGTTGAACTTGAGAAGAGACGTGTTGCCAAGGAGTTGGAGGTAAAAGAGAAATCATTGGCTGCGCTTAATGGCAAACTGAGGAATGAAGGCTTCCTTGCCAAGGCGCCGGAGGACGTTGTTGCGCGGGAGAAGGAGCGCAAGGTTGAACTTACAAGGCAGATTAAGGAGCTGATGGATCTGGCGGCAAGCCTTGAAGTTAATTCTTAAATAACAAACGAAAGTTGGGCAGACATGTTTGGTATAAAGGGAATGGCTTTTTCTGCAGGTTTTGCGGCGTTTGCTATTGGTGGGACGTGGCATTACCTCAAACAGAATAATCCTGAGTTGCAGGAGCAGATAAAGTCCAAGGAAGGTATTACGGAGGCTACGACGAATTTTTATAGCCCCGTATCGTTGCAGAAACTTACTGGTGAGGCTCCCGCGACCAATAACAGGACGCAGGACGCAAAACAGGGAATTATTGATAAGTTTACCGGTAAGGTAAGTAAAATTAATGAGCAGCGTAACTGTAAGCTTGATGAGGTTGGCGGCATCTCTGATACGTCTGCAGAAAGGACGCCTTCGGTAAGTGTGGCGGCGGACAATTCTGAGCTTGTGAAATTGCGGGCTGAGAATCAGCGCCTTAATTCCGAGCTTGCAGAGTTGCGGAAAAATTATAATGACGTTCGTGACAAATATACTTCTATGCTTCTGGGTAAAGACAGGGCGGTGGATAAGGCGCCGGAGGTTACTGCTGATACCACGGCATTGAAAAACGAACTCAATGAATATAAGGATCGCTACTTCAAGCTTCTGCACCAGTATGAAGATCAGAAAGCGGAACTTGAAAAAGTAAAAAAGGAATTTGAAGAAGCTTTTAACAGTGTCGTCAGCGCGGAGACAAAAGACAAGCCGGAGATTAAACGGCAGGCTTTTTATTACCGCACAAAATGCCAGAAGCTTGAAGAAACACACAAGCAGGTTCTTCAGCATTACAAATTACTGACCGATGAGTTAAAGGCTGAATTGGAGCAGTACAGAACTAATGGTAAGAAAAATTCAGATACCAGTGAAACTCAGGAGAAATAATAAATGGAACTAATTGATAACGCATGCGCCTCATTTGAAAAAGTTTTCGGTACTCCGGCGAGTGCTTGTGGCGTGGCTCCGGGGCGTGTGGAAGTGCTTGGCAACCACACAGATTATAATGAAGGTTTTATTCTTTCTGCCGCGATTGACCGTCATGTCATTATCTGCGGGCGTAAAGTCGAGGGTAAGACGGCTACTGTCCATGCAACGGCTTATGGTGTCAGTGAGAGTTTTGAGATTGACGGACTGATGAAGCAGGATGCCAACTTCTGGATAAATTATATTGAAGGTGTGGTTGAACAGCTTGTTAAGATGGGCTTCAACATTGGTGGCTTTGAAGCGGTGATTGACGGTAACGTTCCGCTTGGTTCAGGCCTTTCAAGCAGTGCGGCGCTCGAGGTTGCGACGCTGCTGTTTCTCAAGGAGCTTTATCCTTTTGAGATGGATATGATTAAGGTCGCTACTACCGCGCAGGCCGCTGAGAATCAATTTGTCGGGGTCAACTGCGGTATTCTTGACCAGTTCTCAAGCGCGATGGGTAAGAAGGATCATCTGATTTTCCTCGATTGCCGTGATCTTTCAGGTTATGACCATGTGCCGATCGGCAGTGACTGCGAACTTGTAATTGCCAATACCAAGGCCAGCCACTCACTCGCTGACGGAACTTATAACCGTCTGCGTGAGAGCTGTTTTGCTGCAGCCAAGTACTTTAACGGCGTACTTGACAAAACTGTTACCCACCTGCGCGATGTGATTTTTGAAGAGTTTGAGAAAAATGTTGACGGACTTGATTCCGCTGATATGCCGCGCGCAAAGCACGTTGTTACCGAGAATGAACGTGTTCTTACAGGGGTGGCTGCGCTTAAGAGTGGCGATCTGAAGACCATGGGTGAGTGCATGCAGAGTTCTCACTATTCAAGCCGTGATGACTTTGGCAACTCCTGCAAAGAACTTGACATCATGGTTGAGTGTGCGCAGGGCATTGACGGTTTGTATGGCTGCAGACTTTCCGGTGGTGGCTTTGGCGGCTGCACGGTTAACCTTGTTGCGGCGGATAAGGCCGAGAGTTTTTCAAAAGAACTTGCGACGCGTTATCAGGACAAGACCGGACTCGTTCCCGAAATGCATATCTGCAAAGCTGCAGACGGAGCCTTCGGCAAGAGCTTCTAGTTTTCACACAGACAAAAAAATAATAACGGCAGCTTCCTGAAAATGGAGAGCTGCCGTTGTTTTATTTAAGTGCAGATTTGGTACTCTTGCGATAGCGCGTTTTTTTTAATGATTAAGGTTATATGCTTTCATTACCGTTTGCATGATCCCGAGGAAAATAATAACATAGCCACAGACTTTCATCAGCTTTGAAAATTTCTTTCGCCACTGTTCTGATTTTTCCTGATTACCCGGGTTTACGGGAATAACTCCGTAGGCAAACAGTAACATCATTACGCCCAGAGATATTTCGATGATCCCGTTTATTATTATTGCATACATCGCTAGCCTTTGTCGGCTCTGTTGCCCCACCAATAGACAAATGATACTGCCGATAAACCGATCATTGCCGAAATTATAACAATGATAAGGTTTGTAAGGCTTAATGAGCCTGTTTTATGGTAAGCAGAAATTAAGTGCCAAAGGCATACAACTAAAATTATACAAACAGGCAGAACTAATCTTCTGGCAGGGATCAGTTTTTCCTGCACAGGTTTTGTCTCGCTGTTCACTGTTTCATTATTGTTGTTACTCTGCTTCACCTTCAATCTCTTCGTCTTCCTCAAGGTCAGCCTGTTCTTCCGGGCTGCGTGGTTTGAGGGTCGGGAAGAGGATGACCTCGCGGATTGAGGTATTGCCGGTCAGCAGCATCACCAGTCGGTCGATACCGATACCAAGGCCACCGGCAGGCGGCATGCCAACCTCGAGCGCTGAAACGTAATCCATGTCAACGTCGTTACAATAGCCTTCTTCATCACCTTTAACCACCTGCTCCTCAAAACGATTGCGCTGGTCAATCGGGTCGTTAAGTTCGGTAAAAGCATTGGCCAGTTCCATACCGGCGACAATAACCTCGAAGCGGTCGGTCATCTCCGGATCATCGGCATTACGTTTGCTGAGCGGGTTAAGGCTTGCCGGGTAGTGGGTGACGAAGGTCGGTTGGATGAGGTTAGGCTCGACAATCTCGTCCATGATCTCGGCCATCAGTTTGTCGCGTCCCATCTTCTCGACATCTGTACGCTCAAAGCCGGCCTTCATCAGGCGTGCGCGCATGGATTCGATATCATCAGCATCAGCACCACCGAATTCCTTGATAAGTTCGCTCATCTTCTTGCGCTGCCACGGAGCTTTGAGGTCGATCTCTTTATTTCCGTAGGTGATTTTGGTTGTGCCGTTGATCGTCTGAGCGCAGGAGCTGACAAGGTTTTCAGTCAGTTCCATCATGCCTTCGAAATCCGAGTACGCCTGATAAATTTCAATCATGGTAAATTCGGGGTTATGTGAGGTGTCAATGCCTTCGTTACGGAAGCTGCGGTTGATCTCGTAAACCCGGTCGAGCCCGCCAACGAGAAGACGCTTGAGGTAGGTCTCGGGGCTGATACGCATGAATAGGTCGATATCAAGTGCGTTGTGGTGGGTTACAAACGGACGAGCTGCGGCGCCACCGTAAATGCTCTGCAGCATCGGTGTCTCGACCTCCAGAAAATCCTGATTATCTAGGAACTTGCGCACGAAACTGATAGTACGGCTACGCTTGATAAAATTCTCGCGCGCTTCATCATTGGCCGCCAAGTCAAGATATCGCCTGCGGTAGCGGATTTCAACGTCTTTGAGTCCCTTGAACTTGGCCGGCAGTGGCTCAAGGCTTTTACAGAGGAAACGGAAGAAGTCAGCAAAGATTGTGACCTCGCCGCGGCGGCTCTTCAGGATGTTACCGCGGATCTCAAGAAAGTCACCAATATCAAGCAGCTTGGTCTGATCGAAATTCTCTAGGCGCTTCTGCAGGAGGTTGACCTGAACTTTTCCCGAGCGGTCGCGCAGATCAAGCCAGACACTTTTACCCATATTGCGGACTGCAACAACCCGACCCGCCGCAATTACGTACGGCGCATCATCAGGTTCGACCTCACCCTCCGGGGCAAGTGCGCGGATTGCTTCAATATTTCCGGTTATGTCAACGCGTGAACCGTAGGGGTCAATTCCCTGCGCGCGAAGTGCTTCCATCTTTTCAATTCGTTCCTGCCTAATCTTTTCCTTGGCCACATCAATCTCCGTGTTGCTGGTAGTTAATATAAAATAAACAGATTTTTATAGCATACAATTATGGAACGATTCGTCAAGAGGATATGGGGTAAACTTTTATTCCGTAATGACTTCCCGACCTGATTGGCATTTCAGGCCAAGATCGGGGCTATTGCTGCTTTTGTGTTTGGTCTCAGAGCTTTACCGTGTAAAAATCAGCCGCAGACACATCTTGATGAAGCGCCAGGTGTCAAGCAGCGGATTTATTTTACTCACTTCTGTGCCGTAAACAGTAGTGATCGGTACGTCGACAACCTTAAAGCCGGCACGGCCTGCGGCGACGAGCATCTCGCCCTCAAACTCGAAATTGCGGCTGATTATTTTATCGCGGATTTTTTCCCAGACATTGCTGCGGATAAGACGGTAGCCGACCTGGCTGTCATGGAAGCGTTGTCCGGCGATCATCGATAAGACTTTACTCGTTATCACGTTTGTGTACCAGTTGACTACCGGCATGGTCTTGCGTTCGGTCATGCGGTTGCCGATTGCAAGGTCAGCGCCGTTTTCACCAGCGGCAATAAAAAGTGGTAATTCTTCCGGCAGGTGTTGCCCGTCAGCATCAAGTGCAATAATAGCGTCATAGCCGCGCTCAATAAGCAGGTCAAAACCGTCTGCGAGGGTCTGTCCCTTGCCCATGTTTTGGGGATGTATTACAACTTCGACACCTGTGGCGCGGGCTTCTTCCACGGTATTGTCAGACGAGCCATCGTCATAGACGAGGATATTGTCAATATATTTCTGGCACTCGGTAATGACGCCACGGATATGTGGTCCTTCGTTAAATGCTGGAATTAATGCGCAAATTTTCATAGCTGTTTTTTACCTGTATACAGAAAGGGTCTCAGCCTTCCCATTTTTCTTCCCAAACATCATAAAACGCCGGCCATTCTTCCGGGTGTTCGCGGATCATCTGCTCAAGGCGTCTGGCGTATTCTTCAATTACGGCCTTGACCTTTTCATCTTTTGTGCCTTCTTCAGGGAACTTCAGCTCATCCTGGAATTGAACCACAAAGCTGTCGTTAGTTCGCCGAAGGACAAAACCTGGTATCAGGGCAGCACCTGTCTTCATTGCCAGCCGGGCCGGGCCTTGCGGGAAGGCGCAGGGCTTTCCGAAAAATTCAACCTCAAGCCCGCCACCGGTAACATCCCGGTCGCCAAGTATGCAGACAATTTCATTACTTTTAAGCGCACGCATAACCTTGCGCCCAGCCTCATGGGTGTAGATCACTTCAACGCCTTTAGACTTGCGCTCATTTATAAACATCTTGTCTATTTTATCATATACATGCTGGGCCGCAACGACATTCACCGGCAGACCGTGCTTGACTGATAAATAGGCCGCCCCCATCTCCCAGTTTGACAGGTGCGCAGACATTATCAGGGTACCACGTTTATCTTTGAGCGGCTGGGTTACGTTCTTAAGACCGGTTGATGAAGTATGGCGCAGGAAATAGGTTTCATTAAAGCAGCTGAAACGGAAAAATTCTGTCAGATATTTGCCCCAGTTGCGGAAAACCCAGCGAGCTTCAAAAATTATTCGGCTCTCTGGCTCGTCAGGAAATACCCGGCGCAGGTTTTTCATTATCGCCTTGCGTCCTTTGCGGTCGCCGAGAAAATAACCAAGATCGGCTATGCGCAGAGCAACCCAGTAGGCAAAACGCTGGGGGAGTACCGATGTTGAGAACATCAGCAACCTGAAAAGCCAGTATCGGATGTAGTATTTAAAATCCAACTCAATAAACCTTATTTACTGCAAAAAAATCAATAATTGAAAAAGCCGGGCAATTTTGCCCGGCTCGTAGGGGGTCAGTGTCCTTCAACTTTAAGTTTCTTTTTTGCCTGCTTGCCGGCTTCGGTCTTGGCGTGCTTGCTGGCAATATGCGTCAACAGCTCAATGCCAAAGCGTCTCTCGGCGTTCTGCTGCTCCGAGAAGTGATAACCGACATAATATAGATCATCCGGATCAAGCACTTTTTCGGCAAGCAGTTTCTTGCGGAAACCTTTTGCGTCATCAGCAAGCATTATGCTGATATGTTCAAGACAGTAATCTGAAAGACGGAAAGAGCGGCTGATATCTTTCTTGCTGGTCTTGAGCTTGGCTGTTGCCAGCCTGAAGCGGATATCCGGGGTAAGCAGATCTGTATGGTCAAGAAGTTTCAGGGTATCTCGTACCTTGTCCCAGTTTTTGTTCTTGCGCTCTTTGGTTGCAATCTCGCACAGTTCTTCCTGCAGTACGTCACCGCGCAGGTGGCGCAGGGCCATGCGGTAAAGCTGGTAATGGTCATCACCCGATTCATAAAGCTCAAGCATATGAGCGATCATTTCCCTGGCCTTGTCCGGCTTGATGCGGTTGCCGTGGTTCTCAAGGATGCGCACCATCTCGAAGGCTTCCTTCTTGTTGGTGACCTCGTCAATGCAGCGCAGAATGACATTCACAGCTGAGGGCATTGTACGCAGAGCTTCAGAGGCTGACTCGCGGAGCTTCACCTCGGGGGAGTGCAGCAGCTCAAGGATGCTGGTGGCATTGGTAATCGAGTCAAGCTGGCTCAGGGCGTGGATTGCATATACCTTTACGCCAATGTGTTTATTGTCAAGCAGGATGCGGATCTTGTTATTATCGGTACGGCGCGGGCGCAGGCGACTCAGAACCTGAACGGCGTGACGAACCAGTTCCTCGTATTTGTCTTCGTCTAGGATCGGCAGAACCGCCTCAAAGACATCCTGATGTCGTGTGCCGATGTACTCAAAGCGTGACAGACTCATCAACGCATGGCGGCGAACCTGTGTCGGGAATTTTTTATCAAGGAACGGTATTATTTTGATCTTGGCCTGAACCTGACCGATAATGCCCAGTGATATAATAAACGCTGAGTTTGCACTGTCATTATTTACGGCTCGTTTGTCCTTGAGTGCGCTGATGATTTTATCACGCAAATCACCCTGTTCGCGGGTGTTATAGTTGCTGATTTCTTCGCGCAGGGTATGGACGGCGTTTCTTACAATGTCAGGGTCATCAGAGAAGCAGCAGTCGATATATACTGCATGTGCTGCGGGGGTCTTAATTTTTGGCAGGACTGTTGCGAGGCTCCGCTGGACATTCTGTGACGCTTTTGCCATGGTCTGGGCGATATGTGGAACAGCCTTGCTGCCGATATTGGCGATAACGTCAAGTGTTAGCTGCTGCGTTCCTTCGTCTTTTTCAAGGTTTTCAAGCAGGAATTTGAGTGCCAGATCATGGGGATTGTGTTCAAAGGCGTTGAGTACGCTGCGGCGGACGTTGGGGTTGCCGGAATTGACCAGAAGTTCCCCCATCATTTTTATAATGCCGGGTTCTTTTGCTTCAATTGCCCCCAGTACTCTGATTGCGGCAATCTGGAGTTCTGCGTCCCGCTGTTTGAGCAGATTGCTTACAGCTTTTAGAGTCGAATTCATTACCATAGTTTACAATACCGTCCAAGCGCTCAGCGCTATTTTATGAAGCTGGCCAAATAATCTGGAGTTCTTACGGAAATTTCAGATTGTAGTATATAATTGCCCAAATAATCGTCAATAGTAAAAACGGCAAAACGGGTAAAAAGCTGTTTTTGCAGGGCTTTTTTTATCAACTTTACACAGATAGATATGGCTGTTACTTGATAGTCTTGATGCTGCGGTTCCAGAGGAAGATACCGGCGATCAGTACCAGCAGATTCGGGACCCACAATCCCCACCAGGCGATGCTGCCGTCTCGTACTGCTCCGTGCAGGGCGGTGATGACCATATAAAAACCGAAGGCAAAGCAGCTGCCGATCACACAGCCAAGCATTGAGCTGCCTTTTTTGCTCATCAGACCAATGGGAATCCCGATAATGGCGAAGGAGATACAGGCAAAGGACATTACCAGTTTTACATTGAGTTCTGCGTTTGAGTGCAGTATTTTCTCTTTGGAGTTCTTCAGCGCATTTACGTAACCGTCGATTGTCCTGATATTGCGGCTTAGGGTATTGTTGGATTTGAGTCTGGAGTTGTTGATGGTGGAGGCAATATTTATAAAAAGTTCACGTTTTTGGCTGAGTTTATTCTTGATGGCGTACTCGTTCGTTTCATTCAAAAGGCGCTTTACGGATGAAGGGTCTGCCTTGAGGGTAGCCTGGCTGCTGCTGAGGATTTTTTTTGTTTTTGCCAGATCATCAGCCTGGTAAATCGCTTCCCACTTGGTCTTGAGCTGGTGGGCTTCTGCGGGGCTGATCTTATTGCCGGCGGTGGAAATCTGATTGATGAACTCCGGAATGTATTCATCAAAAAGAAGGTTCTGAGTGAGGAGGATATTGATAACCTCCTGCTGGGCTTCCCTGATGTTGAGCCTTAGTTTGTCGATTCCCATATACTGTGTGCGGCTTCCCTTGATTGAAAAGCGGATGCCGTCTTTGGGTATGACTACGGATTTGTCCTGATTCTTGAAGAGAAAGCTTCTGATATCGGTGCCGGAGTACATGGTTTCTGAGCCGTTCTCAAACTGGGCGCGCACAAACATGGTTCCGTTTTCATCCTCGAAAACCTCGATTTTGTGATTCCTTGAGAGGATGCGGTCGTCAAGAAACGGATAATTGGGGTCCCAGCCACTTACGGTATCCTGGTTGCTGCCGGTTTCTGGCTTGCGGTAAAAACTGAAGTCAACGCCGTTTCCGATGTTCCAGTTTACTGGCAGCCTTGAAATAGTCAGGGATTTGTCATGTGAAATCGGGAATGAGAAGCTCCCGGGTTTGGTCAGGCGTGAGCGGATGATTTCGGCGCGGTCCGCAAGCAGCGAGCGCTCGATACTGGCAACAGATGAGGTCAGAATATCGGCATTGAGGTACACTGTAATAACTGAGCACAAAATCGAGACAATAAGCGCCGGTATCGCTGTCCAGAAAGGATGTACGCCGCTGGCCTGCGCACCGACGATTTCGTTATTCTCCGCGAGCTTGCCATAGCTGATAAGGATTCCGGTAATAACTGACAGCGGCAGGGCAAGGGGGCTGATCAGGGGGAAAAGCCGTGGCATCAGCGAGAAAACGGTGATAAGTGTCGCCCCTTCACGGAGCGCCTGCCCGCAGTAAATTGCCAGAAAGGCAAAGGTGTAGATCAGCAGGAATATTCCAAAAGCCTTTCCGAATTCGCGGAGGACGTATAATGGATAAGTTACTAGCATTTTATTTCTCCAGCGGCATCAGCTTTGCTGACGCCCAGTTTTTTTGCAAGATATTGGCAGATAAAGTAGCTTATAACCGCCGCAATATAAATATCACTTGGCAGGTGTGCCTGCTGAACGACCCGGCTTATTCCGCAAAGCCCCGCCATGGCAAACCACACAACCCTCGGACGCGGAAAGATTATACACAAAGCCCACGCCGCACCAAAAGCTACCGCCGCATGACTGCTGGGAGTACTCAGGTCATTACTCTTCCACCATTCCCCGCTCCATTCACGGAAGACTGACTCTGAAAAAAGCAATGTCTGTGGCCGTTCGCGCCTGATAAATAATTTTAACGCCTCAGCGGCAAATCCGCCTAAAAGAGCCGAACCAAAGAGCAGAGCCGCGCGCTGATAGTTCTTGGTAAAGCTCAATCCCGGGCAGTCCTGGATAAGTACCGCAACAGCGGCGATTACCCAGAAAAATATAAAGCCAAACTCTTTGCTGAGTTGCATTATGGATGAAAATGGATCATTCAGCGATCTTGCCCAGTGGTACAATGGCCGGTCAATAGCGATTGATGCAACCAGTCCCATGATTAAAATTACGGCAGTAAGTATAATCTTTATCTGCCTGTGGTTTAACGTGTTAATTGCATTTTACTCCATAAACGGACCATGTGTATTCGGCCTTGTTTACCCCAAAGCCAGCCACGGATTTTTAACCTTTGTATTTTACATAAACAGTGCCTGAGTTCAAAGTACATCTTAATAAAAAATTCCCCCACCGCATCGGTGAGGGAATATGTGTAATGTTGTTTTGCTATTTGCGTGTTTATTTGTTCTTGCAACGGAAGAATATAGCATAGAATACCGGGCAGATCAGCAGGGTCAGAACGGTCGCAAAACTCAGACCAAAGCAGATGGTGACGGCCATGCCGTTGAAGAACGGGTCAACAATCAGCGGTAGCATTCCCATAACGGTAGTCGCCGCCCCAAGTGCAACCGGCCGTACACGTGAAGCACCGGAATCAAGGATCGCATCAAACAGGTTTTTCCCCGTTGATTTCTCCTGATCGATCTGATCCACCAGCACAATCGCGTTTTTTATCATCATGCCAGACAGACTGAGAAAACCAAGCATCGCCATAAAGCCATATGGCACTCCGGTCATCATCAGTCCGCAGGTAACGCCGATCATCGCCAGCGGAATATTCAGGAAGATCACAATCGCCTGCTTCATGGAGTTGTACAGCATGACCACGATCATCCCCATCAGCAGCGCGCTTACCGGCAGGGTCTTCATCAGGCCTTCATTTGCTCTGGTTGATGATTCCTTCTGGCCGCCCCATTCGAGGGTGTAGCCTTCAGGCAGTGGTATCGCTTCCACCTTCGGGCTGATTCGCTCAAAGAGGTCTGGTCCGGTGATATCTGCATCCGGCTCGCACTGGGCGGTAATGCAGCGCTTGCCGTAGCGGCGGCGGATAATTGTATCTTCCCACTCAGTTCTGAAGCCAGTGACAATCTGCTGGATCGGGACATAGCGGCTTGCCGCATCGCTCCAGACGGTTGCATAATAAAGGTCATTGACGCAGTTGCGGTCATTGATGGTCGGGCGGCTGTAGATGGGAATGAGGTTGTTCTTCTCACGGTAAAGCCCGATATTTGTGCCGATGAAGTTATTCTGCAGCGCGTCACAGAGATCCTCACGGCTTACCCCGGCATAGCGTGCGCGTTCTTCACTGAAGAGCGGACGGACGACTTTTTCGCGCTGCCGCCAGTCGTTTCGGACAAACCTGGTATCCGGGTCTTTGTTCATGATTTCGATAGCCTGGTTGGCAAGCTTGCGCAGTACCTGAGCGTCAGGACCCATGAAGCGAGCTTCGATAGTAGCCGGATATGATGCCCCCATCTTAAATTTCTGAACCATGCAGAGAGCGGATGGAAAGCGGTTATTCATCCAGTTCTGCAGCTCGGGAAATAGCCTGTTTTCGATATCCTTGTCCAGTGCGTCGACTTCGATCATGATGAAGCCGTAGCTGGAATTCTGCTGTTCTGCGCTGTAGGTCAGGGTAAAGCGCGGCGCGCCTGCACCGGCATAGGTAGAGACGTATTTGACTCTCGGGTATCTCTTTTTTCCGGTTTTATCATCAATACCGGTAAGGTAGTTGGCAATTTCAGTGATCTGTTTGTCAACAGCCCTGATATCCTGCCCCTGCGGCGACCAGAAATCAACGTAGAATCTTGGTGAAGATGATTCCGGGAAGAATGAGCGCTCGACCGTGTTAAAGCCGGCCCAGGCCAAGAGCAGCGCACCGACAAGGATAATCACCGTAATCCAGCGGAAACGCAGCAGCATTGCCAGCGTTTTTTTGTACGCGCGGTAGAAGGTCGTGTCGTATGGATCACCCTTGTCGCCATTATCATCCTCGTCCTTGAAGTATAGATTGCCAAGAAGGGGGACAACGGTGATCGCCATGATCCAGCTCCAGAGCATCGAGTAAAGGATAACCCAGAAGAGCGAGCCGCAGTACTCACCGGTACTGTCAGGCGATAGTCCGATAGCCGAGAACGCCAGAATGCCGACAACCGTTCCGCCAAGCAGGGGCAGGGCGGTCTGGTTGACAATCTGGTTGGCTGAGGCAATTTTATTCATGCCGCGTTTCATATTCACAAGCATGCCGTCAGCAATCACAATACCGTTGTCAACGAGCATGCCAAGAGCGATAATCAGCGCACCCAACGAGATTCGCTGGAGGGTGATATCCTGCAGATACATACAGACAAAGGTCGCCGCGACAATCAGCATAAGCAGCACACCGATAAGGATACCTGAGCGCAGCCCCATGAAGATCAGAAGAACAACCACCACAATTACAACCGCCATAATGAGGTTGTTGACAAAGTTCTTCACCGCAGCGTCAACCGCGTCACCCTGGAAGGTGATGGTCTTAAGTTCAAGTCCGTATGGGCGCTCTCCTTCTAGTTCGGCAAGTTTGTCCTTGATGGCGCGTCCCATATTAACGACGTTGGCATCAGGCTTGGCTGAGATGCCGATACCGATGCCGGGTTCGCCGTGGTAAGGCTTGACCTTGGGAGAATCGGATTCTGCGTTGCTGTAGCGCATGACATTCTGTGGCGGAGTCACATAACTCTTTGAGATCGTCGCCACGTCTTTAAGGCGAAAGACCGTCTTTGAACCAGGAATCCGGATAAGCTGTTCGGCGATTGCGGTGTAATCAGTATAGGTTCCTGAGGGGAATATCCAGACATAATCATCGCCGACCAGCACCTGCCCGGAGGGTTTTACCAGATTCTGGCTTGAGAGAGCGCTGGTGACTACTGATGGCGACAGTCCCATCTCCGAGAGGCGTGAACGGGAGATTTCAATAAAGATCGCTTCCTGCTGCAGTCCCCAGAAGATAACCTTTGCCACCCCATCAACACGCAACAGTTCTTTTCGCAGAAAGTCCGCATAATCCTTAAGCTCGCGCCAGGTATAGCCGCGGCCGACCAGTGAATACAGCACGCCGTAAACATCACCAAAGTCATCGTTAACATTGACCGATGTCGCCCCCGGAGGGAGTTTGCCCTTGTTGTCGTTGACCTTGTTGCGCAACTGCTGCCAGACCGCCGGCAGGGTCTTGGCATCGTATTTATCCTGAATTGTCGCGTCGATAATACAGTAGCCGGGATAGGAGATGGAGTAGTTGAGATATTTCAGCTGCTTCAACTGCTGAATTGCATTTTCCATCGGGTCGGCAGTTTCCTGTTCGACTTCTTCAGCAGTAGCGCCGGGGTATTGCACGCTGATAATCGCGTCTTTAATAGTATATTCGGGGTCTTCAAGCCAGCCGAGTTTGTAGTAGCAGATATACCCGGCAATTGATAGAACAAGGATAAACATAAATGAAGTTACTTTATGTTTTATCGCAACTTCCGCTATATTCATATTACATATCCCCCATTTCCGATGCTGCTGGGGCTTCCTTTTTGTCACCCATTTCGGTTGCTTCATTGCTGTTTGAGAAGGTCGGCTGCATATAGGTCGGCAGATCGCGAACCTTCTGGCCGTCTTCAAGTCTTGGCCCTCCGGCAGTTACAATCCGCTGGCCTTCCTTGAGACCTTTTTTGACAATAATGGTGTCTTCAAGCAGATTGCCGACCTCGACAGTCTGCTGATGGACAACCCATGGCTCACTCTTGTCGTCAACAATATAGACATAAGGCTTGTTATTGGCGTTGTCGCTGTTTACCGCCCAGATCGGCAGGGCAAAAATCGGTGATTTGCTTGTATCGCGTTTAATTATTATGGTTACGTTTGCCGTCATGCCGGGAAGTATATTAAGATGTGCGGTATCCGGGTTATTGGGCATATAGAACTTTACAGGGTAGGTTCTGGTGGTCGGATCGGCTTCTGCCGAGAATTCACGGATTACCAGAGGGATTTTAATATTTGGAAGTGAGTCATAATAAGCGAACGCTTCAGCGTTTTCGCGATCATTTTTCGCCTGCGCGACCAGCCATTCGGGAAGCTGTACCTCAATTTCAAGTTTGCGCAGATCCTGCAGGCTGATAATCGGTTCGCCGATATTAACTGTCTGGTAATTATCAACATAGCGCTTGGCCACCACACCGTCAAAGGTCGCGCGCAGTGTGCAGTCATCAAGGGACTTTTTGGCTATATTCATCTCCGCTTCCGCTACTTTGAAGAGCGCGGCCGCTTCATCGAGCTTGCTCTTTGGGTCGACTGCCGCCTGATAAAGCTTGCGCACGCGCTCCAGCCGGGCCTTGGCGTTGAGATAATTGGCCAGGCGCGCATCGTAGGAATTCTGATAGTCGCGCGGGTCGAGCCGGGCAATGACCTGTCCGATCTTGACGACCTCACCGGCATTTACCGTAAGCTCAATCAGTGAGCCACTGACCTTGAAGCTGAAATCAACCTGCTGGACGGCGCGGGTGCTGCCGGGATATTTGAGGACAAGGTTGCCGTTTTCAGGCTTGATAATCATTGTTTTCACAGGGCGGGGCGGTATCTCCTTGGGCGCCTGCTTTTTATCTTTCTGCAGGGCATTATAAATAAGATAACCGCAGATTGCCGTTGCAATTAAGGCGATTATTATCCGGCTGCCGGCGTTTGTTTTTTTCTCAGGCTGTTTTGTATTCTCTGGCGTTGGTTCTGAGACTTCTGTGTCAGTAACCAGCTCCCCTTCAACTTGTTCGGGCATATTTTCCTCCCCCATTTTATGTGTATATAGAAATTTTTTTTTAATCATATATTCAGTTGAAAAAATTGTAAAGGTAAAAATTTAAAAGCAGGTGTTATCAACTTTAATTGACAATTTTCCTGAATTGTGGTATCCTTGTCATTGGATGAAGTGCAAATGAGATTGGGAGAAAGTCATGTCATGGGTTATGCAGCCCGTTGGCGCGCGGCTGATTAATTATCTGCCGCCTGATCCGGGGACGGGGCAGATTGCCGATACGGGAAAAGTTGTCGAGAGCCTTGATCTTGCTCGCGGTCTGGATTCTACGCTGGGTAAACCGGCTTATCTTGAGCTGGGCAAGAAAATGCAGATGTATGACAAGATCAACGGGGTATTCTCAGTAACTGCCAGTGGTGGAAACCTGCTGGGAAATATCTACGCCTGATTTCACTTGCCGTGTTCATTTTAACCGTAAAGCTGAAATAAAAAAAACAGACAGTTTTTGCTGTCTGTTTTTAACTTGTTGGAGAGACGGCGGTTAGCTGATTAGTTGTCGTTTTTTTACAGATAACGTCTCAGATGCTCGGCGAGCTGGTGCGGGTCGCACTTTGGAACAAAGCCGTCGGCATGGACTTCTTTTGCCCGGTTGACGATGGTTTCGTTAGTCAGTGAACTGTGCAGCAGGGTTGGAATAAGGCGCATATCGGGGTGGTTCTTGATATGTCTAGTCAGGCTGTAGCCATCCATCTGCGGCATTTCTATATCGGAGAGGATCAGGTCGATATAGTTAAACAGGCTCTTTTTCTCGCGTTTTGCCTCTGCGTAAAGTTTTTCGATTATAGCCAGAGCCTCTTTCCCGTTTTCCGCTTCAATGACCTCAAGTCCGGCGTTTTTCAGAGATTTTGCCGTTTCGCGGCGGATAAGCGGTGAATCTTCAACTAACAGTATGCGATTGCAGTCCTTACGAAGTTGAACGTCCCCAAGTTCGGAGCCGATATCACCATAAAGGTCAAGAATCTGCTGGACGATACGTTCAAAATCAAGAAGAAAGCCGATTGCGTCTTTCTGCTCTTCAGGCAGGTCTTCACGCAGGCAACTTAGCTGGATAGTACCGATTACATATTTGAGTGCATACTGGCTGCCGGATTCCGGTGGTGACTTGATATCATCCCAGGTTACATAGCTCACGCTGTTGACATTGCTGACCAGGAAACCAACCGTAACGCCGGAAAACTCACAGATTATAATGATTTCATCAAACTCACCCGTACGTTCCTCTGCTTTGACAAAGCCAAGCAAGGTGTCAAGCTCCATAACCGGGATTGTTTCGTTGCGCAAGGTCAGCATGCCGGCAAAACCGGCAGGCATGTCGGGAACCATCACCAACTTGGTTACCGGGACAAATTCACGGGTTTTAAACGCATTTATCGCAAAAGTGTGGGTTACTACCGAGTTGTCTTTCTTGCGGGTATTAATGGAAAAGTCGATAATACCGACACTGTTTGAGCCGACACTGACGGTCTCGACCTGCCGCTCAGACATCGCCTGGCGCATTGAGGCATCGGAAAAACTCGTGCCTGAGCAGACGAAAACCTTTTCAACCAGCCTACGCATATCTAGTACCAGCGCCACCTGACGGTCACTGAGGAGCGCCGCGCCGGTGATATCCGGAATGTCCTGCAGGTTACCTTCAAGCGGACGGATAACAACCTGCCTTGTCTCAAGGACGTCATCAACCAGAACCGCCGCGAGTTTTTCACCTTCTTCAACCAGCACAAGTACGCCGTTTTCAGGTTTTCCGTCACTTTCAGCGGCAATCCCAAGCTGTTCTGAAAGATTGATAACCGGAACAATTACGCCGCGTAGATTGACGATATTTCCTTTTCCCTCGACTGACGAGAGCTGTTCTGCGGTTACCTTGAAGGTTTCCCGGATTGACTGTATCGGCATGGCCAGAGTGTTTTCACCGAGTTTTACCAGCAGCGTCTCAACAGCTGCCAGCGCCACCGGGAATTTTAGGCGGAAGGTCACGCCCTTGCCGTAATTATTATCAATTTCAACATGGCCACGCAGGCTTTCAGCGCTTTCCTTGACAACAGCCATGCCAACGCCCCGTCCGGAAAGACCGGTAACGCTCTGGGCGGTGCTGAGCCCCTGCGAGAAAATAAGCATGCAGGCTTGTTCCGTTGTCGGGGTTTCGTCTTCTGCTATCAGGCCGGTTTTTTTTGCCTTTGCGATAATCTGTTTGATATCAAGGCCGCGACCGTCATCAGAAAATTCTATAATTATATCCGCACCTGAGCGTTTTGCGGATAAAGTTATCTGTCCCTGAGCCGGCTTGCCCAGCTCGCGTCGCTCTTCCTGACTCTCAAGTCCGTGGTCAACAGAATTTCTGGCCATATGTACAAGCGCGGCACTGAGCTTGTCAATAACCATCCGGTCAACCTGGGTGTCTGCGCCCTTAATCTTGAAGACTACGCGTTTATTGATCGGCCGGGCCGCGTCCATGGCTGCACGCTGCACCCGCTGGAAGAGCGGGGCGATAGTTGTCATGCGTAGTCCTGCGGTCATGTCATGCAGTGAACGGCAGAAGCGCTGCAGATCCTGCAGGTCGGTGGATATTCCGACGATTTTATTCACCTCGGGGTTACCTGAAAGGTGTGAACCGACAAGCGCGACCTCGCCAACAAGGTCAAGCAGTTGGTCTAGTTTATGGACTTCGATATTTACATATTTCATTGAAGTTTCGGGAACTTCCTGCGAATCACCATTCTCCGGTGTTGCTGCTTTGACCGGGGTGGAACTTGGAGCTGGCTGAATGGCTGCCCTTTCTGGCTGTGGGGGAGGGGCTGGATCTGCTTCAGAGCTCTCGACCGCTGACGGTGCTTCTTCTGCAGCATTAACCGTTTCTGTGACAGTTTCCGGAGTATATACAGTTTCTTCATTAGGCGTAAACGGTTCAGCAGTTACTTCTATCGTAGCTGTTTTATCTTTTGTTGCAAAGAAATCATCATCCTCGTCAGTATACTGAACTGGCTGGCTGGATTTCTCCGCGAAGAAATCATCTTCGTCTTCCCCCGCACCGGCAGTACTTCCACCCTGCGCAAAAAAGTCGTCCTCGTCGTCCTCACTTGAGAAGGTCTGAACGTCTTCGTTCTCTTCATCTTTATCATGCGGATCAGATGTGCGGAAATCAATCGGCGCGGCAGCCAGTTTCTGTTTGGGTGCGTCTGGTGATTTACCGACTGCCTGATTTAATATTTTCAGGCTATCATCAACAAAACTGCGTTCGTTCTCCGACAGAGACCCCTTGCGCAGGAGATTTCTGCCATATTTGGTTAGTTCGAGCAGGCAGTCGATGATTGTGCGCGTCAGCACCATCTCGCCATTTCTGGCTGATTCAATCGGTTCTTCAACCCCGTGCCAGAATTCACTGAGTTTGGCCAGTCCCAGAATACCGGCCTCGCCCTTAAGGGTATGGTATTCACGGAAGATCGCTTTTACCTTATTTTTGTCGCTCTCGCCATCCGTTGTCTGGAATAATGTATTCTCAAGGCGGTCTATACGACCTTCAAGCTCATTCATGAACTCTTCGTCGATTTGTGGCGCGTCGCTGATGTCTTCTTCAGCCGAGGTGAGGTCATCAAGATACATGTCCGCAGTGGCAACAGCCTGTTTTAATGCACCGTGGTCAATCTCACTGCCTTTGCTGGCATGGCAGACAAAGTCAAAGAGTTCAATAATATGCTTTATCGCTTCCTGAGGCTGGTTGATCTTGTCGACACTGAGGTTATAGAGGAGTTCCTCGGCTCTGGCGGTAACATCTGCCATTGAGAATTCTGCTATTGCTGTAAATGACTCGGTAAGGTCATGTACCCGCGCCAGAAATTCTTCCCATTCGTCTCCGCGTTTGATTTGAGTGATTAATGGCAAATCGGAACAGAGCGAAGATATTTTCTGATAAAGTTCATCGCTAAACATTATTTCCCCATTCACAGTGTCCGCCTGAAGCGCAGACAACCTATCAATACCTGACTGTAAGTGTCTCTCCACTTGCCTTCTCTACTTCTTTAGAGGTTAGCTTAAAAAAAAAATGCCGTCAAGTGCAAAGATGGCGCATTTTTAAACTTTTGTGTATCAAATGTTACATCTGCTTGTCGCTATTGACAAAATAACAGAAAAACATACAATGTTTATCTTTGGTCAGGAGGATTGACAGACGTGCCGTTGATTTCCGAAGATAGTCTGAGAAAGGTTCAGGAAGCCAGTGATATTGTCGGGCTGGCTGAGAGTTACGGTCTCAAACTCAAGCGTACTGGCTCAAGCTTTCTGGCGATCTGCCCCTTTCATAATGAAAAGACCCCTTCATTTAATATAAACCCGCAGATGCAGATCTTTAAATGTTTCGGTTGCGGGGTTGGTGGCGGGTCGATTAAATTCGTCCAGTTGATGGAGCGGTGTGAATTTCCCGAGGCCGTGGAGCTGCTGGCAAATAAAAGCGGCATCGACCTTGAGTATGAAGGAGGTTCGACTGCTCAGGAAGCTTCCGGTAAGTCTGATAACCGTAAGGCTTTACGCTGGGCTAACCGAATTGCGCTTGAATATTTCCGCCGGGCGCTGAAAGACCCGCGGGAAGGGCGTGTTGCCCGTGAATATCTGCTCTCACGCGGCTTTAATGAAGAGACAATCGCCGCCTGGGGACTGGGCTGGTCGCCTGATTTGTGGGACGGGCTGATGAATTATTACCTCTCGTCACTTGAACGGATGGGCGGGGCGCACAAGCGTGAGAAGGCTATTGAGGTTGGCCGGGAAGCCGGTATCTTCCGTTATAATGAAGAGAAGGACAGAACCTACGATGCTTTCCGCGGACGGGTGATGTTTCCGATTTTTGATAACCAACAGCGTCCGATCGGTTTTGGTGGGCGGGTGCTGGAAGAAAAACCTGAAGCCGGCGGAAAATATTTAAATACTTCAGAGACACCGGTTTTTCAGAAGAGAAGTCTGCTTTTTGGTCTCAATTTTGCCGCAAAAGAGATCGGCCTGACCAAAACTGCGATTGTTGTCGAGGGATATACTGACACTATAATGTGTCATCAGTATGGAATTCGCAATGTTGTTGCGACCCTTGGTACAAGTCTGACGCACGAGCATGTGCGCCTGTTGCGGCGGTATATCCAGAATGAGGGGCGGGTTGTTGCTCTTTTTGATAATGATAATGCCGGAAAGAAGGCTACTGATCGGGCTATAGAAATATTTATGGAAGAAGGGGTTACGCTCCATGTCCTGCAGAATCTTGATGTCAAGGACGCGGGGGAGTATCTTCCGAAATACGGCGCTGAGGCTTTTAATGAATTTTTGGGCAAGGCTAAGGACAGTTTTTCCTTTGCTCTTGAGAAGCACTTGGGACAGAATTTTTCCGGTGATCTGGGACGCAAGGCGGCGGCGGTTGAGGCGCTTATGGAGCTGGTTAACCGTTGTCCCAACGCCATTCGCCGGGAGATGATGCGGGGAAAGGTCGCGGAAGTTGCGGGAGTTCCCGAGGAGACACTGCCCCAGCCTGATGTGCGAAAGAGTGCTTATCTTGACCCCAAGGAAGATAAACCCTTTAAGAGTAAGAGTTTTACCGAACATATACCCCTCAAGATTGATCCGCGCAAAGAGGGGGTGGTCAAGACTGAAAAGCGTTTACTGTATTATATTTACGCGGAAAAAGAGTGGTGCGATAAAATTTGTGACGTATTTCCGCCTTGTGAATGGTTTGACCATTCTGCTTGTAACGCGGCTGAAATCCTCAGGGATGAATGGTTTAAGGGACAAAAGCCCAAACTTGAGGATATTCTGTTGCGGGTTGTTGATGAGCCGGTGCGGGAGGTTCTTATTGACCTGATAGACACTGATAAGGGGCCGGAATTACGTGATGAGGAGCTTAATAGCCTGCTTAACAAGGTGGAAGTTCTCAAGCTTGAGGAGCGCAAACAGAGTCTGGAATTGCTCAAGCACGACGCTCTGGCGGAGTCCGATAATGAGCGTCTGGATAAATTATTGGTAGAAAGTATTGAAATTGACCGAAAGATTCGGTTGCTTGGCGGTATATAATACATATAATAGTCGTTGATTATATTTTGAATATTTGTTTATAACTCGGATTTGATAATCCTGACGGAGGAATGCCCAAGCATGGCGGCCAGGAAAACTACGGCAAAAAAAACAGCAAAGAAGGCGACTACTGCTTCTTCTGCGGGTGATAAAGTTGCCAAAAAGACTGCAACAGCAGCTAAAAAAGAAACAGCATCGTCTAAAACAACTACCCCAAAGACCAAGAGTACTGCAGCAAAGCAAGCTTCGTCTTCTCTGAAAGCAGCCAGTGAGAAAAAAATTTCACCGGTAAAAAAGACGACAAGCAAAAAGACCGCTTCAGTGCAAAAATCATCTGGTGGTGACGAAGATGATGATGACGACTTTGATGATGATGACATTGATTTTGA
>QKCJ01000021.1 GCA_003245715.1 bacterium
GGAAAGCAACGGGAGTGATTCATGCCATTAACGGCCAGGCGTTAAGCAGGGGGATGCCTGTGTATATTTACGGCAAGGGCGGGGAAGGGCTTGTGCGCGGGAGTTTGTATACAGGGGGGATTTATTTTTATCAGGAGAGGGATGCGCTTTATCCGGGGGCATTCAATTATCAGGATTTTCTGCATGAACGTGGATTGGTTGCGCGGGTGAAAATTACTGAAGGTGAATGGGCGCGCCCTTCTGCTTTTTCTGTTTTGCGTTTGTTTGACCAGCTTAGGGTTTTCTTCATCAACAATACACTGCGCTATTTGCCTGATCAGTCAGGAGCTTTTCTTGCGGCGGCGATGTTTGGTTACAAAGGCAATATTGATTATGAAACAAAGAAAAATTTTCAGAGTGTCGGTATCAGCCACATACTTGCAATTTCCGGTTTGCATGTAGGGCTTATCTGTGCGCTTATCTGGGCGTTTGCCCGGTTGATATTTTATGACCGCCGCAAGGTTGCTTTAATCTGTATTATTTTCTCGCTTTTATATCTGACTGTTTGTGGCGGACATGTCGCTGCTGCCAGAGCGGGAATCATTATTGTTATTTATTTGTCCGGGTATGTGATAAGAAGACGTAGCGATTTTCTCAACTCACTTGGCGCTGCTGCTGTTGTGATTCTTCTGTATAATCCTGAGTCATTGTATTCAATCGGTTTCCAGCTCAGTTTTCTTGCGGTGGTTTTTCTTTCCTGTCTGCACCGGGAATTGTCTTCTATTGAAACAGTCGTTAAGTATAAGAGCGATACAAAACTGAAGAAATATTTTGGTTATTTTATCAGTTTACTGGTTATGAGTTCCAGCGCCTGGCTTGGGGTTTTACCGATTACGATGTACTCATTTAACCTTATCGCCTTCTCAGGACTTCTGGTTAATTTACTGGTTGTTCCTCTGATGTCGTTTTCGCTTATCGGCGGGGCTCTTCTTCAACTTGCCGCTTTGTTGCCTAGCTCTCTTGTACCTGCGTATGCCTGGCTCTGTTCATTGCCGACAAAGTTTATACTACTAATTGCCGGTCATTCACTTATTCTGCCCGGAAGCGGAATCCATACCTATTCACCGGATAAATCGATAATTATATTTTATTACCTGTCTTTTTTTGCCTTATTTATTGTTGGAATTTACCGAAAAGATATTTTTAAAAGGCAGATAAAATTTTTAATCTCGTTATTATTAATTGTGTCTTTCTGCTTATTAATGCACTCCGGTTTTTCTTCAGCGCAAAAGCCGACTCCTCAGTCTGTTGTTCTGCCCGGAAAATTCGGCGAGTCACTTGTTGTGATTACACCTGATAACAAAGTATCCGTTGCTGGTTATATTCAGCGTGACGGGCAGGACCTTGTGCGTTTTCTTTCCTATCTGAGGGTGGGGCGCATTCATAAACTCGCAGTATTCAATACAAAGGACAAGGATGAGGTCTGTCGTAATATTTCCTCGGTATTTTTGGTTGATGAGAAGATTCTGCGGTTTACTGAAGGAACGGAGATTGCCCTTGATGTTTCCGGAAATTATAAGATTGACATAAATTATATGCGAGACAGAGTGCGTGCATGGAGTTATTCTTCCCCTGAGACTAATGCTTTTTTCGGGAACTGGTTGTGGAAACGACAGTTTGACAAGTACTACAATAATCAGGAGTATGTCTTTATACGGATGAGCGGAAAAAAAGAAGATGTGCTTGAGGCTGACCATGTTTATGGCATGGGCGCGGTCAAAACTGAAAATAAATTGTCCGCGTTCTCCAAAGTTTTCCTCAATAAAAAGGTGGCTCCCGCAAAGTGAGCAGGAACCACCTTTGTTATTTTGACTGGATCAAGTTCAACCTTTTACAACCAGATTGACCATCTTTCCGGGAACGGCAATTACCTTGAAGATGTTTTGGCCGTCAGTCAGTTCTTTGATCCGTGAGTCGGCTAGGGCTATATTCTGCATGCTCTTGATGTCGGCGTCGGGGGCAATATTAATCCGCGCTTTTACCTTGCCGTTAATTTGCACAGGAATTTCAATCGTACTTTCCTTGGCAAGTTCCTCGTCAGCTTCAGGCCAGCCACTGGTGAAGATACTTTTGTTGTGTCCGAGTTTTTCCCACATGTCTTCAGAGAGGTGTGGAATAATCGGGCAGAGAATCCGCAGGATCGTCTCAATCACAACCCGCGCAACACGTCCGTCAATATCCGATTTTGCTCCCATTAATTGGCGCAGGAGGTTAAGCAGTTCATTACAGCGTGCGATAGCGGTGTTAAAGTGGAAGCCGCCTTCAATTGCTTCGGTTACAGCCTTGATGCACTGATGGGTCTTGCGCAGCAGATCATTATTCTGCTGGTCAAGTGTGCTTGCTGCAACTGTTGATTCTCCGGAGAGGTTGCCAGATTCAAGCCATTCGTCAACGGTCAGGCGCAGACGGCTGATGGTGCGCCACGCGCCGTTAAGTCCGGACTCAGACCATACCTGCATGCGGTCCGGTGGAGCGTCCGAAAGCATGTATAACCGGACTGCGTCAGTGCCAACACGGTCAAACATCTTGTCGGGGTCGACAATGTTGAGCTTTGTTTTTGAAATCTTGGTCATCTCGGCGCTTACGCCGTCTTTGCCGCATTTTTTACATTTGCCGACTGTGCCGCCGGTCTTTGATTTCGCTTCTTCATTTTCAAATTCGACATCATCAATGTAAAGCCACTTGCAGTTGTCACAGCGGTACGCCGTTTTGCAGACCATGCCCTGACAGAAGAGACGCTTGAAAGGTTCGTCGAAATCAATCAGTCCGAGATCATTGAGTACCATTGTAAAGAAGCGCGCGTAAATCAGGTGCATGGTGGCGTGTTCAATGCCGCCGATGTACTGGTCTACTGGCATGAGTTTGTTAAGCAGCTCTTTATCAAAGGGCGCGTTGGTGTTTTTCGGATCGCAGAAACGCAGGAAGTACCAGGATGAATCGACAAAGGTGTCCATGGTGTCGGTTTCACGTTTTGCCGCAGCGCCGCACTTTGGACATGTGCAGTTGACAAACGACTCGCTGGTCTCAAGCGGGTTGCCGTCACCTTTAAAGACAACATCGGTCGGCAGCAGCACCGGCAGGTCACTCTCTGGAACCGGAACCGTGCCGCAGTCGGGACAGTAGATAACCGGGATCGGCGTACCCCAGTAGCGCTGGCGTGAGATCAGCCAGTCGCGCAGGCGGTAGTTGATGGTGCCCTCGCCAAATCCGGAATCGGCAATCCAGGTGATGATATCACTCATAGACTCGGTGTTGACCTTGCCGTCAAACTGCGCTGAATTAATCATGATACCGGGGGCGGTATAGGCTTCAGTCATTTCATCCGGGTTAAGCGTTTCTCCTTCAGGCTGGATGACAATCTTGATCGGGATGTCGTATTTCCTGGCGAATTCAAAGTCGCGCTGGTCGTGTGCCGGTACAGCCATGACCGCACCCGTACCGTAGCTCATCAGGGCGAAATTGGCAACCCAGAGCTGGGCTTCTTTGCCGTTAACGGGGTTGATGACATGGCAGCCGGTAAAGACGCCGACCTTTTCCTTGTCGGCAAGATCCTTGGCTGAGGTGCCTGAGGCGCGCATGGCCTTGACCTCGGCCATGATTTTTTCTTTGTCCGGCGAATCGGCAATCAGTTTTTCTATCAGCGGATGTTCTGGTGCCAGAGACATGAAGGTTACGCCGAAAATAGTATCGGGGCGGGTGGTGAAGATCGGTAGTTCATCACCGGTCTCTTTCACTTTAAAGACGACCTTGGCGCCTTCGCTGCGGCCAATCCATTCCTCCTGCATCGCGATAACTGATTCTGGCCAGTTGCCGCGGAGTTTATCATGGCCGTCAAGCAGGCGCTGTGAGTACTGGCTCATCTTGAAGAACCACTGCGACATATCTTTCTGGATTACCGCACTACCACAACGCTCGCAGGTGCCGTCCTTGACCTGCTCATTCGCAAGAACAGTCATGCAGGATTCGCACCAGTTGACCGGGGCGGTCTTTTTCTCAGCCAGTCCTTTTTCATAAAACTTCAGAAAGAACCACTGGTTCCAGCGGTAGTAATCATTATGGCTGGTGGCGACTTCCCTGTCCCAGTCAAAGCCCCAACCAGCGCGGGTCATCTGCCGGGTCATGGTGGCGATATTTTTTTCGGTGAAATCATGCGGGTGCTGGCCGGTTCTGATCGCGGCATTCTCCGCCGGCAGGCCGAATGAGTCCCAACCCATCGGGGTGAGAACATCAAAACCGTTAAGCAGTTTATAGCGGACAATCACGTCGCCGATAGTGTAGTTGATGACGTGTCCCATATGCAGGACGCCGCTGGGGTAGGGGTACATGCTCAGGACATAGCACTTCTCGCCGTCTTTGTTGAAGCCGGTCTTGAAGAGTCCCATCTCTTCCCATTTTTTCTGCCACTTCTTTTCGATTTGCTGTAAATCTTCCTCTTGCTCAGGCATTATCAGATCCTTATTGCTTTGTCTGGTTTATAATATGAAAAACAATATTATACGGTTCAAAATAGCTAATACAAGTACTTTGCCCGTGTAGTTTTGGCGTGGAAAAAGCCTGTCTCCGTTTAGGAAAACAGGCTTTCTGGTGATTATATTTTAAGCGTGACGCTCTAGGTCATTTTTTGTTCTCTTCTTTTGACTCTTTTGCGTCTTTTACTACTTCATTCGCCGAAACCGGCTCTTTTCTTATCAGGTTCTGGTTCTGGGCATCAAGGGCGGCCTGCGCTGCTTCATAAATTTTGGGCAGTACTTTTTTCAGGCCCGCTTTAAAGGTCTCCTGCTGTTTCTTATCGAAGTAAGTATTGCCTGAGAAGATGTTCGCCGCCAGACGGATACGCAGTTCATCCGCCGTTGGCATACCGATCTGCTGCTTCCAGTTGAATGTTCCCTGAAAACGGCTCAACCATTCCTTGTAAAGTTTGATATAATTGCCGTCAAACCATTTCATCTGCTCGTTATATTTGTCAAGTCGGCCATTAGCAAGATACCAGTAAGCCCGGTTGCAGAAGCTGACAAGCAGCATCATCGCCCGGTCAGGCATCATGCCGTCAATGAAATCGGGAAGTTGCTCCTGCATGAATTGCGAAAGATTTTTGCCCCACTTGTTAGGTTCATTGGAGAATTTGATAAGGCGCAGACGCATCCTTTCGGCGTTAATTTTATCATCTTCAAAGTAATAGTTAAAGACGGTGACCCGCAGGAAGTTTTCAAAGCCGGCCTTGACGCCGGTTGCCACACCCTTCTGTCCCTGTCGCTGGATAAGGTCGTCGATGTAGTCGATGGTTTTGTCAAGCATCTCCGGGTTTGGCGGGGCTATGACAAAGCCGTCCTTGGTGATGATCCCAGTTCCCTTGTGGGCAAGCTGGATAAGGGAGAAATAGACTATTCTCTCATAGCGCAGGTTGGTGTAATTGGGGTCCTCGATCAGTTTGAATTTCTGACCAAGCCAAGCCCAATAGAGCGAGTGTGCCTGGGGCAGGCGCCAGTCGATGTCGCCAAAGCGTTCATTGAGCGCGAGCATAACCTGCGGATCCATATTGAAGTTGTCGCGCAAGCCTTTGTACATTGCAATGAGTTTTGCTTCATTGAGAATATCCAGATTTGTCTTGTTGCTTAAAAGTTCGTCAAGTTCTTTAGGCTTTAACGCGGTTATTCGGATAGCGTCACGCAGCAGGCTGAAATCATATTTCTTAAGCTCCTGCTCAAACGCTTTGACCGGCGGCTGGTCGAGGAATACCTTCTCGGACGCGTATTTGTTGTTGGCGTCAATAATCATCTGGAGTTCTTCTCTGTGGCCGGGACCAAGAAGTACACGTGAGACCTGCGTGGCAAGATAGCGCCTGTAAAGCGGGAATGCCGGGTCGACAGAGTTTGTGGACTTGTTGTAGAAAATCCAGGAAAGCTCGTAATACAAACGCGGCGCGCGGGGATTATTGCGGATGGCCTGGTCGCGCAGCATGTGGATACCCCGGAAGACCCAGAAGAGCCGCTCGTTTGGATCTTCTTCAAATTCCGCAGCAACATTATAGGAGAGGTCCCAAGCCATATTTGCCCAGCTTGCCGGGTAGTTTGGTTCAAGGGTGGTGATTATCCGGTAGATATCCACCATTTCATAATATTGCCCCTTCTGTTTTTTCTCCTGCGCGCGCATCCATAGAGAACTTATCAGAAAGCCGCGGAAGCCCCCAAGCAGGCCGTCAGCCAGTGCGTAGGCTGGTGGAACACCGGCAAGGGTCTCGCGTGAGGTTAACTGGGCTGTGGTGCGTTGCTGGGCCAGTTGCGGAAGAAATCTTCCGATCAGCACAAAGATCGCCACGGCCAGCGCCAGAAAAATAAATTGTATGAATCGCGTATTTCTCATCTATATAATCCTGAATTATCAGCGGTATATGCGGGGTATGCCAATTTCACGTTTATTAAGGGCAAAGACTCCGATAATAAAAATAATACCGCCGCGAAGGAGGACATCGTATGTGAAAATCATCAGAAGATAGCGCCAGCTTATCGCTGTTGCGGTAGTCAGTGGCGGCACCGCAGAGGTGGTCGTGAAGTCTGGAAGGGCCTGCAGGATGGTCTGTGCGGCAAATTTTGAGACAACGTTGCTGTCATCCTCAACTTTATAAAGGCTGGCTTTAGGGGCGACCGTGTCATAGATAAAGCTGTTAAGCATGCCGATCATTATTATCGAAAACAGAAGAAACGACGTTACTGAGCCGCTGAGGAATGCCGACGCCCCAACACCGATAGCAGCAACCATCAGCAGACGCAACCAGCTTAGCAGCGCACCTTTGAAACAGTTCATCGCAAAGCCGGAGTCAGGCACCATAATGTTGATACCGGTGTACATCGGTATTTCAAGTACGGCAGCCGGTGAGGTGTTGGTTGGACCATTCACATTGTAGATTGCTACATTGAGATTCCCGTCAGCCCCGATAATGCTGCCGGGGATATTAAAGCTTTTGGTTGTGCCGCTGCGGGAATTGGTGACGTGTCCGTAGGGCGCTTTTGTGCGGTCGGGATAAAAATACCAGTTTGCTGTCAGCCAGCCAAGTTCTTCAGGGCGGCGGCTGCCGTTTAAGGTATAGCGTACCTTCAGTCCGCCGTCAGTCTGCGGAAGGTTGGTAAAGACAAATTCCCTCCCGGCATTAAAAGGAATGGTGAAGCTCTTTTTGGAGCGCTGACGGTTGAGGATCATGCGGATTTGCGCTTTTGTCGGGAGCTTGTCCTTGGGCTGACCGCTGGCTTGAAGCTCGGTATAGATCTTCTCAAGCTCATCTTCCATCGGTGGCAGGATAGGGCGGTGCGGGGTCATTGCCGTTAAAACTTCATAATTGGCAATCTGGATTTCATTCTTGGCGTCTTCGATAAAATTGGCTGGGGTATAATTGAGCGTGTCCGGACTTTCCTTGCGGATATTGATGACCTGCGCCAGATCGGTTCGTTTGATTACTGCGTAATATCCGGTTGTAGCGCTGGCACCGGTCAGAAAACCGGTAATGATGGCAACGGCCAGCCATTTTCCCAAAAGAATTTTCCAGCGCGCTACTGGCTTGGCGGCGGTGAGGGTTATCTGCTCCTCGCTAAGCTCGCTGTTAAGAACCGTCGCAGAGAGATACAGTGTCAGCAGCAGCATAATTACCCCGACCACATAATGGTTAAAGGTTATCATCATGCGCAGCACGCCTGTCAGGGTGCCGTCACCGGTGAAAATATAGTATGATGAGACCGGCACTGCAACAACCAGCAGCAGCAGCAGCCAGATCGGGGCTTTGCTGCGCAGTAAGAGGCGGACTGAATTTATTGTAATTGCGCAAATTGCCATTTATGAGGTTATCCTGTAACTATTTGCTCAGTTTGTTAAGAAGGTCATTATCCGGCTCAGAGTGCTGCTCTTTCAACTCAGGTGTTGACTGAGTATCGGCAGCGTTATTTCCGATATTAGTCAGATCTTTAAGAACAGAAGAATTGTCATGGACCTTAATTTCTGCGACGGATTTTTCCGGTTGGGGCTTTTCTTTGCCAGAGGCTTTTTCTTTTAGCAGAAGGCTGTCAAGGATATCAGCCCCTTCCGTGTTTTCGCTGAAGAGTTCAAGGTCGGAATTTCTGGCAGAGCTTGCACCGCTGGTTGAAATGCCCTCTTTTTCGGCCTCTTCCACCACCCGCATGAATAACTTCTCCAGCCTTTCCATCGGGGCTGCGACTGTAATCGGAGTATCTGCGCCTGAATTTTTTTTAATCAGTTCGGTTACTTCCGAAATTGTTTTCTCATCCATCCTGGCGGTAATCTGTGTGCGTTTTTCATCGCTGAGCAGGCTCTCAACCGGACCCTGCGCGCGCACCTGTCCGCCGTAGAGAATCGCCACCCTGTCACAGACATCCTCAACATCAGCCAGCAGATGGCTTGAGAGAAGCACGGTCTTTTTCTTCTCCTTAAGCTGGAGGATGAGGTTTTTTATTTCCCGTGTACCAAGCGGGTCCATCCCTGAGGTTGGCTCGTCAAGGATAATCAGTTCAGGGTCATTAATTAACGCCTGTGCCAGTCCGACGCGGCGCTGCATGCCTTTTGAAAACTCGGCAATGGGACGCTTGCGCTCGTAGCTCAGACCTGTAAGTTCCAGAAGCGCATCAATTCGCCTTTTGCGTACTGAGCGCGGCAGATGAAAGAGCCGGCCATAGAAGTCAAGCGTTTCCTCTGCATTGAGAAAGCGGTAAAGGTCGCTGTTTTCCGGCAGATAGCCAATAAGTTCTTTGACATTTACATCAGACGGGCGGCGGCCAAATAGCGAGACCTCGCCACTGGTCGGCCAGAGCATGCCAAGCAGAAGCTTGATGGTTGTACTCTTGCCGCTGCCGTTTGGGCCGAGCAGCCCGTAGACCTCTCCCGGTTCAATATTCAGCGTCAAACCGTTGAGAGCATGCGCGCGCACAATCCACCAGAACAGCGGGTGTTTGAAGTGCTTGGTAAGCTCGTAGGTCTGAATTACTGCGCTCATAAATCTCTCCTGTTATTTGTTCCTGCGCTGCAACTCAACATTATTTCCGTTCTGTACTGCTGCGTGAACAAAGATGAATGGATCCTGCATAGTCATCTTCTGATTTTAGTATTAGTCAAGCTGGTCAGTGCCGTGCATCTCTTCGCCAAAGCGGACGATCTTAGCCGAGTTGAAGATGACAATCAGACTTCCGACATTGTGCAGAATCGCTGCAAAGATCGGAGTAAGCCAGCCCATACCGGCAGCCACCAGTCCCAGCACCACAAACAGAACCGAGAATAAAAGATTCTGGTTAACAACTCCGCGCACATGACGGCTCAGGCGGATGAGAAATGGCAGACGGTCAAGCTTCTCGGAAAGCAGGGCCACTGAAGCTGAGTGAATTGCGATGTCATTACCCGCAGTTCCCATGGCAACGCCAAGGTCACCCGCAGCCAGCGCCGGCGCGTCATTGACCCCGTCGCCAACAACCATAACCTTGTGGCCGTGTTTCTTGAGGTCTTCAACAATTTCAAGTTTCTTCTCAGGCAGACACTCGGCAATCAGGTCAGTACAGCCAAGTTCAGCTGCAACCCGCCGTGCCGCGCCCCAGCGGTCACCTGTAACCATCATTACCGTGCGGACACCGGTGTCTTTAAGTTTCTCGGTAGCATGGCTGGCATCTGGGCGGGTTTTGTCAAGAAGACCGATCCAGCCGATAGCCTTGCCATCCTTGCTGACATAAATAGTCGAGAAACCGTCATCTTCGCTTTTGTCCGGCTCTTCAAGATTCGCCGTTGAGACGGACATCTCCTGCTCAAGCCAGCTGCGCCGTCCCAGCGCAATTTCCGCACCGTCGATTTTGGCGATCACACCCTTGCCGCCGACTTCCTGCATATTACCCGGCTCAACCAGATCGACGCGTGCCTCGTGGGCAACTTTAACAAGCGCACGGGCCGCCGGGTGGTTTGAGTGGCGGTCAGCCGACGCGGCAATTTTAAGCAGTTCTGCCGGTTCAACGCCGTCAGCCGGAGCAAGACGCGAGACGGTGAGCTGTCCCGTTGTCAGGGTCCCGGTCTTATCAAGAATAATCGAGGTTATTGTTCCTGCAGATTCAAGGTGTGCGACATTCTTAATTAGGATGCCCAGTCGCGCCGCTGCAGAAAGTCCGGCAACCATCGCTGTCGGGGTCGCCAGCACAAGCGCGCAGGGGCAGGCCACAACCAGCGCCGTAATCGCGTTCTGGATATTGCCGGTAAAGTAAAGGATACCCGCCGCGATCATCAGCATCGCCGGAGCGTACCACTGAATGTACTGGTCGATCAGGCGCATTATCGGCAGGCGGGTTGATTCAGCCTGCAGAATCAGGTCATGCACCTTGCCAAGGGTCGTGTCATGGCCGATCCGGGTTACTTTCATCTCGATCATTCCGGTGAGGTTTACGGTGCCGGCAAAGACGGTGTCACCCTCAAGCTTGTCGGCCGGAAGGCTTTCGCCGGTGACGCTTGCCTGGTTGATGGTTGTCTCGCCGTTTATGATTTCACCGTCACACGGGATGTTCTCACCCGGGCGTACCCGCACAATATCATTAATTGAAAGGCTCGAAACCTTAACGGATTCCTCTTTGCCGTCTCTGACCAGTCGCGCCTCCGGAGGCGTAAGGCGGATAAGCCCTTCAACGGCAGCCCGCGCGCCCATGGCTGATCTTGTTTCAAGGAGTTCGGCAAGCATCAGAAAGAATGCGACGATACCCGCTTCCTGATAACTGCCGATGGCAAAACAGGCGATAATTGCCAGTGAGGCCATTTCACCGATATGCACCTTACCGCTGATAACGGATTTAGTCGTACGTATCAGAAGCGGCATTGAAAGGAAGATCGCACCGATCAGGGCGCAGATAGTGGAGACCAGCCGTTCCTGCTCAGGCACATCACTCTCGACAAACCAGTTCCAGAGGTATGAATTAAGAATCAGTGCGCCGCCCACGAAGGTTGCGAAGATCCAAGCGGCATTCTGGTGCTGTCCGATATCGGTAGCACCGCTGGATGGCTTGGTGGCGTTATCTATATTTGAAGCTGTTGTCGCGCTCATTTATTATTGCCTTTCTCTTCCATGAAGTCTGCCGGGCCGGGGCTGGTCCAGAAAATATTATTGCCTTCGCGCATTATATAAATATTGCTGTTGGCAAGTGCCTGCTTGAGGCGGTCATAGCGGTACTGCTCCAGGAAGATTTGCAGACCCTGCGGGTCATTTGGAAATTTCGCAAGAAGATCATTAAGCCGGTCAGCATCAGCTTTGGCGCGGCTGGTAGTTGCGACTTTATACTGCTGGGCATCATTACGTACTGACAGTGCATCGGTCTCGCCTTCCTTGACCAGCTTGTTGGCGTCAGTCCGAGCTTTGTCGATAAGTTTCTTGCGCTCACTCAGCGAACTGGTAAGTTTGTCAAAGGCAGGCTGGGTTTTACCCGGCGGAAGGAGGGTCGTGTTAATCAGGCTGACCAGCTCAATGCCAATTTTTGCCTTGGCAAGATCAATATTAACCTGCTCGGTAATAATGTCAAAGAGTGACTGCCGGTCACCGTAATAAGCCTGGTCAACTGATACCCCGGCAAAGTTCTCGACTACTGAGGACTGGCAGATGGATTTGAAAATTTCCAGCGGTTTTTCCGAGGTCAGGATGTAATTTCTGAAGCTGCTGATACGATACTTGACCTTCCAGCGGGTGTGCAGCACATTAAGGTCGCCGGTTATGTTATAGCCATCGAGATCCGGCGCAAGCTGTTCAACCTCGGCAAGAACCTTGCCGCTGTCAACAGCCACTTCAGCCGTCGTGCGCGGCCAGAAATTCGCGTCAAGATCAAGCTCTTTTTCCTCAGAAGTTCTGATTACGACCGCTTGTTCAACAGGGTAGGGCCAGATAAAATGGTACTGGCCGGGTTTGAAAACCTTGATGCCGTTCTGGTCGGTGATAAAAGCGCCGAAGCGCTTGATGAGCATGACCTCGCCTTCGTTGACGCTGCGGAAGCGGTCGAGTATGAAGAAGAGCGCAAGAACGGCCATGCCAATCTTGAGGAAGAAGAAGCTTCCTTTCAGGGCGCGCGACAAGCTTCCCGCTGCCGGGTCATTTTCAATCTCAAGTATCTCCTCATCACTCAGCGGAGCGCCGCCGGTGTACTGCTGGCAGGGGCAACCTTTCGGGTGCAGATGCTCGGTTCCGGCTAATTGATGGCTGTGTTCGTGCGGTTTATTTTCATTATGCCCGTGGCTATGCTCATGATCGTGTGAATGTCCGTGGTCATGATTGCATCCGGGGCCGTGTTCATGTTTATTGTCAGTCATAGTATTTGTCCGAATTTTTGCAGTGGTTACTTTTTCATGATCGGTGGATTCTCAATAAGCCCGTCAAGCGGGTTCTTGCTTGGCAGGGTAACGGTGGCTTTTTTCTTGAGGATTTCCTCGAGGGTGTCAAGCCTGCGCAGGAAGTTGGCAAGTTGCGGATTTTCCCGGAAGGCCTTGTAGAACTCCGCAGCCGCCGCATCTCCCTGACCCTTGATCCGGCGTGAATCGGCCATGGCCTGACTGATTAGGTTCTGCTTCTGCAGATTGGCGCGGTTAATAATCTGAGCCGCTTCGTTCTTGCCGTCGGTGATATTCTTCTCCGAGCGCAGTTCACGTTCCTTAATCATGCTGTCAAAGATCGCTTTTGAGTTGGTCTGCGGGAAAGCGATGCGGGTGATGAAAAGGTTATCAACCACGATGCCGTAATCAGACTGTTCTGTTTCCTGACGAACCTGGGTGAGCAGGGTATTGACGAATTTCTTGTATTCCTTGGGCTGCTCTTTTGAGTCGCTGAAAATATCTGAGAGATTGAACTGGTTTACAGTGCGCTGACGTGCGCCGCGAACCTTGTCCTGCAGGAAACGCTGGGCGTTCTCTTCAATGGTCAGTCCTTCATCGTTTGTCAGACGGCGGATAAAGAGCCCGGCGTCACTGACCTTCCAGGAAATGCTCAGAGAGAGGTAGAACGGGTTCTGATCCTTGGTTGTTACCGGCTCATTGCCCGGAACTTTCAGGATTCTTTCCTTAGTGTCAACTGTGACGATACGCTGAATGCCAACCGGCCAGCGGAAGTACAGGCCAGGCTCGTTTTTGACACCATCCTCACGTACTGCGCCGAAGGTATAAACGATTGCATTGGTGCTTTCTTCCACGGTAAACGTGAACATTGCCAGGGCAAGGATGCCAACGACGATAATCGCCAGCAAAATTGTCCAGATACTTTTTTTCTCTTTCACCGAAATTCTCCTGCTGCTTGATAATTATGTTTATATATTTGATATAGCAATTTTAACTGATTTTCCCGCGCTTACTTGTTGAGTTTATTGATCTCGCGCGCAAGTATGCTGTTGATGCTGTCGGGGTCTGCGGCCTTTGAGTCGTCCATAATCATGGTAGCGCTCTCAGGCAGGATGATCTTGCGCGGCGCTGATAGTGCCTTCTCAAGCATCTGCATCCGTTTCAAGACCGGATAGATCTCCGGTGCAGCGCCAAAAGCGGTAAGCTGGTTTTTAAACCAGTCTGCCTCAGCTGCGGATACCTGCTCGCGGCGGAACTTGTAAATTTCCGCGTCAGTTGTCAGCGCCCCGGCTTGGCTTGGTGCCATACCGATGATTGTTGTCGCTTTTATTTCACCGCCATAGACCTCGATTTTTTTGTCCTGCTGGCTGGTGATAACCTTCAGGAATCCCGCACCGACCTCACCGGCTGGCGGGTGGAAATTGTTGATGCCGACATTGACAACCTCGACACCAAGCTTGTTTTCCTTTACCGCGTCACTGATGTTTTTAACCAGAGTAAGTCTGGTCTGCTCGGTCTGATTGGCCATTACCTTCCAGAAATCAGCTCCAGCGAGGAATTTGGTAATCTCATTTTCCGCAATTGCGCGCATCATCAGCTGAGGATCGCGACAACTGTAGGCGTAACGGTAAACATCAGCGTTATTGTTGATGGCGAATTCAACGGTAAATGATCCGGAGATGAAAACATAGTTCTCTCGCTGGTTTTGGGTTGCGCTTCCTGTCTGCATCACTGAGGGCAGTGGCATCAGGTAGAGGTTCTCGTCTTCAATATGCTGCTTGTCCCACTGGGCGAGTTTCGTGCGAAGTTCCTCGGCTTTTTGTCTGGCCTGTTCTTCATTAGCCGTGCCAAAGCCAAGGGTAATCAATGAAAGGCGGGTACGGTTGATGATTTTGGATTTTTCAATTGGCCATGGCCATTTAAAGTGCAGACCTTCAGAGAGTGGCGGATGCTTGGCCGCAAAGGTTTCCCAGTCTTTTTCCGCGCCTGTATAGAAAAAGCGGGGTTTGCCAAAACGCTCGATAATCGCCGCCTGGCCGGGACGAACCAGCACAAAACTTGAAAGCAGATAAAACGAAACGATGACAACCAGTATCAGCGGCGCAAAAGCCCGTTCTATAAAACGGAAGAACCAGGTGTCGGAAACACTGAAGCCGAACTGGTAGTCAAGGGTATGGGCGAAGGTCTTGAAGACGCCCTGCGGTTCAGCCAGAATTCCGCTGAGCCTTGAATCATACGCCGGACGCTGCTCAATGTCTGGCAGGCGCGGGCGGTAATGGTCGAGTACGACATTGGCAATTATTTCAAGCGCCAGCAGGCTCATACCGATCACGGTAAGGAGGATAATAATCCGCTCAGGGTAGAAACCGATCTTTGAGCTTAACAGCACGCAGATACCGACAAGGCCAAGAACCGCCGCACTGCTGAGGGCGTAACCGGCACCTGCGCGGATGGGACGCCAGTGTGCCACCCGGCAAAGACCGGAGCTGTATGCACCCAGAATAAAGAGTACAAACGCAATAATAAGCGGAATGACGCCCATATGGAAACCGACTGCGCGTGGCAGGTTGCTAAAGAAAAATTCCTTGAGCGGCGTCCCCATTTTGATGAGACCGTAAAAGAGCTCAATTGCCGGTAGCAGAAGAATCAGCGCATAGATGATACTCAGCGCCGGGGCAAAGAAGCGGTTAAAGTGCTGCAGGTTGCGCTTGGCCGGCGGCACATCGTCAGCCGAGAACAGCGAACCAAGCCCCTGGGATTTACGTTTCCGCTCAAGGCTTTCACGGTCAAGCTGCTCGGTTACGGCCAGTCGGCGAAAACGCAGGTGCAGGTAGGAGGCGAGGAAGAATAATAATCCCGCGCCGCACTGAATCCATAGAATGGAGTAAAGGAGTCCCTCTGCAGAGAAGGACATAATCAGCAGTACTACCGCACACACCAAATGAAGAAAGATGCCTGTACCGGCCGTGGTCTCGGCGCGCTTGGTATCGGCAGCTTCGGGGTTGAACCCGTTCATGCAATTTCCCTCCGGTAAAACAGAAACGACGCGATAAATAACAGAGCAAGAATGTAACTGCCGGCGTAAAGTGTGGAATTTATGAAATATGATAATGGAATATCAACTTCACGCTTCAGGGCCTCGCTCATCCAGAATGTCTGCAGGTTCGGCATTATCGTATGCCAGACTTTTACTGCAATATATTTATAGTTGTCATAGAAGTATTCACTGGTCAGTCCGCCGGTGAAACAGATTGCGCAGATGGTGAAGTTACCGGCAGCACCAAGGCGGGTACTGGCGGCAACCGCTATCGCGCAGAGAAGCAGAATCGCCTCAAGGGTCAGAACTCCCGCAATCGCTGCCTGCCAGTCGTACGAACCGAAGTGGCCTTCCTTAAAGGCAAAGTGAAAATCCTTGTCAAGAAAAAGCATCACGACAAACGCAAAAGATATCGTGCAGAAGAGGGAGAGACTGAAAGTCCCGATCCAGCTCTTGCCGCTGAAGTAGTTTCGGAATGACGCGATAAAAAGGGCAATAAAGATCGCGCCGAAGGTGGAGATTATTGCGCCGTAATCAATTGGCTGGTAAGCGGCGGTATTTGAACCGAAGCGCACAATCATCAGCATCAGCATGATAAAGGTGCTGACTGCAACTGAAACAGCCAGAGCCAGGCCGGCGAATTTTCCGCAGATAAAAGCAAAACGGCTTACGCGCTTAGTCAGGACGGTCAGCGCGGTTTTCTTTTCGATTTCCCGGCTGATAACCCCGGACGAGGCAAAGACCGAGAGGAGCAGTCCGGATAGGAGTATTGTTGAGAGACAAAGCTCGGCGACCATGCGCTGCGGGGCGCGGTCAAGGGTCGTGCCGACGCTAAGGGTGTAGACCTGGGCTGATGACAGGGGAATAGCTAAAATAGCAATTCCGGTAAGAATCAGTATAAGGCCGAAAACGGGTTGACGTACCGTCTCAAGAAAAGTGTTACGGAATATTGCGTATCCCTGCTTCATCGACACCGCCTTGTCTATTTTTTACCTTGCGAAATGGGAATATTAATTTTATCGCAGAGCAGGGCAATGTCAACTTAAATCGGTTGTAAAACATAATAAAAAAAGCGGATACGACTTTATGTCATATCCGCTTTTAATAATTAGATGTTACATTGTTTTATTGGTAGTAGCCAATCTGTGATTTTGTGCTGTCTGTCGCTGTTGGAGGTTGATCATCACTGAATGGGCAATTTTCACCAGTTCCGGTAGTGCCGGTGCTGTAGCCTTCAACATTGTATGATGAATCTGAAGCTTTTACGTGTCCATCACCAAACAAGGCATTTGCACCATTTGGGCGGTCAGTTGCTGAAGAGTCACCATGGTTTGGTGAATAAGTAGCACTGTCACTTGCAATAGCTGTAGCGCTTGCGACAGCATCACCTGCGATAACACGACTTCCCTTTGAATTTTTTGTATAATACAAAGTGAAGAGGTATTGTGAACAGGTTGAAGTTCCTGTTAAAATACTGATACTGCCGATTGCAGATCCTTCCTGCTGTACAAGGCTTCCTGTTGCAGTTGTTGTAAAGTCCAGAACAGGATTAGTGCAGCCACCAACTGGGCAAGTAACCATTTTAGGGTTGTCAATAAGGTTTGCTGCCACCATGGCAATTAATGGAGCTGCGGTATCTAAATTAGTAGAAATTGCTGCTCCACTTTGAATTGGTGCAGCATCAAACATGCTTGGACTCTCATACTGGAAGAGAGAAGTACCGGCCTGCTTGAGGTTGTTGGTACATGCGACTTTGAGTGCCTGGGTACGGGCGTTCATCAGTGGACCGGAAAGCATGGCTGCCAGAATACCAATAATAGCAATAACAACCAGCATTTCGATCAGAGTAAAACCTTTTTTGTTCATCCTTTGATCCTTTGCAAAATGTGCTTCAGTATATACAGTAAATACCGCCAGAAATATAAATTATGATATAAGTCCAATTTTTACTGACACTTGAAGCATTTTAAAATGATTACTGAAGATGTCTAACACAGACAAATTCTTTTACAATTTACGAATATACATTTTATCTGTACGCGCTTCAAACCTTTTTTCCTCCTTTTTAATTTTTTTTTCATTAGCTGCAAGTTCATATCCGGTTTTATCTGATCGGTTTACTCTCTGTTATGCTGGTAGTGCTGGAAAATCAGTTTCCGTAACTGCCGATTTGCGAAATTCCGGTAGTTGTATCCGTCGGCGGATTATCGTTTGACCACGGGTTATGGTTGGAGCTGCTGGCGCTGTTGGTGTAGCCTTCAAGGCTGTATCCGCTCTTGGCCGTTTTTACATGGCCATCACCAAACAGGGCGTTTGCTCCATTATTCCGGTCGCTGGTCGAATCACCGTGGTTTGGGGAGTAGACTGCATTTAAACCTGCCGCGCCTGCAGCCGCGTCCCCTGCTATCACCATACTTCCTCCGGCATTACGTTTGAAAAATAATGTAAACAGATAATTTGCCGGCGCGTTTTTTCCGCTGATACTTCCGACGTTATAGGTTCCACCAGCCATGGTTGCCGAGGCCAGGGCATTGACCGGGGTTGTCGCATCCAGTTCTTCCGGTACTTCCGGCGCTCCCCCAACCGGGCAGGAAACCATCTTCGGGTTGTCAATCAGGTTGGCAGCCACCAGTGCCACCAGCGGTGCTACTGTATCGGTATTGGTGCTTATCGTCGTACCCTTTATGTTAGGCAGCGCGTCATACATGTTTGGACTCTGGTACTGAAATACCGAAATTCCTATCTGTTTCAACTGGTTGGTGCAGGCTACCTCCCGTCCTTTCTGTATTGCCCTGCTGATGGGGCCTGAGAGCATTGAGGCCAGAATCGAGATTATCGCAATCACTACCAGCATCTCTATTAATGTGAAAGAATTATATGTTTTGTCTTCCTTTTTACGGTTATTCATAGTTTTTACCTTAAGTTCAAGCCAGTGCTCCCCGGCATAAGGCACTATGTTGTTTTGTCTGGGCAATTACTCAGGATTTTGTCTGCGAGATCCTGGACTTGCCTTCAGATGTAAGTGGAATGCCATGAATCCCTGCCTGTTCTGGCAGATGATTTTTGCTGTTTGCAGGAAGGGAACTCTCCTGGGTTAGCCAGACATAACTTGTTGTTTTGTGTGTATTACAACAAATTGCGGGTGTTTTGTCCGACTGGAAATCCGGATATGACGATATGCCGGATTAGTTCCGGTTCATGGCTGTAATCTATGATTAAAATGCAGAAAAATGAGTGATGGGGCTATGTTATTAGTTGTGAAATACCGTATGGTTAATCTCTGGTTGGTTACTGTTGCTGAGGCCTGGCGAGTATGGTGTTACTGTATAATTATTATGATATATTATTTATAATGCCAATTTTATTTTATGCTGCGTTTATTGCTTTGTGCCTGACCTGAAATATTAACCGCCGTTCTGCCGCACTCAAAATGAAGCTCTGCGAAACCTGCACTGACAGCCCGGTTACCCATTCCTGACTGCCATAACCTTCTTCATAGGCATCCTCCTTATATATTCATTAAATCAGAATTAACAATTCTCTATTTACAGTATATCACCATTTTTTGCTGGTGTGCAA
>QKCJ01000009.1 GCA_003245715.1 bacterium
GGTTCATTAAGAATTTGTTCATTTCTGATACAGCCTTCATGTCTTTTAAATTTTTAAAAATAATACCCAATATAGTAATAGCTGTCAAACTAAAATTTTAATCCTGCCGATTTTTTTTTTCAGGCATGGCACAGGCCGGAGCAGGTTAAGTGGTAAAAGGTGGAAGAATAAAAATATCTCTGTGGCCGATAAAATTAAAGTTTTGCCCTGTTGTTGACCGATAAAGGCAAGAGTAAACGGTAGTCCTCGTACTTTTTCGCCTTGGTTTTCAGCAGGAGAATATAAAAATGGCAGTAAGCGGGCTTGATTCTATTATCGGACAAAGTCTCGGTGGCTTGAATTCCCAGTCAGCAAATTCAACTGACGCGACCAAGGTCAGTCTTTCGTCGGTTAATGGCAACAACCAGCATGCAAAAAATACCTTTGACAGGGTTGAACTCTCCGCGCGCCGCCCCAGACAGATTGAAGCCGGGGTCATCGAAAAGGCGCGGGAGATGTCAGATACGCTTGAGGAAAAGGGCAAACTCGGCAGGCGTGATCTGGCGGCGCTTCGCGAGGACAGGGTGATGGCGGCACTGGTTGGCATGCGACTTATTCAGAATAACTCCGAGCTTGCTTCGCCAATTTGGGCTGGCGGTATTCCGGCGCCAACTCAGCAGGAACTGCAGGAAGCTTACCGCAGGCTGACCCAGCTGCCGGCTGATATCAGTGAGGCTGGTGACGCGGGGGCAGTCCTTGAAACCAGAAGTGATCTGCTGGAGAAATTCAGCGGGGATAACTTCTCTGCTTATACACCCAAGCCTGAACCTGCGGCGGCAAGTCTTGAGTCTGAAGATGAGAGCCGGGATGAGGTTGTGCAATCTCAGGGGCAGATCGATAATGAACAGGCTGATAAGGGGGCCAGTGAGATGGCGGTTAATGCTGGTAAAGAGCTTAAACAGGAATTTGAAGGTGGTGAATCGATGGCTGCGGCCTGAGAATTATCGGAGCGCAAATGTTTAATTGCTGGGATATGATAACAGGTTTTAATAAATGAATGAAGAATTTCTGGCTGGCAGGGTTGCTTTGGTTACTGGTGGCGGCAAGGGAATTGGTCTGGCGGTAGCCAGAACGCTCAAGGATCATGGTGCGCGGGTTTACATCTGCGGGCGCAACCTGCAGACACTTGAAGATGCGGCTATCAAATACGATCTGATCCCGCTGGTCTGTGATATAACATCATCCGAGCGTATTAATGCCGTGGTCTCCCTGATTGACGCGGAATGCGGCGGTCTTGACATACTGGTTAATAACGCCGGTTTTGGCATCTTTAAAAATCTTGAAGATACCACCGATAGCGAGTGGAAGTCGATAATTGACATAAACCTTTCAGGTACATTTTACGCCACGCGCGCAGCGCTTGCGCCGATGCGTAAAAAACGTGGCGGGCGCATTATCAACATCTCTTCAGTCATGGGGCTTAAAGGTTATGTTACCCAGGGCGCTTATGCGGCTTCAAAACATGGGATGATGGGGCTGAGCAAGGTCTTTGGTGCGGAGCTTCAGAAAGATAATATCATTGTGCAGGTTATCTGTCCCGGCGGGGTTGATACGGAGATGGTAGCCCAGTCCCGGCCTGACCTTGATCTGAGTGTACTGATGAAGCCTGAAGATGTTGCTGAGGCGGTGATCTTCTGTCTGCGGCAGAACGGTAACGCAATTACCGATGTTATCTCGCTGCGACGCAGGGGAAGCTCGCCCTTTGCTTGAGCGGATAAACTTTTTTCGAGTTATAATAATAAAACAAACGCCGGTTGATTTGAACCCGGCGTTTAATATTGTTTGTGTCTTATTATTTGCCGCCTCAATGAAAGGTCAGGTGCAGCAGGGAGCAGTCGTCATCCAGTTCATGGTCAGCGCTGACAGTCTTGACCTGCTCAACGAGATTGTATGAATCTTTAATGCCGATTAGTCGGCTTTCACGCAGTAGCTTGTCCCAGTCCTCAAATTCAGCCTTGCGGCGGCTTTTATTGGTATACTCAAATATTCCGTCACTGAAAATGTAAAGGTCGGCGCGGTGGTTGATCTCGATGGTTTTTTCATTGTAGGTGAGATTATCCATACCTGTGCCGATAACAACCCCGCCGGTTTCAAGATGGTCTGAGAAGGCGGCGCTGTAATTGTAAAGTATGCCCGGAGGGTGACCGGCGGTAGAGTAGGTCAGGTTGCGCGTTTTCTTGTTCCAGACACCATACCACATGGTGAAAAACAACTTGCCGTGATCCTTCATGCGGAATTTTTTGTTGAGCGCAATAAGCACCGTCGCCGGACTGAGCAAATCAAGCTCTTCAATCTTCTGCAGTGAGAGCATATTGAGAACTGTTACCGCCAGAAGCGCCGGCTTGATTCCATGACCTGAAACATCAATAACGAAAAACGCGAAATTGTCCTCATCAATCCAGCGGTAATCAAAGCAGTCTCCCCCAAGCGAACCGTGCGGGATATAAGCCCAATCAATCTCAACCGGCCCTTCGCTTATCGGGAAGGGTAGGCGGCTTGTAACATAATCACACGCATCCCCCAGCATTTTGTCAACTTCCGAGTTGACAGATTTCAGGATTTCCCCTTGTGCCTTAAGCAGGACATTGATGTCGATTATACCGTGGCTGCCGTCTTCATTGCAGGCGACAATTGGTTCAAAGGTGTTCTTCGCCGCACGCGACAACGCCCGGTGTGCGGCCTCGATAATAGTCGTGGTGCTATCATAAACCGGCTGGCAGCAGTCCTCTTTTTCGCTGATGGCGTCAAGGAGCATGATGATGCTGCGGCTTAAGAATATAGCCCGCCCGTAACCGGTACTGATATGTTCAAAGAAAGCCCGGCGTGTAATCATGCCAAGCATATGTCTGTTCTTGCAGATCAGTATTCCCGGCGCGCTCGGAGTGTGGTCGAAATATTCAAGAACTTCAACCGTCATTGCCGAAGGTTGTACGCAGTAATAGATTGCCGGTAGCATGGATATTTCCGAGAGACGGTTGAGCTTGGGACGGAAAATGCTGCTGCCGCTGATTCTGCGCTCTTCCTCTTCTTCCAATAATTCCATGGCACGCTCTCCTTTTTCCGGTTCCGGTCTAAATAATCAGGGTAAATTACCGTCAAGCTTTACCCGAAACCGTGGCAGGGCTTGGGTTGTTACATAGTAACCTCATCGCATATCCTACATCTATTGTGTTAGGGCGGAATTAGCTGTTTGTTAGTAAAGAAAGAGGCGTAAAATGTAATGGAATGTGTATTGTCAGTATGGGGCTATATTTGTTACCGAATAATGAATAAAGGTCAAATTTTGCGCATAAATTGAAAAAAATCCTGTAACTGATTGACAAGGCGGGCGTTATTGGTAAGATTACCCGGATAAAATGAGAACTTTGTTTTTTCCGTAAGACGGGTAAAGAGAAAAGGATATTTAATAATGGCTACAATGTATTACGAGAAGGATGTAGACCGCAGCGCGCTTGAAGGCAAGACCATCGCGATTGTCGGTTACGGTTCACAGGGTCACGCACACGCACAGAACCTCCGCGATTCAGGCTTCAACGTTATCGTTGCCAACCACCGCAAGGATTCACCAAACGGCAAGCTTGCTCAGGAACATGGTTTTGCTGTTCACGGCATCTCAGAAGCTGCTGAGAAATCAGACGTTATCATGATTCTTATGCCTGATGAAGTTACCGGCCGCGTCTATAATGAACACATCAAGCCTAACCTCAAGGCTGGAAATATGCTCATGTTTGCTCACGGCTTTAACATTCATTACGGCCAGATTGTTCCGCCGGCAGATGTTGACGTTGTGATGATCGCTCCTAAGGGACCTGGTCACCTCGTTCGCAGCGAATACGAGAAGGGTGGCGGTGTTGCCTGTCTTATCGCTGTCTACCAGGACGCTACCGGTCATGCCAAGCAGAAGGGTCTTGCCTACGGTTACGGTGTTGGCGGTGCTCGCGCCGGTATCATTGAAACAACCTTCAAGGAAGAGACAGAAACTGACCTCTTCGGTGAACAGGTTGTTCTCTGTGGTGGTGCATCAGAACTTATCCGCGCCGGTTTTGACACACTTGTAGAAGCTGGCTACCAGCCGGAAATCGCTTACTTTGAAGTTCTCCACGAGCTCAAGCTCATCGTTGACCTCTTCTACCAGGGTGGTCTTGCCTATATGAACTACTCAGTTTCAAATACAGCAGAATACGGTGGTCAGAGCCGCGGTCCACGTGTTGTTAACGAAACTTCACGTCAGGCAATGCGCGAAGCACTTGAAGAAATCCAGAACGGTTCATTCGCCCGCGAATGGCTGCTTGAGTGCATGGTCAACCAGCCAGTTCTCAAGAAGCTGCGTGCACGTGACGAAGCTAGCACACTTGAGCAAGTTGGCAAGAAGCTGCGCAGCATGATGCCATTTGTCAACCCGAAGGAAGTTTAAGCGCGGTTGCTTAAGGCAATAATAATTATCAAGCGGGACAGGTTATTCACCTGTCCCGTTTTTGTTTTCAGATTTTTTTATCGCTTCTTCGATAAATTTTTCCATCGCTTCACAGCCGCGGTAAAACCCATTGCCTGACTCTTTATCTTTAAGTATATCTTCCTGCCAGATACGCAGAGTGTTTATAACAGCTTTCTTTTGTTCTTCTTTACTGATGGGGTGTATTGCTGCGGTAAGTTGTAGAGAATGTATTGCCCAAAAAGAATAATCACGACTGAGAGTGCACATGAAGTTACGCATGATATCAATACGTCCACGCGAAAATGTTCTAATCCATGTTTGTGGAGAGTCTTCTCCGATAATTTCGCCCTCAAGTATTTCTGAAAAATAAGTATCCTTGATTTCACTTACAGGTATGTACAGATAATAGTTTGTCACTCTGCTTTTAGCTGTCGCAATATTTAATTCATGTACTGTTCCAAAAAAGGACACAGGAACAAAAAGGTCTAGTACCAGAAATATGACCAGTAGCAGTAGTGTTATTCTTTTTAGCAGAAGAATCGTCATGGATCGCCCTTTCAAATACAAGAACGTATTATAAACAAACAGAGCCGGGGATGCAAACTTTCCGGCTCTGTTTTAATGAAATAGGTTTATTTGTGTGATTCAGTTATTACTGCGTGTCGTGGCGATCTCGTCAAGGGCAGACATTATCTGTTCTGAAATCTCTTTGGTTCCCGTTACCGTATGCCCGACTTTATGCGTCAGTTCCTGCATGGTGTTAAAGAAGTTCTCAAGGTTCTCCGTACACGGGACGATCTTCACCGCCTCACGCTCGGAGCGGTTGGCCAGAGCCTTGACCTCCTCTGCGACAACCGTGAATCCTTTACCGACATGTCCCGCTCGCGCCGCCTCGACAGCAGCGTTAAGCGCCAGTAGATTGGTCTGGAAAGCAATACTCTGAATAACCTTGGCTATCGGGTTGAGTTCAGCCACCATCACGTGTGAGTTCTTGAGCTGGCGGATAAGTTCTTCAAAGGAATCCTCCTGTGTTGTCAGCGCGCCAAGCAGATTGTTGAGCATCTCCTGAACATTGCGCACCAGCGCCTCATTTTTCTGCCGTGATTTTTCAATAATTTCCTGCAGTTCCTGATGGGCGTGTTCGGCTTTCTCTCGTTCTTCTTCAACAAGGCGGTGTTCCTCAAGTGTCTGCTTCTGTGAGAACTTGTAACAGTTTTCCGGTTTGTTGAGCCCGTTATGGATGGCTACTGCCATCTTCTCGCATGACTTGTAACCGCAGGCCGCGCAGTTATAAATGTCCTCATCAGAGAATTTCTGCATACTGTTATAAATCCCCGCCAGTGTCCTGTTATCAGGTATGGATAGATTCTGCAGCCCAGAACGGTTCTGGTATGAGCGTTTGTACAGACCTGGTTTCCAGTATTTATCAACCAGACTTTCAAGTGATTTGTTGGTGCGCTTCTCAGCCAGCGGGCCGGATTTCTTATAGTGTTTAATCATCTGCTGGTTGCGTTCCTCAATCAGCGATTCGACAATATCAACGGGTTGATCCTTGCAAAGGGTCGCCGTCCCGCCGTTACAGCCGCATTCACAATTAAGGCAGTCAATAATCAGCGGTGCCTTGCCTGCGTCTATCGCTTCCGGCAGTTGGTCGAGGTAATGGTAAATATGCGGTACGCCTTCGATTTTACGTGTGACCTTGCCGATCTCCGGGTTCCAGCGCTTTGCTGTTTCAAGCAGTCCGCCGGGTGTGCTGAAAAGCACCGCACGTTCTGCGTCTTCATTGGCATAACCGACTTCATCAAAACGTTCAAGTGAGGTGCGGGTAGCGATAAGGTACTCGGCGATTGATTTGAAGGTTATGTTATAATCGCCAAGGCCGGTGGCGTCAAATTCACGTTTCTTGGCAAAGCAGGGCGAGAGTACCACGACCCGGTGATGTTTGTATTCGGGATAAAATTCGCGCACCATCTTGATGGTGTGCAGCATCGGGCTGTCGGCCGGGGCAAGATGCTCAAGAAGTTCAGGCCGGTACATTTCAATGTATGAAACAATCGCCGGGCAGGGCTGGGCGATAACGGTTTTCGGTGAATTTGATTTGACATGCTCAAGGTAGGAACGGATCGTCAGCTCTGCGCCGAAAGAGACGTCAAAGACCGCATCAACTCCCATGCTCTGCAGCCAGCCGTTAAGGCGCAGGTAATTATTGGGGAAATTTGCCGCGACCGCCGGGGCCGCAATGGCGATCATCTTCTCACGGTTGTGGCTGGCCTGCAGAAACAACTCAAAATCATCCACGCCCGTACGCGCGCCGTGGGTGCAGGCGGTGATGCACGCCCCGCAGCCGATGCACATGTCATCATTAATCCTGACAAATTCCCCACTGCCATCATTGCAGAATTTAACAGGACACGCATCAATACACGCGTGGCAGTTGACACACTTATCCTCGGTTACCTCAATTACTTTTGCCAGTGACATTGCATTTCTCCCCAACCTTTGACAATTAATCCTTGTTTTTGACATCATAACCAGATCTGGACATAATGCCCGCTATAAGCCAACCCGATTAGTTGTCTTCTGTATAAAGTTAAATCCAAAAAGCTTCCTTGCCCAATAAGTTAATTTATACTTATTGAGTTGGTTTAGTCAACTTATATTTGAGATTAGTTAGTTGGTTATTGGGCTATTTTTGTTGTATTTATTCATTTGGTGTATCGAGAGTAAATTTTACTTACTGATGTGTCTTTTATTGTTATTGGTGTAAAAGTAAGTGGTTATGTAAGGGTATTTGAGGTATTTTACTGCTTGTAGGCCTTTTCAGCCAGCAAAATAAACGACAGATAAATGTCTGTCATTTATAGACAACTAATCGGTGCTTCCTTGTTTAATAAGTAAAAAAATATCTTATGGTTTTTATAAAGCGGGACAATCGTTGCTATTGATTGGTCAATTCGGGACTTCCATCCTATTTATTGCTTCAGTTGCAAAGGATTCGTAGCGGTCTTCCTCAATTGCTATTCTGGCCTTTTCGAGTAATCTGAGATAAAAGCGAACATTATGGATGGCGGCGTAAATGGGGCCGAGCATCTCTCCGGCAATAAAGAGGTGGCGCAGATAGCCGCGGCTCACTGTCCGGCAGGCATAGCAATCGCAGCCTTCCTCGATCGGGGCGTCGCTTTCGCGCTGCTTGAGGTTGCGGAGTTTGACCTTGCCGTCCATGGTGAAGGCTTCGGCGTGTCTGGCGTGGCGGGTTGGCATTACGCAGTCGAACATGTCGACCCCGTGACCAACAGCCCTGAGTATGTCCTGCGGCCTGCCCACTCCCATCAGGTAGCGGGGTTTTTCCTGCGGCATTAGTTTGGTCGTGTACTCGACAATGCGGTCGATTTCTTCAGGAGCTTCACCCACACTTACTCCGCCTATGGCATTGCCGGGGAAATCAAGCTCGATTATTGACTCAGCGCTGCGGCGGCGTAACTCATCAAAGGTTCCGCCCTGAATGATGCCGAATAATGACTGGTTCTCGCGGTTTGTCCAGGCGTCTTTCGAGCGTTTAGCCCAGCGGGCGGTGCGTTCAATACTTTTGGCAACAGTGTCGTAGTCGGAATCCCCCGGAGGGCATTCATCAAAAGCCATAAACATGTCCGCGCCGAGATTCTGCTGGATCTGCACAGATTTTTCAGGTGTGAGAAAGAGTTCTGAACCGTCAATGTGGCTGCGGAACTTTACGCCTTCATCGGTGATTTTATTAATGTCGGCCAGCGAGTAGACCTGAAAGCCGCCGCTGTCGGTAAGCATCGGTCCATGCCAGCCCATAAATTTAGAGACTCCGCCAAACTGTTTTACCAGCTCGTCACCCGGGCGGAGGGCAAGGTGGTAGGTATTGGCAAGTACGATCTCCGCACCGCAGTCACGGAGCATCTGCGGGGTAAGTCCTTTTACGGCCGCGAGAGTTCCCACGGTCATAAAGAAAGGTGAATTGATCGTTCCGTGCGGGGTGGTGAGTTTTCCGCGCCTTGCACGCCCTGAAGTGGCTGAAATTTCAAAATTTATTGACATTAATCATCTTTCCTCTGGAAAAATTAAAAGTAATCCGGGTTTTTCATCAATTATATATAAAGAGTCTTTATTTCTTTATCAGCTTTTATCAAAGTCCTGATAATACATAATAATGGGTAGCCATGAACGGTAATTACATAAAATACTATAGCGTTTCATCCCTGACCGGTATCATTATAATGATATCCGGGTTGATATTAAGTGGTTGCGTAAATAAATTTGTCCATCCCAGTGATATCCCGTCATGGCTGGTTAACCGTCAGCTTGAAGGGGTTGAGAAGGACTATCAGCTTACTGTTGACGAGGCCGAGAGGAAGGTGGCGCAGGCAATTGCCGCTATCGGCGGAAGAGTGCGGTATGTTACTCTTGTGGGGGAATCGCGAACAATGTACGCTTTTGACTCTGATGGTGAAACCATAGTCGTTGATATCGACCCATACCGTAACCGGCCGGGTTATGTGGAGATAGATATTAATGTCTCTTTATATGGCGATTCGGTCAGGGCTGAGAGAATCTTTCAAAATATTACAGCAACACCGGTCGGAAAGTAAAATTTTGTTATCGGACACCAGTTTGTCTCCAGACGCTTCAACGGCGTCTGATTTTTTTTTGCGTTAATTTGTATCTGCTTGTATTGCAGCCGTTTGTATGGTTAAAGCCGGTATCTTGGTCGGCAATGGTAAAATAATATCGGCTGCAACTAAGTCCGGAATCATTGGTTTGGATTGTGGAAAATTTGTTGATAAAATAAATATGTGGTGATATTATCCTCGAAGTAATTGCGGTAATTAGTAGCAAAATCTGCTTGGCGGGCTTTGTGTTTTTAGTTTGCGGCAGTCGGCAATAGGGGTGTTGCTGGGAAATTTGGAGAGTTTTGTCTAGCTTGATGTTTGTTGATATTTGGGGGTTTTAGAGAGAATGCGTAAGTTACTTGCTGTATTGTGTGTGTGCTGTTTTGGTGCAATGTTTGGGGGATGTTCTCAGAATGACGCGGCTCTTTTATTAGGCCCGAAGACACTGCCGCTCTGGATTGGTGCCCGTCAGTATTACGGTGTTGAGAAGGATTATGCGGTTTCTCTTGATGAAGGAGAGAAGCTTGCTATTGACGCAATCAAGTCAACCGGTGGGGAGTACCGTTATACTACATCAGTTGGTAATTCAAAGACAATTTACGGTAGAACCGGCGCAGGTGAGAGCATTGTTGTCGACGTCGATCCCTACAGAGGATATACAAACCGTAGTGAGATTGATATCAGTGTAGGCTTTGTCGGTAATCCGGCAGAAGTGAAAAAGCTTTTTGCCGCTATTGCCGCTGAACCTCTTACTAAAGAGGTTACCGCAGAGCTGAACAAGGATGACAGCTGCGACTGCAAGTAAGCTTGATTCTGTAGAAAATTACAGTGATTTGGTGCACCCTTTTGGCGGGGTGCACTTTTTTTAGGGAAATACTGGCTAAAGATGGCTGTATTTGTGTTTTTAGTAGTTGAAAGAAAGATAATTTACTTCTATAATTTCAGAAAGTTAGTATTATTGTAAATTATAGTCATCCGGCTGCACTGTGTGTTGCTCCTTGAGTTTGGTTGTGGCTCGTGTTTTTTAGTGAGAATTCAGTCCGTTATTTTTTGAAAGGTAGTTTACCGTGCCCTTACAGAAGTTCAGAGACAAGCAGAAGATTATTTACTGGCTGGTAGCCATTGTCGTTATTCCCAGTTTTGTGTTATTGGGTTTTGCCCAGATTCTGGCCGGTAAAGGTACTGGCCCGGTTATCGGCGAAATTGCCGGGGAAAAATACAACTATTCCGAGTATGCAGAATACCGCAACCGTCTTTTTCAGGTTAATTTTCAGCGTCAGGTATATTATATTAATGACATGGAGACTTACCGTCCGGCATTCTCAGAGGAGTTCTCATACTTTATTTCAATGGCGCTGACCAAGTATGCTGAGCAGTACGGCATTGAGGTTACCGATCAGGAAATTTCGACCTTCATCCGCACGCAGCTCAATTACAAGGGAAATGACGCCAAAGAATTTTCCAAACTTGTTGAGAAGGCTGTTGGCACTATGATCCGCCTTGACAGTGTTTATGAGTATAAAAAGGCTGTGCAGGAATGGCTGATGCTCAAGAAATTCCTGCAGGTTCTTGATAATACCTGTCTTGTTCCGGAATCTTTCGGCGCGCTCAAATACGAACAGGATAATTCATCATATAAGCTGCGTACGCTATTTGTCCCGGCCACAAAATTCACTCAGGCAGCCCAGAAAGAAATCGACGCGCTTGGTGAAGGTGAGCTGGTTGCCAGAGCCGAGGCATATATCAGCAAGAACCAGATTGACAACAACCGTTTTGCCCTGCCGTTTCTCTGGAGCAAGCCGACCTGGAAGTTTGAGTATATAATGGTTCCGTTTGCTGTTCCTGGTCTTGAACCGCAGATTAATGATGAGAAGCTCAAGGAATTTTATGAGAATAACAAACTCACAAAATACGCCGACAAAGATGGCAAGGCAAAAGAGTTTGCCGAGGTTCGCGATCAGGTTACTATCGATTACCGTAATGATTACCGCAACAAGACTGCCGAGCGTACGATCAAGGGCGAGTTCTCACGTTTCCTTAATCGCATGGCAAGAGATTCAAAGATTGATCCGGAAAAGGGAATTACCGTTGAGCAGATTAATTCTGATCCGCGCCTTGTCAGCCGTGGTCTGAAGGCCGGTGATTCTGGCGAGGGTGAGCTTGATGTTGATGTGATTATGCAAAATCCGGTCTTTGCCAACTCAATAATGCTGAAGATGTTCTTCTCAAGACTTGAGGTTGAATTGCTCAGAGCCCAGGCCCAGAAAGACCAGAAGAAGTATGATGAGATTCTGAATAATTACAAAAAATTCTTCTCGGGTATTTCTGTCGGTTATAATGCTGACGCTGCCAAGCAGCCGATCCAGGGTAAGGACGGACTCTTCAATATCCGCCTTGTCAGCTACACCCCGGCTAAGCCGCTGACCCTTAAGGGCAAGGACGGCAAGCCGGATAAAGAACTCCTCGGCAAGATCAAGTCTGAACTGGTTGATGAGCTTGCTCTTTCAAAGGCCAAGACGCTGGCAACTGAAGCCATGGCCAAGATCAGGGAAGAGAAGGTTGACGGTCTTGAGGTCAAGGAAACGACCATGGGCTACTATGATGCCATAGGCCGGTATGCAGGCATTACTGCGGCGGCGGTTGGTCAGGTTCTTGAACCGGCAGTTGACAAGCGCGCAACTGGTTATGAAGTGGTCATGCTTGTTGACCGCACGGCGAAGAAGGCGGACGCCAAGCAGATTGATTCATTTGCCAAAAGCCTTGCCTTTGGCATGAGAGGTAATTCGGTCTATTCACCTGAGATGATGTCGATGCCTATTATTAAAATCGGCCACAGGCTCAATTCCTTCTATGTTGACAAGATGGTCTCTGGCGATCTGGTTTATACCGGCTTGCCTGAGAATAACTAGGATATAAAATTATACAGCATCTGTGTGCAGTCTTGGGTTAGGGTTTACCCGGATTTATACTTCTTGCTCTGAAAGGTGAAAAATGGCGCTTGAAAAAGAGAGAGTTTTTCTGTTGCCTGGCGAGTACCATGTATCACGGCGTGAGTGTGAAATAGCAACCCTTCTTGGCAGCTGTGTGGCGGTGACGCTCAGTCATGTCGATAAGCCCTGTGGAGCGATGAACCATTTTCTGCTCAGTCAGGCGAATAATTCAGAGATGGACAAGGGGCGCTACGGCGACACTTCAACCAAGACCATCATCTGGCTGATGCAGAAGATAGACCCAGATATCACCAATTTCCGCGCCGGTATTTATGGCGGGGCGGCGGTGATAAGCCATCTCACCTCAAGTCCCGGCGAGATCGGTACACGCAATATCGAGATGGCGCGCAGTGTCCTCAAGGCTGCCGGAATCAAGATCATTGATGAGAATGTCGGCGGCAAACTCGGCAAGCGGATTTATTTTGATACTGCCAACGGCAAGGTGCGGGTCAAGGATATTGTCAAGAGTGGTGAAGCTGCCAAGATTGCGGAGAAGCGTGAAAAAATAGCGACCCGTAATACTAGGGTTCTGGTGGTTGATGATTCGCCGCTGGTGCGAAAGATTCTCTGCGAAGCGATCAACAGCTCACCGGGTATGGAAGTCTGTGGCGAGGCCGGCGACGCGTATGAGGCGCGAGACATGATTATCAGCGAAGAGCCGGATGTGGTCAGTCTCGACATTATCATGCCGAAAATGGACGGGTTGAAATTTCTCAAGAAGCTCTCACAGCACTTTCCAACGCCGGTTGTCATCTGCAGTACCATTGCCAAAGACAACTCGGATATCTCCTCAAAGGCCAAGGAGTATGGTGCGGTGGATGTTGTTGACAAGGACAAGCTTGAAATTTATAAAGGGCTTGATACGCTCAAGGCTGCCTATATTCCCAAAATTGCCCGTGCAGCCGGCAGAACTGTGCGGAAACTAACCTTTGACAAATAAGCGGCTTTTATTTGCTTAACAGTTATATTGTATTATCAGAGGACGGATTTTTGCGTTAAAACCGGCGGTTGGCAGGTGCGGATTTTGGGTTGATTTGTTCCTGCCTGTTTGATGGCGGTGATTATTCAGCGGAGCAGCAAAAGGAGTTGGGGATGGCAGATGCACAAGAGGTTTTACAGGATTTGATCTGGAATACGGTTCATGTCACAGCGGCGGTTGATTTGTCGACGGAACTTGATGAGAGTGTCTTTGATGAAGAATATATTTCTTTTGACGATGTGCTCTGTTGCCGTGAGTTTTGCGAACTGCTCTTCAAGCGTAATCCGCGTTGTATCGAGAACCCTTCAAAGCCGCTGGACCCGGTCGATTTTGCCAGCCTGCCTCAGAATATCAGGGCGGATATTATCTGGCACCGGCTCTTTCTTGCGCAGTCGCCGTTTAATGATGTCACCAGAAAACTTCTGACTTCGCTTGGCCTGGCTGGCTGTACTCCGCGCAGCCGCGGACTTGATTCATACCGCGAATACTTCAAGAGTAAACCGGCGGGTGAATTTTACCGTAATATTATTGCCGCTGCCAATCTCCGGCAGGTTGCGGTAAAGCGTTGTATTTTTTCGGAGAATAAAAATCCGGTAGCTTCTGACCTTGGTGGGGCTGAGGTACTGGCTACGCTGTCAATGGACGCGCTTTCGGCTGACTGGTCTTCAGCGTGTGCCAGACTCAAGGAACTGGGTTTGCCGGTAAAGAAGAGCCTTGATAAAACCAGTTGCGCGGCGATGCTTGACTTTTTTGGCGATAAGATTGCCACTGCCAGGGCGCGGATGGTGAGTATCTATATTGACGAAGCGGATTTTACTGACAAGAAGGGGTATGTCTCCAGAATTATCGGTAAATGTTTAATGCCGCTCTGTCAACGCCTGAAATTACCGCTTTTGATAAAATTATCGGGCGCCTGCTCACTTGAGGGCTTTGCCGGGATTTACGCTGAATTTCGGGATGTGCGGCTGTTTTTGTCTGCCGCAAGCCGGAATCTGATGCAGCAGATACTTGAGCTTTCGCGCCGGATTGAGCTTTGCCGGATCCATCCTTTTGTCGGCGGGGAACTCTCGCTTGAGCAACGGGCAGACTTTTATTCGGTTGCCCTTGAAAGTGTCGGTCATGAGTTCTCGCCAATGGCAAGTAACAGTGAACATATTCTGTTATTGGCTGGTGCCTGGGCGCATGCCCGTTGGAAACTTGGCAAGGTTCTGATTGGTAAATATGCTGATCTGTCAAGGACGGGCTGGCTTATTTCTGATGAGGATGTGAGCCGGGATCTCTATCATCTTCTTGGCGGCAACCTCCAATTGCCTGAAACGCAAATAGTCGAGCCGCAGCAGGAGTCTCAGCCTTATAATGAGATTGATGAACCCTCTGAGGAACAGGCTGAGGGAGAACTTCAGGAAGCGGCGTACAGTGAAGATTTGTCTCCGCCGCAGGAGCTGTAATAACGAGTGACTTTCCGCCCCTGACGACTGTGCAGGGGCTTTTTTTGCTGCTGACGCAAAAAGTTCCGGCTTTGATTAATTATTATCGGAAGAAATGCCGATTAAGTAATAGCTTGATTTGCTTGTAGCGATCTGTAATATTATAACGTACTGTTTTTACTGAATATGTGCTGTTTTTCCGCACTGGAGAAATGATAAAAAATGCGAATTATGACCCTGTTAAGCTTTGTTTTCCTGACGATATTTGCTGGTTGTTCACCGATTAAGGGACAGCGTTTCTGGTGGGATGACCAGAAAAGGGCAAAATTGCCGAATTCCTATATGCTTCCTGAATGGCCGGCTGAAGCTCCTGTTCCGACTCAGCCTGAACCTTTTGTACCGAAAATGTTGCCGCTGGATGAAATCAAGCGTGCTACTGACGCCCAGCACAAGATGATTGAGGAGGGTATCCCGCGCTCTGGTGTGCCAGATCCGCTGACTGATCGCCAGAAAGTTCCGGTTGCCAAATGGGAGGGTGGGGAGCTTACTGAAGACAGTGTTGATGTTACTACAAATAAAGGCGTAACAACTATTTCCGCCGACGAGGTTAAGGAAAAAGACGGAAATATTGAGGTTGATACGCAGAATAAGACCGTAAAATAGTTGAAATATGAAAATAGCATTTATAGAAGCCCCTTCCGTTTTGGATGGGGCTTCTTTAATACGAGCCGAGAAAGTGGAAACGTTTATCTCACGGCATGCTTTTGATAAACCGTAAAAAAAGTGACCCTATCGTAACTTCTTCACTTGCCAAATTCAAATTACTGGATAAAATTAAGCACTCATGAATAATACTTTACAGGAGAACTTATGAACGTATTGGTTACTGGCGGAGCAGGTTTTATCGGCAGCCATACCTGTGTGGAGTTGCTAAACGCAGGGCATGAGGTTGTCATTGTTGATAACCTTGATAACAGCAAGGAAGTTTCTATCGAACGCGTGGCACAGATTACCGGCAAGGAGCCGACCTTCCTCAAGATTGATCTGCTTGATTTCGATGCGCTTAATCTTGCTTTTGGCAAGTTCAAGGTTGATGCGGTGATTCACTTTGCCGGTCTTAAGGCTGTTGGCGAATCAAACCGTATCCCGCTGCGCTATTACGACAACAACATTACAGGTACTCTGAACCTCTGCCGGATTATGGGTACGCACAATGTCAAGAATCTGGTCTTCAGCTCATCGGCTACTGTTTACGGTGATCCGGCTTCAGTGCCGATTACCGAGGACTTCCCACTCTCTGCGACCAACCCTTACGGCCGCACCAAGCTTTATATCGAGCAGATTCTGCGCGACCTGTACGCCTCTGACAACACCTGGAACATCGCCCTGCTGCGCTACTTCAACCCGATTGGCGCGCACAAGTCCGGCAAGATCGGTGAGGACCCCAATGGTATTCCCAATAACCTCCTGCCGTACATCACTCAGGTAGCAGTCGGCAAGCTTGAGAAGCTCAATGTCTTTGGCGATGATTATCCGACCCATGACGGAACTGGAGTCCGCGATTATATCCACGTTGTCGACCTTGCGCTTGGCCACCTTAAGGCTCTTGATAAGCTCAACTCAGAATCAGTTGGTTGCGCAGAATGGAATCTTGGCACTGGGCACGGCTACAGTGTGCTTGATGTTGTAAAGGCCTTTGAAAAGGCTTCCGGCTGCAAGATTCCTTACGAGATTGCCCCGAGGCGTACTGGTGATGCGGCGCAGTGCTATGCTGATCCGAAGAAAGCAAAAGAAGAACTCGGCTGGGAAGCAGTTCGCGGCATTGAAGAGATGTGTGAGGATTCATGGCGCTGGCAGTCGACAAATCCTAACGGGTATGAATGATTCTTTGCGAATCGAATTTGCAGACGTAAAAAGAGGCGGGAGAATTTCTCCAGCCTCTTTTTATTTACGGGTAATTGTTTTGCTTTCTGCGAATGCGGCTTGAAGGCGTTAATCAATCAGGCCGTACTTTTTCATCTTACGCCAGAGTGTTGAAGGATTGATGCCGAGATTATCCGCAGTCATTTTGCGGTTACCGGCGAATTCATCAAGCTTGCTGATTATCAGCCTGCGTTCCTCGTCATCGGGCATGGTGCGCAGATTGACAAACTTTCCGGTAATTGAATGAGCCGTTGCTCTCTGACTGGTCGGTAGCGGCGTAGTAACGTTTGCCGTAAAGACCTGCGGCGGGAGACAGTCCTCACGGATTTCATTATAGCGGCATAAGATGTAAGCGCGCTCAAGGATATTTTCCAGTTCGCGGATATTGCCGGGGTAATTATATTCAAGCAATCTACGCAGAGCTTTCGGCGACATCAGCTTTACCCCGCGTCCTTTTTCAATCTGGAATTTCTCAAGAAAATGCTCGGAAAGAAGCGGGATATCATTCAGTCTCTCGCGCAGCGGCGGAAGCTCAAGTTCTATCACGTTAAGCCGGTAATAAAGATCGCTGCGGAACTCATCTTTCTGCATCAGCTCATTGAGGTCGCGGTTGGTCGCCGCAAGAATCCGCACGTTGCTTTTGACCGCTGTAACCGCGCCCAGTGGTTCGTAAATTTTTTCCTGCAACACGCGCAGTAATCTGACCTGCATCGCCGGTGAAATGTCACCGATCTCATCAAGAAATAATGTGCCACCCTCAGCGAGGGCAAAGCGGCCGGGCTTGTCTTTTTTTGCGTCGGTAAAAGCCCCCTTAACATAACCAAACAGCTCTGATTCCAGTAAGGTATCAGGGAGTGCTGCGCAGTTGACCGCGATAAATGGCCCTTCAGCGCGGGGGCTGGCTGAGTGGATGGCGCGCGCGACAAGCTCCTTGCCGGTCCCGCTCTCGCCGGTAATCAGCACCGAGCTGTCACTGTCAGAGATGTCCGGGAGAATATCAATAATCTGGAGCATCTTCGGGTCTTTGGTCACGATGTCACCAAAGGTGCAGGTGCGGCGCAGCTCCTTGCGGAGTAACTCAATGGGGCGGTTATCAAGAAACGAAGCAACCAGCCCGACAATTTCGCCATGTTCATTTAAAAACGGCGTCGCGTTAAGGCTGACCGGAACCGGCTGCATCTTGCTGTCAGAGATGCGCGTGTTTATCGCAGAAATAGGCTTGCCGCTCTCCATTACCTCCGCAAGCAGCGAACGGCATTCACAGACCTCACAATTGAACATCTCACCAAATGAGAGCGTCAGGGCTTTTTCGGCACTCACCCCGGTCAGCTTCTGCGCCGCCAGGTTAAAGGCCATTATCTTCCACTTGCGGTCAACAACACAAACCCCCTCCGAAAGTGAGTCGAGAATATGCTTGTACCACTGCGAAAGCATTTTATCGTCCATTGCGTTTCTCCGGTTATTGCAAAAAGCGGTAAAATATTGCAATTGCAATGATAACATGTATTGCAAACATTGCAAGGATTTTAGCTGATAAAAGATATATTTTGTAACTACTGTAATCGCTGACTGTTATGTTGTATTTCTTGTTCTGGTATGGTGTTTGCGATATTTGTAATTGAGACAGAAAAGATATCTTAATGAAAGGAAATAAAATGAGCGAATATGTAAGAGAGATAACTGATTTTGAGTTTGATGGTATCAAAGCCGGTGGCGTTACGCTGGTTGATTTCTGGGCGCCGTGGTGTGGACCGTGTCAGATGCAGGGGCCGGTGCTTGATAAGGTTGGTTCTGAGTATGCCGGCAAGGCTGTTATCGCCAAGATTAATGTTGACGAGCAGCGTGAGAAGGCAGAGGAGTATGGAGTTATGAGTATCCCTACTTTAATTCTTTTTAAAGACGGGAATATTATCAGAAAATTCACAGGTCTGCAGGATGGCGATACTCTTGGTGCGGCAATTCGGCAGGCGCTGTAACTATAAACGGAATAGCAACTTTTTGTGATAATTAAGCATTTTGCTTGAGCTATTTTGTAAAGGTTGTTAAGATCTGTTTATGGAAGAAGATGAAAGGGGAAGTTATGAATAACAAAGTGTCGTGGAGGCCGTATATTGCCGGTGCGTTGCTTGGAGTGCTGGCGGTATTATCGGTGTACATTTCCACAAACGAGCTTGGCAAGCCGAAGTTTCTTGGCGCATCGACAACGTTTGTCAGGGCGGCGGGGATGGTTGAGAAGACTGTTGCGCCGGAGCATGTAGCCAACAACCGATATATGCAGAAAGAAAAGGTCAAGGTTGACTGGCAGTTCATGCTGATGGTTGGTGTGCTGATAGGTTCATTTGGCGCGGCTGTTCTGACTGGCAGCTTCAAGAAAGAAAGTGTACCTCCTATCTGGAAAGAAAAGTTTGGTTCAAGTATCGGAGTGAGGGCTATTGGCGCATTTGTTGGTGGCGTTGTTGCGATGTTTGGAGCGCGCCTTGCCGGAGGTTGTCCGAGTGGCCACGGTCTGAGCGGGCTGATGCAGCTTTCTGTCAGTGGCTTTATTGCAATGGCTGGATTTTTCGGGGCTGGTATGATTATCGCCTTGTTGGTCTACGGCCGGAAGGAGGGTTGAGATGAATACTGAACTTTGGTTAGGGCTGGCAACAGGCGTGATCTTCGGGGCTCTTCTGCAGCAGGGAAGGGTGGCTAGATTCGAGAAGCAGGTTGGTGCCATGCTCCTGAAAGATATGACAATTTTCAAGTTTATGCTTTCTGCAATTATTGTCGGCATGATCGGGATTAATTTATTGGCCGCTCTTGATATGATCCCCTACAGCGTCAAGCCGACTATTCTCGGTGCAAACCTGATTGGCGGGTTGCTCTTCGGTGCTGGCTGGGCGGTTATGGGGTATTGTCCGGGTACGTCTTTTGCCGCATTTGCCGAAGGCCGCTGGCACGCGATCTGGTCTATTCTCGGAATGCTTGTAGGGGCGGCGATATATGCCGAAGCTGAGCCGACAATGCGTGAGACCGTGATGACCTGGGGCAATTACGGCAAGATCACCCTGCCGCAGATTCTTGGTGTCTCTGTCTGGTTGGTGATACCGGTTCTGGTAATTGCTTTTATAGGCTTGTTCCTCCTCTTCGAGAAAAAGGGTGTATAGAAGCGGTTCTTTCTGCAAAGATTAACCTTAAATAATAAACGCCCGGTTTATGCGCCGGGCGTTTATGTTTGTTATTTCATTATTTGCGTAGGTTTATCGCTGTAGGACCGTTATTACTCTTTAAAAGAAATTAGAGGGAAGTATGCGGCGATTTTGTTCTCACCGATTCCCGGTGCGATCTCGACAATATTACGGCGTCCGCTTTTTTTGTCGTCAGCGTCATTATAGATGAGGTTAAAGCGAATACCGTTGCGGATGTTATACCTGGTGAATTTTATGGCGTTGTTATAGGGGATTACAATTCTGTGCCTGAAACCGCCGGGGATAGGCTCAATGCCGTAGAGTATGGATTTGAGAAAGGCGTTGGCTTCGCTCTTATAGGCACTGGGCATGATCCAGCAGTGGCGCTGATGCCAGTCTTTTCCTGAAGCAAAACCCAATTCCCAGGGGCTGTTGTATTCTTTGATATTATCAAAGTAGAAGGCAAGCTGGATGGAGTCGAATTTGTAAATGCTGTTGGAGTCGATATTTTCATTATAATAATGGTCGTCAAGTATATCGGCGGTTATGTTCAATCCGGAAGCGTCAAGCCCGAGCCAGATATCCATGGATAGATCGTTTTTGCCGGTCCATTTATATTTTTGGTTGAAGTTATGGATGCTCTTTTCGGTATTGCAGACAAAGTCCGGTTTGCGGCTGAGGTTCATGCCGTTACCGTTAATGACAATCTTCTGATATTTGATCTTGGAGATATCAATGGCGGGTTTGGCTGCAACTTTGCTGGTAGTATTTTTAGGTTTGGTATTTGGCTTTATCTTGGTGATGTTTACCCGGCGGGCAGCAACTTCCGGGTCTATCTCATACTTGATTTCTGGTGAGAACGCGACATAAATAATCGCACTCAGAATGGCAAGTGCGAAGACAATCAAAGCAAACTGGTTGTCTGTAAATTTGGAGATTACTCTTTTGTTTTTGTCAGCCATGGATTGGTTTCCCGGAGTTTTTATGAATATAATCAGGATATATTATAATTGTCTGCAGGGCAAATTTAAATAAAGATTTTAAGGTTTTTAAGAGGATTTTCAATAAAATCTTCTCTGCCCAATCAGAAGGCGTCTTTAAAAATATCATTAAAAAAGGCGCCGGCAAAAATGCCTGCGCCTTGAAAATACTGATTAAGCTGCAGAATTTAGCCCTGCATGCTTTTTTCTGAACCGGTTTTCGACTCAGAGACCTTCTCTTCCGCCTTGGTTTTATTTTCGGCAGGGAGCTTTGCTTTGGCTGCATTTTTGTCATCACCATTTGCGTCATTGATGCGCTCACCGGTGCGGCAGTCAACCACGACATCCTTAATAACCGTGTCTGTAACAGTGCGGGTCTTAACCTCAGGAACGCGAACCGTGCGTTTTACCGTCTTTTTCTGGATTTCGTAGGTTGTTTCGTCTTTCATTATTGTTTCACAGACGCGGGTATTTACAAGTTTCTTGCCCGGAACTGTGCGCCACTTCTTGACTTGCACCTCTTTGGTGACAAAACCGTCACGCATCACAGTACGATTTTTCATAACCGGCACGTCAACCATCTTGGTCTTGGTGACCGGACATTTGGCTGTTTCAACAGTTGAAGTTATTTTCTGAACCGGAACCTGCCACTCGGAATCAACCTTGATCTTGCGGGTATTTCCGCATTTATCGCATTCAGTAATAGTACGTTTACCCTTTACTGTAGTGCATTCACAATCTTTGGTGACGATAGTCTTCGGGCAGTCGACAGTACCTTCATATTCCTTGGCTACTTTCTCGTAGACAAGGTATTCTTCCTCAACCGGAACTTCGGCCTCGACACGAACCTTCTCGGTAACGTAGTATGGCTCTTGTACTTCGGTGTCGACCCAGCGCTGGATATACTTCCAGGTCTTGACCGGAACCTTCTTCACGACAGGGACTTTAGTCTCGACGACGCAGTCCTTTTCCACGTCCTTATATACAGTGTACTGTTCCTCGCGGGTTACCTCAACGGGGAGCTTTCTGCTGCACTTTTCCTGCTCACACTTTTTATCAGCGCAAGCGCCGTTAATGCACTCGGAACCGGCTTCGGGAACGCACCCGGCAACCATGCTCAGCGCAATACTAAGCGGTAACAGTAATACTTTTTTCATCAGCTTCTCCAGAATCTCCGGTAAATATACAATTACGTCTAACAATTATCATCATTTGGGTTCATCTTTCAAAAAAAAAAGCAAATTTCCGGTAATAGTTGATAAAATTAAAGTCCGCAAATTAAGGAAAAAGTCTTTACAGACAATAATTCTTGCACAGAATGGGCAAATAGGGATAATGTTTTTGTTTTCATTGTCTGCCTGTTGTGGCGGGCTGATTATCGGTTAATTTGCATCAATTACTATATCAGGGGTGATAATGGGTAATAAACAGGGCTGTCTGATCTCATTGTTTTTTGTATTGGTCATTACCAATCTGGTTGGTCTGTATTATATTATAGATTCGCACTCACGTTTCACGCAGGCGATGGCGCAGAACACTGAGCAGCTTGCATCATTGCAAGGGGAGCTTAACCGTCTTGCCAGCGGTGGACGGATGGCGGTGCGCGGCGGTGACGTGGCCAGTTCGCAGGGCGGGGCTGATACGGACAAAGTTGCTGACGGTGGCAACGGGCAGGGCGCGTTTGCTGGTTTTGCCAACAGCGAGTTTCGCCAGCCTCAGGCAGAGTTTGGCGGGCGCAAGGCTTTTAATGTCCAGACTTTCTCCGGCAACCTGAATTCCATTGTCCGTAATGAAGCAACTACCAGTTATGTCTGGAGTATCTGTAATGATGATCTGGCGGTACGCAACAAGATGCGCCCGCTTGAGTTTGAGCCGCAGTTGGCACAGAGCTGGGAGATCAGCGAGGACGGGCTTACCTATACAATCCACCTGCGCAGAGGCGTGATGTGGCATCCCTTTGTTGATCCGGTGACCAAGAAAAAAATCCCGGCCAAAGAGATGACTTCGGACGATTATCTCTTTTATTGGGAGACGGTTCAGAACAAAGACCTGCCGCTTGACCATATCAGGGTTTATTTTAAAGACGTCAAGGAACTGACGGTTATCGACCGTTATACCTTCAGGGTGATCTGGGCAAATCCGTATTTCAAGTCGCTTGAGATGACTCTGGGGCTGACGGCTCTGCCGCGTCATTATTACCGTCCTGATCCGGGCTGGGACGACAAGGAATATGCCGCCCAGATGCGTACAAGTGTGCGTAACCAGTTTGTGATCGGTAATGGCCCGTACCGTTTTGTCGAGTGGAAGAAGGGCGAAGGCATCAGGTTTGTCCGCTTCAAGGATTATTACGGCCCGCGTCCCTACTCGGATGAAATTATTCTCAGAGAAATACCTGACCCCAGTGTCGCGCTTGTGGAGCTGAAAAAAGGCGGTATCGACCAGCTTGGCCTCAGCCCTGAGCAGTGGGTCAAGGAGAGCAAGGAGCCTGAGTTTAAAGTTGTAACGCCTGAGATTAAAACCGCAGTCGAGGATTCACTCAAGTGGAGTGAACTGAAGGAATCAGGCAAGACTCCGGACGATTACCGTTTTGAGAAGTATCAGTATGAAACCGCAAGCATGGCGTGGTACTATATCGGTTATAATCTCAAGAACAAACTGTTTGCAGACAAACGGGTGCGGCAGGCTCTGACAATGCTGACTGACCGTGAAAGAATCCTTAAAGATGTGTACTACGGCTTTGGCAAGATCATGGCCGGTCCGTTTACGCCGAACTCTCCTTACTGTGATCCGGAAGTAAAGCCGTTTGCCTTTGATCCGCAAAAAGCAAAAGAGTTACTTGTCGAAGCCGGTTGGACAGATACTGACAAGGACGGAATCCTTGAGAAGGATCTTGATGGTGATGGCAAGGCTGAGAATTTCTCATATTCGCTGATGATTGCCAGCACTAGTGAGAACGCCAGAAAGTTCTCGGCTATCATTCAGGCTGATATGAAAAAGGCCGGGATTGACATGAAGATTCAGCCCCTTGAATGGAGCGTGATGATTGAGCGCCTTAACGGCAGGGCTTATGACGCCTGTACCCTTGGCTGGACGGGTACGCTTGAGTCAGACCCTTACCAGATCTGGCACGGCTCACAGGCTGATCTGAAGGAATCAAGCAATCACGTCAGCTTCAAGAACGCAGAGGCAGACAAGCTTATCGAGCTTGGGCGCAAGACACTTGATCCCCAAAAACGTACGGAGATATTCCGCGGTTTTTACAGGATCGTGCATGAAGAGCAGCCTTACACCTTCCTGCTTGCGCCGGTATCACTCAGAACCCAGAGCAAGCGTTTTAATAACTCGCGCGTTTATACCCTTGGCATGGACGACAGCTTCGAATGGGTTGCGAAGGCTCTGCAGATCAAGTAACCATTTTTTATGCGTTAATGTAATTTGAAAATTCACCACCAGGCCTACAAGGATAATAACTTGGAGTCAGTACCTTTTCCGTCACTTCTTGCCATGTTTAATAATGACCCGCTCTCGCTTGTCGGGAAGATCCCTGGGGTGTTCCCGGTCAATAAGCCAGAAGGCATGACCAGCCACGACGCAGTCGCGATAATGCGCAGGAAACTTAATATGAAGCGCGTAGGCCATGGCGGTACGCTTGATCCGCTGGCGACGGGTTTGCTGCTTATTTTCGCCGGTAACGCCACGCGGCTCTTTGATGCTACGCAGGATTATGATAAAGAATACATCGCCGGATTTGAACTTGGACGGCGCACCGATACGCAGGATATAACCGGAGCGGTAATTGATTCTGTCAGCAAGGATGCGCTTCCGGTGACGCGTGAGCGTGTTCTTGGAGCACTTGAGGATTTTCGCGGAGATATTCTGCAGACGCCGCCGATGTACAGCGCGATCAAACATGAGGGGAAGAGGTTGTATGATCTGGCACGTCAGGGGGTGGAGATCAGGCGGGAACCGCGGGCGGTGACGGTGCATGAACTTGAGCTGCTTGAATTTGACGGCCGGGTGGGAAAGCTCAGAATGGCTGTAAGCAAAGGCTTTTACGTCAGGACGCTGATTGATGAGCTGGGAGTAAAGCTTGAGACCTTTGCGACGATGAACTCACTTGAGCGTACGAGGATAGGCCCGTTTGCTCTTTCGATGGCGCAGGTGCTTGAGAATAGGCCGAAAGAGCAACGGCAGCGTACTGAAAAATAGGACTAAGGAGATGCGGGTTTCATGGCAGATTAAATATCAAAATTTTGGCTTTACAACAATAGTCAAAGTCATATAATTCAAGGCGCAAAAGATAACTAATGCTGTTTTTTCCGGGTTGCGGCGCAGGAATAACAGTCGCGGTTATCAAAAAAAATAAAAAAGACACCAGCCGGGGTGGCGGAACGGCAGACGCGAGAGATTCAAAATCTCTTATCCATTAGGGTGTGCGGGTTCAAATCCCGCCCCCGGCACCAGAATAACTAAAGTCTTGTGAGCATACAGCTTGCAAGACTTTTCTTTTGCCCTGCCTGGCCGTTTTTTTATCCGCCAGAGTATGTTTGCACATACCAAAACACGCCTGTAATAACCGTAAAAATGAAGAAAAAATTAAAAGATAAGCCATGACGGAATTAGCGCTGGCGTACTTTTACGCTTACATGATTTTCTGTTTTTAAGATAATAAGCTCTTTCCGATTGAAGTTGAATGAAAATACATGGATGTACTAATTGTGGGTATTTTTTATTAATCCTTTAAAATTAGACGGTTATGAGGATGATGTTTTGAAATTGTTAGGGTGCTGGCGCTGCTGAAAGTCTACCTCCTTCGTAACCTGATGGGTTAAAAGAAGTTATCCGGTAAAATAGTATTAAGAGCCTTGTGGCTTAATGTGAGACGACCACAATATATTGGTTTTGCGTGTGGTGCAAACACTGTTTTTTGTGTTTTTTTGCAAATTTTTTATGCCCGCAAAACCCTATTATTTCCACTGGTTATGATGATCGCCAGCTTTTGTGAAAGAAGTTGGTAAGATAAATCTGTTGACTTAAAAGTGGTAAATCTATATCTTGGGTAAGTCAAAGAAATAAACACTAGTGGTTGTGTTGTTCTCTGATATAAATTACTGATATGTAGAGAGTTACAGATATACGATTACAGTTGTCAACTTTAATCGACGGCTCGAGGCGGGCCTTTTTTCTTTGGGCATTTGCTACGGTATTAGTTGAAATCCTTGTTGCTAAAGGGGATAGCGGGAGCTGCCCTTTTTATTTGCGGGGATTGTTTGCCTAAAGGGGTTTGTTTGGTGCCGGATATCCGGTTTTTTTTGATGGCTATAACCGCGGTGGGGGGGAATACCACAGGGGGTTGTGCCGGAGCTGGTTTTATTGGGATTCTGATTCTGACTTTGGCGTGGGGGGCGGCAGGATAAAACTGCTCTGGCGCGATTAAACGGGTCGTCCCTAGGAAATGTGAGGTGAGGTTAAATGCGCTGCCCTTTTTGTCGTAAGGACAATGACAAGGTGATTGATACCCGTCCGGGTGAGGATGGAACAGTCACCCGCCGCCGCCGTGAGTGTCTGGAGTGCGGCAAGCGTTACACAACACATGAGCGGCTTGAGTACAGTCCGCTGAAGGTTGTAAAAAAAGATAATACCCGTGAGCCGTTTGACCGGGAAAAAATAGTTGCCGGCATCAGCCGCGCGCTACGCAAGAGACCGGTCAGCACCGAGCAGATTGAGACCATCGTAAATTCAATCGAGCGGGAAATTGCTGAGAAAAATGATCGTGAAGTTTCTTCTGGGGAGATTGGTGAGACAATCATGAAGTATCTTCGCGAAACCGACAAGGTTGCGTATGTGCGCTTTGCTTCGGTATACAGAGCTTTTGAAGAAGTGGGTGAATTTATAGAGGAGATCGAGACTATGGAACGGGGGGAGAAATAAGCAAAATGAGCACAATCAAGACACTTATTAAGCGTGACGGGCGTGAGGTGCCTTTCTCAAAGGAAAAAATTGCGGACGCTATTTTCGCGGCAGCGCGCGCGGTTGGTGGTGAAGACCGCCAGCTGGCTGACGAGCTTGCGGCGGTTGTAGTGATGCTGCTTGAGAAGAATTTCAGCGCAAATGAAGTTCCTCATATCGAACAGATTCAGGACATGGTCGAGAAGACTCTTATCGAGACCGGCCACGCCAAGACCGCCAAGGCTTATATTCTTTACCGTGACCGCCGCTCAGAGCAGCGCGCCGGTACCATGGTTCGCAAGGAATCAAGCGCCGAGAGCAACAGTACAGATATTCATCTGCTGGTTGATCCGGGCAGCAAGGCTGAATACTTTGAGTGGGACAAGGCCCGTATTGCGCAGGCTCTGGTCAAGGAAGCAAGCCTTGATGAGATGGAAGCGGCTGACATTGCCAGTACTGTCGAGAAGCGTGTTCTGCGCTCAGGCATGCGTCATATCTCAAGTTCACTGATCCGCGAACTGGTTGATAACGAACTCTTCGAACGCGGCCATCAGGCGACACTCGCCAAGCAGAATATTCTTGGTATGCCTAAATATGACGTTGAGCAGCTTATTTTCTCAAAGAGTAATGAGAACTCAAACATCGCCGCCAACAACCCTGAAGCAATCAACCTTGCAATTGCCGAGACTGCCCTCAAGCAGTACGCCCTGCAGGAAGTATTCTCACAGGACGTTGCCGACGCGCACCGTGACGGTCTGGTTCACCTTCACGACCTCGGTTATCCGACCCGCGTTTACTGCTCATCACACTCAATGGAGTACATCAAGAAGTACGGCCTTGATCTGGAGAACCTTGATACCTCATCAGCTCCGGCCAAGCACGCCCGCACACTGACAGGCCACCTCAACACCTTCCTTGCCAGCATGCAGGCATATTACGCAGGTGCGCTTGGTGTTGCCTACATTAACATCATGTACGCCCCGTACCTTGAGGGAATGAGTGACGCGCAGCTCAAGCAGGAAGCGCAGCACCTGATCTTCTCATCAAGTCAGAACGCTTTCTCACGCGGCGGTCAGACATTATTCTTGGACTTCAATATTCACACTGGTATCCCGGGATACCTCAAGGAAGTTGAAGCAATCGGTCCTGGTGGCAAGTATACAGGACGCAAGTATGGCGAGTACTCAGATACAGCAAGCCGCTTTACCCGTGCGATGCTTGAGGTCTGGGATGAAGGCGACCAGCATGGTCATATCTTCGCGTTCCCGAAATGTGACTTCCACATCAACCACGAGACTTTCACCGATCCAAAGCAGTACGAAGTCTTCCAGTACGCTTGTGAAATCGCTTCACGCAACGGTACTCCGTACTTTATCTTTGACCGTGACGAAGTTACTCTTTCAGCCTGCTGCCGTCTGCGCACAGTGATTGAAGACAACTACATGATTACCCACCCTGAGAGCATGCGCTTCTGCGGCTTCCAGAACGTGACCATCAACATGCCGCAGTGTGCTTACCGTGCCGGTAAGGGTAACATGGAGAAATTCCTCCATGAGCTTGAGCAGACACTTCAGATCTGTATCAAGGCGCACCACCAGAAGAAGAAGTTCGCCAAGCAGTTGATGAGCGGCCCTTCAATGCCTCTCTGGCAGGTCGGCAAGACCGCAGCTGACGGTCGTCCGTATATCGACCTTGACGCTGCTACTTACATTGTCGGTATCATCGGTCTTAATGAAGCGCTTCACTACATCACCGGTAAGGAACTGCACGAGGATGATGAATCTCTGCGTCAGGGTCTGAAAGTTGTTTCACACCTCTTCTTCGCGGTTAAGGAAGAAGGCAAGAAGCAGGGCATGAAGATCACTATCGAGGAAAGCCCGGCTGAGAGTGCATCACGCCGTATGGCCAAGATCGACCTCAAGAAGTTCCCGGAAGCAAGCGATTACGTACGCGGTTCAATTGAGGAGGACGAGGTTTACTATACCAACTCAATTCACCTGCGTCCTGACGCTGATGTTGATATTGTTGAAAGAATCCGCAAGCAGGCCAAGTTCCACAGCCTGATTGAGTCAGGTGCGATTATTCATGCGTTTGTTGGTGAAAACCGTCCGTCTGCCGGTGCGATTGAAAGTCTGGTCAGAAAGACCTTCGAAAATACTCAGGCCGCGCAACTCACAATTTCTCCTGAGTTCACCATCTGCCGCATCTGTAACCGTATTTCATACGGCGTAGCAGATACCTGCCGTCACTGTGGCGCGAAGAACTTCGAGTTCCGCCGCGACCACGTTGGTGAGGATTGCTGCACCTGGAGCAAGGAAGCGTTCATGGCCTTTGACGCGCTTAACAAGGCTGTTGAGACTCCGGTCGAGGCGTAAGCCATAAATGAGTTAAACCCAAGGGGCGTGGATTTTTCTGTAAAAGCAGAAAGCTCCTGCCCCTTTTATATGTAATGTGTTTTCTGTAGTTCGGGGGAGTGCGGTAATGGATATCCGGGGGCTGATCAAGAGCAGTTTCAATGAGTGGGAAGGGCGCATCAGTGCGGTTGTCTTTACTGCTCACTGTAACTGGCGCTGCCCTTACTGTCATGGTGCGGCGCTGGTGCTTGAGCCTGACTCACTGCCGCCGATTCCCGTTGAAGAGGTCATGGCTTTTGTTAAAGAGCGTGGTGACTGGATTGACGGGATTGCCATTACTGGCGGCGAGCCGACACTGCAGCCTGATCTGCCGGAGTTTATCCGCGAGATAAAAAAGAAACTGCCGGTCAAGCTTGAAACTAACGGGACCAATCCGCAGGTGATAAAGCATCTGCTTGATGAGAAGTTGCTTGACTGTTTATGCCTTGATTATAAGGCTCCGCTTGATGATGCCTTGCTTGGCCTGACTTCTGTACCTGAGAGTGTTGCGGCAATTGACAAGGTAAGCGAGAGCTATAAGCTGGCGCGTTCGGTTGCCGGCGATATTGAAGTCGAGTTTCATACGACCTTATGCCCGACGTTTATAGATGTCGAAACAATCAGGCGAATGGCTTCGCAGCTTGACTGCCCGAATGGCTTGTGGGTGATGCAGCAGTATGAGATAGATGTTGAGATGCTTGATAAGCCGGTTGCTGGCAGTGACCGCTTCTCGCATGAGCAGCTTGCTGATCTTGAAGCAGCGGCAAAAGAATTCCACCAGAAGACGCTCTTGCGCAAGGGTAAGTGATTCTGCCGTTTTTTTACATGGCGTTATTATATTTATTATTTGTTGCGGAAAATAATTAAACATAGGGAGCGTTATGAAGCTGGCTTGTCCAAAATGCGATGAAGATATTCAGGCGGGTGACATTAATATGTCTGAAGCGGTTTTCTTCTGCCGCCGCTGTAATGAGATCTTCCCGATCAATAAGCAGGTGGTTGAATCTGAATATATACCTGCGGATTTTGAACTTGATGAGGTGCCTGCGGGTGTCACGGTTGAAGATGGCTTTGAGGGAAAAGTAATCACTGCCAGTAACAGGAGTCTTGGTGGATTTGTCTTCGCGCTGGTTTTTGGCGGGATGTTTACCGGTATCCCCGGAACTATTGCCTTGCAGGGTGATATCTTTGAGAAGGAAGGTCTCTTTGGTGTTCTCTTTCTCATACCGTTTTTTCTGGTTGGCTTTACTGCTCTTAGCTTTGCGTTGATTATGCTTCTTGGCAAGACCAGAGTAATGATTGGTGAGAGTGTTTGCCGGGCGTTTGTTGGCGTTGGCAGTATCGGCTGGAAGAAAGAATTTTATCCTTCTGATGTGACCGGTATCTATAAGCGCGTCTGCGGGCATAAAGGCGGCAGTAACGGCAGCGGCGGAACACCAATGTATCATATCGTCGTTGAGCGTGAGAGTACGGGTGCGGTAAAATTCGGTATGTTTGTGAGTGAGAAGAAGCTTGACTATATGTTTTACGCAATAAAGAAGCTACTTAAGGATCAGGAAATATAAATTGTTTAGTATGCAGAGAGCCGAGTATTACAGCAAAAATGAAAAAGGGGAGGTCAAGTGCCTGCTCTGTCCGCATGGCTGTGTTATACCAGAAGGCGGCCGGGGTATTTGTCTGGCGCGGGTGGTTGAAGGTGGAGAGCTTTATGCTGACGCTTATGACCAGCTCTGTTCATTTGGCACAGACCCGGTTGAAAAGAAACCTCTCTATCATTTTTATCCGGGGCAGAATATTTTCTCAATCGGTTCATGGGGCTGTAACTTCAAGTGTTCATTCTGTCAGAACTGGCAGATCTCCCAGCAGGAGATGCACGGCCGGGAGATGCCGCCGGACTGTCTGGCGGAGGTGGCTGAAGGCTCGATTGGGGTGGCGTATACTTACGCTGAGCCATATGTTAATTTTGAGTACGTCCGCGACTGCTGCCGTGAGGTGCGCGCGGCCGGGCTGAAAAATGTGATGGTGAGCAACGGTTATTACAATCCTGAACCGCTGACGGAATTGCTTGAGTATGTCGATGCTTTTAATATCGACCTCAAGGCCTTTAATAATTCTTTTTACCGCGAGTTCTGCAAGGGAACAATCGAACCGGTGCTTGAGACTTTGAAGGCTATTGCCGGAAAGGCGCATCTTGAAATTACAACGCTGCTGATACCCGGGCAGAATGATGATCCGGATGATCTGGCGGCGCAGGCTGAGTGGATAAGGGATAATTGCGGTGCGGGAACGCCGCTGCATCTTTCGGGATATTTTCCGAGTTATAAATGCGACATACCGGCAACGAGTGCGCAGGATCTGCTGGATGCGGCGAAGATCTGTAAAGAATTTCTGCAACATGTTTATATCGGTAATATCAGTATTGCCGATACGCAGAACACCTATTGCTGGAAGTGCGGTGATCTGCTGGTCAAGCGCGAAGGATATTTTACCGAGATTCGCGGCCTCGATGAGAAGGGGCGTTGCATTTCGTGTGAGGCTGAGAACGGCTTTGTTCTTTGAGTTGAGCGGAGCAGGCAAGGCACGATAAATAGTGGTTCGGGGGAGAGTTTAAAAGATAATGCCGGGAGTTTTGTCCGGTTTTTGTACGGGGAGAGGTTGATAAAATGTACTTGAGCAGAGTTGATCTCAACGGTTTTAAGTCTTTTGCGGATAAGACATCCTTTGATCTTGATAAGGGGATTACCGCTATTCTTGGGCCTAACGGTTGTGGTAAATCAAATGTGGTTGACGCAATCAAGTGGGTGCTTGGAGAATCAAGCGCTAAGAACCTGCGTGGTTCACAGATGCTGGATGTTATCTTTGCCGGCAGTGAAGGGCGTAAGGCTTCAGGCATGGCCGAGGTCAGCCTGCATTTTAATAATGAAGATGGTACTCTGCCAATTGAGTATAACGAAGTCTGCGTTACCCGCCGGCTCTTCCGTTCAGGCGAGAGTGAGTATCTGATTAACGGGCAGCTCTGCCGCAAGCGTGATATCCGCGATCTCTTCCTTGATACTGGTGTTGGTATGTCTGCTTATTCCTTTATCGAGCAGGGCAGGGTTGAGGCACTTCTGCAGGCTAAACCAGCCGAGCGGCGAATGGTGCTTGAGGAAGCTGCCGGTATCAGCAAGTACAAGCAGCGCCGCAAGGAAACTTTGTCGCGCCTTGACCGTACCAACCAGTACCTCTATCGCGTCAATGATATTGTCGATGAGATTGAGAAAAATATCCGCCGCGTTTCACGTCAGGCGCAGAATGCTCGCCGCTGGCAGTCACTCAAGAATGAGCTTGATCAGGTTCGTACCCTGCACTATACCCGTTCCTATCAGAAGCTTCTTGATAACCTTGAGAAGATCAATCAGGAAAAATCCGAGGTGCAGGAGCTTTACAGCCGCGAAGCAGCCTCTCAGGCGGAAGCGACAAATCTCATTACCGAACTGACCAATCAGGAAATGGATTTATCTGTAAAGGTCGAGAGCAGCGAGAAGGAATTCCGTGAGATTCAGGAAGAGTTAAATCAGGTGCAGATCGAACTGGCTACCGCCAGCGAACGCCGTGAGAATCTGGCCTCGGAACGGGCTGAAGCTGAGGTTCGTGCCAAGCAACTGGCTGAGCGTCTTGAATCGATCAAGGCTGACATGGAAAAAGCTTCATCTGAGCTTGAAGGCGCGCGGACTGAGTATGAAAAATACAACAATGTCTTGTCTGGTCAGGATGGCCGTCGCGGTGAGTTGCAGTCGATTCTTGATAACTGTGAACAGCGTGTTGACCAGTTGCGTAAAGATATTCTTAATATTACAGAGCGCCGCAATGAAATCCGTGCGGAAGAAGTACGTGCCGAGAGCCGTGAGTCAGGCTTGCAGGAACGTCTGCAGCAGCTTGCCACACGTGAGCAGGCACTAGTTGAGCGTGAGGCGCAGACTAATGCCCGACTTGAGGAATTGCGCGAGAAACTTGCAACTGTCAGCGCAGGTATTGAAGAACTTAATAATATTATTAATAATGCAAAAGAAGAAGAGCGCCGTCTTCGCGAATCTGCTTCTTCTTTCGATCAGAAAATAGCCGAACTTAGTAACCGCATCTCCGCTCTTGAGAGTCGCCGCTCAACGCTGCAGGATCTTGAGGATGAGATGGATGGGGCGTTTGCCGGTGTGAAGGCAGTGCTCAAGGCGCGTGAGCGTGGCGAGAGTATGTGCTCTGATATTGAAGGTATGGTTGCTGACCTGATGGTTGTGCCGCAGGAGTATGCCATTGCCATCGAAACGACTATCGGCGGGCAGGCGCAGGATATTGTCGTCAAGACTGCGCGCGGCGCGCAGGACTGCATTAATTACCTGAAGAATAACCACGCTGGACGTGCGACCTTTCTGCCGCTTGACCGTATCCGCCCGCGTCAGGAACTAAGCGATGATCTGATTAAGCTGCCCGGAGTTATCGGTGAGGCGTTTGATCTTGTCGAGTTTAAAGAACAGCACATGCCGGTTATGGAATACCTCCTTAATGGCGTGCTGATTGTTGAGAACCTTTCAGTTGCGCGTGAGCTCTCTGGTGGTAAGGCACGTGGTGTTCGGATTGTCACCCTTGATGGTGATATCATAAATCCGCATGGTGCGATGACCGGTGGTCAGGGCAACCGTCAGCGTGCGGGGCTTATCGCCCGTAAAGCTGAGAAGGATGCGCTTGGCGCAGAGATCGAAGAGCGCAAGGCACAGATTGATGAAGCTATTCGCGCAAAAGAAGAAGCTCTTAATAAGGCTAATTCTGCCACCAATAATAATTCAGAGGTTGAGGCGCAGCTTGCTGAGGCGCTGAAGGTTGGGCGCGAGTATGAGATGGAGTTGTCTGTAAAAGAAAGCGAAGCTCGCCGCGTCGAGCAGGACAGGGCTGAGTTTGATGCTGAAGCGGGGATGCTTAACTCTGAAATCGGAACACTCTCTGAAAACAAGGGTGGCTTTGAGCAGGAGAAGGTCGCGCTTACTGAGAAAGAAAAATCTTCAGAGCTTGAGCTTGAGGAAACTCTTAATAAAATGCGTCAGGCTCGTTGCGAGCTTGATGCGCTTGGCGAGTCTCTGGCCGGTGTTCGTGAGAGCCGCGCGCAGGCGCACAGCATGGTCAGTGAACTTGAGCGCCGTCTTGAAATGCTTGGCCGGGACAAGTCTGAGCGTGATGAAGAACTTGCCCACTGTACCTCAAGTATCGAGCGTTCAGGGCAGGAGCGTGAGAATATTGTCAACCGTCTGGAAGACCTGAAGGATACGGAAAAGGATCTGCTCAACCGCCGTGACAACGCGCATACCGGCGATGTCGGCGACCGTGAGAAACTCAAGGGGATCCGCGAGCAGCTTGAGCAGTACCGCAATCAGGAGAAGGCCAGCCAGCGCCGCATCAACGAAGCCAATGAAGCGCTTGGTAACTTCCGCATTCGCGAGAATGAGATTAACCTCAAGATGCAGAACATTGCCGAGAAAGCCGAGGTCGAACTTGAGATTACCGACCTTAAGGAGCGCGCTGAAACTTTCCGCGAGGAACATGCTCCGGTTATCTCCGCACTAACCGGTGAGGAGATCGAGCAGCAGTCTGAGGATGATGATACTCAACTTAAAACCCCTGACGGTACGCCGATCTTGTGCCTGACTGATGAGCAGCTTGGCGGATATATCCGTGAGGTTGAGGTTAAGATCGAGCGGATCGGACCGGTTAACATGTGCGCGATTGAAGAGCTTGCCGAGCTTGAGGCGCGAGCTGAATTTCTCAAGTCCGAGCAGGATGATATTACTGAAGCAGCCAATAATCTGCTTGAAGTTATTGAGAAGCTTAACGGTGAGTGTAACCGCCGTTTTGAGCAGACCTTTGAGACGGTTCGTGAAAACTTCCAGGATATGTTCCGCTTCCTTTTTGGCGGTGGCCGGGCTGATCTGGTGCTTGAGCAACCGGAAGAAGGGCAGGACTTGCTTGACTGTGGCATTGATATCATCGCCCGTCCTCCCGGTAAAGAGCCAAAGAGTATCTCGCTTCTCTCCGGTGGTGAGAAGGCGCTCTGTGCGGTTGCGCTACTCTTTGCGATCTTCCGCAGCAAGCCAAGCCCGTTCTGTATCCTCGACGAGGTTGACGGCCCGCTTGATGAGTCAAATATCGACCGCTTCATGAGTGCGGTGCGTAACTTCACTGATGAGACCCAGTTTATCCTCATCTCACACGCCAAGCGTACCATGAGTATGACCGATACCATCTATGGTGTTACTCAGCAGCATCCTGGTGTTTCTACCAAGTACAGTCTGCGCTTCAAGGATGCTACCCGACGCGCTGCGCCTGAGGATGGTGTGGCGGTTGAGGAAGCGGAAGCAAAACGCGCATAAGCTGAGATCGGTTTGTAATATAAATCCACCCTTTTTGGGGGTGGATTTTTTTATGGTGAAACCCCGGGATTTCTGTATAATTTTGCGAATCACAGTCAAATTCTGAAAGCGTGTAAAATGTTTATGATAAAACTAGCCTGGCGGTACGTTCATGCCAGAATTATTAATTTTGTCGCGGTGCTGGTGGTGGCGATGACCTTGATGGCTTCGATTGTTGTACTTGGGGTTATTGACGGGATGTTGGTTGATATGGAGCGGCGCATCCGGGATCTTGGCGAGCAGGTGGCGGTATTCTTTCAGGACCCTGTGCCGCAGACGAGTCTGCGTGAAATTAACCTGCCTGAAGGAGTCAAGGGCTTTACCCCGCTGGTTGAGGATTACGCGCTTCTCAAGCACGGGATGATAACCGAGCCCGGTGTTGCTTACGGTATTGATCTGGCTGAGGAGATGAAATACTCAAGTATCGCCCAGCACGTTCAGGACTTCCGGATTAATCCGCTTGATCCTCAGTGGTTTGCTCCGGGGACTGACAATCAGGGCTTGCCGGGTGCGTTTGTCGGTATCATGCTTGCCGAGCGTATGGCGCTGAAGCCTGGTGATGTCATGACTGTTAATTACGCACCGTCAGGATCAAATGAACTTAAGCGCATGGACTTTATGGTCAGCAGTATTTTTAAGAGCGGCTCTCCGCTTAAGGATCGTAACGGTTTTTATATTCCGATCTCAGCCGCGCGGCAGATGTTCATGTCACCCGCGCATGCCAGGCAGGGCGGGGTAAGTGCGCTTTCATTCTTTCTTGATGAGCCTGATAATGCCAATAAACTTGAGCGGCCGGTGGTCAAGGCGGTGATGCAGGGGCTTGAAGGGCAACTTCGCGGACTGCGCAGCACAACCTGGCAGAAGCGCTGGCGTTCGATGTATGAAAGTATGGCCTACGAGAATATGCTGATGGAAGTGGTTTTATTCTTCATGAATTTCTCTGCCGGTTTCTGTGTTTTTGCGGTGCTGGCGACACTGGTCAGCCGGAGGGTGAAGGATGTCGGTTTGCTCAGGTGTTTGGGCGCAAGGCGGCGGCATACGGTCGGGATATTTCTTATTGTCGGGCTTATTATCGGCCTGATGGGCGTGGTTCTTGGCGTTGCCGGCGGTTATCTGGTTGGCTATAACGTCAGTGATATCTGGGAGTTCTTTACCGGGCAGCCGCTCTATCCGCCGCATATGTTTGGTCACGCTTCACAGCCGGTGATCTATCTGCACAAGGTGATTGTTTATGCTGTGGGGGCGGTTCTGATCTCTGTACTTTCCGCGCTTTATCCGGCGATCTGGGCGGGATGCCGTGAGCCGGTTGAGTCTTTGCGTGACGGTTGATAAAAAGACTGTTTGTCTGTTTGTAAAAAAATATCTGAAAAAAAAGCTTGCCGTTTTTTATTCTGCGGTATAGTCAATTATATGGGGCTGGTTATGGCTGATATGGAAAATGATATTGTTATAAATCTCAGCGGGGTCACGCGTGATTTTCATGACGGTGAAAAATGGCTGCACATCCTGCGAGGGGTTGATTTGCAGGTTAGGGCTGGCGAGTGTGTGGCGATAATCGGCCGTAGCGGTACAGGCAAGAGTACGCTTCTTAACATTCTCGGCCTTCTCGACCGGCAGACTTCCGGCAGCGTGAGTGTCAGCGGTTATGACTACGCGCGTCTATCCGAGCGCCAGCGCACGTCACTGCGCGGCAAGGCTATCGGTTTTATCTTCCAGCAACACCATCTGCTCAATGACCTTAACGCGCTTGATAATGTGCTTGTCGCCGGTAATTTCCGTCACGGCAAACATACGCGAAAAGAAGCGAGAACTCTCCTTGAAAATGTCGGGATGGGCGAGCGTATCCAGCATCCGCCGGCGAAGTTGTCTGGTGGAGAGCAGCAGCGGGTGGCGATTGCGCGGGCGTTGTTTGGCAATCCGCCGGTTCTGCTCTGTGACGAGCCGACTGGTAACCTCGACCCCGAGACCGGGCGTGAGGTGATGAATATCCTCTGGCAGCAGGTTCGCGAGCGGGGTCGGGCGATGGTTCTGGTTACCCATGACATGCAGATTGCCGCCCGGGCGGACCGGATTCTCAAGCTGAGTGAGGGGCGTCTAATTCAGCAGGAGTTGGCAAGTAGCGTGTAATTGTTTATTTTTCGTATTGACCACGCTCCCCGTTGCGTTAAAATACTATGCTGACACGGATTATGTTTTTTTTGCTATAATAAGGGTTTTATCTTGGAAAGAATCGACGAACCGGCAGCAGAGCCGCGGCAAATCTGGATAGACGGGCAGCTTGCACCAGAGTCGGAGGCAAAAATCTCTGTCTTTGACCACGGGCTGTTGTATGGTGATGGAATATTCGAAGGCATAAGGGTTTACAATGGAAAGATCTTTCTGGAGAAGGAACATTATGACCGTCTCTATGAAGGCGCTCACTATATCAACCTCGTAATTCCGTATACTAAAGAGGAATTGGTTGAGGCGACTTATGAAGCGGTCAGGGCCAATAAGATCGAGAACGGTTATATCCGTCTGATCGTTACCCGGGGCAAGGGTGATCTCGGTATCGACCCCGCACGCTGCAGCCGGCCGACGGTTATTATTATCGCAACCGCCATCAAGCTTTACCCGCAGGAGTTTTACGACAAGGGTATGGCGATTATCACCTCTGCTGTTCCGGCGGTTCAGGGAGAGGCGCTCAATCCGCGGGTCAAGAGCCTGAATTATCTTAATAATATTCTCGCGAAGATGGAAGCGACCAGAGCCGGCGTGATGGAAGCGATCATGCTCAACCATCAGGGCTATGTCGCGGAGTGTACGGCTGATAACATTTTCATAGTCAAGAATAATGTACTCTATACTCCGGCGGTTTATGCAGGCTGTCTTGAAGGATGTACGCGCAATCTTGTTATCCGTCTTGCCCGCGAGCAGGGTTATCAGGTTGAGGAAGGTCTTTTGCAGCGTTATGACCTTTACAATGCTGATGAATGTTTCCTGACCGGAACCGGCGCGGAGCTGATTGCGGTTATTGATATTGATGGCCGCAAGATCGGTGACGGCATTCCGGGCGTTACGACAAACAAGCTTTTACAGGTCTTCAGGGATTTCACTGCGGCCTGTGTTTGATATTATTCTTTTATCTTTACATAGCGAGAGAAGATGGCAAAGATCAGAGTAAAAAATGGTCCTCTGCAGGATAAGGTAATTGAGATTACTGATGACCCGGTGGTTATCGGGCGTGATCCTTCATGCGCTCTTCAGATCATGGATAAAGGTGCCAGCCGCCAGCACGCGGAGGTCTTCCGTATTGGTGAGATGTGTTTCCTGCGTGACCTTGAGAGTCGTAACGGGACGTTTCTCAATGATGAACGTGTTGAGGAGGAGATGCTCCGGGAGGGCGACCGTGTTCAGATCGGGGCGACAATCCTGGTCTTTGATGCGTCTGACCGCAGCGACAGCGAGCTTGAATTCTTTGATGAGGAGGATACTTCTTCTACGCTTGAACTGAAGCTCGAAGACCTGACCGACCTTACCGCTTCGCAGGGTGACGGCGGCGAGGTGCACCGCCTTCGCGCGCTCTACCGTCTTGGCCGTATGATCGGTGAAGCCGGTGATGAGAAGGGGCTGATTGATAAGGTTCTGCCGTTTATCACCCAGCAGCTTAATGCGGATCTGGTTTATCTCTTTACCAGAAACCCCGATACCGGCGCAATTTCGCCAATCGGCTCATACACGACCAAAGTCAATCAGGACAGTAAGATTTCACGCTCAATTATCCGCCGCGCGATTGTTGACAAGCGGGCGATTCTGACCTCTGATGCGATGTCTGACGGACGTTTCAAGGCGCAGGAAAGTATTGTGATAAAAGGTATCCGCAGCGTTATCTGTGTACCGCTCTCGGTATCGGGTAACCTCAGCGGAGTGTTGTATGTGGCCAGTGACAGCCCGGCGCTGGTCTTCAGTGATGACGAACTTGAACTGGCTGCGGCGATGGCTGACCAGGTTGGTCTGGCGATTGCGAATTTCCGCATGATGGCGGCGCAGCGTGATAATCTGATGAGTACGATCAAGTCGCTGGTGCGCGCTGTTGAGATGCATGACCCGACAAGCCGTGGCCGTTCTGAGCGGGTTTCGCACTACGCGAGTGTGGTCGCCAAGAAGCTTGGTTTGTCCAATGAAATGCAGCAGAATATCCGCCTTGCCGGGCTTCTGCATAATATCGGAATTCTGGCTGATGGTGATCTTGCAAGTTTTGCCCGCAGTGGCAAGGAACTCTTTGATTCGAAAAAATCTTCCGCTCTTCAGGCGCGGGTCAATGCGACGCTTGAAATTATTAACGGTATGGAATGTTATAATAATATTGAGAAGACAATTTCGAATATGTACGAGCGTAATGACGGCTCTGGTCCTAACGGTCTGAAGGAAGACAAAATTCCGCCGAGTGCCAAGATTCTTGGTCTGGCGATTGATTTTGACGAGATGGCCAATACTATCTCTGAGGAATCGGAGAAGGTCCGCCTGCGTGAAGCGCTGGCCGAGATCGGCAGGCAGTCCGGGCGCAAATATGACGAGTCGGCGGTCAAGGCATTGCTGACAGCCCACCGTGACAACACATTGCATAGTTATACCGGTTCATTTGCACCGGCAGAGGAAAGCGGGGCAGGTAAGTGACACTGATTGAATGTGAGCTTTCACAGATAATGATTGCCGAGCAGCGTGAGGCGCAGGTTATTGTTTTGCGTGAGAAACAGGGCGAGCGTTGTCTGCCGATTGAAATCGGCATTGTTGAAGCGATTGCCATCAACCGTGAGGTGCAGGGGGTTGATATGGTCAGGCCGATGACGCATGACTTGCTGGTTGCGGTGATTGCGGCGATGGGGGGGCATATTTCGCACGTGATCGTCAATGATCTGGTCTCGATGAAAGACGGCGGCGGGACGTTTTTCGGCATACTTGTCCTGTCGCGCGATGGGCAGGAGGATATTGGTATTGACTGTCGTCCATCTGATGCGATTGCGTTGGCGGTGCGCACCGGTTGCCAGATTTTTGTAAACGAGAAAGTCCTTTCGGCAGTAACAGGCACGTGATTCTTCCTGTTGAATATCCTGCTTTGAATGCGTTTGAAAATCATTGCATCATAAGTAATCAATTCAGATTTGTTATATAAAACAGAATGCTATACCTGATGCCGGAGTCCTGATTGGTGGTTGAGGTTTATGACCAGCAGCATAATTGAGGCCTCTCTGGCGGGCGGGGTTGTTGGGCTTGAAGCAGGAGGGTTCTTATGAGCGCAGAAAGTGTCTGTTTTTCCTCACTCTTTAATATTAATCATATCATCTGCAATATTGAATCTGATTCGCGCGACCTTGCCATAATGGAGATCCTGCGCAAACTCGCCTACGAGCATGGGGTGGGTAATGTCAGCCATGTCTTTGATGCGGTGCTGGCGCGCGAGGAGGAGATGTCCACGATTATCGGCCCCGGTATTGCAATTCCGCATGCCCGAGTTGATTCTGTAAACGAGCTGGTTGTCGGTGTTGCGACTTCACAAAAAGGCGTGCAGTGGCCTGATGGCAGTGTTGTCAAGTTGCTCTTTCTGCTGATTGTCCCTAAAGAAAATCCTGGCATATATCTGCAGGCGGTAAGCGCTCTGGCTTCTGTCTGCGGTGAGCCTGATGCGGCTGAAAAAATTGCGGCCTTCACCACGCCAGAGGAAGTCTGGCGCTACTTTGAGCGTGGCGGGATGGTGCTGCCGGATTATATCTGCGCGGGTGATATCATGTCTGAGGTGGAAGTATCGCTTTCTGAGAATGACACACTTGAGCGGGCGATTGATCTCTTTGTCAAGCATTATTATCTGAGTCTGCCGGTTGTTGATAATGCTGGTGAGCTGGTAGGCGTGGTTTCGGCACAGGAATTTTTACGGGTTGTGCTGCCTGACTATATTTTATGGATGGACGATCTGACGCCGATTATAAATTTTGAACCGTTTGCCGAGATTCTGCGCCGCGAGAGTATGACCTGGCTGGCTGAGATTATGACTACGGATATTGCTACCGTGCAGATTGAATCGCCGGCAGTGCAGGTCGCCAAGGAAATGACCCGCCTGCGTACGGAGATTGTCTTTGTGCTTGAGGGTAAGATCCTCAAAGGGGTTATCACGCTACGCCGCTTTATGGATAAGGTTCTCAGGGAGTAGTTCATGCATTCAGATGAAGCAGGTAAGATCGAGAAGAGGGAGATGCTTGTCCGCGGGGCGATAATGCTTGGCGTGACTGCTCTTGTTGCGCTTTTTGGCAGCCGCATCGGCCTTAATGAGTCGCAGGTTCTGTCCTCGTCGATTTTTATTATGATAATCATGGCCACGCTTATGTTCTGGACGTTTCGTCTGGCGATTGCGTTTGTCGGGACGGGTATTCTCTTTGGTACGCGCGTAATAACGGTCGGTGATTTCGTACATGATACGGAGTTGCCGATTATCCTTTTTCTTGTGGGGATGATGGTTATTGTCGGGGTACTAAAAGAGCTTGGCCTTTTTACCTGGGTTATCCAGCTGGTTATCAACTGTCAGCGCCTAAGCGGAATGGCGTTTATAGCGATTATTGTTTATCTCAGTGCGTTTCTGGCCTGTGCGGTTGATGAGGTTACGAGTATTGTTTTTATCGCAACGCTGATCTTTCAGGTCTGTGATACGCTCAAGGTCAAACCGACGCCGTTTATAATTATCGCTGTCCTTGGCACAAATATCGGCAGCGCCGGTACGATGCTTGGCAACCCTGTCGGTATCTTGATCGGACGCAAGGGCGGGCTTGGCTTTATGGATTTCATTTACTGGTCTTTCCCGGTGATGCTGCTGACGCTGACGGTCTCGATGATTGTGTTACTTATCTGGTTTCGCAAGGACATAAAGCTGCTAGATGAGCGGTTACGGCAGCGACGTGATATGGGGCTGACGCTGGGGCCGCTGGTGCAGGTGCCGTATAAACGCGGGCTTTTTATCCTTATTGCGATGATTTCATTTATTGCTTCGCACCACTCGCTTGAACATCTGCTGGGGCTTGAACCTAACACGATCATGATTGTTGCGCCGCTGGTAGTGGCGGGCTTGCTGATGATCTGGCGCTATAAACGGGCGCGGCATTATATTGAAGAAGAAGTTGAGTGGTGGACGCTGCTCTTTTTCATGATGCTCTTTGCGGTGGCCGGGTCGCTCAAGCACAGCGGGGTCACGGTTGAGATTGCCAACGGCTTTGAGCATGTCTTTGGAGGGGAGCAGTGGCTGCTGACACCGGCGGTAATGGTTATCTCGGCAATCGGTTCTGCGTTTGTTGACAATGTCGTTTTTGTGGCGGCATTTGTCCCGGTGGTTGAGCATCTCAAACAGACTCCGCTCTGGTGGGCGTTGCTCTTTGGTGCGTGTTTCGGCGGTAATATCACCATGATCGGCTCGACGGCAAATATCGTTGCCCTTGGTATGCTTGAGAAGCGCTGCCGCCTGCATGTTGCGTTTCTGCAGTGGTTGAAGGTCGGTGCTCTTATCGGGGTGATCTCTGTTCTTATCAGCTGGTTGTGTCTGAGTGTTACCTCGCCGTATATGCCCGCGCGCAGTGCAGAACCGGTTACAGAAGCGGCCCCTGCTGCTGATACGCTTGGTGAGGTCGGCGCGAAGCTTGAGAAGATACGCGCCGGGCAGGATTTCACCAGACCGCCCAAAGAATTTGTCGCGCCGGTAATAAATACTTCCTCACACTGAGAATGAGTAAATTTTTTTTTTTATGCTTGTGTGTTATTGTAATGCCTTTTAATTTAATTGGTTATGGTTTGAATTTGATGTTTGCAGGAGAATTGTTTGATTGAGACAGATGTTGATTTTAATGTCGCCGGCAAGCGGGTGATTTATTTTGGTGTATTTCTTTTACTTCTTTCCTTGGCATTATTTGTGAAAAAAAGTATCTTTGTATATAACGCTGATACAGCATACGCAATAATGGAGTCCGAGCCGTATTCGCAGGATGGGATATATGATCCTACGGTGCGCCTTGGCTTCACTGATAAAAAAGGCAAGCATTATTATTTTCATACCTCGGATATTTCGCGGCGAGAGATGGAGAATAATGCGGTGCGGGTTATTTATGACCCGGACGATCCGACTGATGTTATTGTTGATAAGACTCTCGGGGTGTGGGGGCTGTTTATAAATATCGGCGCGGTTGGTATTATCTGCCTGGCAGGCGGTACTGTCATGCGTAAATGTTTTTTCTTTTAATGATAAAGTTTATGGCCGAGGCCATGTATTGCAATAGTCGTTGAGACTAATGATAAATTTGAGGAAATATTATGTCTGAGATTTTTCAAAGGATAGCTTCTGAATTCATTCCAATGCTTGAGGGGGTGGCAAAGGATAAGTTTGCAGCAATAGAGACAGAACCTTCAGAGAAGCCTGAGGTTGCTGTGAGTTTCAAGATTGATGGCGACATCTCTGGTTCTCTGGTTGCTGTTTTTTATTCTTCTCAGAACATTGCCAAAAGATTCCTTGATGTCACAATCGGTGACAGCAGCGGGGTTGACCTGAATGAAGCCTGCCAGGAGATTGCCAATCAGGTTGTGGGGCGAATTCTCGGGGCTGTTGGCGACATGGGCGTTGAGGTTGAGATTTCATATCCCGGGGTGATAATGAGCGCCGGTGAGATAGACGTGCTTTCTGCGGGGCGCAAGGTTATTTATGCGCAGAGTCCGATCTGTGGCGTTATCGGGCTTAAGGCGGTTGATTGTAATGAACCGGAGTTGTTTGAGAGTAAAACTGAAAACGTCGTATCAACAGAGGGCAACAAGAAGGTGCTTATTGTTGATGATTCGCCGGTAATGTGCGCGTTTCTTGAAAAGATATTTGTCGAGCGTAATTACGAGGTGGTCGGCAAGGCTGCAGACGGGGTGGAGGCTCTTGAGATGTTTGAGAAGTTTGATCCTGATCTGGTTACACTTGATATTGTCATGCCCAAACTTAAAGGAACGGAAGTCTTAAAGCGGATAATCGAGTTGCGCCCGGATGCGACGGTGGTGATGGCGTCATCCGTATCCGACGCCAGAACGGTGATGAACTGCCTCAAGATGGGGGCCAAGCGTTATATCGTAAAGCCATATGATCGCACGGCGGTGATTACTGCTGTTGAGAAGGCTCTTGGACTCGTCGAAAAGAATTAAAGGCTTTATACAAACAGGAAGACCAGATGTCAGACAATGACATAGAACAATTTTTACACGTATTTCTTCAGGAAAGCCATGACCGCTTTGAGATACTCAATCAGGAACTGGTTGAGCTTGAGGAGAATCCGCGTGATGAAGAGCGGCTCTATTCCATTCTGCGGCATGTCCACTCCTTAAAGGGCAGTGCGGGGATGTTTGGCTTTGATAATTTAAAGCAGGTCGCCCATCGCCTTGAGGATCTGATGGCGGTTGTGCATAAGTCTCCCGACCTTGTTGACCGTGATGTCATGGACGCGCTCTTTGAAGGGTGCGACTTATTGCAGGCGTCATTCAAGCGTATCATCGACAATGAAGAGACCAGTAGTCTGACCCTGCGCGAGAAGTCTTACCTTGACCATCTTGACAAGGTGATTAATTCTTTTTCTCAGGGGACATCCCTTGAGCCGCTGGTGTATGAACTGCTTACTGCGGTTGATGAACTTTTTCCTTCGCTTGAGGGGATTATTGACGTTGCCGGTTTGGCTGAGTGCTGTAAAAAAGTCCGCAGTGTTCTTGATGCCTCATCCGGGCAGGATCAGCTTAAAGCTGACAAACAGGTCTATTTTGCCGAAACCGACCTTACGTCGCAGTATGGAACTATCGCCGCACTTCTGGCTAAGGCGCAGAATTCTCCGCTTGAGGATGATGAGGCGAAAGCTTTTTTCAAGGTCTTTGCCGGATTTATCGAGGTTGTCTCCAAAGCCGGAATTGAAGAAATTGCTGAGGTCATTCAGGATGCGAAAGACAGTGTTGAGGTTTTTGCGGATCTTGATCTTGATTTTGATTCCCTTCAGAGTGAGTATTATAAAGACACACTTAAGTCCATACTCGCCTACGCTCAAACCCCAAAAGAAGAGGTGGCTGACGCCTCCGGGCAGAGCCGGGTCAAGCGGGCGGAGTCGGCCGTTGTCAAGAAGACGGTGCGTATTGAAGAAGCAAAGATTGACCACTTCCTTGAGAATGTCGGCGAGATGATAATTCTTGGCGAGGTCTTTAATAACCTGCAGAAGCAGTATGCAAAGATTTCTGGAACCAAGTATCAGGAACTGTTGCGCGAGTTTAAGGGGGCGAGTGCTGATTTTGCCAAGCAGGTTTTTCATCTGCAGGCATCGCTTATGGATATCAGACGAGTTGAGATTCGTAATGTCACAGCAAGTCTTGGGCGGATGGTGCGCGATACGGCTAATTCGCTTGGCAAAAAAATCAACCTGGTGGTCGGGGGGGAGAGCGCGGTTATTGACAAGAGCATGCTTGATGACGTTAATGCCTGTCTGGTTCATATCGTCAGGAATTCCTGCGACCATGGTATTGAACTTCCGGATGAGCGTATTGCCTGCGGCAAGGATTCGCAGGGTGTTATCGGTATTGAGGCGAGTAATGAAGATGATGCGCTGATACTCAAGGTTACTGATGATGGCAAGGGGATTGATCTTGAAAAGCTCAAGGCCAAGGCGGTTGAATCGGGGAAGGTGAGTGTGGCTGAAATTTCCCAGATGAGCGACAAGCAGATCCGTGATATGGTCTTCTATGATGGGCTTTCAACGGCCAAGCAGGTCTCTGATATTTCCGGGCGCGGGGTGGGGATGAGTTCGGTGCTTGAGGATATCCGCCGTATCGGGGGCAGTATTGATCTTAAGAGTACCCCCGGTGTCGGCACTGAAGTAACGCTGCGTATTCCGCTTTCGATTATGCTCTCGGTTCTTGAGGGGCTGATTATCAAAGTCGGCGACAATGGTTATATTGTTCCGGTGCGCAATGTTGTCGAGACGATTTATTTCAGTGATGACAAGATTGAGACCTTCCAGCAGAGGGGCGAGTTTGTTCAGGTCAGGGGCGGCCTGCTTCCGCTTATCAGGTTGTCTGAGACTTTTGGCGTTGAAAAAGGCAAACGTGGCGGAATCGGGGTTATCATCAAAAACAGTGAAGGTGTTGAGTATTGCCTTATGGTCGAGGAAATTATGGACCACCAGCAGGTTGTTATCAAACGCATTGGCGGGCTTGAGAAACTACCGGGCATTCTCGGCGGCGCGTTACTTGGTGACGGTACAATCGGTCTGGTGCTTAATATTGACTTTTTCAGTTCGCTCTGCTCTTGAGATGTTTGTTGATTTCATCAGCAATTGCGCCGCCCTGTATGGGTTTTTTCATGATGCTGGCCGCGCCATAAATTCTGGCGATTGCGCAATCCTCACGGTTGAGCGCGTTGCCGGTAATCAGAACCAGCGTCTTTTTGAACTCTTCATCACGGCTTAAGGTTTCAAGAATATCGATACCTGAAACGGGAAAAAGATTGATATCCAGAATACAGCAGTCTGGTTTGTGGTTTTTAATCATTTTCAGAGTTGCCAGGCTGCTATCCGCGCTCCAGACACTGAAGCCGCGTTTGAGCAGTTGCGTACGTAAAAAAACCCGCGCGTGGTCATCGCTGTCCCCAATACCGACTGTCTTCCCGTAATTGTTGACAGTATCGGGTCGGAATTTCCTGTACAGCTCTTCAATTTTATCAAGAGTCCATTTGCTTTCACTCATCTGTTCACCCTATTACCATCAAACTTCATGCAGAAGAAGATTCTGTTCTTTAATTATACAGTTTTTCTCGTCATTGGCGATAAAGCTGACGGGGCCATTTATATTCGATGTTGCCATTTTAAAGTAACGTTTTATGTAGATCTGTGTTCCTGACTGAATAGCTCTGTTGACTGCAATGCAGGCAACCGCCTCATCGCTGTAATGTTCTTTGATTTTCTGGATGTCTTTTCGCAGAACCGAGATCTCCTTGTCAAAATTGCGGCAACGGCTTACTTCGGTGTCGATATCCGGACCTAGTTTCAGTCCGTAATCGCGTTCTCTTACTGCCCTTTGAAGCATGGGACCGAGTCGGTCAAGAAGATGCTGGAGTTCAAATTCTTTTTTATCCAGTTTCTCCTGCAGAAAGGCAGTGTCTTCAATGCGCTGAAAGTTAACCCCGACGGTTAAAATCGAAGACCCCGGTCCACTGCATTCAACTGAGTGCAGAAGAATTCCTTTAAGCGCGGTGACGTGACAGTCACGCAGGATGGTCTTGGGTCCTGACAGCTGTCCGCAGATATTGATATTGGAGTTTTCCACGCGGATAACCGTGGAGAGGTTGCCATTACAGCGAATCCCTACATCTCTGATTCCGCCGAGGCTGATATCGTCGGTGGCTGTTATCAGGTTTCTGGTTGATCCGGTAATATTGCCGCCAACGTTGATGCTTCCGCCTGCGGTAAGGTTTGTATTCTCGCAATCGCCGCCGATATTGATATCCCCGGCGGCTTTGATATTAATATACCCCCTGACATCACCATCAATGCGGATGTGTCCGTTATATTCAATGTCGCCTTTTTTTTGATTCAGGCTTCCTGGTATTCTGTGTTCGCGCATTATTGCCCTGTTGCATTATCAGCAGAAATGAGTATAACCATATTGTTATTAAAGCTACATTTTTTGTATAAAGTATGATAACATTTTACCGTATCTGCGCAAGTTCGTTTTTTATTATCTTGGCATTTTTTGAGAGATTAAACCGCATATGATTATAACTAGCCGCAAGAATGAGCAGATTAAAGATCTGGTCCGTATCGCGAAAAATCCGGATCGTTCGTCATTCCTTGCCGAGGGGATTCATCTTGCGCAGGAAGCGCTGCTTTCAGCGGTTGAGCTTAAGTCACTGATTCTTACCCAGCAGGCTATTGATAAGCCTGAGGTTAAATCATTGCAGGCGGAGGCGTCTTTACGCGGAGCGGAAATCCTGACTGTAAGCGAGGATTGTTATAAGAAATTTTCACGCCTTAACAGTCCGGAGGGGGTGGCGGTGTTGCTGGCGGCAGAGCCTCTTAGCCTTGAGAGTGTTTTTACGACCGGGGCCAGACTGGTTGTCGGTTGCTCGGTGCAGGATCCGGGGAATGCGGGGGCTATTGTCCGGGTGGCTGAGGCGGCCGGGTTTAATGGTTGTGTTTTTATCGGCGGTGCGGATGTACTGGGTGGACGCTTTCTTCGCGCGGCAATGGGAAGCTCATTCCGTTTGCCATGTATCCGGGCTGGTGAGTTAGAATTTATCAGCGCCTCACAGAAGGCGGGGCTAACCTTGTATGCCGCTAACTACTCGCAGCGGGCCAATGACTACAGTCAGGTTGCTTATCAGGCTCCGCTGGCTGTCTGCATGGGGTCGGAGGGGCAGGGCGTTCCTGAAGCGATAACTGCCGTCGCAACTGAAATATACATACCCATGTGCGGAAAAATTGAAAGCCTTAATGTCTCGGTTGCGGCAGGAATAATTCTCTACCATATCAAACATTGCTCTGCTTGATCCCTGGCAACAGACTCTAGCGTTTGAGGATTTCGCAGCCGCCCGGCAGGTCGATGAATTTATTGATAATCAGTTCATATAATTCCGGGCATTTATAAAACAGCAGTTTTCCTGAATCAATCGCACTCTTCATGTAAATACTGTAATGACGGCGCCAGTTGGTGCGTTCATTCTCTTCCATATAGATAGCCGCTTTCTGGCGGACTTCCTTGTCGCGTTTGCGCAGATTCCAGCGGACCTCGGCGTAAGCGGCGACAAGTGTGTCACTGTTCATTATATCAACTCCCGCAGACGCTTTACTGGTGTCGAATCTGAAGTCTGAGAGGGTATTCCAAAGTATCTCCTCACGCATATTCGCCCGTTCAAAATAAGCAGGGATGACAAGGCGGCCGCAGTCCACGCCAGCGCGCGGTGCCATCATAAAGCCCAGTATACCGTTAGCCGGTGCGACAATAATAATCGGCGGAATACGCATGAGAATGCGGTGTACCTTTTTGGCTGAGGGTATGAGCGATTCCTTGAAGATCAGCGGGTCGCGGAATTCCGCATCACGGATGGACTCGATAACCGCATCGCGGCTGTTGACACAGTCGTTCTCCGGTTTGTAGCGTTCGTTCAATGAAAATGGCAGATACGGCTCTTTTAGCTTGGCGACAAGTCGGGCGTTACGGCGCATACATTTGATCTCATGCATGGCGAGGTCTTCAGGTTTGAACTCAATACCGGTCTCCGTCAGATTGTCCTTGGCCATATGTGTATCTTCAATCAGTCGGGGTAGCATCTCGTCGCGGACTTTTTCGACAATGCGCTCAAGCCGCCCGGCCTTGACCTTGAAATTCTGGATCTGATGCTTGAACTGAGAAATGAGTTTTTTCTTCTCTTTATTCGCGACCTGCGACTGTACTTTTTCAAGTTCAATCTCGGTATTGTTCTGCTCTTCCCTTATTTCCCTGGCTTCATCATCAACCTTCTTGAGGATATCATCGAGGATTCCCTTCTGCATATTATTGTTGATGATTTTGCGCCATGAGCGGTCTGCTTTCCAGAGCGGGGTGTTTCGGTGATTCAACTCAAGGTCTTCATTAGCTGTGGGTGGAAGAAGGCCGCGCGAGGTTAAGTCAATAAGCTCGTCGGAATAAAACACCAGCTGGGAATCCATGTTAAACACGGGTTCACCCTGCGGCTCGGCACATTCCTTGAGAATCTGCTTGCACTTTTTTCGGTCAAACCATAACGGGGAATGCCCCAGAAGACCCCAGCGCAAAAATCCCCGGAAAAACGGTTCTTCACCCTTATCAACGCCCTTGACCAGTTGAAGCGCGGCAAGTTCATAGACACTCCAGAGGGTATCGACCATCTCCTTTTCGATAACCTTCAGCTCGCGGTTGACATTGGTCAGAATTAATTTGCGCTTGCTCTCTTCAGCTTCGAGTTTGGCTATTTGTTTGTCATCCACTTTTTTCTTACCGATACCAAGGAAACCTTTGCCGGTGTTTTCGGCCGCTTCATTAAGTTCCTTGCGTATATCCTTGATTCGCGGAGTCTGTGCGTCGCCATAACTCTTGAGCGCCATAGCGTAAATGCCCCAGCCAAAGAGCGCCTCTGACGGGATTTCATATTTGGCGAATATCTGGTAAAGCGGTTCGTCCACAGCCGCCTCCATGCAGGTTGTCAGGGTCGCATCGGTGCTGTCATCGCGGTTTATCAGAATCTGTTTCTGTAAGATCGCAATGTCATAAGCTTCCTTAAGATCTGCTTCCAGCGGCTCGGGCGGTTTGGGCGGCTGGTAATCCTCTGTTTCATCTTCCGGAGGAGGTGGTGGTGGCGGAGGATTGATCCGGTCTTTAAGCTTCTGCATGGTGTTTTCAAGAATGTCACGCGGCGGAATCCTCTGGATCTCACGGCGCTGGCGGGTGAATTCATTCTTCACGCGGTCTGACGGACCTTCTTCAGCACTTTCAATTTCGACCCGCTTCTGTTCAAGTTTTTCAATCTGAAGAAGAAAATCAATCCGCTTGCTTGTTGCTGCAATGATTTCCTGAGAAAAACCGGGATTCTTTAACTGGTCAATGCTGCTGAGGATTTCGTCAATGCCGGAATATACTTTGGCTGCACCGGAACGCGGTGTCGCTAAAGTGAGCCTGCGGATTTTTGTTGTTGCCGCAGAGTCATCCTGCTGCTCATCATCCTCGAAACTTCCCTCTTCACCCTCGCCTGAGTCTTCTTCGCCGGCGTTATCCGTCACCCCTTCTGCTGTTTCTGCCGGCTCAGTTTCCGCAAAATCAACAGTTGCCGCAGGTAAAGGCTCTGCCTTTTGAACCGGGCTTGGGATATCAATATCCTCGGGCTCTTCCTGAATTGCCTGCAACTCCTCGGAATCTTCCGGTTCCTCAATTTTCTTTTGCGGCGCAATTGCTTGCGCCTGCTTTATCGGGGCTTGCGGTGGCGGCGTTGGCTTCTGTGGAACCGGCTTCAGCTGTTCTGGCTGCTGCGGCGCAGAGGCGTCAAAGCTAAAGTTCTTTTCGCAGAAATTAATGATATCACCCGCACGGATGATCGTGCCGATGCCTCCGGGTTTATTGTTTACCTGCAGGGCAGAGGTGTTTTGTGTGATAACAAGCTGACCCTGTTCATCAAGTTTGACGGTCATGCTGTCAGGCTCAGGTTTGGGCGGAATTTTCGGAGCATTCTTTGTATAGAGCTTGGCTTCGACAAACTGGTTCTTGATTGTAAATAAGTCCTTGGCAAGAATGGTGGCCAGTTTGATTGCCATTTCAGGCTTGGTCCTGAAAAACATCTGCGCCTGAGTTTCCGGTATCCTGTAGATGGAGCATTTGGTCTTGGTTATTGCTGTAGCCGAACGCGGGGTCTTGAGCAGACAACCGGTAATGCCAAGAAAACACCCCGGGCCACAGCGTTCATTGAGCTGGATGTTGCGCATGGATAACTCGACTGTACCCTCCTGAATCAGATACAGGTCGCGTGCGTTTGTGTCGCCTTCGCGGAAGATTACCTCGCCAGCCTTGTAGACCTTGATGAAACTGCTGGATTTCTGGTTTTCCGCATTCTCTTTTTCCAGAGACTGTTTGTCGAGAATACCCTTTACCTGGGCCGAGGTCAGATAACCTTTGGCCAGAAGAATTGTGCCGAGTTTAGGGACATCTTTCCCGGATCTCTCATAATCCATCTGCACAGAAAGACATTCCTGTATCTGTGCAAGTGTGACTAACCCTTGTTCCAGAGCTATTTTACCGAATTTTCCGACTTTATTTGCCTGAAGCGAAGTCATATATTGTAATCTCAAAAAAGACTAACAGTTGATTAATGAAAGTTTACCTGATATTAAATTTTATTGACATTCTCGTGTTGTGTCAATCACGAAGATTATTTTTTGAGCGTTAATCTCATTGCCCTGCCACAATTTTCACAGGTTATCACGCTGCCGAGTCTGCTGATGTTCTGGTGGCCGGTTGTGTGGCATTTGGGGCAAACAAACTTGATTCTGGTTTTTGCTTTTGGCTCAGCTTCGTTTCCTGCCGGGTGCTGCGAAAAATTATCAGGCGCATAGGGTGCTGGCGATTTCTCAGGCATACCGAGGTCAGGCGGCAGGTCATCTGGCAGATGGCTGTTTACTGCCGGGCTTAATTCATGGAAGAAGCTGCTGTCATAGTTTTTATTTGCCGGTGGTTCCTGAGTCTCGGTTAGCGGCTTGTCTTCTATCTGCTCATCGTCAGCCGGCGGGGTGAAGATGTTTTTCAGCTCTTCTTCATCCTGCTTTATATCTTCAGGTAGATCAGGCACTTCATCTGAGGTGTCGATGATTTTCTGGAACTGCTCCGGCTCGGCATCGGTATTATTTTCCGGGGCGCTCTCTTCTGGCAGCGCTGGTTCGTTATCTTCAGTTGCTTTCTCTGCCCCCTCGTCACACTGGCTGACCTCTTCTGCTTCGTCATCGGTTGCAGGCTGCTCTGAGGACTCAGGAGAAGTTATTAATTCTTCATTATCTTCATCGGAAGGGGAAAGAGGTTCTTCTTCAGAGAAATAATCTTCAGGTTCGTCGTAGAGTTTGTTCTCGGATTTTTCCGGCTGCACTTCAGGTTTGTGCAGAACCGCGCTCCATTCAATACTACTTTCAGGCTCACCATAGCGGCTTTTAGTCACTGGGATGGCTGGAGCCGGGGTGATGACAGGAGCTGGTTTTTCATTATCAGAATCAGAAATTGCCTGCGGTAATGAATCAGGCTTGATAATTGTCTTAGGTTGCCTGTGCGTGTCTGTTAACTCTTCCGGTTCTGGGGCTACTGCGCCATTATTGCTCTCTGTTATATTGTCTTCGGCGAGTGTTGGTGCGGAGTTATCTTCCGGTTCAGCAAACTCAGGGGCTGTCGGCTTAATCTCGGCAAGCGGGGTTTCTGGTTCTTTATTGACGGAGTTATCCAGAACCAGTTTTTCTTCCGGCTCTTGGTTTGTGGATTTTTTTATCAGTTGTGCCAGAAGATCCTGGGCAAATTCTGCAGAATCAAAGCTCGCACTCAGAGAAAGTTCAAGGCGTCCGTCCTTGAGACTGAGGGCGGTTATTTTTATATCATCAGCTTTTAAGGTAAAATTGATCTCTTTATCAGCCATGTTCTTCCCCGTGGTAACCAGTTATCTACGGCTATTATAATAAATCTCACCGATAAGAGAAAGAAAAAGACAGAGATAATTTTAAACGGGAAAGATTTGCGGGCTTTTGAGGTTGTCAATAAATGCCGACCCGCGCGGGAAAAACGCGGGTCGTTATTACGGGAAGACTGCAATTACGCAGATGGGACTTTTTGCTTATTCAGGAAAAACTGGATGGCGTGGAATTAAGGTTGAGCTTTCCGACGATCTTGGCAAATGAGCTGCCGGTAACAGAAAGTGAGTCTCCCGCAGTGATTCCCCCCCGGAAATCAACACTCCTGAATTGAGTGTTCTTGCGGGAAACTACTTTCTTCAGAGTAGCGCCTGCGCTTTGGGCACGGCACTCCCCCCCTAATGTTTTCTGCATCTTCCTTTTCCCCCCGAAAAATGTTTTCTGCAATGCTGGCAGAATAATAGTACAGCTTGCCGGACTTAATCCCCCCCGGAATTGCTCCTAAATGTTCAGGAGCGCCGGCAAGCTCGCGTTATATGCTTAACGTTAAATTCCAAATATGTCTTTTGCTTTTTGTTTGCGCATCTGGCGGTAATCCTGCTCCTGCGGGCGCTGGCTTTCGCGGACTGTAGCCTCCCACAGCTCAATCCTGTCATCCATGCCGATAAAGAGTATCTCGTTGCCTTTTATCTGCGCGTATTCTCGGAGAGCGGCAGGAATTACAAACCGCCCCTGAGTGTCGAGGTCAACCGGTGATGCCTCTTCCATAAAAGACCGGAAGAACTCGGGGTCATTCTCACTAAGTGCGATGTTTCTGACATTCTCTCTGATAACCCCAAACTGCCGGTGCGTGTACATGTAAATGCAGTTGTCCTGGCCTGGTATCAAAACAAATCCCTGCTGGCTTTCCTCTTCTGATAAAACACTGCGAAAACGCTTCGGAATTGCCACCTGACCCTTGGGGCTTAATTTGTTCTGGCAGCGGCCATAAAAGAATGAGTTGTTGTTCTCGCTCATGGCGCGCCTTTTCACTAATTGTCTCTTTTTATCACTTTTTAATTCTTATAAAAACTACTATATTCAGATTACAGATCTTTTGCAAGGTAAAACTTTAGTCTTTTTTTAAAAAAAATAAAAAAAAGCCACCGGTTAAGGTGGCTGTAGAAAGAAGCTTATCTGTACGATTAAAATTGATAGTGTAAATTACGGGCCGTGACGCCGTTCATGTTCGAGGAGGGCCTCGATAATCACTGATTTGAGGTAATTTGGTGTATTCTTGGAGGTCTGGAGTTTTTTCAGATAAATCACTGGATCATTTCCCGGCAGTGCGCCGATTGCTCTGAGTGCGCGTGAGCGGATTGGTTCATCGTCCTGATCGATATATTCGCGCAGGGTGTTGAGGGCATAGCTGCCGCCCATATTCGCCAGGATATCGAGAGCTTTAAAGTATTCCTCTTCGTTACCGTTGCGGATTGCGTTCATGGCCTCGCGGGTTTCGATATATGGGGTGATTATAACATAGGCCAGTCCGCCGACAATTATGGCAAGTACCAGAATCCAGAGCCAGAGAGGAGCTTTTTTTACTTCAAAGTCGGGCTGGCTGTCAACGGGTTGAATTTTTTCATGTTTCTGCTCGTCTGCCGCGCATTCTTTACAGAGCAGGCCGTCGGCTTCTGTTGCCGAGCCTTGAGCGGTACAGGATGAACAGACAAGCTGCCGGCACTTGCGACAGCGCCCGCCCGAGAAGGCGTCGAGTTCTTTATCGCAGATTTTACAGGCTAGAGCCATTGAAAATATCCTCTTGTTCTTTTACCATTTTTGCTGGTTGTGTTATTTGGAAACTTTACATATAATCAGCCTATAATCTAATTATATCATTTTTACCGTTATTGGACTACAATATTAGTGTTAAGATTTTGTGCCGGTAACAAAGGTTTTTTTTCGGAGACAGCAATGATAAAAAGTTGAATCGGCAAACGGTTACACCGCACAGAAGGAACCGGGGGTTCTTTTATAAGCCAACTGGAGCATAAATAATGCATTCTAAAATAATATCGGCAGTATCTGTCATATCAGTGTTCATATCTATTGTTGTATCGTCAAATGTGTCTCTGCAGGCACAGGAAAAAAACATACCTTTTATCCGTATCGGGCAGGTGGGGCATGACCATCATCTACCGCTCTTTGTCGCTGCTGACTGCGGTGCGGATCTGGCTGCCGGAGCTGGCGGGTACTGGCTGAAGAAAATCGTTGACAGGCATATCTATGACCTGATGCTCGGCGCGCAGCAGAAGGCGCGTGTTGAGGTTATCAAGGTCGGAGGCGGTTCGGGGATGCCTTCAGCTCTCAGCCGCGAAAATATTGATATCGGTTTTGGCGGCTTTGCCCCTGCGGTATTTGCGATTGACAAGGGCGCAGCAATCAAGGTGGTAGCTCCGGTGAATGCTGATGGTGACATGCTGGTTATCAGTAATAAGATGAATATCAATAACTGGCGCGAATTTCTGATCCTTGCGCGCAAATCAATCAAACCTATTAAAATCGGCTATAAAGCCCCCAAGGCTGTGGCGTACCTGATCTTCATGGCTGCGCTCAGGCACGAGGGCATAATATATGGACCTTCCGAGCAGAGCGCGTCGGGTACTCAGGTTCAGGTGCAATTGATTAATCTGAACAAGGACTCGAATATGGTGCCTTCCCTGCAGAGCGGGGTGGTGGACGGTTTTGTCATGAATCAGCCGCAGGTGGCGCTGGCTGAGTTTAAAGGGGTTGGCAAGGTTATCGCGCAGCTTCGTGATCTGCCGCCTGAGGGGGAGTGGTACTCGCATCCGTGTTGCTGTGTTGCGGCTAACAGCAAGTTTATCACGGAGCATAAGGAAGAGCTTGAAGGCTTGCTCAAACTGTTTCGGGCGGCGGCAATAAAAATAAATGATAAAAACGGTTTTGATGGTGTTTTACACAGTGCTATCCGCTGGAGTGGAGCGCCGCATGAGGTCGAAAAGAAGAGTATCCCTTCCAACCTTTTTGTTGTTGAGGCCGACAGGTCATGGCTTGCCGGCTGCAAGCGCTGGTACGAAATGATGATTGAGATGAAGCAGTTCGGTGGCAGCCTAAAGGGCAAAACGCCGGGGCAGATTGAACAGATTGTCGCAGATTATCTGCTAGCGCCAGTTGCGGACAAGTAGGGCTGGCTGGGTCTGGTATGATACGTTTATCAAAGAAAGTCAGCAGGTTTTTAGTGCATGGCGGGGTGGGGATTATCCTGCCCCTGCTGATACTTGTCGTTTGGTGGTTGGCGCAACGTGGCAATAATTTTTCCCTGCCTTCGATTTCGTCGGTTTTTTCTCTGCTCTGGCATCTTGGCGCAACGCCGCAGATATCTGAACTGCCGCCATTGTCGGAATCACTGATAGTCTCGTTTGTGCGAACGGTTTCCGGTTTTATTATCGCAACGGCTTTGGCCGTGCCGCTTGGCTTGCTGGTCGGGCGCTCCAGGCGTCTTTCGCTCTTTGTCGACCCTACAGCGGATTTTATCTACGCTGTCAGTCCGATTGCCTGGCTTCCGGTTATGATAAGTTTTATCGGGGTTGATTCTCTGGCGGATCTGGTCTTTGGACGTTTTGATGCGTGGTCGCATGCAGTCATTGACAACATACTTCCGGCGATGCTTCTGATAATTGCAATGGCCGCCTTCTTTCCGATTTTTTACACCACCAAGCGCGCAGCCGCCAGCGTCAGGGAAGACCTGGTGGAGATGGCTGTGCTTGCCGGGGCTAAGCGGTACAGGATTCTGCGACGGATTATTTTTCCTTATTGCCTGCCGGAGATCATTGGCGGGATGCGGATTGGTCTGGGGCGTTCCTGGATGGTGATTGTAGCTGCCGAGATGTATCCAGGAACGCGCTCTGGCCTTGGCTACACCATCTGGGTCAGCCATTCGACTCTGGATTATTCCTACACTTTTGCTGCGATAATCCTGATTGGAATTCTTGGGGTAATTATGAATAAAATCCTGTTATTGTTGGAGCTGAAATATGGCCACTGGGAGGCGCGCAGGGTATGAGTGAGGCAGTACTTTTTTCTGAGGTGACTAAATCCTTTGTCAGGTCTGACGGCAGTGTCCATGCGGTGCTTTCTGAGATCAGTTTTTATGCGGCGGCGGGGGAGGTTACCTGCATTCTGGGGCCGAGCGGTTGTGGTAAGACAACTTTGCTGCGACTTGCCTGCGGCCTGCATAAAGCAGAAAGCGGCAGGATAATTATCGACGGTGCCGACTCCGGGGACAATGGAAAAACCGCAAGTAACGTAGCCTATATTCCGCAGCAGAACACCTTGCTGCCGTGGCTGAGTATTGAGAATAATATTCTTGAACCGATCCGCCTGCGGGGTGAGGAAATACGTCCGCAATATATCGACCGTCTTGAACTTGCTTTGCATGAGACTGGGTTATCTGAATACCGGCGCAACTTTCCGTATCAATGCTCGGGCGGGATGCTGCAGCGGGTAGTTTTTGCCCGGCAGCTTTTATCTGATACAAAAATCTGGCTGCTGGATGAGCCGTTTACCTCGCTTGACCATATGGCGCGCGGAGAACTTCAGAAGTTGCTTCTGAGATTGGTAAAAGCGGAGGGGCTGAGCATACTGCTGGTGACGCACGATATTTCTGAGGCACTGGTTCTTGCTGACAGGATTGTCGTGATGCCCAAATCCGCCAGAGGCAGCCTGCACACTATTTCAATCAATGAAAAACCGCGGCCTGAGACCGCGGAATTCATCAGCTACAGCCGACAACTGCGCCGCCAGCTCAGTGAGTTGCAATAGCAGGCTATTCAACGATTGAAAATTCTTCCTTGCCGGCACCACATTCCGGGCAGACAAAATCATCCGGAAGTTCATCAAAAGATGTACCCGCCGCAATTCCCTCACCAGGAAGTCCTTCTTCCGGATCATATTCCCAACCGCAAACATCACATACATACTTATCCATGTCATCTCCTCTAAAAATGAAAAGTTCCAGTTACTGTGATTTTGCCGTAATTGTTGACGGACAAAACCACATGAATAAAACCTGATATTCGTGTCATTTCAGTATAAATAAAATCTCCAGGT
>QKCJ01000015.1 GCA_003245715.1 bacterium
AGCTACTTCACAGATAAACAAATATTTATATTCAACAAGCTAAGTATTTAATATAACATCTTAATATAAAGCATCTTGCAAAAAAGAACAACAAAACAAACCGCACGGATTACGGATAAATTTTTACACACTTATCATTTGCTCAAAAATAACTGCCAATCCAAATTCTGACTTAAAAAAACTGCACTTTCATAAAAATGAAAATGCAGTATTGATAATTTTACTTTTACAAATACTTTTACTCAGCAGTCTGGCTTCTCTTGAATCACAGAAATATTTAAAATGCAAACATGGGATCCTCTTCTTCAGATAATTTATCAGAAACTTTTTTCAAGCACTTTTCCTGAATTTCACAAGACAACGGGAATGCTACTCTGCGCAATTTGCTATGCCCCATCGGCAAGAATCTTGTCTCTAGTTTTTCATCCTCTGAAGTCAACATTGTTCCCTGTAAAGCAATTGGAGGTTCTTCCCAGGGGCTGTTATTATTGCCAGATATATTTACCAATTTAAAGGCAGCATGCGGGTCAATAATATACTTCCATTCTTTATCTGAAGCCGCCTTCAGAAAATAAGTCTTGAATTCAGTATCCCGGCCATACCGCTTAATAGGGAGAAATGAAATTTCTTTGCTCTTTATGGGAACAGCGAAAATTAGCGCCCCCCCAGCTATAGTATGCCTGCACCCCGTCATGCTGAACATTTTTACTGATTTCAAATGAAAAATCAACTTCCAGAGTATCTTCTGAAGACGATTCTTTTTTAATTACAATATGATCTTTTTCATAAATTATTTCCGGATTGCCACCGGTTTTCAACTTAACGTCTCCTGAGTTTTTAGGTAGTCGCAGCACAAAGTCGAAACTTACCGGAGAATCGCTCGTTAGCGTAAAGTAAACTTTGTCAGAAAATAGGAACTCCGTACTTTCGGAAATATTAATGTTCTGTCCATTAATTTCTGCGGCCAGTTCACATGAACCATACAGATTAGAGAGAATCCTTGAATTGTCCGTATCAATATACCACATTCCTTCAATATAGGCAGGTAACAGCCGCGTCGAATTCAATGCACAACATGAAGCACAGTGATTGGCCGAGTATACCTTGCGCCCTCCATCAACCTCAAGAGAGTCCATGCTTAAGCAATTATCCGCGAGAGATAAGTGATGGCAGTGTTGGCGGGATGATAGCGAGCCGCCTGAGCAATGTTATAGTAGGCAAATCTTAAAGTCATGCCGTAATCAAATTCAGGCTGATCAGGTTCTGCGACATAATCTACCAGTAAAGGGCAATTTACTTTGGTTGCCCCCCCCAATAACTGTCGCCGTTTACCTCAAGATAGCCGCCTAAAGATAATTTTCCTGTCCAGTAGCGGTAATTACCGCTGACTCCGGCGTATGAACAGGGAGCAGGCAAATAATGGAAATCATTTTCGTACTGTGTGAAAGAAATAAAAAGCTGTTTGAGATTATTCGAACAACCCGTAAGTTTCGCCGTTGATACTGCAGATATCATTCCAGGCATAAGCAGTGACGAAAGGATCGCAATAATGGCAATAACCACCAGCATCTCAATAAGCGTGAAACGCTTTGCACTGCCTAACCCTTTTGCACTGGCCTTAATGTTGTGCCTTCGTGAAAACCCGGCTCCAGATAATATTTTGAGCGTCCTGTTATTTCTCCCGACAACATTCCAGATAATATTTCCACAAGCTTATTAGTCACTTTGGTGGTCGCATGCCCCACTGCCGAGATTGGCGGATTATGCCCCAGAGCGTTATCAAAACTGTTTACCGTTACCAATCCCAGGTCATTGGGGATTACGATGCTCTCTTCCTCAAAAGCGCAATAGACAAATTCGACATTGTCATCGCTATATAGAAATACCGAATCATAATTGTTTCTGATGATTTCAGGACAGCAGCGGACAAGACGCAGAATTAACTTCAGATTCCGCCCGTCAACCCAGAACTCAGAGGAGTTTGAAAAATCAAGGCCGAACTTCTGGCAACCCTCCCTGAAACCGATGATCCTGTCCTCATACATTTTATAACGCTTGAAATTCACAATATTATTACTGAAGAGCGCAGCCGGTTTTTTATAGCCGCGCCGGTGCAACTCTTCCGCGGCCCTGAAGCCAACCTTGTAGTTATCAACAATAATCAGGCTATCATCAGGCGAGCAGAAATTATCATCAAGATAAATAATTTTCTTGTCTTCCATTTTGCGCAGTTCAAGACGCTGCTGTTCGTTTTTGAGCCGTGCAACAACCAGATGTTCAGGCGCCTGCAATAACTGCTGCCTCACTTCTTCATCAGTTGAATCATAACTGATAAGTATCAGCTTTGAGTTTATCCCGGCAGCCTCACAGGCAGGCTGAAGCTTGGCCCACAACTTGTTCCAGCCGATATTATCAACCTTGGTCCGGCCAACCGCAACAAATCCGATTGAACCGATTACACTTCCGCCAGTAATATTCTGCAGCGACAAGGTGCGGTGACGCCCCTTATGAGTGATCTCGCCGGAGTCATGCAGATGCCTGAGTACATTCCGCAGGTTTTTACGGCTACAACCGACAATTTCAGACAACTCACGCTCACCGGGAATAATCAGATGTCCGCCTTGCCTGAGCCGGCTGAGAAATTCTCGCATTTTCTGCAGCGTAAGCTCCTGATTCTGATACTTTTTTCCTTCTTCAGGCATTTTGCCCTCCAATCAAGAATACCATACGGATTCCTTTAGGCTGGTTTTATATTTATTAAATAGCATAGTTATAGCCAATTGCTTCATATTTCCGCTTAATATCTGGGCGCAACAATCTATCTTTCACCAATAAATTACCACGATTTTCAAATTATTTTTCTCTTACAGTAAATCCCACCCATTCCCCAACACAAATCAATTCCTCTTTAATTTTAACAAAAAATTAAAAAAGTCATAGCATATTATCTGGTTTTCACTAGCATTAAGAAGATCATATGGTATCCTTTGTCTCGGAAACGCTATATTATTTTACAATCAAGGATATAACCATGTATAAACTAAGATTCAGGCAGGTTCATTTGGACTTTCACACCTCAGAATGTATCGGTAACATTGGCAAAGCTTTTGACAAAAATGAATGGCAACAGAAACTTCTCGATGCCTGCGTTGACTCGATAACCTGTTTTTCCCTCTGCCACCATGGTTGGAGTTATCATCCGACAGAAGTTGGTAAAACTCACCCGCACCTTGACTATAATCTGTTGCGCAGCCAGCTTGATGCCTCAAAAGAGGTTGGCATTAATGTCCCGGTTTACTTATCTGCGGGTTTAAATGTTCTGGCCTGGAAGCAACATCCGGAGTGGCAGCAGGTTAATGCTGAAGGGATGGGGGTTGGGCCGTTTAATGCAGGTTATTCAAAACTGTGTTTCAACTCTCCCTATCTGGATTATCTTTGCAGCCTGATATCTGAAGCGGCAAGGATGTTTCCCGAGGCTGACGGCATCTTTCTTGATATCATAACCCAGGCGCCGTGTTGCTGCAACCGGTGTATCGCTGATATGCTGGAGTTGGGAATGAATCCGGAGGATGAACAGAGTCGTGTGGAATTTGCCAAGGGGGTTCTTTTGAAATATTATCAGAAAACTACCGAAGCGGCAAAGCGCTATGACTCCAATATGCCGATTTTTCATAACAGCGGCAACGTTCAGTGCGGCAATACAGAAATTCTCAAATACTTTTCGCATCTTGAACTTGAATCACTGCCGACTGGGGGATGGGGCTATGACCATTTCCCCCTCTCGGCTGCGTATGCCAGAAATCTGCCTTTTGATTTTCTCGGAATGACCGGCAAATTCCACACGTCATGGGGTGAGTTCGGTGGGTTTAAACATGAAAACGCCCTGCGTTATGAATGTGCGGCGATGCTTGCGAATAATGCCAAATGCAGCATTGGCGATCAGTTGCACCCAAATGGCAAACTTGATGAATCCACCTACCGTCTGATCGGTAAAGCTTATAAAGAGGTCAGGGAAAAGGAGGCTTGGTGTATTGACGCGGTAAGCAAATCTGAGGTTGCCATCCTTTCAAGTTGCGCAGTCAATATGCGAACTGGCAAACGTGATGATCCATCCTATTCTGACACCGGCGCATCGAGGTTGTTGCTTGAAGGGCATATCCCCTTTGAAATGATCGACACGGAGATGGATTTTACAAAATATAAATTTATGGTCTTGCCTGACGACATAGTGCTGGCGCCGAAACTTTGTGAAAAGGTAAAGAAATACATTAAAAATGGCGGCAAATTAATCATGTCCGGAACCAGCGGGTTAGCACCTAACTTGCAGGAATTCTGCTTTGATATTGGCGCGGACTACCATGGCCAAAGCCCATACCGTCCTGATTATTTTCTGCCTACCGGTGACTTTGCCCTGCCCGATCAGTCCTCGCCTGTGATAATGTATTACAGATCGCAACGCATCACGCCAACAACCGGCCAGTCAATGGGGGATGTCTATGATACCTATTTTAACCGGGACTATAAACACTTCTGCTCGCACCGCCACACGCCCTATAACGATGAACCGTCAGGTTTTTCCGGCGGGGTCATAACTGACAGCGTTCTGTATTTTTCAAACCCTGTCTTTAAAATTTATTACGCATATGGCGCGGTTATTTATAAGGATATGATTCTCAAGGCGATCAGAAAGTTTATGGGCGCAGATCACCAGATAGAGACCAATCTACCATCTGAAGGCCGTCTCACCTTCATGGAACAGCCGCAGCATAATCGTTTTATCCTTCATTTGTTATACGCTAATAAAATCTTACGCGGGGGGACGATTAGCGGTGATGATTATATCAAAAAAGGCCCCGTCAGGCCGCAGCCGATTGAAATCATAGAAGAACTTAACCCGGTTTATGACATAAATATCAATATTAAACCTGACGCCAAAATCAAACAGGTAACACTTGCTCCGCAAGGAGAGGTTGTTGAGTTTGAAGAAAAAGCGGATGGCCGTATCGCATTCAAGATTGAAAAATTAAGCTGCCACCAGATGGTATGCCTTGAGTACTGATACCGTTATTTCCGCCACTAAAGTAGAATGTTGCAGTTATGATTGCGGTTTTCTGATGTCGTGTATGGGGTTGGTATCAACTTCTCAATATATGACAACAGAGGTAATATTAATGGGGCAAATGCCTACAGGTAGTGCCGATATTAAAAGTTTCAGGCACAAAGATATTTGGCGCCAAGGTACTTTGGTTACGGATCAGATCAAGAATATGGTCTTCGGTTGCCCCGCCAATTTCTGCGTAGCGAAGCTCAAACATGCTGAAATCCACCAAAGCACCCTGTTCGGCAACCGGACAAAGCAATAATCCTGATATTGCAATAACCCTGTATGTATGCCAAGCCGGGCGAGTTTTCTGACCGGTCTTTATCCCAGTGCCAATGAGGTTCAGTGGAATGGGGATAAATTGCCATACAAACATGCTTCGAGGTTATTACCTTCATTATTATTTGATGCGGGGTATGCCACAGGGCTTTCCGACAAACTCCATATCAGGCAATTAGACGGGACGTTGCAAAATGGCTGTTGTGATTGCCATCATATCAATTATCGCATCGTTAATACTGCCGGCACTCCGAAAGAGCTATGATGCCCCAATGAATGTCACCTGCCTAAACAGCCTCAAGCAACTCGGGGTGTCCGCCAGTAATCATGTAATGGATTACCGCTATTATCCGTGGCCTCCTTTCTAAACCGGCAATCAGAATATGCGTTGATATGCAGACAGCCACGCCCCAACCCAGCAACTTCATCAATATAATGCGTTTCAGAATCTGGTAATCACCACTGAAATCTGGACAAAAGCGTTTGCGGTTAATAAGTACTTTTCTGGCTAAACACTGATAAGATATATATTCACGTGGACTTTGAACCCGGAACAGAATAGAAACCTTTTAGCTGAAATTTTCCTGTTTAAACACACCCAGACAAAACCCCCGCATGAAATTAATTATCATGCAGGGGGTTCTGTAAATTTCTACTAACAATTATTTCAGGACATCCGGCTGCTTCATTCACCGAAATACTTATCTGCCATCAACTGCTCATCAATCATCTTGATCTGTGTCTGCATAAGTTGCGGCGAGTACAGGCTCTTTCTGGAGACAAGATTGTTTGCTTCCATTGCAGCCTTGATTGCCTCGTTGGCTTTGTACATGTCATCAAGCGACTCGCGCACATTGAAACGGCCGGGTGAGGTAGGAAGTGGCGGCCAGCGTGAGTCTGAAACGTACGCACTGGTAAGCGCCTTCATGGCAATGTTAAGATCACCGCTCAGGTTTTCAAGCTTCTGGCCACAAGCCTTGGCAACAGCCTTGATGCCTTCAAGAATCATTACACACACCGGATCCATTACCCGTGAATACTCCGTATTCGCCCAGGCTTTGGCTGTTCCACCGTGCCAGGCAACACCGTTTTCGATATTCATGATATATGGATTATCAAGGACCTCGGTATTTGCAAAGATGTCTTTTGGTGTTGTCAGCTCGTATCCCTGTTCAACAGCCGTCTTAAGAAGCTGCTCAAAGCGGGTTACACTCTCAGGTTCCGGCTCAAAGAAGCGTGCCTGGTTAAACTGCTTTACATAGAAGTATGCTGATGTACCGATATACTCGGCATCTTCAGCGTAAGGCATTATAAATGAGCCGCTGCTGGCGATGCGGTCTTTCCATTTGGCGAGCATCTGCTGGATTTCATCAATTGAAACAGGTTTCTCACGCAACCCTTCAGTCGCCCCCATAAGATACCAGAGCATCGGATTAGCCATGCAGTCACTGCGGAAGATCATCTGAAGACCGTTATCAGCCTTTGATGGATTAGTGATATACTTCAGGTAGTCGGCCTTGTCGGCAATATAATCCTCAATTTTAAAGAGATGGTTTTTATTGCTATGGCCCTGCACATCGTAGGTCAGCCCTGTTGCCTTTCGAATATCATCAAAAGAGAGCATGAATGAATCCGCGTCCATCACAAGAGACTTGAATCCCGCTTCCTTGTAAAGGTCAGGAATATACGACGCCCAGCTGCATTCCGGATTCCAGCCGGTTTCAGGACGAACGCCAGTGTACTTTTCCCAGATATCAAGTGCATATTTCAGGGAGTCAAGGCTGACTTCCTGCGGAATATTTGCAACCATAAAGTGAATATAGGGTGATGATACTGGCTCAATCTGGCCATTTTTTATCAGGCGCTTAAGCTGCTCAAGAATATCCGGAGCCTGCGTTGCAATGTCTTCAACAGTATAACCTGAAGCTTCAAAGGCGATCTTATAACCACCCTTCTCAACAAGATCAAAGAGCTTCTGATATGAGTTTTCCATAACCCATTTGCGTTTTTCCGGCGCCAGCTGTGAATACTGGATATTAGCATGTGGCATAAAAATAATCTTCGGTGCGCTCATTTCAATTCCTTTTTCAAATGTTATCTATAAAACAATTCCCTGAACGAATATTAATATCAACGTAAACATTATTTTAGAGACAGGCAATCGACCTTCTCATCCCGTCCTCAATGTCAGCTGGTATCTCATACTCAACAAACCCGTAACCAGCAAAAGCCGCAAAAACCGCTTTCAGCTCTCGCCAGTCAAGCCCACCCTCGCCACACGCGCACGGCAAAATCGCTTCGGCTGAAACCTGCCTGAAATCCTTCAGATGCAGATAGTAGATTCTGTCTTTTAATTCTTTATATAACGCGATAACCTCAGCCGTACTCATCCCAACGGCACCAAGATTAGCCGGGTCAAAGACCAGTCCCATATCAGCGGGAATCTCACCGAGCAACTTCCGCAGAACCTCTGGCTTGCTGCTGGTACTATAAAAATGCCTGATCCCTCCAGCAACCTCCTCAACCCCACCATGGGTTTCCATGGCAAGGCAGACACCACACTCCCGCGCTTTATCATTTGCCTTTTTCAAGCAATCAACCATCACCTCCCAACGCTTACCCGCCACCTCTTCAACCCGGCTGAACCCGGCAAAAACACGCAGATATTTTACGCCCAACTTTCCGGCAATCGCCACAACCTTCTCAAGGCGCGCCAAATCCGCCAGACAAGCCCCCTCCTCTGCCTGAGTAAAATCATTCCCGGTCGCAGCCGCAACAAGCGCCAGGCCATTATCGGAAAATAACTTAGCGGCATACTCAATATCTTTCGCCGACGAATCAACCTGAAGAAAATCATTCTCATGTCCGGCAATACTCAACTCAAGACTTCCTAAACCAAGGCCACCCACCAGCTTCAACTGCTCTTCAAGCGGAGTCTCACGAAGTCCCCATGCGGCTGCTCCAATTAACATTTATCCCTCCGACTTAATCTGGCCATATAAACGAGCTTAATTACCATGGTATAATAGCAGGTATAAATAATTATGCAACATATTTTTCAAAAGTTCTGGTATGTTTTTTAAATTTTGAAAATTACCCTATATTATACCATAAAGGCAATCTTGGTTTTTAGTGGATGAATTTTACGAGTCGCTAAGGCTTCAGGCTCTTTTAATAAGGACTTGGTTAGGTACAGGGGCGGCAATGCCTATTTGTTTAGTGCCTCGAAGACACATGACGAAAGCTGAAGACGGCGGAATGGTTTTTGAATGAAGCCGCAGACACCATCATTTAGCATTGCCTGAGCAACACCATTGAGGCTGTAACCCGAGGAGATAATAACTGAGACTTGCGGGTTTATCTTTTTTATTGCCGCAAAGGTTTCCGGGCCATTCATCTCAGGCATAACCATATCAAGAAGAACCAGGTCGATCTCCTGCCAGTGTTCCTGGTAAAACTTTACCGCTGATTTGCCATCATCACAACAGATTGTCCTGTAGCCGAGTTCGTTCAGGATGGATTCTGCGACTTTCCGTATAACCTCTTCGTCGTCAACAACAAGAATTTTTGACGGACTGGAAGCATAGGTGATTGGCGCTGGAGCAGCTATGTTACAGACGTCTCTGCTTGAAAGCGGGAGATACACATTAAAAGTAGCGCCCTTACCGAGTTCACTCTGAACATTAATTGCACCTTTATGCATTTTAATTGTTCCATAGACAGCGGCAAGTCCCATTCCTGTGCCTTTACCAACCATTTTAGTTGTGAAAAACGGTTCAAAAATTCGCTCTATTTTATCTTTGGCAATACCGCAACCAGTATCCTTGACACTAATGCAAACATATGAACCTGGATGAATTTCATAGGGTCTGCTGATGCAGAATTGGTAATCAAGAAATTCCGTTTTAGTCGTAAATATCAACATACCACCTTCAGGCATGGCGTCGCGTGAATTAATTGCAAGGTTGAGCAGGGCGCTCTGCAATTGGCTGGGGTCTCCCATTGTTGTGCTGGGGGCAGCGTCAAGCACGGTCTCAATTTTAATCCTCTTGTCAATGCTATGGCTGAGAATGCCAACCACCTCAAGTATAATACTGTGAATGTCAACCACCGTATACTGATACTGGCCTTTTCTGGCAAACGCCAGCAGCTTGCTGGTTATATCGGATGCCCTTGTGGCTGCAGTAACAATGCTTAAGGCGTAATCACGCAGCTGCGGATCAGTCAGGCGGTTACACAGCAGCTCGCCAAGGCCCATGATGCCACCAAGCTGATTGTTGAAATCATGCGCCACGCCACCAGCCAGTTTGCCAATCGCGTCCATCTTTTCTGCCTGATGCAGGCGGTCTTCCATCTGCTTATGGTCGGTTATGTCCGTATGCACTCCGACAAGGGATAGAATCTTTCCATGTTCATCTTTGTTGGCGTACCCACGCAGGAGGATATCACGGATCTGGCGGTTGTGGTCATACATCTTCACCTCCCCAGCCCAGTCTTCGCCCCGCATGAGCGTTTGAAAGATCATTTCCCCTTCATTCTTGTCCACAAACACAACATCAGGGGGGTAATCACTGACATCGCCAAAGAGATCTTTAAAGGCTTTATTCTGGTAGTAGTGATGCCCCTCTGCGGTAGACATGCCAATTGCGTCAGTTGAATTTTCCAGCGCGGTATTAAGAATCCGTTGGGCTTCGGCGGCGCGTTTCTGTTCAGAAACATCAATGAAGTTCACTGCAATTTGCCGGTCCTGTGTTGCAAATACATGAAAATGGAAAAATCCGGTAAACGCTCCATCTGAATACTGCTCCTCAAAATCCTGACCGATTATCGCTCTCTGGGCAACCTTTTTCAGAATCTGCACGAATTTACTGCCGACAAGATTGGGAAATGCCTCTGTAATTGTTTTGCCGACAAGTTCACTCTCGGATATCCGCAACATGCGCTGCGCTGCAGGGTTAGCCCCTGTAAAGACCAATTCTTCTCCGTCAAGTTCATAAAAACACATGCCGCTTGGTGTAGACTGTATGACGGTACGGAATTTTTCTTCGCTTTTTCTCAAAGCCTCTTCAGCGTTTTTCCGGTCAGAGATATCACGTAAAACAGCCAGAACCCGCTCCTGCTTGTCAATTGTGATCCGGGTCATGACTACTTCCGTGGGATAACAGTTCCCATCACTCTTCTTGATTCTCCAGTCAAAGCGCGTCTCTCCCTTAGTAATGGCCTTGGCAAATAATGCCAGAGCAATATCCATTGTATGCGCTGCCTTATCGTCGCTCAAGTCTTCTATTGTTTTGGAACACAGCTCTTCTTTGGAGGCATATCCGAACATATTCAACGCCGCTTCATTCACCTCCAGAATCTGTCCGGTTTCTGGCTGATGTATCAGGATGGCTTCGGAAGGGGCATTAAAAATTGCTCGGTATTTCTCTTCCTTGCCGATGAGTGCTGCTTCAGCATTTTGTTTTTCACTGATAAAACGTGCCTGTTGTACATTCTGATAAGCACTATCTGAAAGCTGGTTAGCAAGGGTAAACAGTGCCTCTGAAACAAGCTTGAACTGTTCTAATTTCATTGCGGGAACTTCATGGAAGGCCGTCAGAACCTCCTGCTCATCAACCCCGATCTCGCGGGCATATTTGCGCATTTCATCATCGGTCTGGGTTTCATCGCGAACCTGCCCAATCAGCCAGTTTGCCAGATGACGGCCACCGACAGTAATTGCAGCCCCCGCATCCCAAAGCCCCCCGCTAAGACAGGTATGAATGGTCGGCCCTTCGGTATTCAACTTGCCAAGCACTGCGTCTGACTTATAACAGTTCTCTCTACCTTTGGGACACTTGCGGATAATATCATTACATAGCCGGCAAAAATTACTTGGTCTGGTGATCGGCTCTCCGGCGGTATTGGTGATAATTGAAGCAACACCGCTGGCGGCAGCAAACTGGTCTTGCAGGCGCTGAATGTCGGCGATATTGAAGATCTCTTCAAAGGTCAGTTCCTGCGGATGGTCAAGCGGTCTTGTCAGGGCAACAATACGCTTATTCATCATTTCCTCATTGCGTTTTTGCTCTGAGATATCATGCAGGAAGCTGATAAACCGGCCATCATCGGCAGGATCATAGATAACACTTACCTCAACGTCAATAATGGTGCCGTTTTTCCGCCTTATCTTTGACTCAAAGCGGTCTTTCTTTTCTTCATAGATCTTCTTTAAATGGGCTTCCACCTCAGCCGGATTTTCCTGCGCTTCCAGCTCAGACAGGCTCATGCTTAATAATTCTTCCAGAGTGTAACCGGTCATGGCACATAGCGCAGAGTTAGCCTCAAGCACCGTTTTTTCGGGAGAAATAACCAGAAAACCATCCATCGCACTCTGCAGGACATTGTTTAACCTTGCCTTATCCCGGCGCAGGGATTCCTCAGCAAACCTGCGTTCTGTTATATCATAATTAACCCCCAGCATGCGTACCGCTTCATTCCGGTCATTTCTGATAACTAGACCATTGGCCTTCACATACCGCACCTCTGTCGTTGGCAGAAGGATTCTAAATTCCCGGTCAAATTCCTTCTCGCCGCGTATTGCCGCCTGGCAGGCTTCCCAGACAAGCTCCTGGTCTTCAGGGACAAGCATACCCTTCCATTGCGCTATTCCGTCTATTTTCTGCGTTTTACCGATGCCATAGATCATGCGCATCTGCTCATCCCATTTTATACGGTCTTCAGTTATGTCCCAGTCCCAGATCCCTATTTGTGCAGATGTTGTGGCAAGGATCAGTCTCTTGCGCTGCTCCTGAATTTCCATGGTCGCTTTGCCTACACGGCTTTTGAGTTGTCTGGACCAGAATAACACCCCAAATAGCAGCAGCAATAACGGGCCGGCAATGACGGCAATATACTTGGTTAACAATACATTACTGACCTGATTGCTTTTATAGGGAGAAAGGCTCCGGGATTGTATCTGATGGAGTTGACCTGTTTTTTCAAGAGCGACCAAACCTTCTGAAAAGGTTGCGATCAGAGGGCCATTTGAGTGCCTGGTTGCAAAGCAGAACTCCGATGTCGCAACAACAGGGCCAAGAGAGATGTTTTTTATTCCCAACTCTTTTATAAAATACTTGGCAAGCATTTGGGGCAACACAGCATAATCGCCCTCGCCTGCAGCCAGACGCCTGAGACTTTCTTCATGGAGTGGCACCGACATAATATCTGCTCTGTAGGTACTTTGTCTTATATATTCCTGAATAGCACTATTTTGCTGTACAAGTATTTTTTTACCTGAAAGCTCATTCATATCTTCTGGTATATATGTGCCTTTTCTGGCAATAATGATCTCGTTGATCGTACAAACGGATTGAGAGAACGCGAAATCCTTGGTACGGCCGGGCGAAAAAAACATCCCGCTAACCATATCGCTACTTCCATCTTTAAGATCTTGCAATGCTTTAGGCCATGATGAGAGTTGTATTTCAATTTCAATATTACTGTCACGGGCAATGGCGCGAACAATATCAACAAGATAACCTGCAGGCTTTCCCTTTGAATCAACATAAGAATAGGGAGGGAAATCTTTATTCCCCCCAATACGCAATTTTTTTCTGGTTCGAACCTTACTCAGTTCAGGCACCAGCCATTTTGCATACAGGTTTCTGTAAACATCAGATGAACAGGCGAAAGCCAGACCCTCATTGAGTATGGCAAGCAGTTTATAATCACCTTTGCGTACGGCAAAACTGAATTGCTGTTTATAACCGGGAATTTCGCCCCCAACGGCAACGAGATTATTAAACCCCTTGATTTTCCTGAGCTTTTGAAAAACAATTTGCTGAATAACAACCGCATCATGCTTTCCTTCAGAAAGCTCCTTCAGTGCAATATGGAAAGTATCGGTAACTGTAATGTCGGCCTCAAGCCTAGCCTCTTTCAGAAACTCACCAATATTGCCACCCTTCATCACCGCGATATTTTTGCCTTTCAAATCAGCAAAAGACTTAATTTCCGTGTTGCCTTTACGGACTACGACCGTAGAAAACATGGTCAAATAGGGGAAGGTAAAATCATATATCAATTCACGTTTGGAAGTCCTTGCGACCAATGGCAAAACCTGAATCTTTCCTTTGGCCAGATCCTCCTTCAGCACATTCCAGTGCGCTGCTTTATAATCTGCCTGAAGGGACATGTGCCTGAGGGAAGCATTAAGAAGCGCAATAGAGAAACCTTCCGCTTTTCCATCTTTTGTCACAAAACAATAGGGAGGATAATCGTATTCACAACCAGATTGCACAGTCGGAAAATTCAGCCTGCTCTCTGCAGATAAAGCCGAAAAAGAAGCCAGCACCATGCATAAAATGTAAGCCATGAGACGAATCATAATACCTCCCAGCTACCTTTCAATGCATATCGACAGAAAACAGGAGTTTTCCATTTGGTTTACGTTTTTAATATCATGACCTAGAGCAGTGAGAGCTCTAAATGACTACCCGTATTTTATTGTCACATGAAATCACATTTTTGTCAATATAAATGCTGCTGCTTCCGGACAATAACATGATCGGCTGAAAGGAAGATACCAATATCTTACAAAATAAAACCTACCGTTTAAACGGTAGGTTACAGGCTGGAATATTACTGCGTTGTTAATCTCGCTTGGCGATGACTTTTGCCGGCACACCAACTGCGATGCTCATGGCCGGAACGTCTTTAGTTACAACCGCTCCCGCACCGATAACGCTTCCGTAGCCGATACGCACCCCGGCCATGACTCGCACCCCAGAGGCAATCCAGACATCATCCTCAATATTGATATCCGCAGCGGCAAGTCCCTGCTGGGCAATAGGTCTTACCGGGTCTTTGTAGACATGATTGGCACCGACCATCATGCACTGGGCGGCAATTCGAACATTATTTCCGATACTGATTTTTCCTCCGGAGTATCCGACAATGATGGTTTGCGCCTGCACGGAACTGTTATTGCCGACAGTTACTGAGCCCTGCAGCTGCGCTCCGGGAGAGATAATGCAATTACTTCCGATACTCAACGACTGACCGCGTGAATTAATCAGTGAGGACGGACTGATCAGTGTGCCTTCCCCGATTACTACTCCGCCCCCGCGTTTAGCAAGCCACTGGCCAATCCTGCAGGATAAACGGGTACAAAAGGAGTTACTTACAGGCTGGTTATAACCCTTGTTGAGCAGATTCACCAGAAAACTCATTCAGCTTCTCCATCTGTTTTCCATCATATAAACAGCCGCAAACGCACCATCCAGAACGTTGAATAAAATCTTATCCCCATCCTCCGTAAATACCGGGTGATGGCATTGACGGGTTTCGTTTCGCACGGAAGAATTCGTGCCATTTGCGTCGAAATTGAACTGATTCGGATAATATTCATTATAAAGTTCTCTGTCATTTTTAATATCATAAACAACCACACTGCCATCATAAGTGTCTGTCAGCAGAAGATTATGGTCGGTCGGGCAGATACTGGGATGGCCGCTGCCGCGGTTGGAGCAGAGCTTGCGAAAACCTCTTCCGTCATGCCCGACAATCGCCATGCAGTTATCCTCCCTGTCGTTGTCAGCCGGCTGTCCATAACCGATCAGATGCTCTCCGTCAGGATGCCAGGACCAGTGGACACCATGCGTATTACTCATATCCAGCGCCAGCTGCAGGTCACTGTAATCACGTTTGCAGGTGAAAAGGTTACAGATGCGGGGTTCGCCCCGGGCAGCATCCACACAGTGATTGCCAAAGTAAAAGACCATGCGATCAGCTCTGGGACTCCAGCGAACACAGTAGCACATCAGGGTCAGACCACTGGGAGTATTATTCTTTCTGGCCAATTTACGGTCAAGTTCTTTAAGTTCAGCACAACGGGGGTGTTCATTCAGCACATCATCAACACTCAACACCAGACGCTTGCTTGAAGGGTCAAAGCTCTGCTCAAAGATACCATGCTCAGCACGATTTTCAAACGGTACTGGTGCTATTTGTGGATTATATACCCCGTACCCGTAACCTGCGGCATAGATCATCCCCATCAGAGCCGAGACTACCGGTTCACCATCCGGTGGTGCTCCCTCCATGTCCCCGTCAACGGTCAGCTCTCTTCCTGTTGCCAGTTCACGCCGGATAATCTTGGGGAATTTCCGGCTTCCGGCCTGATAATACACGTATTTTGCATCCGGACTCCAGGTCTGCCAGAAACCCGTATGATAAAATGCCGATTCAGTCGGTTGCTCGGCAAATTCATCCACAACTTCGCCTTCTGCATTGAAGATATAAATCCTGCCGGTTCTGTTCTTCAAATCAGCCCCGGCTAAAAGTACCCGTCCGGAATTATCCGGAGCGACGGGGCATAACGTATAATAACTGTGAATCATCCAGCGGTTGGGGATACTGAATTTCTGAATGTATGGCATCAGCTTCTCCATTTATCTTTAAATATGCTACCAGAGCATTTCCAATATCATAAACAAATCATTTCATTGACGGTTTAGAACGGCTCAACGTCACTGATGCCAAGTTCTGCCGCGACGCCAAAGGCAAGCCCGGCAGGACCAAAGGCGTGTGGGTCATTTAAAATCCATTTATTAGCCTTGTATGCTTCTTTTGAACCATCACCCGGACAGAGACATCCGGTGCAGCAGTTATGAATTGAGCCATTTAGCGTGATATAACTGAGATACCCCTCAAGCCCGGCAATGAATTTTTCTCTCCAGCCTTCATCCGCAATACCCCGCAACAGCGACACGCCGATTGCATACAGGATCAAGCCCGTACCAGAGGTTTCGACGTAGGAAGTATGGTCGCTCATCTCCTGATGCCACATGCCGTTTTCATCCTGAACCTTAAGGCAGCCTTTGATATGACGAAGCAGGTAGGCATCCATCTCATCACGCCTGGCTCCGGCAGGCAGGTAACGCACAAGCTCCGCCATCGCCAGAATCCCCCAACCATTGCCACGACTCCAGTGGTCCTCACTAAGCTTGCCCGGCCCACGAAAATTCAGGCACTGATGGTACAGCTGCGTCTGTTCATTCCAGAAAACCGAATGCATGATCCGTATCTGCTCGACCGCTTCATTCAAATACTGTTCTTCGCCGCAGGCCAGCCCAGTAAAGAGCAGGAACGGGCAGACCGCAAAAACCATGTCGATCCAGATCTGGTCTTTGTCGCAATATTTCTCGGAGGCAATCATTCCCTGCGTGGAGCGCGGGGCGTTTTCAAGGAGCTTGTCGGCGGTATCTTTCAACAGCTGCCTGTATTGTCCTAAATAACCGTTCTGTATCATCTGCGCGGCAGCCGCGCCCCCGATATTATAGAAGTTGTATGCCCCCATCAACTGCTGATAGTTACCGGCGAGAAAACCGTTCAGCCGATCCTCCGTCCATTTAATATCCTCAGCGGATTTTGTCTGCAGCGCAAGCTTGACCAGTGCCTGAAAAGTAACGATCTCCTTATAATCGAACTTATCAGGATTGCGCACCTGAAAATTCCGGCGAATAACACTCCTTACCACGTTTAATGTCGCAACCATTGTAGAACCTTTCCTCTGTTTTATCATATCCAGATATCAGTCTTCCGGACAATCTCACTCAACCAGCCCTGATCTGCCTTGATCTTTCAGAGCAAAGCAGATGAATTATACCCCCCCGGCAACAATGACTGGGAGCAAATACCATCCCGCACCATTTCGCATTGCCGAATATTTCTTTATGTAAAATACACTTTACAGAACTTTAAGCAACAAAATTATTCAAATTTTCTGCTTTTTGCTTTAGAGCTGGTGGCGGGATAAAGAGGCAAAGCAATAACCGCCAAGCAACCTGCTGATTTATTCAGGGCGCTTGCGGAAGAGGTATGAAAATGTTGTGGAATATTTGGCGATTCTAAAAAGATGTGCTTTCAGTCTCGACCGAGACTTTTATTGTAAAACCAGGGACAGCGCCGGCATAACGGATTATGCCCCAGTTCAATCTCTTGACGGAAAAGCCCGGCCTTCTCACTCTCAAGAATTTGAATTAATGAAGTCACGCGCAGATTTCCAAGGGACATATCGCTATGATCCACGCAAAAATCAAGACTGCCATTTGCCCGTATATGCAGGTGTTTGTGGGGCAGCTGACATCCGCACTCTCCCTGTTCGGGAAGAGAATTGTCAGAACGGAACCAGCCGCTGACATTTTCATTCATCCAGCAATCGGGATAAAGGTTTACTCTGATTGAATACGCCCCGCTTTTAGCATTATCTTTCATGCGGCAAATTACCGCCGGCAGCTCCTTTACCCATTCGCCAAAGCCGTCTGTGACCCAGGAATCTACAGCCGTAGATCTTAAGGTAAATTTATCAACCAGCCAGCCTTTAAACGTCTCTGCAGTTTGTGGATAACAATAGATCAGGTTCTGGTATATCAGCTCGGAAAAACCCAGTTCTGCCGCCGTATACGGAAAATTTTCTGCAAGCTTATAGTTTTTTTCGCAGAGGGTAAACATCCCGATAAGTTTTACTTCTGATTTGTCAATTAAGGAAAGACCTTCGCTGATTTTATTATAAATACCAGTCAAGCCGCGAATCTCTTCATGGATTTTTTCAGGGCCGTCTATTGAAACATAGAGAGTATCAACGTAATCATTTATTGTCTGGTAATTCTCACTGAGCATCGTGCCATTGGTAACGACCGCAACATTACTTCCATATTCTTTCAGACACCTGACAACACCCGCAAAAGCCTCAGACAATAAAGGCTCACCGCCCCACAGAACATATTTAACCTTTTCAGGCTCCACCCCGGGCAAGGAATTTATCTGGGCTATTGCATCAAGCCACTCGTTCTCTGACAGCTCCTCACTTTTATCAGAAGACGCAAACCCCTTATCTCCCCACTGCCCGCAAAAGCGGCAACGCAGGTTGCACTTTCTGGTAAGCTGAAGATGAACAAGCTCTATCTGATTGCTCTGCATAATTTCAACC
>QKCJ01000017.1 GCA_003245715.1 bacterium
ACCTTTAACATCTCCTGTCCCTTCCCGAGCAGAGTAACGTAAAAATAGTTTACTCTGATTATCGGTAAGGGCATTTGTAAGGTGGCCTTGTTTTACTCGCCCGTCAGCTGCCGCAGTGGCCCAGTTTTCCGCGCCCGCCGCCAAATTGTGGATGTCTAATTTAAGTGAAACAGGGCGTAATGCCCAGCATATCAGGCAGTGCCAGCGCTACGTAAGTTACCTATGTAAGAGATGTAAATTTATGTTTATCAGTGACATCTGCGCAGAGAAGGTACAATCATTTCTGTTTGAAATGAAGTCAGAGGGCTTGAGTGCCAGAACAGTCAATGCTTACCTTGTTGGTATTAAGTCATTTATAAACTGGTTGGTTAAACAAGGTATGCTTGCTGATAATCCATTGAAGAGCCTTGGTAAGTATAATGAAGCCGTAGATAAGCGGGTTGACCGCAGAGCCATGACAGAAGATGAGATAAATAAGTTGTTGGAACATTGTGCAGAGGCAGGCAAACATCATGGCCTTACAGGATTAGAGCGTGAATTGGTATATCGTCTGGCGCTTGAGGCTGGATTGCGTTATGGCGAGTTGGAGACTCTTACGCGGGGTTGTCTGAATCTTGCAGGAGAAGGCTCGCTTAAGCTTGAGGCGAGGAACACCAAGAGTAAGAGAGCGGATGTATTGCCGTTATTGCCCGAGTTGTGTGAAAAGCTACGTGCTTATCTCGAGTCTGTAACTGGCTCTGCTGGCGATAGGTTGTTTCCGTTATGGAAAGATCGTGGTGCGGAGATGCTGCATGCTGATCTTCTGGTTCTCGGTATTGAAATCAATAATTCAGAGGGTAAGATTGATTTTCACTCACTCAGGCATACTTGTGCAACGCGTATGGCTCTTGCTGGTGTTACTCCACAACTCACCAAAAAGATTATGCGGCATTCCTCAATAAAAACGACAATGGATTATTATACTCATCTTGGCGTTAATGACATGCGTCAGGCAATGCAGACCTTGCCTAAAGTTGGTGCTACTGGATTGCCAGAGGAAAAAAGTAGTGAAGTGGGGAAAAAGTCTGATGGTTGACGGATATAATAAAAAGGGACAGGAAAATGGACAGGAACTAGGTTCATTTCATGGCATTTCCTGTCTTTTAGAGTCATTTTGGGGTAGTACCGTCCATTTACCATTTGCACTAAAGACAAAGCCGTAAGCTCTGAATTAACAGTAGCTTACGGCTTTGATTATTCTTGGTGGGGAGAGTGTGATTCGAACACACGAAGGCATAACCAACAGATTTACAGTCTGTCCCCTTTGGCCGCTCGGGAATCTCCCCTTAATTGCAAGGTCTAACTAATATATGTCCCTGAATGATAATGTCAATACCTAAAGTGCTTTTTAGACAAGAATAATAATGTTTTTGGGTGTTTTTACCGTTAAAAACCGGTTTGACTCAGTTCGTTAATTCTCTGTGGCATGAATATCCGGTATGAGTTGACTATTCGGACGCTTGGTCACTCAACTTTATCTTGCTTATATGCCCCGTATTGACTTGTCTGCCTTTCATTTTATAATTGTCTCTGATAACTATTTTCTGTCAAAGGTGCTAGTTTTTAAGGAGAACCCGTGAGCGCGAACGATATTTACAGTAATCCTCTTATCAGCCGTTATGCAAGTGAGGAAATGGCAAAATTATTTTCACCGAAAAAACGTATTGAGGTGTGGCGGGAATTATGGATTGCGTTGGCTGAGAGCGAGAAGTCTCTGGGGCTTAAGATTACAACTGCGCAGATCAATGACATGAAAAAGCACCTTTCGGATATTGACTGGAAAGCGATAGAAAAACGTGAACAGGAAGTACGTCATGATGTTATGGCTCATGTTTATGGTTTTGGTCTGGCTGCGAAAAAAGCAGCTCCGATTATCCACCTTGGCGCGACAAGTTGTTATGTTACTGATAATGGCGACCTGATTATTCTGCGTGAAGCAATGAAGATGATCGCGCAGAAACTTGCCGCGGTAATTACCCGTCTTGGGGATTTCTCAAAGAAATACAAAAAACTTCCTACCCTTGGCTTTACCCATTTTCAGCCGGCTCAGCCTACTACTGTCGGCAAGCGCGGAACTTTATGGGCGCAGGATTTTGTACTTGATCTTAAATCAATAGAACACCGTATCAGTGAACTGCCACTGCGCGGAGCAGTTGGCACCACCGGTACTCAGGCCAGTTATCTCGAGCTTTTTGCCGGAAACCATGCGAAAGTGGATAAGCTCAATACAATGATCGCCAAGAAAATGGGCTTTAAGAAACTTCTTGATGTCTGCGGTCAGACCTATACCCGGAAGCTTGATTCAGAGATTATGGCGGTTCTTGCCGGAGTTGGTGAGACTGCGAGCAAGTTCGCTACAGACATCCGCCTTCTTGCCAGTCGCAAGGAGATTGAAGAACCGTTTGGCAAGAAGCAGATCGGTTCTTCTGCGATGGCCTATAAGCGCAATCCGATGCGCAGTGAACGAATCTGTTCTCTTGCGCGTTACCTTATCAGTCTTCCGGCCAATGCCTACATGACCCATGCCACCCAGTGGATGGAGCGTACGCTTGATGATTCGGCCAACCGTCGTCTCTCACTGCCGCAGGCTTTTCTTGCCGCAGATGCGGTGCTTGAGCTTTGCGCCAATGTTGCTGAAGGGCTGGTTGTTTATCCGAAAGTTATCGAGAAAAACCTTCGCGCCGAGCTGCCGTTTATGGCAACAGAGAATATCCTGATGGCTGCGGTAAAAGCTGGCGGTGACCGTCAGGAGCTGCATGAGCAGATTCGTGTTCACTCACATGATGCCGCCGCTGAAGTCAAACAGCACGGCCGTGAGAATGATCTTCTGGAGCGTTTGAAGAATGATCCGGCGTTCAGCAAGATTGCCGGAAACCTGCCGGCGATGCTTGATCCGAAATTGTATATCGGCCGCGCCCCTGAACAGGTGGATGCTTTCTGCAAGAATGCCGTAGCTCCGATCAAGCGTCGTTATCGTGGGGTTAATGCCGGTTCTGCGGTAAAGGTCTGATAGCGCATGTGTCGGCAACACGCTCCTTACGGATGCTTTTGCGGAAAAGTTTAATTTCATAAAAAACAAAAAATGAACCATTACCTGGTTTGCGCGTTTTTATGTGTGATTTTTCGGTTGTGGGATTGATATCGTTTTCAGATATAAGCAAGGCATTGCCTGATTATGTATGAGACCAGACTTGTTGTAGAGAATCAGAGATTTGATTTTTCGGTCGGGATTGATTTTTCATTTCCGGTTATATTCACGCATGATGTTTTTGCGGAAAACAACATGACTCTTGCCGAGATTATGGGTCGCGGCGCGAAATTCGGCGTAATTGCGGATTCTGGCATACTCGATTTTCTGCCGACCCTTTCAGCCAAGGTGTCAAACTACGCGTGGAATAACGGCTTGAACCTCCGGGGGCTTTCCCTGATGCCCGGAGGGGAGAAGGCCAAGCAGGGCTTTGCCGTTGTGGAGCAGGTTCTCAGCCTGTTAAGCCAGTGGAAGATCTGCCGGCACAGTTATGTTGTTGTCCTTGGTGGCGGCGCTTTGCTTGATGCGGCGGGCCTTGCCTGCTCTCTGGCACATCGCGGGGTGCGTATTATCCGTCTGCCGAGTACTGCCCTTGCGCAGGGTGATTCCGGGGTGGGGGTAAAGAATGGCGTGAACTTATTTGGACAGAAGAATTTCGCCGGTACTTTCCATCCACCATATGCTGTTATTAATGACCTTGATCTGCTCTCGTTCTTGCCGGTTGAGATGCTTCTTGAAGGAGTTGCAGAGGCGCTCAAGGTCGCGCTGATAAAAGACAGAGATTTCTTTCATGATATATTAGTCAATGCAGAATTAATTGCGGAGGGCGATCTTCATATAATTGAGAAGATTATAGTCCGCAGCGCGAATATTCATTCAGAGCATATTGCCGCCGGTGGGGACCCCTTTGAGCTGGGCGGAGCCAGACCGCTTGATTTTGGCCATTGGGCTGCACACAAACTTGAATTACTGACTTCACACCGGTTGCGTCACGGGGCGGCGGTTGCTATCGGGATTATGCTTGATTCTCTTTATGCCAAGAGAGTCGGTCTTATCACCCGCAATGAATTTTATGACATACATGCGGCTTTCGCCGGTTGCGGCCTGAAAATTTATGATTCGGCACTCTCTGAGACTGATTCCAAGGGGCGTCTTAAAATACTTTCAGGCATTGAGGATTTCCGCGAGCATCTTGGTGGTGCGTTGGCAGTAACCCTTCCTGATGGCATTGGCAGCAAAACAGAGGTTTCTGTAATGGATGAGGCTCTGCTTGCAGAATGTGTGGCGCATTTGCGGGTGCTTTCGGAGAGGGGCTGAGGTTTTATGCTGATAGCAGATAATATTCATCTCTTCTATTGTCTTAATGTTTATCCGGCCGGGACTAAACCGGAATTTGACGAAGCGGTTTTCCATCGTGCGGCGCGGGTGCTTGCCAAAGCCGGTCTGGCTGAGAAAAACGCAGTAGGTGTCTGGTTGCGTGATTCATTGCTCCATGATTTTGACTCCTTCAGCTTCAGCTCAAAACTAAAAGACTCGGCTTTGTATTGCCCCTCCTTTAATGGCTTCCCGTTCTCGATATTTCATGCAAGCCGCATAAAAGAGCGTGTGTACCAGCCTGACTGGTCTACCCCTCAGCGCCTTGAATATACCAAAAATCTTGGATTGACTTTGTCGCGTATAATTGAAAAGGGCGTACCCGGATCAATCAGTACGCTGCCGGTATGTTTTCGAGATTATGCGGATGAAGAGATAACGGCCAGAGCGGTTGATAATCTACGTGATTGCGCGAGGTTTTTCCGGAACATCTATAGGGAAACCGGCCGGAAGATTTCACTGGCGATAGAGCCGGAGCCGGATTGTTTCCTTGATACCAGTGAAGCGGCGGCAGCGTGGTTTGAAGAAGTCCTGTTTAATCACGGGGATGAAGAACTGCTGCGGGAATTTATCGGGGTTTGCCTTGATACTGTCCACTCTTCGGTTCTTTTTGAGAAGCCGGTTGATACGCTTGAGAATTTTCACCGGCGTGGGATAAATGTGCATAAAATTCAGCTTGGCTCGGCAATAGCCTTTGATTCGCCGACCGGACTGGCTGAGATCGGCAAGTACTCGGATGAAGTTTATCTGCATCAGACGAGGGTGAAAAACGCCGAAAAATTTTATTCTTATACCGATCTTCCGCAGGCACTTTCAGAGAAGCCGCAGGGAGAGTGGCGCGTGCATTATCATACTCCGCTTACCTGGCAGGGTTCGGGGGGGCTGCGTTCGACCTCTTCTGAGGTTGACAGGGAGTTTATCGCACGGGCAATCAAATATGGCGTGCAGCATTTTGAGGTGGAAATTTATACCCTTGACGTTTTTCCCGATGCTGAACTTGACAGTGATGAAGTCTTCATCAATGACTTGCGTCATGCCCATCAATTAATCCGCAGTTGTCTTTGAGGCTGCCGGTATAATTCAGGAAGATTTTTTGTTAATCAAGTAGCCGTGTTTTTTACATGTGCCGTGAGAAGAGCTTGAGGAATTTGCTCAGCCAGCCGCCCTTGGTGCTGAAGGCATCATGCGGGCAGAGTTCATGGCAGCAGTAGCAGCGGATACACTTCTCGTAGTCTATCTCGATTTTATCCTTAAGCGTAATTGCCTTGGCCGGGCAGATATTCACGCACGCGCCGCATTTTTTGCACTTGCTTTCAATGACCTTGGGAAATACCGCTGCAATATGGCGAAACCATTTTTTGAGTATCGGGTAACTTTCAAAGAGCGGAGTGTTAACCATCGCCAGTTCGCTGGTTTTCGGCCAGTGCCAGTGGGCGGGACGGAGGTTGTAAATTACTTCACCGGTAATATTGGCGTTCTGCCAGACCGTGTCTCCTGCCTCGGTTGCGGCTTTAATTGTGTAGAGATCAAGTGGCTCGCGCCCCAGAATTTTCATCATCACTGAATCAATCGCTACCGGGTCTGTGCCGGCTGCCATGAAGTTGGTATGGTTGGCTCTGCCCGAAGTTGGTCCCAGACCGTCCATTGAAACAATCGCGTCAAGAATATGTAGTTCAGGTTTGACCGCCATACAGATCTCATAGATCATCCGCGCGAAAGCGTCTTTATTCTCGCCTGCTCGGTAGTGCCACTCAAATTTGCGCGGGCCGACTACCGCCCCAAAAAGATTTTTCACCGCAGCCGTCAGAATCATCTGCCCGTGGGTTTTAAGCCTTGGCAGATTTATCACAACATCCGCATCAAGCAGTTCGGCGGCAATAGTCAGTTTTTTGAATTGCCGAAGTTCGCTGAAGGTATCGCGCGGGGTGAACTCAACGAGTTCAATTCCGAGTTCTTTGATGACCGGGGTCAGTCCTGCGTTGTCTGCGACTTTGGCGGCTGAGCCGATGCCGGGGCTGTCTCCGGCTTTGACGGTTGCGCCGTGGTCGAGGGCAAGCTCCGCCACTGCGCGGAAAACTTCCGGCGCCGTGTGTGCGGGAACTCCCGGTTTACAGGCGCGTACAAGATTAGGCTTGAGCATCACCCTGTCGCCGGTTTTGACAAATTTCTCCATCCCGCCAAGCGGCGCAAGCAGGCGCACAACAGCATCTTTGATTTCCTGAGAATTATAATTGCTCTGCCTAGTTAGGGAAACGACCGGCTTGCCGGAGGACGTTCCGGTTTGTTCTGAGGTGGTGTTATTGTCCGGCACGATTATTCCTCGCTGGTTTGCGTCTTGCTCTGTTCTGCCATCATTTCAGGCAATTGCTTGCAGTACATTCCAAGGCTCAGAAGGCCGACAACGGCTGCAAAGAGTGAGGCCCACCAGGCGAAGCTGCGCAGGAAGTTCTCGCTGAAGCTGTAGATGCCGGTGTCATTAGCAAGAAGCGCCAGACCAAAACCGGCCATAACCAGACACTGTACCAGCATTTTAAGTTTGCCCGCCCAGCCAGCCATGAGAACCACCCCCTTAAAGGCGGCAAAGCGGCGCATCACCTGCACCCCGGCTTCACGGTAAAACATTAGAACCGTAAACCAGATACTGACCTCGAAACGGTCAGAAACAGCAAGGCCAAGCAGCAGCAGAGTGAAGAAGAGGCTGTCAGCAATCGGGTCCATGATCTTGCCGAAGTTGGTGACGATCTTCATGCCGCGGGCGATCTTGCCATCGAGAAAGTCAGAAAGGAAGGTGATGAGTGCGACAATGGCAATCGCGATAGCGATCCATGCGGGGTAACCGTTTGCCGGTTTCTCCGCGCCATATTGCATCATCAGCCAGAGCATGGCTAGTCCTGCCGGGAAGCGGATCATGGTAATCATATTAGGCAGATTGAATATTTTATTTATCATTGTCATCCTCTACGACATGGGCGTCGGCTTCTTTTATCTCATCTGTTGTCCGGTTAAAGCCCGCGCCAGACGGGTTAAAGCCGGGAGTAATATTTACAATATTAAGTCGTGCCGCGAAACATTTTTTTAGCTGCCTGCCGATAAAACTCCGCGTCAGCGGTATCATCAGCAGCAACCCGCAGCAGTCGGTAATTATCCCCGGTGTCAGCAGCATCACCCCGCCAACCAGAACCAGCGCCCCGGAAAGTAACTCGTCAGTCGGCATATGTCCTGATGACAACTGGGAGTTGATATTATTTATAACCTTTATGCCCTGCTGCCTTGCCAGATGCGCCCCGATAATTCCGGTTACTACCACCAGTGCCAGCGTTGGCAGAATACCGATGCGGCTGCCGATAAGCCAGAGTATATGCAGCTCCGCCACTGGTATGGCAATAAAGAGAAACGCCAGGATGCCAAAAAGCATAAATAATTACCGTATCACATTCTGAATAATAAACATTATAATAATAAGGATTGTTTGGATAAGGTCAAGTAGGGATGAGTATTTGGCGGTTTTTGTGTTTGGCTGAAATATTATGCGTATAAGTGGCATTTCTGCATGATTGTGGCGGATTGTTGAAAATTCAAGGTGGCGAGGGCTATTTTCTGTGCTTGAGGGTGTCTTCTGCGCTGTCGGTGAAGATAAAGTAATCGCCCATGTCCATCATGAAAATTACCTGCTGAATCTGGCGGTTAGCCTGCTGGAGAATTAGATGCCCGTTATTCTTCTTGCGCTGGTCGGCAAGGGCAACGATAAAACCAAGCGCTACAGACGAGAAGAACTGGCAGCCGCTGAGGTCGATAACCATGTCACCAGGCAGTCCTTCAAAATTATCACAGATACGGTCGATAAGGGTGGCAGCAGCAATACCCAGAACCTTTCCGGTAATAATAAGGGTGGGGAAATCAGCTTCAAGATCGCCTGTCACCGAGAAATCCGCGGACGCAACAGTAGAATTTTTCAGGCGCTGCCTGATCTCATCGTTGCTTATCTTCTCAGATGAGTCCTCTGCAGGAACCTCTGGTGAATTTGTTTCTGTGTCTGTCATAAATCCTGAAGCCTGAATATAAGGTAAATTACAGTAATATCTTTTATTTTAAATCATACTGCATTGGTGTAGTTAACCCTAGATATAGTACCTTGCACATATACCAAGTGCAAGTAAAAATTCAGGGCGGCATAATTTATTTGTCTGAAGCAATTGATTCTTTGTGTATCATTTATGGTTGCTGGTAGAAGACAGCCAGCCATACTGTAGGGTTTGAGGCGGTGCTGACCCGGTGGCGCTGGTGAGGTGGAATATTGAGAAAATCTCCGGGATTAAGCGCGAATTCATCACCGTTATCGTATTCAATAGTCGCATGGCCGGTAAGCACGGCCACCCATTCGCCTTCATCCTGATCGTACCAGAAATCCGGGGGTGAGACATGTCCGCAGGAGATAATCTTTTCAATGCGCACATTCTCAGATTTGAGGATTTCTATAAATGTCTCTTTATTTTCATCGGGTTTTTCAAGTTTAAAGAGATTATCAGCCATGAATTATTTGATATCCTTGAAAACGGCCGGGCATTCCTTCTGAAGAATATTTTTTATAATTTCAGCGACTTCAATAACTTGTGGATGTGCACCACTGCTCAGGCGAAGCCTAAGAAAGTGCCGCCATTCACGGAAATTGGCGGTCATTATCAGCTCGGTTTTCAGACAGGTTGGCAGGACTGACCGGGCGATTTGCGGGGTAGAGCCGTCTTTAAGCATCTGAAAATACGCTTTTTCCGCCTCTTCACAGCCCTTTACCCAGGATTTTCTCTGTTCTTCAGTCATTTTCGGCGGTTCAATTACCGATATTTCCTGCCCAAATTTGTCACCGGCATAATTGCAGTACCTTGTTGATTCCTGGCAGTAGCTGGCAATGCGGTGGCGGACGATTTCGTGGGTAATGCCGCGGTCGGTGATAATGCGGAAACTGGCGCTGGCATGCTCGATTACCGCTTCATGTCCGCGCGAAATAATTCTGCCGACAAAGTTCTCCGCTGAATCTTCAGTGATCTTGTCCTCGGATTTGTAGCAGACCCTTCCGGCTTTCTCCAGAATCTGCAGCGCGTTTGGGGTGATCCATTCAAGGATGGCATCGGGTTTTATAATCTGCATATGCTCGTTACCTTTATAGATAGGCTGTAACCGCAAAATAATATTCTGCCAGTGATTATAGTAAAAACCGCCCGGGTCTCAAGCATAACTCTGAGTGGTGGGGATAAAATACCCGGAAAAATTGTCTGGCGGGGGATAAAAAACTTAACAAAGGATTTTGCTGTGATATAATACATTTATTGATGTTTGGTCTTTCAGTATGTTTTTCAGTTTGAAATGGAAAGCGGGAATTAATGTCGCTCAAAGATTTGAATGTCACGGAACTGGCGAGCTTTATCAAGCAGTGTGAGAAAAGCGGGGGCGCCAAGACCAAGGCTCAGCGTGAAAAACTGGCCAAAGCCAGATTGAAAATGGCCTGCTGGGTCTGCAAACGTGAAGGGCTTGAGCCGAATATGATTAATCTTGCGGGGATACTGGGCAAGGACTTCAAGGATGCCACACCGTATATTTCCGGGGTAGTGGCCGAACTTGGCCCCGACGGACCAAAGATTTAGCGTTTTTGTCTGCGTGTTACTGTTTACTTTTCCAGATCATAGAGAACTTTGCGCACCAGTTCATCATCAACAATCGGTGACCGTACGCCGTACCCTGCCAGTAGCGCCATATCGGCAATACCATTTATTTTTCGGGGAATACCGTGTGACGCGGCAGCGATAAGTTCCTCCGCTTCACGCGTAAAGATATCCATTGACGCACCGGCAACCGCCATGCGGTGGCGCATATAACCTAGTGACTCCTCGCGTGTCAGCGGGCTGAGGTGATGGCGGATGCTGAGCCGTTGCAGGAGCTGGGGTGACTGTTTGACCTTGTCAACCATCTCCGGCTGTCCCATCAGAATCAGCGTTACATTGAACTTCCTGTCCTGCTGGAAATTAAGCAGCAGGCGCATCTCTTCAAGGCTCATGGCGTCTAATGTGATCTGCGCTTCATCAATAACGATAACGGTCTGTCGACCCGCTTCCTGATGGATTCGGAAACACTCACCAAGCAACCCAAGCATCTGCGCCTTGTTAAGTCCTGTCGCATCGCAGCCAAACTGCCGCAGGATTTCGCGCAGGAGTTCATTGGCGTCAAGATTTGAGTGGACAATTGAGGCGGCTTCAAATTTCTCCGGGCTAAGCTCGTCAAGCAGGATGCGTGAGAGCAGAGTCTTGCCGCAACCGACATCACCAGAAAGCATCATCGCTCCCTGCCCTTCAAGGATACAGTAGAGGATGCGTGTCATTGCTTCTTCGTGCTGGCTGGAGAAGTAGAGGTAATGCGGGTCGGGGGTATTGCGAAATGGTTTGTCGCAGAGTCCCCAGTGTTGTTCGTACATGTTCTCACTCCCTCAGTTACCGTTATCAAGCCCGAAAAAACTCCCTGCAAATATTGTATTTACAGGGAGCGCCAAGGCAAGGGTAAGTTGCGGGTTCGGTGGTATTTGCCGCTATTTTTTTATCATTCGCTTGCTCTTTCTGATGCGGTCGCAGAATACTGCATTTTCGCAGCCCTTGCCGCCGAAGAATGATAAAACGTTACCCATGGTTGTGTCGGCGATATTATTCAGGGCTTCACGGGTAAAATACGCCTGATGGCCGGTAATAATGACATTGGGCATCGTCAGCATGCGGGCGAAGACATCGTCAGTAATCACCCGGTTTGAGAGGTCTTCAAAGAAGAGATCCGCTTCTTCTTCATAGACATCCAGCCCCATCGCCCCGATCTGACCGGCCTTTAACGCTTCAATCGCCGCCGCCGCGTCAATCAGAGCCCCGCGGGAGGTATTGATAATCATCACCCCCTTTTTCATCTTCGGGATCGTCTCGGAGCTGACTAGGTGATAAGTCTCCGGCATCAGCGGACAGTGCAGTGAGATGATGTCACTCTTGGCATAGACATCCTCAAGGCTGCCGTAAGTAACGCCCAAATCCTTAAGCTCGTCATTCTCAAATTTGTCGTAAGCGATGATCTTGCAACCAAAGCCAAGAAGCAGGGCTTTAGCTGTCAGCGCGCCGATGCGACCGGTACCAATAACCCCGACAGTCTTGCCGTGCATGTCAAAGCCAAGCAAGCCGTTCAGGGCAAAATTACCGTCACGTACCCGCATATGTGCGCGGTGAATCTTGCGGTTAAGCGCCAGCATCAGGCCAACTGTATGCTCAGAGACAGCATACGGCGAATACGCCGGAACCCGTGCCACACAAATTTTATGCTTCTCGGCGGCTTTAAGGTCAACGTTATTAAACCCGGCACAGCGCAGGGCTATAAATTTAACCCCGACTGAGGCCAGTTTGTCAATTACCGCTTCATTGCCCAGATCATTGACGAATATACAGATAGCCTTGTACCCCTCAGCAAGGCGGGCCGTTTCTTCATCAAGGCGGGCCTCGACAAATTTCAGCTCAATACCGTTTTTCTTTGCAGATTTGGTCAGGAATTCGCGGTCATATTCCCGTGCGCTGAAGACCAGCATTTTGTGCTCAGTGCTCATAATAAGCTCCTTTTGTGGAAGTTACTGACAAGAACTCTTTCTTAAATATATCGTAACGCAATTTACAAGATCTGACAAGCGAGATAAATGTTAGTTCAATAAAACTTTTATTCATTTGTTTCCGGCTATTCCATTGCTTGACATGGGCTGTTGGGTGGATAAAATTAGCCCTAACTGAAAATATGATAAAAAGTAAGGAATAATATGAAAATCCGCAGTACAACCATTCTTTCTGTACGCCGTGATAATCAGGTGGCTATCGGTGGTGACGGTCAGGTGTCATTCGGTCAGACTGTCATGAAGGGCGGGGCCAAGAAGATCCGCTCGCTTGCTGGCGGCAAGGTTATTACCGGTTTTGCCGGATCAGCCGGTGACGCGTTCTCGCTGCTTGAGCGTTTTGAGAAGAAGCTTGAGACGCATAATAATAACACCATGCGCGCGGCTATTGAGATGGCCAAGCTCTGGCGTACTGACCGGGCGCTGCGTCGTCTTGAGAGTATGTTGATTGTTGTTGATGAGAATTGCTCATTGCTTTTAAGTGGCAGCGGTGATGTGATTGAGCCTGATGATGGCGTTCTGGCAATCGGTTCTGGCGGGCAGTATGCTGCTGCGGCGGCCAGGGCGCTTGTGCGAAACACTGATATGAGCGCGGAGGAGATCGTCAAGGAAGCGATGGCGATAGCGGCAAGTATCTGCGTTTACACAAATGATAATATTATAACCCAGACCCTGCCAGCCAGGTAGGGAATGAAGGATAGTTAATTGCTACGCTACGATGTGCATGCGCACGCGTTTCATCCGAAGATCGCTCAGAAGGCAACGCGCCAGCTTGATGATTATTACGGGGTGCGCCCCTTTGGTGACGGCACACTTGAACATCTGCTGAAGTCTGAAGAGGAAGCCGGAATAGACCGGGTGGTGATCCACTGTGCGGCGACTGTGCCTGAACAGGTTGTCCCGGCTAATGATTGGGCGATAGCGTTGCAGAAGTTAGATAAGCGCGTGATCGCTTTTGGCACGGTGCATACTGAAAGCGAGTTGTGGGAGAGTGAGCTTGACCGCCTTGAGGGTGCTGGGATAAGAGGTTTGAAGCTGCACCCGGACTTTCAGCAGATCTGGCTTGATGATCCGAAGTTAGACCCGATCTTTGAAGCGGCGGCGGGACGTTTTATCATCATGTTTCATGTTGGTGATGAGCGCGCGCCGGAGGATAATTTTTCCTGTCCGCAGAAGATCGCCAATATCAAGCGCAGGTTCCCGAAGCTTGAGATGATCGCGGCGCACTTTGGCGGTTTGTATCACTGGGATTATGTCCCGCAGATGCTTGGTGGCCTTGATATTTATGTTGATACTTCAAGCGCAGTGCCGTTTATGAGTGAGTGTCAACTTGCGGAAATTAAAAAGGCGATACCGCGTGAGCGCTGGCTCTTTGGTACAGACTACCCGCTTTACAGTCCGGTGGAATGTATTGAGCGCCAGCAGCAGAAACTGGGTCTGAGCAGCCGTGAGATGGATGAGCTGCTTAATAACGGTTGCCGGTTATTTGGCGCGTGAGCTGTTTGGCGTTAAAAAAATTAACTGACTTTGTATATGCAGAGGAAATTTATGAATCAGAATAGTCCCAGGGTTTCATCGCGTGCTTTGAATCCGCTCTCGCATCATGATGATCCGAGCAAGACCTTCTGTGATAAAACCCAGGCCAAGGCAACCACCGCCACCCAGTTATTCCGTGATCATGAGATGCTGACCATTCTTCAAAAGAAAATTGTGCCGGTATATATGGAGCGTCGCATCCGCAAGGGGCTTGATGTCTGGAGTGCCGGCTGCTCAAGCGGTGAAGAGGCATACTCGCTTGCCATTCTTGGGCTCGAAGAACTTGCAAAGCATAAAGAGCCGGCGCGGCTTACCGTCTTTGCCACGGATATTAGTGAAGAGCAACTCAGTAAAGGCAAGCGCGGGCAGTATCTTTATAGCACTGCCGGCGCCGGTAACGTTAATCGTTACATGACTCAGCTTAAAAAATACGCCACAGTCGAAGGCAATGTCATACAGATGCAGGCCAAGGTGCGTTCGCATATCAAGTTCGGCAAATTTGACCTGCGCTGTAAACCGCGCAAGCACACCTTTGACTATATCGTCTGCAACCATGTCTTCCAGTATTATGATGATGACGCGCAGACGCATTTTGCCCGCAATTTTATTCAGGTTCTTAACCCGGGCGGCCTTATTTTTATCGAAGGTTTGACCTCGCGCGCGCAGATGAATGCCGGCCTGGTAAAAGAACCGGGCTTCCGTAATGTCTATCGTCCTGAAGGTCAGGAAACGAAGTAAATAACTGTTGAAAATTTTCAAACCATTTGTAACCGGAGTTACGCGTATCAATCTGATTCTGCACAAGTTAAATATGAAGAACTATTTAAAACCATTAAAAATCCGTAATCTTGAATTAGAAAATAACATGTTTCAGGCGCCGCTGGCGGGGTATTCTTCCGCGCCTTTTCGGGAGCTGACCTGGCGGCTTGGTCGTCCGGGGTTGCTTGCTACCGAGATGATAAGTGCGCGGGCAATTGAAATGAAACAGCCAAAGCAGGAGCAGTATCTGGCCCGTGCGGAGAATGAAGGGCCGGTGGCTTTTCAGCTTTGGGGTTGCTCGGAGAGTGCGGTGGAGTACGCGACAAAAGTCTGTGCCGATCATGGGGCGGATGTGGTTGATCTTAACTGCGGCTGTCCGGTGCGCAAGGTTCGCGCGGCGGGTGCGGGTTCAAAATTAATGGAAGATCCGGCGCTTATCGGCAGACTGGTCGCGGCGATGCGGCGGGCGACTGATATTCCTGTCACGATAAAAATCCGCGTTGGCACAAGCCCTAAAAATTATAATGGTGCAGAGGTCGCGCGTATTGCCGAGAGTGAAGGGGCGGATCTTCTGACGGTTCACGGTCGTCACACGCAGGAGCGTTACTCGCATGAGGTGCGCCTTGAAGAGGTTGCCAAGGTTGTTGCGGCGGTGAAGATTCCGGTTATCGGCAATGGTGATGTGCGCGATGGTGAGAGTGCGGCGCGGATGTTTGAAGCGACTGGTTGCGCGGGGGTAATGGTTGGCCGGGCGTGCATGGGTGCGCCGTGGGTCTTTGCGCAGATTGCCGCGGAGATGACCGGACAGGAATGGCAGCCGCCGGAGCCGACTGAGATGGGGCGGATCATGATTGAGCATTATGATTTGCTGGTTGGTCTGGTCGGCAAGGAAAAGGCTATCCGCCAGTCACGCAAGCTAGGCGCCTATTACACGCGCGGACTAAAGGGTGCCAAGCATTTCCGTAATAGTCTTAATATGATGAATTCGCGTGAGGAGCTGCTGGAGCTGGTGGCAGCGCTTTGCGGACTAAAAACAATTGATAAATAAATGGGAAAAGTGATGCCAGATAAATTTGTCTTTCTTGATCGTGACGGTACGATAATTCTTGAGAAGGATTATCTTAGCGATCCTGCGCTGGTTGAACTTCTGCCGCAGGCTGCAGAAGGGATGAAGAAATTGTTGGCTGCCGGTTTCAGGCTGATAATTGTTACTAACCAGTCAGGTATTGGCCGGGGATATTATTCTGAAGAAGATTATGCAAAGGTTACAGCGCGGCTGCTTGAATTGTTGTCCGGGCAGGGCGTGGCGGTTGAGGGGGTTTATCATTGTCCGCACGCGCCGGATGAAAGCTGTGCTTGCCGTAAGCCGTTACTGGGGTTGCTTGAACAGGCTGAGTGTGATCTTGGTTGCGGGTTTACTCTTGGGGCGGTAATCGGTGATAAACCTGCTGATGTTGAACTTGGCCGGGCGGCGGGGTTAAAGTCAATTCTGGTGCGTACTGGTTATGGCAAAAAACATGAAGAAAAAAAATCATGTGAGCCGGATTATATTGCCGATAACCTTAGTGACAGTGCTGATTGGATTATAAAAAATATTTAACCGCGACTGTTGCTGTTATGGCAGAAAGGCAGATTGATGCGCATAATCGGAATAGACCCGGGTACTCTTAATGTCGGCTACGGCATTATTGAAATGCAGGGCAATGCTCTGCGTTTTATCACCGGCGGCTGCATCAAGGCCAGCGGTTCTGATATTGCGCAGCGTCTGGTGCAGATTCATCAGGGGCTGACAGAAGTTATTGCGGAGTTCAAGCCTGCAGAGGCTGCGGTAGAAACGGTCTTTGCCGGAAATAACGCTAGAACTGCCATTGCCATTGGTGAAGGGCGCGGGGTGGCGTTACTGTCAGTTGCGCAGTTTGGCTTGCCGGTTGTCGGGTATGAGCCGACAGTCGTTAAAAAGGCTGTGACCTCTTCAGGGCGTGCCGGTAAAGAACAGATGCGCCAGATGGTGAAGATCCTGCTCTGTCTGCCCGCTCTTCCCGAGACCGATCATGAAGCGGACGCGCTTGCCATGGCAATTGCCCACAGTCGTCGGCGCGAGGTGGAGAAGCTCAGTAACGGTAAAATCGTCTCTTCAAGAAATTCCCGCGGAATGTGTTCTGGTGGCAGACGGGTGGCGCGGCACGGCTGAGATCAGTCATCAATCAGGCAAAGCTGATTACCGCTGATAATGCTGATTAGCGCTTTTTTCGCATCAATTTCTTTAGCCTTCATTGCTGCGGTGTTTCCGGCAAGGGGGATATCCCAGATGGTCTGCGCTATTGTTCCATTGTCAATCAGCAATGCGTAGAGCTTATTCTCATTCTCGGCATTCAACGCCAATCCGCTCAGATACAGCTTTGAATTCGCGTATTCCAGCGCCTGAATTTCCTTGACCGGTGCCGGAGTTTTAGCAATTATCTGCCCGTCAGCACAGTTGATAACAGTCAGTATATTTGAATCATCCCTGCAGCCGATTAAAATATTTTTATGTCTTACGATCTTCTTTAGGGGCATGCTGTGGTTGCTAGTCCAGATTTTAATCAGCGCCGGATTCTGGTTGGCCTGAATCTTGTAGCATGAGGTCTGTTCATTGTTCTGGGTGATTAAAATTGTTCCGAGTTCTTTAGATTCATAAAACAGCGGCGGCAGGCTCAGTTCCTTAAAACCGTCAAGCGGCCATACCCCCTGTTCGGCGCCGTTTTCAAGAACGTGATGGAAGCGTGCGGACGTATCGACGTAAAAAATATCCCAGCCGGTTACGAAAATATCGCCGAGTGGTGTTGCGGTATTATCGCTGCTGGTGTTTACGTGCCATAGCTGTTTGAAATTTGCCGGATCGTAGGCGCTTAGCCCCGAGTTGTTCTCGATTAGTTCAAGGGCAAGCAGGGTTGGGGCGCTGAAACTGGCGAGCTTTGCTGCGACAATTCCGGTAATACTGCGGTTAAGCGGCGCCGGTTTGTCAGCGAATTTATCGTTGTCGATTTTCCAGGCCAGATTGCTCTCAGCGAGTATGCTCCATTTATTGTCTGAGGTTACTGCGGGGTTATTTGCTGTTTTGCTGCCGCCGGTTGTGCTTGCCGGGGTCAGTGGAATCTGGCTGGTCAATGCGCCTGAATGCGGATTAAAGGTTAGGGCTTTGTTTCCGGCGGTGAGGACGATCACGTTATCAGTGGTCAGGCTGAGTGTTACCGGTGTCTGCAGTGTATCGAGCTGCTTCTCCCAGCGGGTGATTTTTTTTACGATAAAAATCTGGTTGCTGGTGAAGGGGCGGGGCATGGTGCTGGTATATTTTCTGACGCTCTTGCTGTTAACCACCGCAAAGCCGGGATGCTCGATGGTAATTGTTTTTGCCGGGTCAAGCGGGAGCTGAAAAGGCGGCTGCAGGATTTTGTCATCTGCCTTGAGGGTAAAGGGAATTGGTATCTGGTAGGACAGGCAGAAAAGTCTGATCTCGGAATTCAGCGTCAGGTCTTTGACCCCTTGCGGGTAATTGTAATTAAAGGCTTCCGGGTGGTTCAGGAAAAGCTTGGTGTAGGCGTTGAATTTAATTTCTGCCGAGAGGTCTTTACTGCTGAGCTGGCTGATGAAGTTCTTCTTTTCTTCTGAGCGTAGCGTGCTTTCCTTGAGCCATTTTTTATAAAGCTCCTGCGCCATTATAACGGCCGGGCTTTCGGTGTCCGGGTCTTGTGCCAGATCGCGCAGCGCCGGCAGAGTCTGCTCGCCCGGGTTGCTGTTCCATTCCGCGATAATCTTTTGCTGAGTGGCGCGCTGTTTCTTCAGTTCCTCAGTGGCTTTACTGAGAAAGTCGTTGACCCGCAGTTGCTGGTCATTGAACTCAGCCGTTTCAAGCAGTGATAAAAACGGTCTGGCCTTCTCAAGTTTGTCAGCTGCATTTTGCGCGGAACTGGTTTTATTGTGAAGAGGGGCTTGTGCCGAGGCGGCAATAATTCCGGCTGAATCGCCGATAGCCCGTTTCATTGATTCGCGGATCTGAAAGACATAAGCCGCGATACAGATAATCAGCAGTGCTGCTCCGGCAATGATATAAGCTGTAACCCCGAGTCTCTGGCCGGGGTTGTTCGGCTTTATCTGCGCAGTGGGAAGAGCGATGACTGGCTCATCAGAAATTTCAGTTTCAGGTTTCAGCTCAACTCGTGGCGTCCGTTTTGCCGCATGACCGGTGCCACGTTCATTGGCTGAAAGGATTTCCGCTTCGGCGTAAAGAAGAATGTCATTACCCGGAAGCTTTTTCTCCGCTTCGTCAATAATCATCAGCGCCTGATCGAATTTGTCTATTGCCGAAAGTCGCTTGGCATACGCCCGCCAGGTTCGTGCCGCTTCGTCAGGACGACCGGTCATTATGCAGAGTTCTGCCAGCGCGTTCTGGTGTGTCCAGTTGCCCGGTTGCAGTGACGCCGCGCGTCTTGCCGCGTTGAGCGCCTCGCCGAGTCTGCCCTGGCGGGTGTATAACTCACAGAGATGGCTGTAGGTCGAAGCGGCTTCCTTGGTGTGGGCCGAGGTTGCCAGAAGTTGTGCCAGCTGTGAGAGAGCGTCTTCGTAATCAGGTTCTTTAGTGAGGATACTCTGGTAGAGCTGGATCGCCTCGTCAATCTTCGCCTGATTTTCAAGCTTGCCGGCAGCCGCGATAATTTCGTCATTGTTCGCTTCGCGCAGTTCTCCGTCAAAGAGCAGCTTTGAAATTATCTTTTCGCACTCATCACGGCGGATTCCGCATTCATGGGCAATCCCGGCAATGTTGCGCGAGCCGTCGGCGGCCTGCATGATTAAAGTCTGCTGGGTGGTCCTGGCATCATCAAAGAGCAGCCCCTGGCGCAGTTCTCCCTGCACCGGTACAAAGTTCGCTGATAATTTCGGCGTACGTTTACTCATGCCTGAAAAACCGCTTTCCTGTTGTTTAGACAATTACCATTAACCAGTTGAAAAAATACTCTTGCCAAAAGATGATAAGGATAAAAACGGGCAGACCCCCATATTATGGGAAGCCCGCCCCGTTTAGTGCAAAATCAGATAAATCCAAAACGCCAATTATGCCAAACCGGCGGCTCTCGCTTAGTCCTGACGAAGAGAGAGATTGTTTTCCTGCAGCTTTTTCTTGATTTCGTTGAGTGATACCCGGCCAAAGTTCTTGGCTGTGGCCAGCTCGTTCTCGCTCATCGCGCAAAGTTCGCTGATCGTGCTGATGCCAAGACGGTCCATGCACTTGCGGCTGCGGACTGAAAGCTCCAGCTCGTCGATTGACTTGGTGAGGCTTTCTTCCTTCTGCTTTGAAGTTGAGCGGGTGAAGGCCGCACGTGTTGCAGCGTCTTCACGCAGCATGCCAAGGCGGAGGTTGCGTGATACAAGCATATCGCGGATCTCACGCAGACTGGTTTCGCCAAAATTCTTGTAGGCAAGCATTTCACTCTCGGTACGCTTGACCAGATCGCCGAGGCTGCGGATATTCATCTTCGCCAGACAGTTGCGGCTTCGTACTGAAAGCTCGAAATCTGTAACCGGGATGCGCAGGATAGCTTCAAGCTTCTCTGACTGCTTGGTCTCTTCCGGTGAGTAGTACATGCTGATTGACGCTTCAGCAGATTCAAGCATCAGCATTGCCTGACGGTTGAACGGGTCATAGGCCAGAACCATCTCGCAGCAGTGGATGGCTTCCTCGTAGTTGCCGGTGTCCTCGTAAAGGGTGGCAAGGTTAAGGAAAGCATTCTTGTAGGCATTCTCAGCGCCTGGACCTATACGGCGGTAGTATTCAATGGCTTCCTGATCCATGCCGCGCTGATCGAGAAGGCGGGCGGCGTGGAAGAGGCTGTCGGCGTGATCGGGGTCAAGCGCCAGAGCCTTGTCAAAGCAGTCAAGGGCAGCTTCATACTCGCCGTTGTCCTGCAGGCAGCGGGCCTTGTGGTAGAAGAGGTTAGGCTTGTCGCCGAATTCACGTTCGAGTTTTTCAATCTCGGCCATAACTTCGTCTTTCTTGCCGAGCTTGCGCATTACACCAAGCTTGCGCAGTACGCAGGGGCTGCTTGAAGGATCTTTCTGGCCGGCCTTAGTGAAGAGCTCGAGGGCTTTCTCAAGCTTGCCGCGCTCTTCGGCGATGATGCCGCGGATCTGACAGGAAACAGCGGTATCTGCATCCTTCTCGGCGTGGCTTTCAGCCAGCTCATAGTTGTCGAGCATCCAGTACAGGGCAGCCAGTCTGGTATCGCGTTCAGATTTGTTAGTGTTCTTGATGGTTTCAACTGAACTTCTGGCTTCGTCCCGCACACTCTGATACTGACGTACATGGTGTGCCAGAGCCCTGACCGCTTCCATGTCAAGCTTGTCAGCCAGAAGGGTATCCAACACCGTGATCTCATTGCTGGTTGCACTCATAGTTGCTATTCTCCGCTATTGCCGGAAGGTAAATAAAAGTTTTCACAATACAAAAACCCGAGACGCAGATGACTCCACCCGTGCGGCTCGAGATAAGTCTTCTAAATATACAGATTTTATCCGCGCTTGCAAGGGGTTAAACCCTTGTTTTTCCGGTGGTTGTTGAAAGTTTACGGTAGAAATTGATGGCCTCGGGCTAAATCCGTTAAAACTTTACCTTTGAGACGTAATGCTAGCTGATAAGCACAGCCGAGTATTCGCAGGCTTGCGCCATAATTGAGATTGCCTGCAGGATTTTCTCCGATTCTTCAAAGCCGTAGCTGATGCGCAGTTGCCTGCGTCCTTCCTTAACCATTTCACCGTCGGGGTTTACGCAGAACTCACCGGGGATATAGACAACTTTAGGCAGGTTTTGGCCATTGGTGTCATTATCAAGTGCGGGGTTTCCCGTTGAGCGGGTGAGGAAGTTGTAGAAATCAGAACCCGGACAGGTCTCAAGGTTTTTGAAGGTCAGGTAGAAGTAGAATCCGCCCTCGCCGCCGTCGAGTCGTTCAAGCCACGGTGCGAGCTGCCTGTCTATTTCGCGTCTGATGACCTGCGCCTTGCAGCGATAGCCGGAATTGACTTTTTTGCGCTGTTTTTTCAGATGATGCCTGATGAGCCGCGCGGTAGTCTCCTGCATTACCAGAGAATTGGAAAAACCGATATCAGACATTTTCTGGGTGATAAGTTCCAGCAGCTGGTGCTTGCGTCCGGTGATGTAGCCTATACGCAGGGCCGGGGCAAAGACCTTGGAGTAGGTGGAAATCTCAAAGACCGGAATTTCCGCAGTAATGCCAAGTGCCGAGGTGCGTTCAGGCATTGAGTGGTTGAGAGAGTCATAAGCGCAGTCAAAGATCAGCGGAAGTTCTTTGCCGCAGCTGCGGCTATGTTTTTCCACGACCCTGAGGAGTTCCTCGCGGCGCTCATTTGAGAGAGCGACGCCGCTTGGGTTATTGATTGTCACAATATAAATAAAGCGCACCTGACTGATCGCGCTGCCGAGATTGGTGAGATGCCTGTCTAGCTCCTGCGGCGGCATTCCCTGATTGTCTTCTGGGACGGTGATAATCTCAAAGCTTTTGCGCTTGAGGGTATTGCAGTAGATATAATAATACGGATCGGCGGTAATGACTATGCCGGGGGCGAAGATTTCGGCCAGCGCGTCCAGAATCGAGGTCGCGCCGTTAGCGCCGATTATTATTTCAAGCTGATTGATAATATCTTTTGTAAGTCCATTATTTTCTGCGGCAAGCTGGTCTCTGATAGCCCTGATAAGATTGGCTGACCCCTGCGGTCCGCCATAATTAAGCGGCATCCGGTGTTCTTCAGTCATCTTCAGGACATTGGCAAATTCTTCTGCGATAATACCGGAGGGGATAGTCTCTTCATTTACATAGCCAACGCCGAGGTTGATATCGATATCGTCGCGGAAAGTGCTGGCGAAATCGGCAGTCATCTGTGCCACCGGTGAGGGCTGGAGGCTGTTTTTGGCGTAATCGGAGAAGGTTGGAGGGCAGAGTTTTTTATCAGGCATTTTTTGTGGCTCCTGCGGCTTTATTCTTCCTCTTCATAGCTTTCGAGTTTGCGGTAGAGCGTCTTAAGGCCGATTGAAAGACTCTTTGCCGCTTGCGTCTTATTGCCTTCACAACGTTCAAGCTCGCTGAGAATATAACGTTTTTCAACCTCTTCAAGCGATAAACCTTCCGGCAGTGTGCTGCTGCTGGCGACAGGTTTTGTCCTGTTTTCAGTTGACTGCGGCATTGCCGGTGGTTGCCCGGTTATTTCTTCAGGCAGCTGGTCAATACCGATCTCCTGTGCGGGTGTACGGACAAACGCGCCTTCAATGGTATTTTCAAGCTCGCGGACATTGCCCGGCCAGTTATAAGCCTCAAGGCTGCTGATGAAGTCATCCGAGAAACGTTTCTCAACGCCGTAACGGGCGATGTATTTCTGGAGAAAATGATTAGCCAGAAACGAGACGTCCTCAGGCCGTTCGCGCAGCGGGGGGACTTTGATTTTAACAACATTGATGCGGTAATAAAGGTCCTCGCGGAAATCACCGGCCGCCACCATCTCCTTAAGGTCGCGGTTTGTGGCGCAGACGAGGCGGATATCAACGGGAATAGTTTCCGTACCGCCGACCCTTTCAAGCTCGCGCTCCTGCAGGACACGCAGAAGCTTGACCTGCATGCTAAGCGGCATCTCGCCGATTTCATCAAGAAACAGCGTTCCGTTGTGTGCCATCTCAAAACGCCCCTTGCGCTGGCGGATAGCACCGGAGAAGGAGCCGCGCTCGTGGCCGAAAAGCTCACTCTCAACCAGCTCACGCGAGAGCGCCGCGACATTGACCTTGACAAACGATTCACCACCGCGCAGCGATAACGCTTCAATGGCGTTAGCGACCAGTTCCTTGCCTGTGCCGCTCTCTCCTTCAATCAGCACCGTCACATCAGTCTTGGCGATCTGCTTGATCAGTTCCTTGACCTGAGTGATCGCCGCCGAGCGTCCGGCAATAGCTTCAAGTGCGCTGGTGTTCTCGATTTTGCGTTCAAGTTCGGCAAGGTGTAGCGCATTCTTTACGATAACGCGCAATTTATTGAGGTCAACTGGTTTAGTCAGGTATTCATAAGCGCCAAGGCGTGTAGCCTCGACGGCGTTTTCAATCGAGCCATGTCCGGTTATCATCACTACCGGCGTGGACGGGTATAACTCTTTTGACCGTTCGAGGATTTCCATACCCGAGCCGTCAGGTAGCATCAGGTCAGAGAGTACCAGATCATAGCTGCGGTTTTCAAGCTGCTCAAAGGCGCGGTGCTTGTTCTCGGCCAGCGAGACATTATGCCCCGCATCCTCAAGAACTTCAGCCAAAGTCTCGCGGGTTGCCTCGTGGTCGTCGATAAGAAGGATGTTGCGTGCTGCCATTCTCAGTTACTCCGACGCTTTTTTTTCTGAAGTTCCTGGTCGCGTTCAAGCAGGCTGTTGATGCGCTCGCGCCAGGGGTGGTCCTGTGGGGCGAGGCGCAGAAACTCGTTGAAGTGTTTGATGGCTTTCTCGCGGCTTGGTTTCTCGATAAGATAAATATGCCCGAGCTGGAGGTGGCTCTCGTAATGGTTGGGGTTTAAGGCGAGGGCTTCGCTGAACTCATTTTCAGCCTTGGTGATATGGTTGTCTTTGCGGTAGGCAAGGCCAAGGCGGTAATGCGCTTCTGTATTGCGCGGTTCGCGGGTTATGACCCAGCGCAGGGAGACAATCGCCAGCGGCAGCATTCCTGATTCAAGCTGGATGCAGCCGGCGTAATAACGGGCTGGCACAAAGTCTTCATTAAGCTCCCACGCCCTCTGGAAAAATTTCAGCGCCAGACTTTTTTGCTCACCCTTAAAGCCGTAATAAAAACAGCGCCCGAGATTGAAGGCCGCAAGATAGTTGTTGGGGTCCAGGCGGAAGGCGCGCTCAAGTTTGTCTTTTGCGTCGTCATATTTGTTCTGGAATAATAAACACTGTCCCCAGAGCATCCAGCCTTTGACCATCTGCGGATTGAGGGTGACGGCGGTCTCGGCGTTTTTGGCAGCTACGCCATAATTCTGAAGGTCAGAGTAGGTCAGCCCCAGCCAGTAATAGACTTCAGGATTTTCAGGATCAATTTTTTTGGCGCTGGTAAAGCGTGCCAGGGCGCGGGCAGTCTGGTTGCGGGCGAGAAAGTCCGCCCCTTCATAGATAAAATTCCTGGCTTTGAATTCATCTTCCGGTGAGAGCTTTTCCGCAGAAATGGTCAAACCCGAACAACAGGAAAATAATAGTAATATAACCGCTAAAAGCCGCATAGAGCTTTTCCTTTATTAATGTGAGAAAATCAGAGTATCTTCTTTTAGGCTAGAGTCTTGTATGCTCCAGTCAGGAATGATAAATGATATTGCTAAATAACAGGTAAGTCAAGGGAAAGGCTTGTTTGTGGCTGATATTGCGAAAAAATAGGGGACAATCCGGTCATATGGCAGTTTTAGTGAAAAATCCGGCGATTTTTCCGGGCAGATCATGCTGCGTGACCTCTTCCATTGATGCATTAATTGCAACAGCCGCTTTGGGCATCCCGTAAACCACCGACGACTCTTGGTCCTGGGTTATGGTATGCCATTTGGCGTTTTTCAGTTTAAGCAGTCCACTGGCGCCATCTTCGCCCATTCCGGTGAGGAGGGCTGCCAGACCCGGTTTGGGCCAGTGGCGGGCGAAACTCTCAAAGAGGACATTTATCGACGGCAGGTGCGGGTAGTCTTTGGGATGTGTGGTGTAATCCAGCACCAGCAGTTCATTGAGGTAGAGATGTTCGGAGCTTCTGGCGATATAAACCTGGCCGGGGGAGATTTTCGTACCGCTTCTGCAGACGCTGCAGGGGATGGCGCAGTGCTTGCCGAGCCAGCCGGCGAAGTCATCGACAAAGCCGGAATCAACGTGCTGGGCGATGATAATTGCCGCCGGAAAATTTGCCGGAAGACCCGAGAGAATTTCTGAGATAACAGCCGGGCCACCGGTAGACGCGCCGATAAGCGCAACCGGCGGGAGGTTTCGCATGATGACAGTCGAGAATGCCGGGGTCTTTTTAGTGATCTTCGCGATATTATCAATCTTTTGCAGAAGTTCCTGACCGCCTTTAAGTTCTCCGTCGATAATGGCCGGGGTATTAACCGCGTCAAGCGCACCCGCACTCATCGCGTCAAAGACCATCGAGACATTTCCCTCGACGGTCGCGGTTACGACCAATACCGGGCAGGGCGAATTCAGCATGATCTGCGCAGTCGCTTCAACGCCGTTAACTCCGGGCATAATCAGATCCATCAGGATAAGGTCGGGCCGGTCCTGGGCGGTTTTGTCAATTGCCTCCTGACCGTCAAATGCTGTCCAGGCAATTTCATGATTATGGCGCACGACGCGGCTGAGGATTTCAACCGCCATCTTGACGTCGTTGACAATTCCGATCCTCATCGTGCGTACTCCCCGTTAATCAGCGCTGTGACCTTTCTGATGAACTCGCAGTCATTGAAGCCGCCTTTATTCATATAAATATTCGCGCCCGCATCGATACCGGCCTGTTTGTCTTCATCGCGGTCCTTATAGGATACAAGCATAATCGGGAGTTCTCTTCCTTCAGGCGTGGCCCGGAGATTGCGTACAAGTTCGATACCGTTCATGCGCGGCATGTCAATGTCACTGATAATCAGGTCATATTGCCCGGACCGCGCTTTGATCCAGCCGTCAACCCCGTCAACCGCCGTCTGCACCAGAAAGCCCGCCCGTTCAAGAATCTTGCGTTCCATCTGCCGGACTGTCGGCGAGTCATCAATAATAAGAATGGTTGACGCTTTGGTATTGGCATCATTGGCGCTGCTGTCCGGGGTAAGGTGGCGTGGGTGCAGCAGCGACTGCAGGCTGGTTACGACATCATCAATATCAATAACCAGAGCCAGCCGGCTGTCTTCAAGGACAATAACCGAACTGATATTGCGGACCTTGCCAAGGCGCTCGTCAAGCGGGCGGATAACCAGTTCCCGCTCACCGATAAATTTGTCAACCTTGAGTCCGTAAAGTTTATTGCGGCTGTTGACCACCACCACCGGCTGCTTTTCAAGAGTCTGTGCCGCGCTGTCACCGAAAATTTTGTTACCCTCAACCAGCGAGATGTTATTCCCGTCATTACTGATATACGGCTTGCCCTCAAGCGAGAGGATTTCGTCTTTGGTGATCTTGAGCAGGCGTTCGATACGGTTAAGCGGCAAGGCATAGATTTCGCCGCCGATCTCGATAAGCAGAACGCGCGCAACAGACCTTGTAACCGGAAGCCGCAGGTGGAAGCTTACGCCTCTGCCCGGTCGGTTCTCGATATTGACATTACCTCCAAGTTCGTGGAGCATATCGCGGACAATATCAAGCCCCACCCCGCGCCCGGAGATTTCTGAAACCTTTGAAGCCGTGGAGAAACCGGGCAGGAATAAAAATTCCAGAACCTCCTGCTCTGTCAGCTCATTGATACTGCTTTCTTCATGCAGGCCCTTCTCGCGGATTTTACTGCGCACCTTCTCGACATCAATCCCCCTCCCGTCATCAATGACCCGGACATTAAGGAATCCCGCCCAGTGCAGTGCCTGCAGGGTGAGGTTGTTTTCGGGGTGTTTGCCGGCGTTTTCACGTTCTTCCGGTGATTGCAGGCCGTGGTCGATAGAGTTGCGCAGGAGGTGTGTGAGGGGGGATTCGAGTTTGTTTAAAACATCCCGGTCGACCTTGGTTTCCTTGCCGATAACCTGAAACTTCACCCGCTTGCCAAGCTCACGCGAAAGATCGCGTACCATCCGGTAAAAGCCCTGCACCCCTTCAGAGAACGGCCGCATCCGGCTGGACAAGACTTCATTATACAGCCGCTCGGAAAGTTCCGAGGCGTTACGCGAGATACTGTCAAACTCATCAATGCGGCTCTGGATGATATTGCTGCAGGCGTTGATGTCCTGCCGCAACTGCTCCAGAAGAACCGTCGCCGGATTATCCTCGCCCTTATACAAAGACTCGATATTGCGCAGCGACTCATGCAGCCGGTCATGGCGGGCTTTGAGGTAATGCAGCGACTGCGCGAGTGGTTCGATATTCTGTGCCTGCACAATCGTCTCGCCCGCAAGCCCCATGATACGGTTGATGTTTGAGACGGCAACGCGGATGGTCTGATCCTGCTTGCCGCTTCGTGGGGCGTTGACGGTTGTATTATCAGCTTGCGCCTTGGTCTCAGCCGTGTCTTCGGGGGCTTCAGTTTTTGCAGATGACTCTGGCTGGGGTGTCTGCGTTTCAGGCTCAGGCGTGTTGTCATTGTGGACTTTGAACGCGCAATTAGCCGTCGGCGCATTTATCGTTGATTGCGGCTGGCTGGCTGAGCAGGGGTCGTTTGATTTGATAACGGCGAGTTGCCCGATATAAGGTTGCGGGTCATTCTCCTCAAGCTTGCAGAGGCGCGCCAAGCCGTCAACGGTTTTAAGCAGAATGTCAGCCACGTCCGAGCAGACTGTGATCTTGCCGTTCTGCGCGGCGACAAAATAATCCTCAAGCGCGTGCGATAGTTCCGTGACCGGCGTAAGCCCGATTATACGTGCTGCGCCTTTTAGGGAGTGCGCAGCCCGCATCAGGTTCTCAAGCGAGATACTGTCAGCCGGATTTTCCTCTAGCCCCATGATGTGAGTGGTCAGCGCCTGAATGCGTTCTTCCGCTTCAGCGTTAAACATATCAAGCATCATCGGATCAATTTCGATTTTCGGCAGTGCCGTTTTCGTCTCGCTCGTCGAAGGCTCGGTGGTTTCATTTTTTGGGTCAGTCACATTGGACGAGCTGCCTGCTTTTTCGGTAGCGTCGTGCGTTGCCATTTCAGAGTCACCTGCGGTCGCCACCTGCTGCGCAGTAATGATAAAGTCATCTGCATTAATATCAGCCATGGTGTCCGCATCATTTGCGCAGCGCTCAAGCAGTTTTTTGACCTTCGGCGCAAGCTCCTGAGTAAGTATTTTTGTCTCAGCGCATTCATTGCAGAATTTTTTCCAGTTGTCGGTGATCGTCAGAAACGTCTCAAGCCCTGCCAGCATTGCCGCCGCCCGCATCGCGCCAAGGTTGGTGATGATTTCAGAATTTATCGCTGTCGTCTGCGGGTTGTCATTAATAAGCTTAGCCACTTCCTGCAGGGCAGAAGCCGCCTCACTTTTAAAGAGTATAATCATCGGGTCGAGACTCATTGCATACTCCTTGAAAGAGCATGAAAGACCAGATCTTCAGAGAGTAGACCGATTTTTTTACCGTCGTGATTAAAGATGCCCGTCGAGAACAAGGTCAGACCCATTTCGGCAGAGACGGGGGTCTCTTCAATCTCCGCCCGTTCGATCCTGACAATTCCGCTCACCTGATCGGTCGGGAAGATCCATTTGCTGCCGTTGTCATTGAGTACGCAGAAACGGCTGCGCCCCTGATAGCCGCGGCACTCCATGCCAAGCAGTTTCTCAAGTGATACGCATAATTGCAGCTCACCGCGCACACTGCAGAGGCCAAGTAGTATGCCGTCACGTCCATGTTCAAGGCGCCGCACCTTGCAGTCGTTGACAACCTCCGAATACACAACTGTCGGCAGCGCCAGCCATTCATCGGCAAGCCTGAAGATGCCTACAGAGAGGGTGTCGGATTTGTTTACCGTCCGCTCCTGCGCGATCTGTTTTGTCCATTCCTGAATCTGTCCGGAGGCTTTGCTGCGGTTGAGGAGCGCCCTTCCTGCGCCGGCAAAAACGGGGCAGTTGCGGCAGTGGATATATTGCGCAAGCTCAGGGCAGCTGCGGTCGCCGGTGATGCCGATCTTGCGCCAGCAGGGGTTGATGTTGAGCTTGCTCAGATCAAGTTTGTCTATGGGTTCATTTTTTTTATTTATCTCAGACACCGGCCACCTCCTTGCGCAGGGCAAAGGTTCCGCGTACCCCGCAGTCATGCAGATTATTGTTCTGCGCCGAAAGAAGTTCTGAGTGTCCGGTGAATAATAATCCGCCAGGACGCAGATGGTTGCACAAATTTTTCAGTAGTCTTTCGCGAGCCTGGGGCAGGAGGTAGATCATCAGGTTGCGGCAGAAAATAAAATCATACTCAGGCATAACGGCGTAACTGTTCTGCGCGCAGAGGTTGCCCTGCGAGAAATGAACTTTACTGCGCACCGAATCACTGATCTGCCAGTTGTTCTTTTTTTGCGTGAAGAAGATATCCCGAATCTCCTTGTTGTCTTCACGGAATGAATGATGGGTGTACACGCCGGATTCCGCCTGCTCGATTGCGCGCGCACTTATATCAATGGCGTCAATCTGAAAATCACGGATAGACTTCAAGATCAGCGCCATGGCTATTGAGTAAGGCTCCTCGCCGGTCGCACAGGGCGCGGAGAGGATACGGATTTCACCGCGTTTCTTCTGCGCTTCTTCCGCGAGTAATTCAAACGGAAGACGGTCGCGGAAAAACCAGGTTTCCGATACTGTCAGTTCCTCGACCAGCTCCTGCAGCTCTTCGCTGTTTTGGCAGATATTTTTGAGATAATCGCCGCTGTCACCGATCTCAAGACACTTCATCCGCTGCCGCAGGACTGAATCAATCTGGGCCTCCGCGCATACCTTAATATTAAGTCCCGTTCTCTGCGCCAGAAGCTCATGCAGCGGCCCGATAATTTTACGCATCCACCACCTCCCCGCTATTGTTGAGGTATGTCTCAGGCAGAAGGTCGCAAGCGCTGTAGCAGGCAATTATCTCAGCACCGATTTTTGCGCTGCGGACATTTTTTGCGGCATTATTTATGTGGCTGACTTCAGGCAGAAAATTATCTTCGTTTATTTCAAGTGTGTCGGTGACGCCCTGCGCCATTATTCCGAAGATGTTCTGCCCGGTCTGGAGGATGACGATGCGTGTTGAGAGTGCGTCGTTGCATCGGCCGCCGTTATGGAGATTCTCAAGATCAATTACGGTGATATTGCTGCCGCGGTAGTTGATCTCTCCGGCAATGTAGGAGGGTGCCGAGGGCAGTGGCCTGATCTCGACGGTGGGGATGATCTCGACAATCTCGGCGGCTTTTAGTGCCGCTTTATGTCCGGCTCGGGTCATTATCAAATACAGCATTATTCAGCCTTGAATCGTGAAATTTCATCTTTAAGTGCGTCAGCGGAGTGGCGCAGGTTATCAGCCGCTTCATTAAAATTGCGGAATGAATCGGCAAGGTTGTGCGTGATCTCTTTGAGCTGGATCATCGAGTTATTTATCTGGCCCGCCCCGCGTGACTGCATTTGCATACCGTCGCTGACCTTGCCAAACTGCGGGCGCAGTTCTTCTACCCTGGTGATAACCTCGCTGAGCTGTCCGCTGATTTTGCCGCCGGTATCCACGCTGTGCTTGACGTCTTCGGTAAAACGATCCATCTCCATAACCCCCACTGAGACCGCCGACTGCATCTCCTGCACCATCTTCTCAATATCAAGCGTCGCCACAGCCGTCTGGTCGGCAAGGCGTCTGATCTCACGCGCCACCACCGAGAAACCAAGCCCGTACTCGCCAGCTTTTTCCGCTTCAATGGCCGCATTAAGCGATAAGAGATTGGTCTGTTCCGCGACCTTGTTGATCGTCGTTACAACGGCGTTGATGTTATTGGTCTTTTCATTAATCATCGCCAGCTTCATTGAAATTTTCGAGGTCTCATCCCACAGCCGCTTGAGCATCTCCTCCATGCCGCTGAGACCCTGACGGCCGGTGTCGGCGATTTCCGCGGTCTGGGCGGCGGTGTCCTGCAGGGAGGTCATGGTGCGCGCCAGTTCCTGCGAGGTCGCCGAGATTTCCCTGATTGCCGCTGCCATCTGCGAGACATGCCCCTCAAATTCCGACATTGTTGATTCCTGCGTGCGTGAGGTCGCGCGGATCTGGTTGGCTGAGGATACTAGCTGCACTCCGGATTTCTGCACCTGCGAGACCAGCGAGGTGAGGTTCTGGGTCATCTTCCTGACGGTTACCCAGAGCTTGTCTATCTCGTAAACCTGAAGGTTGTTGTTGTCAAAGCCTTCGATGGTCTTCAGTTCGATCATCTCGCGCGCCGAGCTGAGGTTGCCGTCGGCAATTGACTCCGCCGCTTCCATAAACCGTTTGAGCGGGAAGACCACGCGCTTGAGGAGCATACCCGCAAAGGCCGAAGCGATTATGATAATAAGGATGCTACCGGCGGCTGAAGTTATCATCATGATGTTGAAATTATGGTCAACCTGATCGGCGACAGCGGTGACTTCGCTGTTATAGCTCAGAGCAAAAATCGCCCAGTCAAACGGTTCAAAGTAGGTGACCTGCGCCGTCTTTTTTATCGGGTGGGAATTGGGCGTGTCACGCCAGAGCAGTTCAAGTTTTTGGGTGCTGCCGTCATGGGTCTGTTTGGCCAGCTTGATTCCTTCGCGCACTGGATAGGTACCGTTGACTTCATGGTCGAGGATATTGTCGTTTGGCAGGATGTTATTCTGCTCAAGCACCACCCGCCCCGCTTCCTTGTCATATTGTTGCGCACTCGCTCCGCGTCCTCCGCCGCGGATAATGGCGATGTAGCCTTTTTCGCCAACTTTGAGTGAGGATACCGCGTCGACAATTTCCCCCACCAGCGCACTCATGTCATAACCGATGCCGATCATGCCGATGACCTCTTTTTTCACATCCTGGTCTTTCCAGATCGGCAGAAAGAGCGCGCAGAAGTATTTGTCAACCGCGAGGATATTTCCGTACGCCGTCTCTCCGCGGATTACCGAGTCGATAATATGCGTCCAGCCCGAGTCGTTGCGGTTTTGCCAGGTTCCGACCGCGCGTTTGCCGTCAGCCGTTGTCCAGGACGCGGCAAGGCGCAGCATATCGCCTTCTTTATTCATCCGCTGCCAGAAGGTGACATCAAAACCTGAGTGCGCGCCTAGGGTGTCGCAGAAAGGACTTGGGCTTTTTGCGTCATAATTAAGCCTGATCTCTTTATCGCCGACGAAGATTGCAGGCAGGCTGACATTTTTTGTATTATTGGTACCGGCTTTCTTGACCTGGTATTCTTTGTTTTCCTTGAGGGTAATCTCGCCGAATTCCCTGATATAAAGTCCGGCGCTTTTCTCGGCAGTCCTGAGGGTGTTCTTTATGCGTTTATAATCAAGGTTGCACATCAGCCAGGTGCCACGGGCAAGGTTTGCGGCCTGTTGCGAGGTGATGGGGCGGATACTCTCGGAGAGTTTGGCTTTCATCGCGCTGGTCTGTGTCACCGAAAGAACGAGATTGATAATCATCTGCAGCAGCAGGGTAAGGAAAATCAGGCTGAGGATTCGTTTGCGTAGGGTCTTTTTGTTTTTCATATTTGCCTTTGTTGATTGCAATTACGCCTGAGGCGCAGCAGCTTTAGAGGAGGATGATGCTTTCTTTTTCAAGCAGGCCGCTGGCGGTTATCAGTGATTCGTACTTTGCCGGAATGGCCGCGGCAAAAAAGTCCGCACCTTCGACAATAGCGCCCTCAAGCTTGCAGTTGTCAAGATTTGCTCCTGAGAGGTTTGTGCCTGAGAGGTTGCAGTTGGAGAGGTCGCAGTTGGATAGATTCGCGCAGCACAGGTCAAAGAGCGAGAGATCCATGCCGCGCAGGATCAGCCCCTGCAGATCGACTGAATGATTCATCGGCGCGTACCACTGATTCCAGACTTTGACGTTATTAGTCGCTACACATTCGGCGAAAATCCGGTGTGCAGGCTTGATATGCTGCCGGATAGACTGAACATTGACTGTAAACTGGTATCCCCCGCTTATCTTGTCGGTACGCACCACCGCGCCATGGGCAATAAGCAGCGAATCGCCTTCAATATTGCGGCTGATGGTGATTCTGGCCTCAACCTGCTGGCTTCTGGCCTGATCTCCAGGACAGCGGAAACGCAGTTCGCGGTTGCCAAGATAGGTGGCCATTCCTTCATAGGTCGGCGGTTTCTGAGCCATGGAGTCTGTTTTTATCATAATCTGGGCGTATTGGGGCTTTTCACCTTCATTGATAAAGGTCTCAGAGAGGTTTGATTTTTCCGCTTCATGCTCGATAAATTCCATGAGCATATCAAGTTGCGACTGTTGTCCAAGCATTACCCTGTCTCCGGATGGATTATCTTACCGCTAAACGCACCAACAGCTAAAATTATCCTGAAAACGTGATATAACGCAATTGTTAAAAACCGATCAATGCTTTTTTTTGGCAGGGGTTGATAAATTTTACAAAAAACTGTTGTGCGATACTGACTTTGCTGGTAAGATTTGTCCTGCTTTGGCAATAGATAAATTCTTGTTTATTTCCAAAATGTCGGAAATGCGGCCGTCCTGAATGTCGCGCATGCTTTTTCCGACTCAACTCAAAATAAGGTTACAGGAGTTTTCCGTTTACTTTTTTGATAAGGAGCTTTTATAATGGCAATATGCTACAAAGACCTTGGGCTGATGAACACCCGCGCAATGTTTGCAAAGGCTGTTGACGGCGGTTTCGCTATCCCTGCTTACAACTTCAACAACATGGAGCAGATGCAGGCTATCATCAGCGCTTGTGTTGAGACCCAGAGCCCGGTTATTCTTCAGGTTTCAGCCGGTGCCCGCAAGTACGCCAACCAGACCCTTCTGCGTTACATGGCTCAGGGTGCTGTTGAGTACGCCAAGGAACTCTCAGGCGGCAAGGGCGTGCCAATCTGTCTTCACCTCGACCACGGTCCGGACTTTGAAACATGTAAAGCCTGTATTGATTTCGGTTTCTCATCAGTCATGATCGACGGCTCACACCACCCATACGAAAAGAACGTGGAAGTAACAGCTCAGGTTGTTGAATACGCTCACAAGTATGACGTTACTGTTGAAGGTGAACTTGGTGTTCTTGCCGGTATCGAAGACGACGTTACAGCAGCAGAGCACATCTACACCCAGCCTGGCGAAGTTGAAGATTTCGTTGGCAAGACCGGCGTAGACAGCCTTGCTATCTCAATTGGTACAAGCCACGGCGCATTCAAGTTCAAGCCGGGTCAGGACCCGAAGATCCGTCTTGACATTCTCGAAGAGATTGAAAAGCGTATCCCTGGCTTCCCGATCGTTCTCCACGGTTCATCATCAGTTCCGCAGGATCAGGTAAAGATCATCAACGAAAACGGCGGCAAGCTCAAGGACGCAATCGGTATCGGTGAAGACCAGCTCCGTCTTGCAGCCAAGAGTGCCGTATGTAAGATCAACATCGACTCAGACGGCCGTCTTGCCATGACTGCTGCTATCCGCAAGTACTTTGCTGAGCATCCTGATCACTTCGACCCACGCCAGTATCTCGGCCCAGCCCGTGAAGCTCTGAAGGCTCTGTACATGCACAAGAACAACGAAGTTCTCGGCAGCTCAGGTCACGCCGAAGAGATCTTCCGTGCTATCGGTGGTTGCGGCGCAGGCGGTTGCTGCGGCTGCGGTGCATAGTCGGTAACGACGCAAAATTTACCAGTGGGGCGAAGTTGAGTTATCCGCTGCACAAATTTGGTATAAATCATTTAAAGAGAGCCTGCAAATATTTTGCGGCTCTCTTTTTTTATTGTCAAGGCTGGTTGATTATAGCTATAATTTGTAGCTGATATTAACTGGCAGATATTTCGAGTTTAGGGTGATAATATGAGTAATATTCGAAACGGAATTGTTTATATACTTTTCTGGTTTGGCGTTGGCGGGGCATACTTTTGGACTTTTCTTTTTTACTGTGCATTTCAGAATTTTGGAAGTTGGAATCCAGTTTACAATTCTCTGGTATTTGAGATTTTGGCTGTCTCAGTACTCTGCCTTATCTGGTTTGGATTTTTCAGCCGGTACCTGTATACATTGCCACGGGTTATTACTGCATATTTTGTCGGTATAATCATTACTTATGAGGGGGGCTTGTTTTTTTTAGGAACACTTGGCGAAAAGATTGAAGTGCCGACAGATGAGCCAAGAAAGTTTATCAGAACCGAACTCTCACCATGGTGGTTCAGCGCGATTTGTCTGGTTTATGGTCTGTTGCCGCTGGTGATAATTTATCTCGGGCATAGAAAAGTCCGGCGTAAGCTAAAAGACTTCAACATTCAGCAGGAGCAATTTGCAACTGCCACGCAGGAAATAGAAGAGAGCCGGCAATAATCAGTCGGCTCTCGTTTTTTTATGCTAACTTGGTTGTATCTTGTGTCTGCCGATTACAGGCCGAGCATGAAGTGGTAAATAATATCGCCACTGTCAGGCAGGTTTTCATGGCCGAAGTCCGGGTAGATGACAATATCTTTCTTGCAGGTCATTCGGTTATAGGCGGCAAACTGGGTTGACGGCGGGCAGATATTGTCCATCAGGCCGCAGAAGAGTTTGGTCTCGGCCTTGATGCGTGGAGCGAGGAATTGCAGGTCGATATAGCCTAGGCGGGTGAAGATCTCTTCTTCACGTTCATGGCGCGGGTCAAACATTCTGAAGAAGTTACGCAGTTCTGCATAGGCATTCTGGTCAAGGTCCATGTCCCAGACGCGTTTATAGTCACAGAGGAAAGGATAGACCGGCGCGGCAAGCTTGATGCGAGGCTCAAGCGCAGCACAGGCAATAGTCAGCGCCCCACCCTGTGAGCCGCCGGTAGCGCCCACACGGGTTGCATCAACCTCAGGCATATCCATGACAATACCGGCAAGTTGGGCCGTATCAAGGAAAATATGCTTGAAGAGGAGGTTCTCCGGGCAGTCATCAAGGCCGCGGATGATGTGTCCGTGGAGCGTGTTTCCCTTTACCCCGCCGACATCTTCTGACATACCGGCCTGTCCGCGGCAGTCAAGAAACGCGACAGAGTAACCGGCAGCCGCATACGCCAGCATACCATGCCAGTCGCCACTACGTCCTGAATAACCGTGGAACTGTACAAGTGCCGGATGCGGGCCTGCAACATCAAGCGGGCGGACATACTTGGCGTGTACCCGCGCGCCGCCGCTTCCGGTAAAGTAGAGGTTGAAACATTCAACGTGCGGCACCTGAAATTCAGCCGGAACAAGCTCGACATTGGCGTCAATTTTCTTGAGTGCGGCAAGTTCCCTGTCCCAGAATTCATCAAAGTCGGCAGGTTTCGGGTTAACGCCCTGATAGGTACGCAGCTCGGAGAGCGGTTTGTCAACGCATGGCATGATACAGTCCTTCTTAAGTTAATAGTAAGTAAAAAATGTAAATAAAAAACACCATAAACCGTGAAGTTTACTTGATAAACAGGGTGATGCAAATTTAAATATGAGAAAAGACGGACAAAAAAGCATTTTTACAGAGAAAGTTAAAAAATCAATTGCGTTTTTTCGGTAAAAAGCAAGAATATCATGTGAAAAAGGGTGACTTTGCTTTTTATGGATAATTCACCGTTTTCTAATTATGGATCAGAGTCGTTTTGCGTTAGAATGCGCATAGATTAAAATCTGTTACCGGCCTGTGAAGGTAATCTCGCAGGCGGCTGTTTTTATTGATGTTTTTTTACAAATATTTTCATGTTGATTATTTTAATTATTATTCAGTAGTAGTCTTATCTTAGGAGGAATTACAATATGCCGGATAGTAAATGCACTGTCAGCAACCGTCAGGGACGTGACGCTACATCGCTGGCAAGAGGCTTTGCCGAGCACCTCAAGTACACTCTCGCCAATGACCGTTATACCGCAACAAGTCAGGACAAGTACACCGCGCTGGCGATGGCTGTGCGCGACCGTCTGATAAACCGCTGGCTCAAGACCCAGCAGACCCACCATGACCGCAATGTGAAGCGTGTTTATTATTTATCACTTGAGTTCCTTATGGGCCGGGCGATGGGTAATAACGTTATCAACCTGCAGATTGAGGACGAACTGCGCCGTGGTCTGAGCGAGATGGGGGTATCATGGGAAGAGCTGCGCGAGCAGGAAGTTGACGCGGGGCTTGGTAATGGTGGTCTTGGTCGTCTGGCTGCGTGTTTCCTTGACTCAATGGCTACGCTTGGTCTGCCGGCCTTCGGTTACGGCCTGCGTTATGACTTTGGAATCTTCCGCCAGACCTTCGAGAACGGCTATCAGGTTGAACAGCCTGATGAATGGCTGCGTGACGGCGACCCGTGGGAAACAGCCCACACCGATATCAGCGTCGAAGTGCATTTCGGCGGACGCGTGCATAACGGTCTTGACGGCAAGAAATACTGGGTTGACACCTCGCCAATCCTTGGCGTTCCGCACGATATGCCGATTGTCGGTTACGGCGGCAAGACGGTTAACACCCTCCGTCTCTGGAGCTCAAAGGCTGCTGAGGAATTCAACTTCGAAGACTTCAACCAGGGCGACTATGTTTCAGCCGTTGGCAGCAAGGTCGGCGCTGAGAACCTGACCAAGGTTTTATACCCTAACGACTGTTTCTACCTCGGTAAGGAGTTGCGCCTCAAGCAGCAGTACTTCTTTGTCTGCTGTTCGCTCCATGATATTCTGCGCCGTTTCAAGAAGAGCGGCAAGAATATCCGCGAATTGCCGGACATGGCCGCCATCCAGATGAACGACACCCACCCGTCAATCGCGGTTGCCGAACTGATGCGTATTCTCATTGATGAAGAGAACCTTGAGTGGGGTGAAGCGTGGGATGTTACCGTCAAGACCATGGGCTATACCAACCACACCCTCATGCCTGAAGCGCTTGAGAAGTGGTCGGTTGCGATGTTTGAAAAGCTTCTGCCGCGTCATCTTGAGATTATTTACGAGATCAACGCGAAATTCCTCCAGCAGGTCACCATGCGTTACCCCGGCGACATGGCCAAGATGTCACGCATGAGCCTGATTGAAGAGGGCGACCACAAGATGATCCGCATGGCGCAGCTGGCGATCGTCGGCAGCCACTCGGTCAACGGCGTTGCGGCTCTGCATACCGAGCTGCTTAAAGAGCGTCTGGTCCCTGATTTTGCCGAGATGTACCCTGAGCGTTTCAACAACAAGACCAACGGTGTTACCCAGCGCCGCTTTTTGCTCAAGGCCAACCCGCCGCTGGCCAGACTGATTACCGAGAAGATCGGTAACGGCTGGATCACAGATCTTTCCCAGCTCAAGAAGCTCGAGCAGTACGCAGATGACGCCGGGTTCCAGAAGCAGATCATGGCTGTCAAGCGCGATGCCAAGATGGCACTGGTTGAATGGGCGCGCGAGTTTTACGGCTTTGACATCAATCCTGACATGCTTTACGATACACAGGTCAAGCGTCTGCACGAGTACAAGCGCCAGCTTCTGAACGCAATGCACATTGTCTGCCTCTATAACCGTATCCGTCAGGGGCATGATGTTGTTCCCCGCACCTTCCTCTTTGGTGCGAAGGCTGCTCCTGGTTACTTCATGGCCAAGCTTATCATCAAACTGATTAACAACATCGCTTCAGTTGTCAACAATGATCCGGCCTGCAGCGGCAAGCTCAATGTCTTCTTCCTGCCGAACTACCGCGTCTCAGCGGCCGAGAAGATTGTTCCGGCCTCAGACGTCAGTGAGCAGATTTCAACCGCCGGTACTGAAGCTTCCGGAACCGGTAACATGAAGTTCATGATGAACGGCGCGATCACTATCGGAACGCTTGATGGTGCCAACGTCGAGATTGTTGAGGAAGCCGGTGAGGAAAACGCCTTTATCTTCGGTCTGAAGGCTAATGAGGTTAATGATCTGCGTGAGCGCGGCTATAATCCTTATGAGTACTACAACAACAATCAGGAGATCAAGGAAGCAATCGACCTGATTTTCTCAGGCCACTTCAACATCAACGAGCCCGGAATCTTTGAGCCAATCCGCGAAGTTATCTTTGAGAACGGCGACTTCTATCTGCACATGGCTGACCTTGGCAGCTATATCGAAGCGCAGAAGAAGGTCGACGAGGCTTATCGCGACCAGTCACGCTGGGCGAAGATGGCTATCATGAATATCGCCAACTCAGGCAAGTTCTCTTCAGACCGCACCATCAGCCAGTACGCTGAAGAAATCTGGAATGTCAAGCCTTGTAAGGTTGACGAGCCGACCTGCTCTGAAGACCCGATTGAAGAGTTCATCGCCGACGACGCGCCGGACAAACTCACTGACAACGATGATTAATTGAGTCAGTTGCAACTGAACATTTAATATTACAGCCGGAGAGTGATGCTCACCGGCTGTTTTTTTATATGAATTTAATCTTGCCCTCTGCCCGGATTTCTGCCGCACTATTGCGCTTGCCGGATTAATAAAAAACAGCCAGAGCACATACTCTGACTGTTTTCAAGATTCATTTATTAAAGGTAAAGACAATCTTTGCGCCTAGCCCTTTTTCTTTTTGAGCAGGTCAGCCAGTCCGCCGATAGCTTTTGAATCGGGGATGGTCTGCTTTTTCATGTGTTCGATATTTTCAGCCTTGATGGCTTCGTAGATCTCTTTGCGGTGTACTGAAACATTGCGCGGAGCATTGATACCGATACGGACGGTATCGCCCTTGATATCGACAATACTGATTTCAATATTGTCGCCGATCATGATAGTTTCATCTTTTCTGCGGCTAAGCACCAGCATTTTCAGCCCCCCCTTCATTCTCGGCGGGCTGGAATATCTTGTAACGGGTGCTGTATTCCGGGTTCACCAGTACAAGCTGCATTCCGAGGCGTGACTCTGAATTCATTACAATTGGCCCAAGCAGGTTTGCGGTTGTTTCCTGCGGGTCTTCGGGGATGACCAGAATCAGGCAGACAGCCGCGTCTTCTGTCTTCTGCAGCTCGAGTATATCCTGTTCTTTCGGGCCGATTATGACCTGATATTGCGGTACAATCAGCGGCGCTTCACAGATAACAAACGCCAGCTCGGGGATGTCGGTGGATTGCAGCCACTTGAAGATCCCCTGATCTCCGCAGTCAAAGATAACAAAGCCGTGCGCATCCTTGAAACCGACCACCCCCTCAGGGAAGGTAATCAGTGACTCGTCAGGCACTTCAATTTCGCCAAAGCGTGTAGTTTTTACTTTCATTTCAACCCCGTTAAGTGTTAATCATGAACTTAATAGTAATGATTTTCGGTAATTTTCGCAAGATATTTAGCTGTTGCTAATTAATAAAGTAATATTATCGGCAGAAAAACACCGATGATGAAGTGCTTTTATCAAAAGCTGTCAACAGATATTTATTTCTTCTTGCCGTGGTTGTATTGATCGGAATTTCCTGCGGATTTATCACTGTTTCGCGCGCGGTGGATAATACTTACGGCAAATGAGGCGAGGACCAGAAAGTTGCCGGCTATTATTGCATACAGTCCCGACATCCTGCCGTTAAGGCCGACCAGCAGAACCAGTGCCACAGCAATTATATTTAAAACCCAGAATATGATATTTGCCATTATCAGCCTCTCCCCTTTTACTGGCTGCCTGTCAGCCTTTCAGAGGCGGCTGTGGTGAAAACTTTTTCTTGTCGTCACTGCCGGCGTATGGACCCTGCTTGACCTCAAACATCTGCGTCGGCTCAAGAATCTCAAAACCATGTCCGCCGCGGATAAGCATGATAACGTCTCCGCTTTCGACAATCCGCGAACCGACCTCGCGTCGTCCCTCGTTATAGAAATTGACCTTAACCTTGCCTTTGCGGATAAATATCACTTCCTGAGTGTTATATACTTCACGCTTGACGATATTATGTTCATGTGGCTCGATCAGATGCCCTGTCGGATGGTTCATGTAGGCAAGCTGCTGGGAGAATTCATCAGGCGTGAAGAACGTAAGCCCCTCGCAGTCAAAGTCTTTTCTGATGATAATCGCCATGAGCTGGCCATTATACATAATATTTTCGTTGAGATTTTCCATTATGAATCTGTCTCTGTTTTAGTATAGTTTAAGTCTTCAGCATCTTTTACAGTCTGAGATTATAACTCTTTTTGTTATATATTCCAGTGTGTGCGAAAAAAACAGGAATAATATGTTTGTATCGGGTACATTTCTGCTGGCTCTGCTACTGGCGCCTCTGGGGGCGTGTGTGGGGTCGTTTCTCAATGTGGTCATTTACCGGTTGCCGCAGGGGCTGAATCTGTCTGATCCGCCAAGCCACTGCCCGCATTGCGGGGTGCATATAAAAATTTACGACAATATCCCGGTCTTTGGCTGGCTGCTGCTGCGTGGGCGGGGGCGTTGCTGCGGGGAGAAGATTTCAATCCGCTATCCTGGTGTTGAGCTGTTGACTGCCCTCTTATGGGCGGCAATAGGCGCGGCCTTTGCCGGTGAGCCATACTCTTTATGGGTAAAAGCCGGTATTATCACTGTCTGGCTGGTCTTTGTTTCGGTTTTGATTGCGATCAGTTTTATTGATATTGACCTGCAGATTATTCCTGACGAGTTGAGCCTTGGCGGGACTGCCGGCGCGCTTATTGCGAGTATTTGCCTGCCGCAGTTCCATCCTGAATTTGTCAAGAGTTTCCATTCTGTCTCGCCGCATCTGGCAAGCCTGCTGGGGGCGGTCTTCGGCGCGGTTATCGGGGCGGGGGTGCTGCTGCTGATAACCCTTGCCGGGACTCTTGCCATGCGCAGCAAACTTAAAAAAATGCAGGAGGAAGACCCGGAAATATCAACTGCAATTGGCTTTGGCGATATAAAGCTAATGGCCTTTATCGGGGCGCTGATGGGATGGAAAGCGGCGCTGGTTGTGCTTTTATTGGGTAATTTCGGCGGGGCGGTCTTCGGGCTGATCGAGAAAATCCGCACCGGGCAGTCAGCAGAAAATAGCCGCGGCCTTGATGCACTCAGGGAACGTTGGAACAGCGGGGTCAGCCTGATACCGTTTGGCCCGTTTCTCTGTATTGCGGCGCTTGTTATTCTTTTCTTCAAAGAGCCGGTATATCACTGGCTTGCAGACTTTTTTCAGCCGGTAATAATAATTTTCTCCTGATTATTTAGTTAAGTAATTTGTTGATAATTGGTTGTATGCTTTTGTTGTGGTGGGGCGCTGTTGATTAATTGTCCTTAAATTTATAAATAAAATCGGGGCTAATTGGTATTCAAATGTCCCACTAGTTACTTTTATTTCGAATTGGTGAAAAATTTTGATATTTTTTGCAAGAAAATTCAACACCTTTGCTGATATTGTGTTACATGGTTTTTTGCGGGCTAAAATTAGATATATAGCACTTTAAAATTTGCAAAAGTCTCATTATGTGGTAATGTAACAAGTGAGACATAGATAATTTTTGAGACGATTATGGATGGTAATTGTAGCGGGGAGATATCTGTGGTAAATGTAAATAATGACAAAGGGTTTTCACTAGGTAAAGTAGCTTCATATTGTGGCGTAACCAGAAAAACGATTCTACGTTGGGTGCAGGATGGTCTGATTGACAGTTTTGCCCTCCCAAGCGGCCACCATCGGGTTACGCGGACTGCGCTTGTGGAGTTTCTGCGCAGCAACGACATGCCGGTTCCCGGTGATCTTCAGACCAGGGAGAAAAAGTCGATTCTTGTGGTTGACGATGATCCGAATATCCGCCGGATCATAACCGATCTTTTCAAACCGCATTTTCTGGTGAGTGAGGCCAAGAATGGTGTTGAGGCCTGTATCGCCATGGGGGCAAATCCGCCGGACATGCTCTTTCTGGACAACCGGATGCCTTATATGGACGGTGTCGAGGTCTGTCGCCAGCTTCGCGGACACGAGAAGCTCAAGAACATGAAGATTGTCATTGTTAGCGCACACCTTAACAGCGAATCATACGGCGCTCTGATGAATATGGCAGACAAGATTATCCGCAAGCCCTTCAAGCCTGTTGAGCTGGTTGATACGGCTCTTGAGCTTGCAGCACAGCGACCGCAGTCCTGATAGACAGCTTTTTTGCGTCAGTTATTTTGCCTGATCTGAGATAAAATAAAAGACCGCACGCTTCCCCCGTAGCGTGCTATTCACCGGCCCGGCGCTTTCTTCCCCCGTTTGAAAGTGTCGGGCTTCTTGCTTAAACGCTTTGGGCATATTGTCACAAAAGTCGCTAAATTTCTGATATTCCAGAGGTTGCTCTTGACCGGCACCCCAAAAAAGAATAAGATTTTATAATACCGGAAGTCCATGAAGTGTATTCAGGCTTTGAAGTTGCAGTTATCGTTTGGTCTTGCTATTCAAGGATAGACAGATAATGTTAACCCTGGATGAGCTATATATCATCTGCAGATTACCTGAGAGCTTTTGCCGGTTTTTTGGATATTTATGTTACACACAGACTTTTTTTGCACATAAAGATTATACGATCTGAAATAATATGCTGTTTGTTTTCTGGTGTCCCGTTTTATTTGTGTTTATGCAGTTGGTCGCCGGATTATTGATGAGGAGGTGTTAGAGGTGGCGAAATCAGGAAAAGTTAAAGCTTTGGTATCCAAGGCCGAGAGTGCGATAGCCAAGCGCAATTATGATCTGGCGATCCTGTCATATTCACAGGCTCTGGCGGCTGAGCCGGACAATGTTGATGTCAGGCTGGCTCTGCGAGCTACTCAGACCCGTAATGCCAAGGAAAATGGCAAGAAGGGTTTCAAGGCATTTATTGCCACCCTCAAGGCCAATATCCACAAGGCGCTCAAGAAGAATGATCAAGCCATCCTTGACTGTGAGGAAGGTCTTTCGGCTGACCCTGACAATATAAAGCTGCTGATAATGCTGGCTGATCTTGCTTTTGCCGCCGGTTATCTTGATACTGCCATCTGGCAGCGCCAGTCGATTGCCGATTCAATCGATCCTGAAGACATTACCAACCTTTACGAGCTTTGCGAGTATTACCGTGAAGCCTCCCGCGCGCAGGAAGCCATCGGCTGTCTTAACCGCATCAAGGCTATTGATTCGGGTGAAGACGTTGACGGGCTTATTCGTGAAATCTCTGCGTCACTTTCAAGTCAGATCTTTGAACGTGCGGCCAAGGAAGGTTCACGAGCCATCCTTGCCAACAGTGAAGAAGCCGAGAAGCTTGAGCTTGACAGCGGCAAGCTGCGCAGTGACGAGCAGCGCCGTACCGCCATTAAATACCGTCTTGAGCATGACCTTGTAGACCGTCCTGACGACTATGCCATTTGGGTAAATATCGGTGATATTGCCAGCCAGATGGATGACTTCAATGTCGGATATAAAGAAGCGCTTGAGTATTATAAAAAGGCGCAGGAGCTTAGCCCGGCCAACTCTGCTATCCGCGACAAGCTTGGTGACCTTGAGATGCGCAAGACCCGTATGCAGCTTGAGGCTCTCATGCAAAAGGCAAAATCGGGTGACGAGACGTCTGCCGCCAAGTTCAAGGCTCTCAAGGAAAAAGATCTTGAGTTTCAGCTTATCGAGTATGAGCGCCGCGTAAAAGAGCAGCCGATGAAGGCTGATTTTCACAACCGTCTTGGGCAGATTTACCTGCAGTATAAACGCTTCGATGAAGCGATTGCCGAGTTGCAGCAGGCGGCAAAAGACCCGCGTTACAAGATCAGCGCCCTTACCAATATCGGTCGTGCGATGCTTGAGAACAAGAACTACAAGATGGCCATCAGCCAGTTTGAGCGTGCCCGGGCAGGGGTTGAAATCTTTGAGAAGTACCGTGAGCCGATGTACTGGGAAGCGGTCGCCCATCAGAGTATCGGCGACCCCGAGTCACTCCAGCGTGCGCTTGCGCTCTTCACAACACTCTACGAAGTTGACATCAAGTTCAAAGACGTCAAGGATCGTGTGGAGAAGCTTCAGCAGGAAGTTGCCTGATATTGCCAGAACGCTTTATCTTTGAAATTTTTAAGAACCCCGGCGTATGCCCGGGGTTTTTTTATGGACAAAAAATTCAGGCAGATGCTAAAATGATATTATACATTAAATAGTATCGGTCGCCTGGAGATTTTGTATGGATTCAGATAAGGCAGAGACAGACAATAGTCCTATGCTGCGCAATATCGGTTTTTTCGGGGTCTTCTCGGTTGCGGCGGGAGCGATGATAAGTTCGGGGCTATTTGTATTGCCGGGGCTGGCGTTTTCACGTACCGGTTCGGGGGTTATCATCGCTTACGCGATAGCGGGGCTGATGATTGTGCCGGCGATGTTTGCGCAGGCTGAGTTGGTTTCGGCGATGCCCAAATCCGGCGGGACGTACTTTTTCATCGAGCGCAGTCTGGGGCCGCTGGCGGGGACGGTGGTTGGTCTTTTAAACTGGTTTTCAATAGCGCTGAAATCGGCATTTGCGTTGATTGGTATCGGGGCGACGGTTGTGCTGGTTTTGCCTGAGATGCCGGAGTCTGCCGAGGCGTGGGTGATAAAAGGCGTGGCTACGGTGGGGTGCATTGTCTTCCTGCTGTTAAATCTTGCAGGGGCGCATGAGTCGGTCAAGCTGCAGAACATTCTGGTGATATTTCTGCTGCTCTCAATTGCGGGTTATGTTTTATGGGGCGCGGAATCAGCGCAGGTCAAGCATTTTGAGGGCTTTTTATCTGCCGGTTGGGGTTCGGTGCTGGGGGTGGCGGGTATGGTTTTTGTCTCTTACGGCGGGCTGACGGCGGTGGCGTCGATTGCCGAGGAGGTCAAAAAACCGGCGCGGAATCTGACTTGGGGGATGTTCGCGGCGTTTATGGTGGTAAATTTATTATATGTCGCGGCTATCGCCATTACTGTCGGCGTGCTGCCAGCCGCTCAACTTTCGGGGTCGCTCGCGCCAATTGCGCAGGGAGCTGAAGTCTTCTCCGGAAAATTCGGCGCAGTCATTATCCAGCTTGCCGCGCTTGCAGCGTTTGTGACAACGGGCAATGCCGGGCTGTTATCCTCTTCACGCTCACCGATGGCGATGAGCCGCGACGGATTGTTGCCTGACTGGTTTGGCCGGGTAACAGCAAAAAGCGGAGTCCCTGCTAATGCCCTTTTTGCGACTGCCGGGGTAATGCTGGCGCTGATACTGTTTCTTGATATCGAGGATCTGGTCAAGACCGCCTCGACGATGATGATTCTGCTGTATATCTTTGTTAGTGCGGCGCTGCTGATAATGCGGCGCACCAAATTCCAGAGCTACCGCCCGTACTTCAAATCCCCCGGCTATCCCTGGGTGTATATCGCCGCTATTATAATGTATACGATCCTCATCCTTGAGATGGGGGCAACGCCGATACTGCTGACGATGGGGTTCGCTCTGGTTGCGAGTATCTGGTATCTTTCGTACCTGCATAAGCGCATCAACCGTGAGAGTGCGCTGGCGTATCTGCTCAAGCAGACTTTTGGCAAGGAAGATCAGCGGCAGGATATCGAGAACGAGCTTGTCCGTATCGCCCTTGAGCGTGATGACAAGGCGCTTGACCGTTTTGACCGGCTGGTGCAGAAGTGCTGGGTGATTGATTTGCAGGAGAGTATGAGCGCGACGGATTTCTTCGAGTTGTTGGCAGGCTTGCACGCGATAAATACCGGACTTGTGCCGAGTGGATTGCATAAGATGTTTGTCGAGAGGGAGCGAAACTCCAGTACGGTTATCGCGCCAGGGTTGGCGATACCGCACCTGATAATCCCTGGAGAGGGGCAGTTCTTCCTGACGATGGTGCGGGCAAACAAGGGTATAATCTTTGACGAACTGCACAAACCTGTCAGCCATGCTTTTGTACTGCTCGGAACAGAAGACCAGCGCAATTTCCATTTAAAGTGCCTGATGAATATCGCGCATATTGTACAGGAGCCGGAGTTTGAAGAACGCTGGGAGGCGGCAAGAAGCGTAGATGAACTGCGCGACCTGATAATCCTCACTCGTAAAAACCGGTAAGTCCCTGCCTGATGTTATTTGAATTGCTCATCGGTTTCCGGATTGTAATAACCGGGGATTTGTTCACATTTTTGGTGGCTGCAGATAACACGCTTTAGCAGCCAGAAAACGAAAAGGGTGAGGGAAATTGCAGAAATAAATTCACAGAAAGATAAAATATAAATTCTGTAAGAACCGAAGTTATTTAGCAATATTATCGAAAATAATGCGCCGCCATAATGAAATGCCATTAATTTGCTTAATGTTTTGTTTTTAGGGTTGTTTATTATCGTTGTGGCAAAAAATATTTGATATAATAAGGGTAATAGTAGCGCTATTTCGTTGCTGCTGAAGATTAGCATAAAAAAAACAACAGGGCCGCTGCATATTATTGCCGAGATATCGCACGAATTAAAAAACGTGATCCAAAAAAAACATAATGCAGTTCCTGTTATTAACCAGAGCAGCATAATAGCAGCGATTTTACCTGCACTCGGTTTCATCCTCGCACTCCTCATACTCATCATCTTCAAATTCTTCTGTAAGGTCATCATTTTCATTTGCAGCAATAGCGTTCTTGACTCTGCATCTGATTCGCCAGAATATCAGCAAGGTTCCTGAAATGGCAATAATGGCTTCGAGAAGAGTAACGTCATACATGATAAAATTGTCAGCGTTGGTAGCAAATAATACAATTATAAATGCAACGAAGAAATGCAACAGCATGATTGCGTTGAATACTTTTAATGTAGTGTTCTCTTTTAGAATAAAATTGATGGCAATACAATAGAGGACTGCGCCAAGTATCGGGAAAAGAGTGGCCGGACCGCATAATATTGCAATTGCCAGAAACGAGGTTTCCTGATCTTTTGATCCCATGATGTATGAAATCATAAGGAATCCCCATATCAGGAGGATGTGGCTGATTTGCAGGGGATTAGCTTTCTTCTCAGTCATTCTGCCCTTTCTGCCTGAGTGGGGGTTTATTTAACAGAAACCTTCCAGCCATTTTTTGAATTCCGGCATGACTGTGTCCGGACTTAATGTCCACATCTGCTCGCCGTGGCGTTGTCTGGTGGCGGGGAAGGCGACGATGTGGCTCTGGTTTTCCCCGACTGGTGCGCCCCGGAATGAGTCTGAGGGGCCAAACCAGCTGAAGGTCGGCTTACCCTGCAACCAGGCAATATGCAACGGCGCACTGTCGGGGCCGGCATAGGCGTCGCATAAGCTGATAAGCGCGACAAGTTCAGCAACGGATTTGGTGCGCGGCGACCAGATAACATTCTCGCCCAGTGACTCGCGCCACTTCGGGAGCTTCCCCTCCTCGTCAGGCCCCCAGGTGACAACCGCCTTATATCCCTTACTTTGCGCCTCTCTGACAACATGTGCCATATGCTCGACCGGCCAGATTTTGGTCTCCCAGCTTGTGCCGACGCCGAAAATCATGACCTTCTGTCCTTCGGTGAAATTATCCTGCCACCATTTCTTCATCTCAGAAAGCGCTTCAGGGTCAACGGCGATACAGTTGCCGGGTAGAGTGTAGGGCGGATTGATGCCCAGAGCCTGCGCCAGATACTGGCTGCGCAGTGAAATATGAGTGATCTCGTCCGGTGGGGCGATGAGACGGTTGTTGAAGGTCGGTGAGAGTTCACGCGCTTCAAGGGCGCGGCGTTTGAAGCCGACTCTGGTTTTGATGCCGGCGAGAACGGCAAGCGCGGCGCTCTTGGTCAGTCCCTGCGCGTCAAAGGAGATGTCATAATTCTCCGCAGATAGCTCACGCGCCATGCGCCACGCACCGCCAAGACTTTTCTCCGACATCTTCCAGATATGGAGCTTGTCGATCAGCGGGTGGTTTTTCAGGAGTGAGCAGGACTTCTCCTCCACCACCCAGCCGATATGCGCGTCCGGTAAATTCTGGCGGATAGTTGAAAGAAGCGGCAACGTCAGCGCGGTGTCACCAAGTGCGCTCAGACGGATTATCAGTATTCGTTTTGACATTCTTTGTTTTAAACCTTGTTTGAGTTTTGCTGGCGGCAGGGGCGAAAAATTTCAGCGCGTTCCTACAGCGGCAATTTAAGATGTTTTGTATATATTGTATAGGGGCGATTTTAACGCGCGCTATTATATTATATAGAGTGATAATAAGCTGTTATAAAAAGAATAATTCAAAATGGTCATCTGCCCAGAATAACCATAGCCCCCTTGGCGCCCAGCCAGACGAAGAACAAGCCCAGGCAAACCTGCAGGATAATATTAGCCGCCGCCGCTACCCAGTCGCCGGCGGATAGCAGGACGAAGTTGTCGTGCTTGAAGGTCGAGAAAGTGGTCAGTGAGCCTAAAAAGCCGGTAAGCAGAAACGGCCGGTAAGAGGCGCTTAGCCAGCCTTCCTCTTCTGTGAGCTGGAAGAGCAGCCCGAAGAGCAGACAGCCAAGCATATTGGCCACAAAGGTTGGCCACGGGGCTGAAAGATTCAGAATTGAGGTAACAGCCTTTGACAAACCAAAACGGGAAAGCGCGCCAAGGCCGCCGCCAAGAACGATTGATATTAATTCCCAGATCATTTTTTTACTCATTTCAGGCAATTCCCCGAAAATATTCCGGCTGACAAGATCGCGCCAAAGGAGCGCCGGAAGATTAAATTCACAGAAAAACGCTCATTAACTCTCAAAGACATATTATAGGTTTTGATCATTAATGCGCAAGGTCGACCTGAAAATATCAGTTTTTTTTAACTTCCGATAAAAAAAAACTGCAGTGGTCTATCAACTTTGGCCGATAACGCTCTCGTAAGTTTTTATTCCATTACTATGTGGGGGTATTAAAATGCTAGGCTTTGCCCGGATTTGTATTGTGTTTTCAATCCTGCTGACGGTGGTGAGTTTCGCCGGTGACAAGCAGAAGCAGAAAAAAATTGTCTGTATTGGCGACTGCATCACCAGAGGGGTCTGGTGGAGCGAGGAGATCGGCAAGGGGACTTGCTGGGTTGACCGGCTGGCAAAACAGATGCCCGGCTACGAGGTGGTCAACGCCGGACTTGACGCGATGGAGTCAAAACACTTCTGGTATGTCAAGGATGTGATGAAGAACAACGCCGATGCGGATATTGTAATTATCTATCTCGGCATTAATGATCTCAGGGAGGCCAAGGCGGTTGATCCGAAGGTTGCATCAATAACCGCAGGGCGCATCGAGCATATGGTAAACCTGATCCGTCGTCAGGCGCCCAAAGCTGAGATTGTTATTGTCGCGCCGCAGCGGGTCTCGGTTTATAACCTGTCGGCTAAGTGGCAGAAGGCGGGTTTTGGCCAGCATACACCGGTAATGAGTGATTTGCTTGCCAGCAGTCTGGAGAGTGTTGCCCAGACTCAGAAGGTCCGCTTTGTGAGCCTGCTTGATCTCTTGAAGTCTGCTGATTTGCCTGACGGTGTGCATCCGGGACGTGAAGGGCATGAGAAGATTGCGGAGTATCTGGCAACTGAACTGACCCATCCGAAGGTGCTTACTGCCGATCCGATTTTTGCAGAGGTGAAGAAGGTTGCGCCGCCGGCTGCGGGTAAGCCTATTATTAATGACAGTGCGGCTGATGAAGTTGCTGCCGGTATTCAGGGTGACCTGATGGCCTTCCGCGGGCCGGAAGCAAAGAAGAAAAACGCAGCGGATCTGACACCGGTAAGGCTCTTTGTTCCAACTCATGAACGTGAGTCATTTGTCAGTGAAGAGGCGTACCGCTTTGCCCAGGCTACAGGTAACGCGATGTTCAGCGCTGTTGAGAAGGAGCTTGAGTGGCAGGAGGCTTCAGGCGTTGAGGCTGTTTATGACAGACTGGTTTCAATAACACCTGAGGATGAGGTTCAGATTACTTATGAGATTCCGCAGGAGCCGGTTGCTGAGGCTTTTATCACTTCGATCTCGGTGCCTGAGCATGAAGGGTATGAGGTTCTTGGTGAGAGTGTTGACTGGTCGGGGGTAAAGACTCCGGAAGTATTTAATAACGTCCGTATTGAAACAGCAGATAAGGCTAAGGTTGAAAGCATTAAGGTTACTCAAGCCCTGAAAGAGAGCAAGGATGTTATCAGCAAGGTCGCAGCGGTTGTGCCGGAAGTGGTTAAAATCGAGGATATCCGCGAGAGTGTTGACCTTCCGGTAGCGCCGGAAGAAAGCGTTTCGGAGATACTTTTTCCTGAAGGAAGTCTGGTTCCGGGTATCCCGGCAATCGGGGTGATCCGTGAGGACGCGAAGGTACGGGAAGAGATTTCTGCGACGAAAAAAGGAGGGCTTGAGCCTCTGGAAGTGCCGGGATATGAGGTTTTTGTGCATACTTTCCCTGAAAAATAAAAAAAGGTGAAAGAAAAATAAGTAAAGCGGAAAGTGATATAGAAGAAGAGATATACGCAGAAATGGCTTCAAAAAACGGGAAAATGGAAAATACAGTTAAAAAAAGTGAGCGAATTACTAAAAAAACTTAAGATTTTGACTGTTTTTGCCGTTTTAAGAAGGTATGACAGTGAAAATGCCGGTTTCCGGAATAAATTGAAAGTGGTGAAATAAATAATTTTTAGGGTGTTTTTGCTGTAAATTCAGGAAAAAAAGCGATTAATGTAACGATAATTGATTAATCCTTCGTTGCATGCCCCTGAAAATGTAAAAAAAAATGTTGACTTTATGTGAAACGAACAGATAATAGCGACAAACTATTCGTTTACTTGAGCGCAAGGGGTGCTCTGAATAGTTTAAAAGTAAAAGTAAATTTAGTCGGAAGTTTGATTTGTTTTTTTGTGTTGCGGGCATAGCCCGTAACGAGTAAGGGAAAAAGGAGAATTGGGATGAAAGTTTTTCGTTGGGGAGTAAGCGCTGTAGCAGCTCTTCTTCTCGCTAGCGGTTCAAGCTTTGCTGGTAACACAGACGAACTGAGCGCTATGAAGGCAACCATGGAGAACATGAAGCAGGAAGTTGAAGCAATGCGTGCTACAATTTCAGCTGAACGTGAAGCTATGCGTGCTAATGCTGGTGGTGCAGCTCCAGAAGCACTCACATCAGCAAATGGTAAGGCTACTGTTAAGATCGGTGGTAACTTCAAGATTCGTTATGATTACGGTTGGTTGTCAAACTACGCTGACTCAGACAACAATCAGCGTCGTACCCGCAGTTCTTGGGATATGTACAAGTCTCTTGTTACTTTTGACCTCTGCTTCACACCTGATACAAGTGCTTACATCGGTGTTCGTCTTGATAGAGGAACTGCTGGCGTTGGTAACCTTCTTGACGAAGCTTGGTGGCTGTGGCAGAACATCGGCGGTACCGGTTTCGCACTGAAGGTTGGTCTTCAGACTCTCGAATACGGTATGTTCGATGGCGAAAATGACCCATGGGGTCGCGCTCTGATTCTTGATCCTTTTGTAAAGGATCAGACAGTTGGTGCAACTCAGTCAACACAGGCTAGCTCAGCTAAGCACGACCAGGATATCACATCAATGGGTATCACAGCTAGCTACAAGTGGGATCAGTTCAAGGTTGTTGCCGGTATCATGGCTGACCAGAACTACCTCGAAACAGACATGGGTGTGACAGGTTCAGGCGATAACCGTAACAACGGTCTTATCAACCACTACTTCACCTTCTACTATGATCCATGCTGGATGGAAGGTCTTCACTTCCAGGCTGGTTACCTCGGTAAGGTTGATGACGGTCAGGGTAACACCACAGTTGTTTACGACCCATTTGATTACTACGGTACAACACGTGGCGGATACTGGGGTGGTGCTAACTACAACCCTAACTTCGACCTCGGCGTACAGTACGTTGCTGATTGCTGGGCTGTATATGCTGAAGCAACAGGTGCCGCTAACCCACTCTTCATTGATGGCGCATACCAGTTCGCAATGTCATTCGGTGCTGACTACAGCGTAACTGAAAAGCTCCGTGTTGGCGGTATGTTCGACGCAATGTACACAACAATGGATAGCGAAGCTGGAACAAAGTCAGGCGTAAATGTTAACGGTTTCAACGAATGGACACTTCGCGCAGCTCTCGGTGCTAAGTATGACTTCGGTAACGGCATCTACGTTCAGGCTCAGTACAGCCACTGGTGGAACAAGGCTTACGGTCTTGGAAATGACAACTGCAAGGACTACGACCAGATCACAGTTCAGACTGGCTTCAAGTTCTAATAGACCAGAAAAAGTCTAAAAATCTTAAAAGAGAACCCGAGTTATACCGGGTTCTCTTTTTCATTAATAATTGAATAGTTGAATATTGCTTTAAGTTGTAATGGAAATAAAATTATAAAATCAATCATTCTTATATCAGGTAATCTTTATGTCTTTAAATGTAAAAGTTGAAAATACTTATTCTGGCCCGATGGATCTTTTGCTGTATCTGGTAAAGCGGGATGAGATAGATATACATGATATACCGGTTGGTTATCTGACTAAAGAATATCTCTCGGAAATTAAAAGGCTTGAGCTGATAGATGTTGATGCTGGGGGCGAGTTTGTCGCTATGGCATCAATGCTGACAGAAATTAAAAGCAGGATGCTTATTCCGCCGGCGGAAGTGGAAGAGGGGGAAGAGGTTGAGGATGATTATGATCCGCGTCAGGGGTTGGTAAAAGCGCTTCTGGAGTATAAACGGTTTAAAGAAGTTGCTGCTGAGCTTGAGCAAATGTCTGAGATGTTTTCGCAGCGTTATGGCAGAACGGATCCGTATATTCCTGCTCTTCCGGCAGAAATATCAGAGAGTGCGCAGGAGTTGGGTGTTCTGGATCTTTTTGCGGCATTTCAGAAGATTGCCCGTAAAATGCTCAACAGCGCTGCTCCAAAAGAAATTATAAATGAAGAAGTTGCGACGGAAGTTCGCATAGAACAGATTAAGGACGTTATCGCTGTAAGAGACCGGGTTAGTTTTACAAGCCTGTTATCTGATAATCCAACCAGGGATGAAATGGTGGGCTTTTTTATCGCCCTGCTAGAGCTTATAAGGCTGAAGGTGATTAGGGCGCAACAGTCGGTTGATTTTTCCGAGATCTATTTTTTTGAAAGCACAAAAGAGATTGAGGTCTTTCAGGAAGAGGCGTCGCTGGAAATACCGGCAACGAATACAGGCAGACATCCTCTTGCTCTGGCATTAATATTTGCCGGTGTCGGCAGGACTGCTTCTGCAGGAGAGAAGAATATCTGTAACTCTGGATTTTCTTCAATTTTTACGCTTTATAACAAGTATTCAGCATATTGCAAGAAAGCCGGGGTGAATGTTGAGATTGCTTTTAATGCAGGTGCTCTTTTTCCGAATTTTCCCTGTGTGCCGCGTTCGGGTAAGTTAAAAAATATATACCGTATGCCAATTGAAAGCGCCATAATCGAAAAGGATGAGCCGGAGTGTAATTCGCCTTTAAAGCATGATCTATCAAAAATAGAATATATCGCAGTTGCTTGTCGCAGTAAAAAGAACAAAATTGCGATCTGTTCAGGTAAGGTGCATATATTATTTCCGGAAATCAGAACAAAAGCATTCTCCTCAGTATCTTCACGTGCGGTAAAAGACTTTCTGGCATATAAGAAAGCTGAGGTTTGCAAGAAAAACAAGTTTGCAGTTTCGGTACACGAATTTATTTTAAAGCTGCCTGCTCGGATAAATAACAGGAAGATTGCCTTTCCTAAAGAAGTAATTTGCGTCGTTGAAAAAAGCCAGATAGATGTTTGTCCGAAGGTTGAGGAGTATTCCGCAAATGCAATCAAATGCGGGAGTAAGATTCTGCTTAAAATAGATTTGTTGCCATTGTTTAAGCGCGGCAATAAGGCATTAAAAGCAAAAAGATCTACATATTTTCTGGGAATGAAAATTATTCCGTGTGAAGTGATAAATGCGCCAAAGACAACAAAAAATATAGGATTATTCCCATCGGTGGTTCGTGCGAAGAAAATTAATAAATTGAAGAAATTGAAAGGTCAAATTGTTAATAATGTGGGTCCGAATACTGATTTGTGTCTTTGTTCTGATAATAAGATGTCTTTTGTCGGCAAAATAAATAATGAAATGAATATGGGTAGTTTGCGTAAAAAAAGTGAAACAATCGGGCAGATTAGAGATATATTCTGGAAGAAAGAGGTTGTTGTTGATAATAAAAAAACTGTAATTGGTGCAAAGCCACTGCGTTGTATCACAGAAGTTTTTCGGGCTAAGCCTTTAGTATCTAGGAAAACGAGCGCGAAATTTTTTCTGTGAAATTATAGCAATTTCAGAATCAGATTATTGACATTACGCTGATAATAATTAGAATTTTAAAGATCAACAAGGGGGATTAGCTCAGTTGGGAGAGCGCATCGCTGGCAGCGATGAGGTCATCGGTTCGAACCCGTTATCCTCCACCAACTTACAAGAAGCCGCTACCGGAAATAAACAGCCGGATAGCGGTTTTTTATTGTCGGAAACCGGAAAATGCCAAGATGTTATAGAGATCGCCAGAAAGCAAACCGGCAACAATTCGACAAGTCGCGGAAACGGGACATCTGATACCGGAACGACAAATCCGTCACAAATTTTGCCACAAATACGCGACAAATCTTTTACACAGAATCTAGATAAATCTAGCAACCATCACCACGCAACAGAAACCGAAGAAATATTAGCTTCTGCCCCCTCTAAAAATGACGAATTCCTTGTCAACAAAGACATCCCCATATCTCAAGATTATTCATTGAGTCAAATTCAAACGATAGTTAAGCAATGTCCGGACATAACAGACAGCATAAAAAATGCAATAAAGGCATTGTTAGATTCACTGACGAATCCCTAGCAGGGAGAGTATCAGTAACAATCATATACTGTCAATAGTCAATAAGATAAAGATTAGCACATAATAAAACGGGAAAAATATGAAGACAAAATTCACACGCCCTCCAAAAGGGTTATTAAGGCATAAGATCCTCGGCTTACCACATGAATACTATAATCAACTTAGAGAGTTTAATGCAAATGATAGAGGGCAGGATGTCATCCTGTATTCTCGCGTATCTCATATGAATCAATATAAGGAAGGCAATCTTGATAACCATATGAAATTCTTACGCAAATTCGCTTATGATAATAACCTGTGTGTCGTCGCAGAATATAGCGAAGTAGGGAAAGGAAATGACCTTATGCGGCCAGAATTAACGGCAGCTTTAAAACTATCAGACCAGAAAAAAATAATGGTGCTGGTAGGTTCATATGATCGTATTTGCAGACCTAATAAATGGTATGACAATAACAAGATGAAATGCTCAAATTCTCCAAATGACTACAGAAAGCTCTTTTCGCAGTATCGTTATGCAAAAATTGTAGCAGTTGACTGTAAGGGAAGAAGGTGGGAAACCACGATAGGTGACCTTTCCCCACGATTCATACCATTTCTTATGTTATAGTTTTTTCTCTTTGTTTGTCCAGAACAGAATGACGCAGCGTAGCGCAGACAGGCTGTTCTGGACAAATAAATGCCTCCGGTGCTGGCGGACGATAACCCAGCGAA
>QKCJ01000012.1 GCA_003245715.1 bacterium
ACTGCAAAGAATACTCAGCCAGAAAGCGAAGCATAACTCCCCCCTGTCACGAAATTATTTATCAAGAACCTTCAATGCCTTGACCACCCGCTCAAGGCGCATACCGCGAGAACCTTTGACAAGTATCAGGTCTCCACTCTCAACCTGTTCCTTCAAATGCCCCATCAGTGACTGCACACTGCGAAAATGTCGCACCACCTGCTTGGCATTGAGTGAATGCGCACTCTCAGCAAGGGCAAGCGTCTCCTTGCCAACCGCAAGAATAACATCCACCCCCATCTGTGAAATCCAGCGTCCCATCTCACTGTGAAAAGACTGGCTGTTATCACCAAGCTCAAACATATCACCAATAATTGCAACCCTGCGTGGCGCGTCTATCGACATCAAAGCACGGACCGCAGCATGAAAACTTGCAGGATTAGCGTTATAACAGTCATTTAAAAGAATAAAGTGCGGCGTATCAATGCGCTCAAGTCTCTCAGGAAGCGGCGCAATATTGGCCAGAACCGCAGAAGCTTCCTCAAGCGTTACTCCAAGATGTTCAACCGCCAACAGAGCCGCCAGACAATTATTGACATTGTGACGCCCAAGCAGCGGAAGGGAAAACTTGACATCACGGACTGTAAACGCGATCCCTTTTTCCGTAAAGGAAACATTCTCCGCAACCATATCGGCGTGAGCTTCAATGGCAAAGGTCTGCTTCTTTACATTGCGCGCGGCATCTGAAAGTATCTGGCTAAACTCTCCCTGTGAAGGAAATATCGCCAAGCCATCATTCGGCAGTCGACTAAATGCCGCCGCTTTTTCACGCGCAACATTTTCAACCGTGCCAAGCCCGGCAAGATGCGCCGGCCCGACATTTGTGACAACCGCGATCGTCGGCTCTGCAATATCAGTAAGTCTGGCAATCTCGCCAGGTGCGCTTGTTCCCATCTCAACAACACCATAATCATTTTCCTCAGTGTTGGAAAGAAGAGTTACCGGAAGGCCGACAAGATTATTGAAATTCTTCTGAGGCTCACAGACACTGCCCTTGCTGCCAAGAATATGGGCTATCATCCGCCTGGTGGTTGACTTGCCATTGCTGCCTGTCACGGCAATCCAGGGGATAAGTCTGCCCCCCCAGCGATAACAATGGGCAATACGCCCAAGAGCCTCAAGCGCGTCAGCAACCACAACACCAGGCCGCTCCTTAAGACGCTGACCATCAGTTACAATTGCAGCCGCAGCACCAGCCGAGAATGCTTTGTCAACAAACTCCTCGCCATTGAAATTCTCACCCTTGAGCGCGACAAAAAGTTCGCCCTCTTTAATAGTCCGGGTATCAATACTAATACCGCTAAGCCCCAGTTCACCATTTGCCCCACCGGCAAGAATACCGGCAGACCAGGTCACAATGGTGTTTAGGTCAAGTTGCATCAAAGTTCTCCTGCTACAATCAGTCTCATCCGGCTTTCTGGCTACAGAATTTCCGGACAATTTCCCTGTCATCAAAATGAATTTTTTTAGTGCCGATTATCTGATAATCTTCATGCCCCTTACCGGCGACAAGAACAATATCCCCTCGCCTTGCAGCCGCTAAAGATTTCTCAATAGCCTTCTGCCGGTCAACCTCGACAATAATTGAGTCACTTCCCTTTAGAGAGACGCAACCACCAAGAATATCTTCAATTATGTTTTCCGCTTTTTCACTTCTGGGGTTGTCACTTGTAATATAAACGCAATCGGCAAGTTCGCACGCAATATTTCCCATCTGCGGCCGCTTGCCACTGTCACGGTCCCCACCACAACCAAAGACAACCATCAGGCGACCATCAGTAACCGGGCGCAGAGCTTTCAGCGCTTTCTCAAGAGCATCAGGAGTATGTGCATAATCAACAAACGCCCCCGCACCGCTACTCAGCTCCATCCGCTCAAGCCTGCCCGGTACACCACAAAAACCGGCAATCGACGCAACCGTCTCAGCAAGATCAAGCCCGCCCTCAACAACCCCGGCAATAGCCCCAACAACATTAAGCACATTATACTCGCCAACCAGCGGTGAATTTATCTGGTAAACTTCCCCTGAATATTCAAGCTCAATCATCGTACCCTTGCTGTAATAATCAACTCCGCAAATACGGTAATCATCATCGCGCTCAAAGCCAAAGGTAACAACATTCGCGTCCGTATCATCAACAATCAGACGCGCATAGACATCACCGCTATTAACTACTGCAACCGATTCCGGTGAAAGCCCGCTGAATAATATTTTTTTGGCCGCCAGATAATTCTCCATCGAACCATGATAATCAAGATGGTCACGCGTCAGATTAGTGAATACCGCGCAGGTAACATCGTCAGGCAATACTCGGCGCTGCACAATAGCATGGCTGGACATCTCGGCAACTGCGTAATCAGCATCGTTAAGCACCATCTCAGAAAGGTACTGCTGAAAATCAGCGCTCTGCGGCGTAGTTAGCGGTGAGGGAATAACCTCTCCATTACCGATATCATATTCAACCGTTCCCAGCATTCCTGTAGTGTTGCCGCAGGACAATATCATATGCCGCATCAGATAGGCTGTTGTCGTCTTGCCGTTTGTGCCAGTGACGGCCAGAAGTTTCAGCTTCCTGGAAGGAGAACCGTAAAAAGCGCGCGCCGCCTGAGCGAGTGCAAGCCGTGAATCTTTAACGACAACCTGTGCAACCGGACAGTCGGAAATTTTATTCTCGGTAATAACCGCGACCGCTCCACGGCTGATTGCCGAGGCAACATAATCATTCCCATCAGTTTTAACACCACTTACCGCGACAAACAGAGAGCCGTTCACTGCTTTGCGGCTGTCATAAACAATCGAAGACAGCTCCACAGACACAGCACCATAACTCTCGACACCGGTAATTTGAGCAATAATGTCAGCAAGTATCATTTAACGCCCTCCTTTAGTGTCAGCCGGACTCGGTTCAACCTTCAAATAATGCAACGTATCATCAATAATTCTTCGTACTGCCGGAGCAGCAACCGTTCCGCCGTAATGCGCGGTCTTTGGTTCACGGATTGAAACAACCACAACCAACCTCGGATTCTCAATCGGGGCCACACCAACAAAGCTGCCGATATAACGGTTTGGTGAATACCCCTTATGCCCAGCAGCAATTTCGTCAGCATTAACCGCAAGCTGCGCAGTACCGGTCTTGCCACCAACGGTATACTTTTTCAACTGCGCTTTCTTGCCAGTTCCCTCTTCAACAGTCTTCTGGAGCATCAGTAATATTTCTTTGGCAACTTTAGGACTGATAACCCGGCCAAGCGGCTGCACATCAACCGCGCTGACCGTGTTATAATCATCATCAAGCACTTCACGCACCAGACGGGGTTTAATCAAGACCCCGCTATTGGCCAGCGCGCAATAGGCAGTCGCAACCTGTAGCGGAGTAACCGTAACTTCCTGCCCCATCGGAATCGACCCCATACTGTAGGCGCTCCACTTATCCGGAGTACGCAGCGTACCGTCAATCTCTCCGATCAGCGGCTGCCCGGTCTTACGGCCAAAACCAAATCCGGTCAGATATTTATAGAGGTCTTTTTTACCGACCTCAAGCGCGACCTTGGCCGTTCCGATATTCGAACTTTTAACCAGAATTTTCTCAACTGTAAGCTTGCCGTAACCATGCGCATCATGCAGAACCCGCCTTGACTCCGGCATTTTCCAGGCACCGTTCTCGCAGTTGAAAACAGTTTCGGAGGTTACTCTTTTAAGCTCCAACCCTGCCGCAATAACAAACGGCTTGAAGATACTGCCAGGCTCAAAGACCGAAGCAATTATCGGATTTAGCCGATTCTTTGCCGCGCCCTCAGCCGGGTTCTCAGGCTTGTAATCAGGATACCCCGCCATCGCCAGAATATCACCACTGCAAGGCTCCATTACAACCACACAACCGGATTTTGCCTTGTACTCGTCAATAGAATCCTTCAGCGCAGCTTCAGCAACCGACTGGATATAACTGTCAATTGTCAGCGAGACATTAAGCCCCGGCTCAAGACTCTTCAGATGCTCCTCTTTGTCAGAGAGCTTATTGCCAAGTGCATCCCGCCAGACCGGCCTGCTACCGTCAAGGCCGCGCAGAATCGAGTCACAGACATTCTCAATACCTTCACGTCCCTTGCCGTCAATATCAGAAAATCCCAATACGTGCGAAGCAAGGCTTCCCTGCGGATAATCACGCTCAAATTCAGCCGGAAAATACACCCCCGGTAATTTCAACTCCTCAAGGGTTTTCTTCTGGCTATCTTCAATACGGCGGCGAATCCAGACAAACCTGCTACCCTCACGGCTGGAAATCCGATATATCCGGTCAAGCTCGGCCGGAGAGAGCTGCAGGCTAACACGCAAACTGTCAATAACCCCCGCAAGCCCCGTTTTACTGTTTTTGGCCAGCTTCGGGTCAAGCGCGCAACTTGGCACCTTTAATGAAACAGCCATCGGACGCAAACGCGAATCAACAATCATCCCGCGCCGCCCATTCCACGTAACGGAACTGTCAACATACGAAGACGCAGTCTCGGCATAGGCGTTATGATTAAAATACTGCAGATCAACCAGCCTGCCCGCCAGCGCCAGAAACAGAACAAAGATCAGCCCGAGGAGCACTGCCCCACGGACGTAAACTCTATCCTTGTCTGTTTTCAATTTTGACACGGCAGCTCCCTGATTATCTTCTCGCGCACTGATTCTTTAAAAGCCCCTGACTCTTATCAAGAGGCGACAGGTTTAACGCCAAATCCTTATTGAGCCTGTCAAGGTTACCCGGACTCATCAGCGCCGACAATTGCAACTCTGCACGCATTATCTCTTCATCAAGTTTTTTTTCCT
>QKCJ01000029.1 GCA_003245715.1 bacterium
CTCCCGCCCGAGGAAAAGGATTTTTGGCGTCGAGCTTTTTCTTATTACTTGCTCTACATATTTTTATTGTCACCCACCCCGCGCAATCCCTTGATAATTTTTATTTTTATTTAAAATTATTTTCACTCCCACCCTTTACTTTTTTTATAATCTTGTTATTTATAGAGTTATATATTTAAATTTATTTCCGGGGATTTGTATGAGCCTGCTAAAAATTAATGACGACATATGTGTTTTATGCAAAAGGTGTATAAGCGCCTGTCCATATTCGGCTTTAATCATGGACGACGGCAAAGTCAGACTGATTCCCGATAAGTGCCAGATGTGCGGGGTCTGCGTTACCTCGTGTCCGGTAAAAGCCATCTCCTTTGATCTTCCGAAGGCTTCGGGAAACACTGTCAATCTTGATGACTACAGCGGGGTCTGGGTCTTTGGCGAGATGGAAAACGGCGAGCTTAACCCGGTTGTTTACGAACTAGTCGGCAAGGGCCGGGAGTTGGCACGGCGGCTGCGGACTGAACTTGAGGTTGTGGTATTTTCAGACAGTTTTGACCGCACCCAGCTTACGGATTACGATATTGACGCGGTTCTTTTTGTCAAAGATCAGGCTCTTTCTGCGTTTAATGAAGAAGTATTTGCCAATACCCTCAGCTGGCTGGTCGGAATCTATAAACCGGAGGTCATCCTCTGCGGGGCGACTGCTATTGGTCGCAGCTTCCTGCCGCGGGTAGCGACAACCTGCCACACAGGACTTACCGCCGACTGCACAAGTCTCAGTATTGATGACAACAGGCAACTAGTCCAGACCCGTCCGGCATTTGGCGGTAATATCATGGCTGAGATTTTATGCCCCGAGAACCGCCCGCAAATGGCAACGGTACGCAGCCGGGTATTCCCGCCAGCGGAAAAAATACCCGGCAAAGAATTTGAACTTACAGAGCTTATTCTCCCTGAACGCTTTGCGCAAACTTCTGCCAAAAGAATAAGCTACACCCCAGAAGAGAAAAGAACCAGTTCAATTGCTGATGCCGAGATTATTATTTCAGGCGGACGCGGTATTGGCGGGCGCGAAGGCTTTAAGCTGCTTGAAGCGGCCGCGGAGAAGATCGGCGCGGCGGTGGGGGCAAGCCGGGCTGCCGTTGATCTTGGCTGGTACCCCTACTCACACCAGATCGGACAGACCGGCAAGACTGTGAATCCTAAAATCTATATCGCCTGCGGGATCAGCGGCGCAGTACAGCACCGTATCGGCATCAGTTCCGCAGACACTATTATCGCAATCAATTCTGATCCTGAAGCGCCTATCTGCGGCTACGCCGACTATGTTGTCATTGGTGACTGGAAGCAGATTATTACAAACCTTGAGCAAATCATCTCTGAGCAGACAGCCTAGAGCGTATCCTTAAAAGATCGCGGAATCCGGTGAACGCTGGCTCTAAACTATGCCCGCAAGAAAAGTGGCGCAGAATTTAAAAGATCTCAAGGAAAGTCAGCATCTGCTTTTCAATTATCTCATATAACCGTGGCGTCTTGGCTTCCTCACGCCAGATATCGTGGAACTTTTCACTATCGCCATCATAGGAAAACATCTGCAGCTGCCCGCCATTCTCCAGCCAGCTATCAGCAAGCCGTACTGCCTGTTTATGGTCAACGACAGTATCAACATTATTATGCACAATCAAAAGAGGAGGAAGTTTTTCACCTGAAATAATTTTGGTAGGTGAAGCGAGATCAAGCAAACGCTCCTGCTCTTTCCCCTCAAATTCTGAATAAAGTCTGGCGTTCTCCCTGACCAGATTATGCACCTCGGGCGCGCAGAGTTCGGTAGGGCCGGATACTTCGATAATACCGGCGACCTTATCACGCGGGAGCTTTAGCCCTGCCATCAGCGCAAGGTGAGCCCCGGCAGAGTAACCATTGATATAGATTTTACAGCGGGAAAGTCCGGCAAAGTCAGGATGATCCGAAGACAGAAGAAATTCAGCCGCGTTTATGCAATCCTCCTCACAGGCAGGATATGGGCTGCCAGGGTGAAGGCGGTAATCAATATTATAAACCGCGTAACCATTCTCAGCCAGAAAAAGCGCAACTCCATGATTACGTTTGCGACTCATGGAAATCCACGCTCCGCCATGAATCATCAATATGACTTTTGCCCCCGCTGCATTTTCAGGCAGAACCAGATCCCCCGACTGCTCAGCATCCTCTCCATAAGAAATATTCTCAATTACCCGCACCATGGTACCTGTCCTTTTTATCTTTATGTACCTGTCAATAAATTAATAAATCCACAAATTCAGAAAAACACCCACTCAAGAGTTACTAATAATACCGCCCTGACCTTACTAAACAACTTTACTATAAGCAAAGAAATAGATTATGCAAAAAAACACCCATTTTGTGCAACGTTTATCTTACACATAAATAAACCGGCATAAAGTCTGACTTTACACCGGCTGAAAACTATACTACAGCAAGATACAGATTTGGACAATTACCACATCTTGCCTGTCTTCTGGAAGTTGGCGAAATTCTTATTGAACTGCGCAAAACTCTTATCATGCCGCTTTATAAAGCTGCGGAACTTCATATTGTTGAATTCTTCCTTACTTAGAAAACCGTCACCATCCTTGTCAAACTTCTTGAAAAGTGAATTGGCCAGAAGAACCGTATCCTCATACGACGGATCAAATGAAGCTGTCGTTGAAGCGCTGCACCCGCCCGCAAAAACAACAGAAACAAACAAGACAACCGCCGCCAACATTTTTGCATAAACCCGCATTTCATACCCCTTTTCCCAATAAAACCGCAGAACAACCTTAATTCCGCTCCAAATAATTTTCCCAAACCAACGTAATCAGCGCCAGCAACTATGCTTCATAAGACGCAAAACTACTATAAGTATTTCGGACAATTACCAAAAAGAATCAAGAAATCAGGTCAATTTTCACCGGTATATGCACCATAATGACCGCTAGGCGCATAATAAAGATAAATCAATTCAATAAAAAACCATTGGAGGGGGTTGACGGATACCGGTAAGTCCTTATTATATGGGGGCGTAGACGGGCTTTGCACAGTATGCACGGCAATTGGCTACAAATTTGTATTTTTTATTTTTATAAGCCTGACTTACAGAAGGGACTTTTTATGGAATTTGCATTAGCAAACCGCCTCTCACAGTTACCGCCCTACCCATTTGCCAAACTCCGCACCGCAATCGCCGAGAAAAAGGCGCAGGGCCATGACGTTATCTCTTTAGGTATCGGCGACCCTGACAAGCCATGCCCGGATATAGTTGTAGAAGAACTCTGCCGCGCTGCGAATAATAAAGAAGACGGCAATAAGGACCGCTACGGCTGTGACCAACCGGTTGCCGCCTTTAACGAAGCGGTAATCAGCTTCTACAAGCGCCGCTATGGTGTGACCCTTTCTGCCGATCAGGTCTGCGCGACCATGGGAAGCAAGGACGCAATCGTCAAGCTCTGTATGGGTATCATGAACCCCGGCGATATGGCTATTGCCCCCTGCCCTGGTTATCCGACCTACAACATCGGACACGTTTTCGCTTCAGGCACAACCTACCGTATGCCGCTGATTGCCGAGAAGGGTTTCAAGCCTGACTTTGCCGCAATCCCTGCAGAAGTAAAACGCCTCGCCAAAATCATGTGGCTCAACTATCCAAATAACCCGACAACCGCAACCGCCGACCTTGACTTCTTCAAGAAGGCTGTTGATTTTGCCCGTGAAAACAACATCTTGCTGGCCCACGACAGCGCTTACTCTGAGAACACCTACGATGGTTACAAAGCGCCATCAATTCTTGAGGTTGCCGGTGCTGAGGATGTCTGCGTTGAATTCTTCTCACTCTCAAAGGCGTTCAACATGACCGGCTGGCGTGTGGGCTGTCTCGTTGGTAACGCATCTGCCGTAAAAGCTTTGAAGCTGACCAAGGACAACATTGACAATGGTACACTGCGCGCAATCCAGTCTGCCGCCGCAATGGCACTCAATAACGCTGAAGATATTTTCCAGCAGGTTAACTCAGTTTATAAAGCCCGCCGCGACATGGTTATTGAAGCGCTGAAGAAAGCCGGCTGGCCAGCAGAAGTGCCAGACGCTACTATTTACGTCTGGGCACCGGTGCCGGACAAGTACAACGGCAGCAGCGAAGCATTCGCAACTGACCTGCTTGACAAGTGTAACGTAGTTGTGACACCCGGACGCGCATTCGGCGAACACGGCGAAGGCTACTACCGCATCTCACTGACCTACGGCGACGACGTCCTCAAAGAAGCCCTCAAGCGTATTGTTGAAATGGGTTCATGAGAACTGCGCAAAAACGTTCTTGAATCAAGCAATACAAATATATAAATTTGATACGGGGAGCAGATCGCTTCCCGTATTTTTTTATTTATACAAACAAGGGCAACCATGAATAAAAAATGGGCTTTTAAATTACTGGTGATTCTGATATTACTGGCAATCCCTGTTTCTCTTTTGTTTTCACTGGACAACAGTAACAGCAATATCATACTGACCAAAGATACTGAAGAAATTATCCATAAATATGAAGTTGCTGGCTGGGAAGTGAAGGCAACTCCTCGAGTAAAAGGGCCATACCGCATTAGTGACACAGTGCACACTTTCCATATGAACTTCTATTCGGAAAGCGATGAACATAGTAAGACAATCAGGTCGCTATCATTTCCTGATGAGCACGAAGTTTTGAAGGTATCAGTAACCAGTACTAATAACTCAAGCGATTTTTTCTTTTCACGCCCAAGACTGAAAGAACCGGTTTTTAAAGATAAGCAGGAAATAATCGATGAATATATGAAACAAGGATGGGAACTTAACGAAGGCCTGTCGTACCCGGCCCATATAAACTTGAAAGCTTTTATCACTATTTCCGGTCATTAGGTGAAGCAAAATCTTATACCGGCGAAAGCGGAACTTCAAGCAGAAAGATATATCAAGTTAGCCCTCCTATTGGCTTCGAATCATTATTCTTGCGAGTACAAACAAAAACAACAGACACCGGTTTTCTATTCTATCGCAAGATTAAATAATTTTGCAATATACACACGCCCTAACCGGTTGAGCTTAGGCCACCTTTGCTGTATACTTTAAGGTAATAAGTTTATTTTCTGCAAAGGAACCGACAATGGATGAGATTGAAGCTCTCAAAGAAAAATTATACAACGAAGCCCTTGATGGGGAGTACCGCCGTTTTAAGTACCGCAAGGATCATGACGAGTTCTTCACGATTACCGAGCTTGAAACCATGCTCAATACAGAGTACAAGTATCATGATGACGACTGGGTTGGCCGCGGCGGGCTGCATATGCTTGAGGGACAGGCGCGCATTGCCGCACTTGAAATACTGCTTGAAGAATGGAAGCGTGAAATCAGGGAAAAAGGCAGTAAATGATGCTTGAGGCCGCCGCCACAAATAATCATATAAAAATCGCGCACTTCTCCGACCCGCATATAATCTATCTGCGCCATGCCTGGCATTCTTTGCGTAACAGCAAGCAACTTCTTGGTTTTATGAACTGGGTGATGCGCAGGCGGCGCAAGCATAACCGCAATATTATCAAAAAAGCCGTCAGGCTGGTCATGGAGCGCGAGTGCGATATCGTTGTTGTTACCGGTGATATCTGCCAGCTTGCCCTGCCCTATGATTATGCGGCCTTCGCCAGAATGGTCAAACCGCTGACAGACGCGAACATCCCTGTAATAATCCTTCAGGGCAATCACGACCACTACTCGGGGCGCGAGGATTCCTACACCGCCTACCGCACAATCCGCGACCACCTCTCACTGGGACTTGATAATAACACCGGCATAATAACCTACAATGATACCGAGTTCATCTCCCTTGATGCGGCGGTGATTACCCCGTCCTTCAAATGCTACGGCGTGCTTGACCCTGAGGAAATCACCAGACTTGAAGAAACACTGGCGCAAACGTCCGGCGAAAATAAGCTGCGTCTTGCTTATGGACATTTCCCGCTGCTTAATTCTAAAGGCGAGGAACTTGAGGAATTCATGGCGATGCAGAATGCGCCGATGGCAATGGATTTAATTGCCAATAATAAAATTTCGGCTTATCTCTGCGGGCATATCCATAAACCGTTTGTTACCAACCTTCCGGGAGATGTTACCCAATACTGCTCAGGGACAATAACCGGCGGCGGAGTACTGCGGTTCTTTACCGGCGAGGGTAACAAACTTACAGAGACTGAGCTTGTCTCGTGTTTTTGATTTATTTTTTCAGGGAATATTTTACATGTCTGATTATAGTACGAGTTACAGAAAGATAAACAACACCTCAAAAATAATTATTCTAACCGATATCCTGATAATTACGCTACTACATTTATACAACATAAAAATTGGTCTTGTTATATATATCATTCTTTCTTCAATAATTGCACTCATTTGTTATGTCTCAAATTCCTTTATGTTCCAAGACTACATAACAAAAAATAAAGAAAAATTCCGCGAGTACGCAACAGGCGGGATTTTTGATATATTTAATGGCGGTCACAGCACAAGCCAAATCATTGCTATTCTGAGTAGTAATTGTAGTGATGCCGAGTTTAAAGATATAAAATCGCATTACAAAAGCATTATTCTATACTCATATATACATGCTTTAATAACTTTCTTATCCGTAATGTCAATTATAATGTAATATAATATAATATTTCCAGTTAAAGTTGGTGTTTGTACGCCTAAAAACACAGTCAATCCCTGTAAAAGCTGCATACTTATGCTATAATTTCCGATAAATAATCAGATAGTGCCGCCATTTATGGTTCTGTCTGCGCAGTTTCCGGCGGCCAGTAACGTTTATATTTATTAATTTGACTGAGAACACCTGTCAGGGAGATATACCTATGCCGCGTAACCTATTACTGCTTGCCATGCTTGGGATGCTCGGAGTTACCGCTTTTATTACCGGCTGCGGACTGCAACCGGAGGTTCTTGCCATGCGTGATGTGGTCAGCCCTGAAGGTTATCCGGGACGGGCGTTTTTCCGCAATGGAGTTCTCGCTTCTGAAGAACTTGACAGCAAGGGTAACGGCAAGGTCGACCTCTGGCGCTACTACATCAATAACCACCTGACCCGCGAAGATTTTGACACTAACGGCAACGGCGTCATTGATACCAGAAAACGTTACGACAATGAAGGCGTTCTGATTGAGGTGCTGACCGATACTACCGGCGATGGCAGGCTCGACCATATTGTGCGCATAGTCCCTGAACCAGCCAAGCAACAAGCCAAGACATCAAAACCGGCAGACAATAAGACTAAAACTCCTGCCAAAACGTCTGCAAGAGCAACAAAAACAACAACGCCACCACCAGCAACAGACGGCAAACGCAGTGTCGGTGCTGCTGAACTATTTGGCGCACAGGGTAATACCACCCAACCGGCAACACCAGACCCCATCCCGCCGCTGGATAACAAACCAATCGCGCCCATTGCCGAGACCGAACCGGTTCCTGCCCAGCAACCGGCTAAAATTGAGCCGGTACCAGTACAACCACCGGCGACAAATAGCCAGCCTGGCAGTGTTATTGAGCGCATTGACCCAACCGGTACAGGCTCGTCCTACCCTTCAGGCGGCCGGATAGTTCCGGGACCGGTCTTCAAACACCCCTCAGAAGGGCTTGAAGACTGATAACCATTTGTTCTGCATTTAATTATGATTTATCCCGGCACTGGAATCCCGCGTTAAAGAAAGTTTTATATGGCAGAAATCAAGGCAATCATCTTCGACCTCGGACGAGTCCTGATTGGGATCGACAATGCCAGGGGTTTGACAGGCTGGATTCAGAAAAACACCGCTTTCAGCCTTGAGCAACTGATGCACGATGACTTTTTCCTGAGCTTCAACCGTGGCGAGATAACCCCTGAGGATTTCTGGAAGATCGGCTGCTGCAAGCTTTCTGCTGATTTCAGCTATAGCGAATTCTGCTCATTATGGTGCGAGTTTTTCTTCCCACAAGACGGAATGGAAGAACTTGTCAGCAAGCTTCAGCAACATCACCACCTCGGCCTGCTCTCTGATACCGACCCGCTACACTGGGGGCACATTAAAAGAAAATTCCCCTGGATTGCCAGAACCTTCCTCAACCCATGCCTGAGCTTTGAGATCGGGGAGTGTAAACCTGCGGTCAAATGCTTTGAAACCGCTGTCGACAGCGTTGGAGTTCCTGCAGAAAACTGCCTGTTCATTGATGATCTGGAAAAAAACATACATGGTGCAATCAACTCCGGACTGCAGGCTATCCAATTTTCCTCACCGGCAAACCTGGCAGAAGAACTGAAAAAACGGGGAATAACCCTTTAGTTTAAGATTATATCAACGCTACATCTGACAAAAACCACCAAAACAGCTTTAAACCGATACACTCACGCAAAGATAATTTACAGTCATTATGTTATAGGACACACTTGCAGTGATTGTAAAATATGCTACAATACTTATTGGGAAATTTCTGGAAGAAAATCTTTTATAGATGGTGGCGATGTCAAGCATACATGAAAAAATCATGGACGCCGTTAATAATGGCGGTGCTATTCCGGCTGGGCCGATGGTCATGAGCCGGATAACGCAGTTGTGCCGTGACCCTGACGCGACAGCGAGGGATCTTGCCAAGGTTATCCAGCTTGACGGCAATCTGGCCTCACAGGTGTTAAAACTTGTCAACTCGTCATTCTATGGCCTTTCTGCCCAGATAAAAACCGTAACCCACGCTGTTATCATCCTCGGTTTTCAGGAAGTCAAGCATCTGGCGCTGACCATTCCGGTTGCGGATTTCTTCAATAAAAACGGCAAACGCGGCGCTGGCGGCCTCGATATACAGGCTCTGTGGGAGCAGACACTGATTACCGCCTGTATCGCCAGAGCGCTCTCGTATCATATCAAACATCCAATACCCGAGCAGGTCTTCGTTTCTGCTATCCTGTCAAAATCCGGGATGCTGGTATTCAATAATATTTTAGGTCTGCCCTATGCGGAACTGGTCAATGGCCTGGATGATCCTGAGCGCCTGCCGTTTGTGGAGAAGGAGCGTCTGGGGATAAACCATATCCAGCTTGGGTGGATGCTGGCAAAAAAATGGCAGTTTCCTGAAGAACTTCTTAACGCGATTGCCTATCAGTACAATCCTCTGCCCAAGGGCCGGTTTGTTGTTGAAGCAGCGCTGATCTTCACTGCCAGACGGTTGCTTGTCGGCATTCAGAATGATGTAACAACCAAAGAAACCATCGGCAAACTACCGGCGGCTATCTTCAAAGAATTAAATATAACTACAGAAGCCGCAGACCAGGTGTTATCCGTTGCTTCCGGTGAATTCCAGGAAGTGAACCGGATGCTCAGTGGCGCGTAAGCGGAGAACGAACATTAACGTAAAACGAGAAATTGAACTTGAACTCAACCCTGACCAGACCCACCGTCTGCTCGGTAATAACGATGAAAACCTCAAACTGCTGCGGGCTGAATTCAATATCAGGCTGGTGGTGCGTGGCGACTCGCTGATAATCGAAGGCGAGGAGGAAGCAGTTGACAAAGTTGAGAATATTATTGACCGCCTTATCCAGAATATCGAAGAGGGCGCCAAAAAGATTGACCGAGAACTGGCGCTGCAGCTTGAAATGTCGCAGACTGCGCCGACTGCCGACATCAGGATTGAGCGCGGCAAGGTTGCTCCAAAGACTGACGGGCAGCGCGAATATGTAAGTGCGGTGCGCCGTTCGGGGCTGACCTTTGCAGTCGGTCCGGCGGGAACGGGCAAGACCTTTCTTGCGACGGCCTGCGCAGTTGAGGCTTTACGCAAGGGGCAGGTTGAGAGACTGATACTGACAAGGCCGGCGGTTGAAGCGGGTGAAAATCTCGGCTTTCTGCCAGGTGACATGCGCGAGAAAGTCGATCCTTACCTGCGCCCGGTTTATGACGCGCTTGGTGACATGGTAGGCAGGCGTCAGCTTGAGCATTATATCGACACCGGAATCATCGAGGTCGCACCGCTGGCTTTCATGCGCGGGCGTACCCTGAACAAATCATTTATCATCCTCGATGAAGCCCAGAACACAACGCCGGTGCAGATGAAGATGTTTCTGACGCGTATCGGCGAGAACTCACGCTGCGTGGTCACCGGAGACATTACGCAGGTTGATATCAGCTCAAAGACCGAGTGCGGACTGCTCAACGCCGTACGGGTACTCAAGGATATCCACGGCGTTTCAATTATTAATCTTGACAAGAACGACATTGTCCGCCATCCGCTGGTGGCTGCGATTGTAAAGGCTTATGAAAACGAATCTCTTTAATACAAAACCACTGACAGACGTTTTGCCGAATCTGCTGCTGGCGGTGATTGTATTATTAATTACATCCTCCAAACCGTCAATTGCCGAAGATACCGCAACCATCGCCAAACACGCCTCAGCAGCTACCGTCGGAGTCTACGCCAGAAAAGGCCCGGATAAATTCTACGGCACAGGCGTAATCATCAGCCCAAACGGCGGCATCCTTACCTCGACAACCGTAGTCCCCACAGGCTCAGAAGAGGTCGAGGTCTATTTCTCAGACCATACAAAAAAGAATGCCAGCATTATTTCAATCGAGGAGGATACAGAAGCGGTATTTCTGAAAGTTGAAGGTGAGAACTATCCTGCCCTGCCTGTTGCTGATAAACTTCCTGTTATCGGCGAACCGGCATACACCCTCGGCAACTCCGGCAATATGATAAAACTTGGCGACGGTGCGTCTTTCAGCGCGGGGATTATCAGCGGTATTTATGAGCTCAAAAGCGCGGACAACCAGAGCGGCTATCATGGCCTGGCTATTGAAACTGACGCAGCAGTAAATCCCGGCACTGACGGCGGGCCTCTGGTAAACAACCGTGGCCAGCTTATGGGGATAATCTCCCGCGGTTTTTCCGCGCTGCGCTGGCAGGGCATTGCGGTGCCGATTGAAAAAATACTGCAGAGCAGTAACCGGCAAACCAGAGAATTGATAACTGTCTCAACCAAGCCACTCTTTACAAACCCCGTCCCGGATTACACACAGGCGATTGAAAAATACCAGAAAGCGCTGGTCGGTATCGAAGTAAAACGCAGGTTTGAACCTGAGATTATCAGCCGGCCGGAGTGGACTGAATACCGTAACGAGATCAAAGACTGGGATACGCTGCCGGAAAAAGAACAGAAGCGGATCATGGCTGATTTTTTCGCGGCCGAAAGCCTCCTTGCGGCCAATCAGATGCTGCGCCGCCCTGCAGGACTGGTAACGGGCGTGCTGGTCTCCGAGACCGGTTATATCCTGACAAGTTCCTTCAATGTCCAGTCTGGTGATCTTGTATATCTAGCCAAGGGGCAGCTCTCCCCAACGTTGCCGAAATATTCAGGCAGTGTGCGCAGGCTCTACAGCATGCGCTCAGATGAATATGAAAAAACCACCAACCGCGTTGTCAGCATCGAAGTAATCCTGCCAGACGGACGGAAAGTCCCCGCCGAGATCGCCGGTTTTGATACAGCGCTAAATATTGCCCTGCTGAAAGTTGATGTTGATATGAGCCTGCCTTTTATTGATCTCGACAAACTAAAAGCTCCGGCGCACACCGGTGAAAACATTCTGCTCTTGGGTGCATCGGCGGATAACCGGATAACTGTTAACGGTGGAATTGTCAGCGCAGCCAGAAGAAATAACGACAGCATGATCCAGTTTGACGCACTGCTTAATTATGCAAACGCCGGAGGAGTACTGATAACCACTGACGGGCGTCTTCTGGGGTTTGCCGGTATTCCGCTCAAGCCGTCTCCTATAATGGGAAAAATACTGCCCTTTAAGATGCCGCAGAATGACCCCGGCGCACGGGCGCTCAGTGATTTCCCCAATACCCCAAACAGCGGAATCGGCCTGGCGGTTACTGCGGAAAAAGTCCGTGAAGCCTTGCCACTTCTTAAAGCCGGAGCCGAAATAAAAAACGGCAACCATCTCTTTACCGGCTTTTATCCAAGCAAGGACAGCGCCTTTGCCAGCAGCGTAATTGTCGGTGGTATCAGTAAAGATTCACCCGCGCAAAAATCCGGTTTAAAAAACGGAGACAAAATTATCGCCATTGACGGCGTCGGCATCCGCAACTGGAAAGAGATCAGGGATTATATCAAGGAGAAGAAAGAAGGCGACACAATCATAATTGATATTTTCCGCCCACTTGGCAAGCCGTATCTGCAGGCCGGCAAAAGCAAAATCACTTCCGCCGGAGAATTCCAGAGCTTTCTTTCGCAACAAGCAGACGGCGATAAAATTACCGCTACGGTTTTTCATCCGGGGATAAACCAGAAAATATTCCTGACTCTGGAGAAAGAAAAATGATTATCTGTCTGGCTCTTGGCTCAAATATCGGTGAGCGTAAAAAAAATATCGATGCGGCTGTTGAACAGCTCAGTAAGACGATCAAAGTAATTGCCGTCTCAGGATGTTTTCAGACAGCACCGGTTGACTGCCCGGCAGGCTCTGAGTATTATCTTAACGGGGCTCTGATTGGCGACACCGACCTTACCGCGCAGGACGTAATAAAACTCTGTCTTGAGACAGAACAAAAAGCCGGAAGAATCCGCTCGGACAATGACCGGAAAAACGCACCGCGGATTATCGACATTGATCTCCTGCTGTATGGACAGGAAATAATCAGTCAGTCGCCTGAAATTATTATTCCGCATCCCAGGATGCATGAGAGGATGTTTGTACTTGAACCACTAAGCGAGATCGCCGGCTCAATCATTCATCCGGTTTTTTCCAAGAGTATTGCCGAATTATTTAATGAGTTAAAAGACAGAAATGAAGCTTAACAAAATCGAAGAAATCGCGCATGCGGTGCTGCTCAACAATAAGGGCGCACAACCTCTGCGTGAACCGGGTTATATTTATTATCACGGCCAGCGGGTTGCGGAACTTTGCAAATGGCTCTGCTCGCAGGTTGGCGCCAAAGGGATCAACAAGAACAACCTCTATGCTGCCTCACTCTTTCATGACATCGCCAAAGGCAAGGCCCACCACGCCCTTGCGGGGTCCAAAATAATCGGTGATGTACTTGGTGACAGCGTGAACAACTCCGAGCGGGAGAACATCGAAAGACTGGTGCGCGAGCATAACCTGCGGGAGTTGCCAAACAAATGCTCACGTGACTCCAAGATCCTGCAGGATGCGGATATCCTCGACCATTTCGGAGCGCAGGGTGTGTGGCTCAGTACCTGCATCACAGTAAAGTCCGGTAAAATCCAGCAGGACATGATCGATTATGTCTTTGGGCAAAATGAAAAGGCGTACATCAAGGAGCGCTACAGTCAGCTTAACTTTACGGCGTCAAAAAATGAGTTCAAAAGGCGGATGCGCTTTCAGAAGAATTTTTTCAAGCGCCTGCGTGAAGAGATGATGCTTACACCTTGAGTGCTTTTGCCGGAGGAATCCGCGGGGTGATTTTACGCAGCTGTATGCCAAAGTGCTGATTGACAATAACAACCTCACCTTCGGCAAACTTGGTATTGCCTGCGCATACATCAAGAAACTCACCGGCGAATTTCCTGAATTCGATAATTGAACCGGGCGCCAGCTCCTTGACATTTTCAACACGCATTTTATTGGTTGCCAGAACAACCACGACCGGCACGGGAATCTTCCCGGCAATACCTTCATTACGATGCTTGCTTTTATTCACCTTTACACTTTTGAGTGTTTCGTTGATTGAGTTATTGTCGGTCCGGCTTTCAGTCTGATTGATCGCCGCCTCGCGTCCCGTACAGGAAACGCTCATCATCAATACGACATTAACCGGCATAAGGCCTTCAATGGTAAGCTGGCCGCGATTGCACAGGATGTCATCCACCCCGAACTCGGCCTCTGGGGTTGTTTTAGACAAATTGACAACCGACGTTTTTTCAAGTTTGAGGTCAACCTTTCCACCAGCCTTCTCATCACCGCGCAAAGCCTGTGCGCCTTGCTGGATAAGAGTGTTGGCAAGCTCGGAAAACGCGTCCATCCCCTCATCATCGAGTGCGGTATTCTCAAGGTCAGGCTCAGTCCCCATCGCCAGTGCAAGAAAATATGCAATCGCGCCCTTGACGCCTTCCTCAGGGATGACCAGCTGCATATACCCGTCGCGCGCGCCGCCCCAGCTTATGGTAAGAACAACATAGGTTTCGCTGTCATTTTCAAATTCATCCTGAGGAGCAGCGTAACGGCACTCCCCCATCTGAAAGAGTACGCCTTTATTGATGAATGTACCCCAGCTCTCAAAACCGGCATCAAGCATGACCTTGGAGAGGTGCTCTCCGTCATTGACGATCTCCGGATCAATGGTACTGAAAGACGAATCACTGTTTTCCAGAAAGCTGTCTAAATCCTGCATCTCATCGGGCATAGCTTAATTTCCTATATAGTATCAGCATGAGTAGCCTCACGCGAAACCCTGAAAGCTTTGGCATTACCATACACGCCGGCGAAGCCCTTGAACTTAGCCTTGCCGTCTACAGTCACCAGAAGCGAGTCATCCTTGCGCTTCTTGGTTGTTATAATGTCACCGGGCTTGAGGTTGAGAAGCTGGTGCATATTGACATTGGTTTTGGCAATGTAGGCGATGATTTCAAGACCGATCTTGCTTACGCCTTCATGCAACTTGCGTTCATCAGCCTCCACGTCAGTCGAACGGCGGCTGGTAAACCAGGTCTGGATGGTTGAGAAGTTGGCCATAACCGGCTCAACAACCGGGAAAGGCACACAGATATTAAGCATACCAGAACTTTCTCCCATCTTGACCTCAAAACAGATAAGGATCACAACTTCGTTAGGCGGAACAATCTGCATCAGCTGCGGGTTATCTTCACGCGCGGTTACCCGGAAGTCGATATTGAGAATCGGCTGCCACGCTTCCTGTAAAAAACGCAGGGTTTCATCAGTCATGTAACTGATAAGACGCCACTCAATTTCACTCATACCCCGCTCAGGGATATGCACATCGGTATTGCCGCCACCCAGAAGCTTATCAAGAATCGGGTAAACAATCGAGGGGTTGATCTCAAGAACCATCTGACCGTCAAGCGGCTCACAGGAAAGCAGGTTAAAACAGGTCGGGTTAGGCAGACTCATGATGAATTCCTGATAAGTCAGCTGTTCAACCGAGGCCAGTTTCACGTCAACAATCGTACGCAGATAACTTGAGAGACTGGCCTGGAGCTTACGGGCCAGAACTTCATGCAGCATTTCCATTGAGCGTATCTGGTCGGTACTGACACGCTCAGGACGCTTGAAGTCATAAATAGCCACCTCAGTAGCACTTGAAGGGGTCTGACCGATATCCATACCGCTGCCAAGCCCGGAATCAGACTTGGAGGAACCTCCGCCCAATCCGCCAAGATCCCCACCTCCGTTATCGACGGAAGCAAGAAGGGCATCAACTTCATCCTGTGACAGTACGTCTGGCATTCTTTACTTCTCTCCAGTATTATCAATAAATTAATTCCCGCTTTTTGCGGATTAATCAGAGAATAAACTCATTTTTTCCGCCCTTTAAAAGTTCCTGACGGATTGTTTCCTTTATTGTTTCAGGGTCGCCACGCTCTATCTCCTGGCTCTTCTGGCGAATATTCCCAAGCTTTTTTTTCTTGTCCGCAATCCTGCTTTCAACCGCTTCAACCTTGGCCTTCATCTCGACAGATTTTTCCATAGCCGGTTGCAGCAAATAGAGATACATCGAAACGATTATCCCGCAAAGCAGCATCGCCGCTGCACCGCTGTGCCAGAAAGGATTATAGCGCTCCTCACTCATAGCCAATCACCTCAAAAAACCGAAAGAATTCACAATCATCCTCTTTTATCGGCAATAAAACACCCCCGACTTAACCAAATTAATAAATTATCGGACTTTAATTTTCAGCCCTATAACTCAAAAAAATATGCAGATTTATCTATTAATAGATACGAATTAAAGTAAAATTATCTTCTCTTTAAAAAACGGGCAAATTCAAATAAGGAGCAACTTGGAGGGGAATCATGCTTAAAATGCTACAATCACGTCTGATTTTTACACTTGTTATGTGCTTTTGTTTCTTCTGCGTCTCAAATACCTCATTTTCAAATGGAAGGTGGTCCAAAACAAAGCCACTTGAATGGAAGTGGAGCCGTAAAGAAATCAAGGATATGAAGTCGGAACTTGATAAGGTCAAGGAAGTCAGTGCAGGGGTATATGAATATGAAAGTGAACATTGGATAACCCGCACTTATCATACACCGCGTTTTACTATCCAGGTGGCAAAATACATGGAGATGTTTTACGATGTATTCAATACGGCCTTTCTGTTTAAAGCTGATTATGCCTTCAAAGAAAAGCCGGTATTGATAGTCTTCAGTTCCCAGGACCAGTATTACTCCAAATTCAATGGCATTCAGGGTAGCGGGGGGATGTTTACCGCCAGCTGGAAAACAAACGGCAATGAGGTAGTACACGCTTCACTGAAATTAGGCACATACTACGCTGCCGATAAAGCCGAGCCTGATTTTGATTCAAAAGCCAAACTCGGTACTATCCAGCATGAAGCAACCCACTGCCTCTTCCAGAAGATGTTTGGCGCAAAAAAAATACCCAACTGGCTCACTGAAGGCGCGGCAACCTATTATGAAGCCTGGGAATTACGCCAGAAACTCACCGATAGCGGCAACGCACCAAAAGACATCCGCGCCAGGGCAGCCAGGCGAAAACACAGCGATGGCATCGAAACGATGACCTACCTGACAAAAAAGATGGGGGGAGCGCTGCCACGCCTTGATTATCTGATCTCGCTGGATACACTTAAGAAATGGAACAGCGATAACATGGGTGAGGAGACCTCCTATCACTATGCGATTGCCGAAACATTTATCGATTATCTGATGAGTTCAAAAAACCGCAGACCGTTTCTCCTTAAAATCATGGAGCGCCTGTACAACAACGAAAAACCGATAATCACTGCGCAGGAGCAGCTTGAACATGAAGAGGATTGGCTTAAATTCATCGACCAGAAATGGGGGATAAAATTTAACAGCGCAGAGATAAAAAAACGGCGTAAAGAACTCGAAGATCGTGTCGCAGAAGCGGAAAAAACTGCAGAAAATAAAAAATAACATTCAACAGCTATAAATAATAAAGGAAGCAAATGTTTGATTTTCAGGGACAGACGGCAATTGTTACCGGTGGAACCCGCTCAATCGGCAGGGCTGTCAGCGAAGCACTGCTTGCTGCCGGGGCGAAAGTTATTGCAACCTACGTCGGCAATGACCAGGCCGCGACGGCATTCAAAGATGAAATCGGTTCAGAGAATCTGTTCATCGAAAAATTTGATGTATCTGATTACTCTGCTGTGGAGAAATTTTTCAGCACCTTTGCCGAAAAATACGGCAACCTTGAAATTCTTGTGAACAACTCCGGCATCCGCAAAGACTCGGTTCTGGCGATGATGAGCTTTGAGGACTGGCAGAAGGTAATTGATATCAACCTGACAGGCGTCTTTAACATGTGCCGCTTTGGCGTGCGTGAGATGATGACTAACCGCTACGGGCGCATTATAAACATGACCAGTCCCTCGGGTAAATTCGGCTTTGAAGGACAGGCTAACTACGCTTCAAGCAAAGCCGGTATGGTCGCCTTGTCACGCAGTCTCAGTAAGGAAGTCGCCAAGCGCAAGATTACGGTAAACTGCGTTTCTCCGGGCTTTATCGACACAGACCTGATTGCCGACCTGCCTGAAGATCTGGTAAAACAATATAAATCAGAAGTACCCGTAAAGCGCTTTGGCAAGCCAGAAGAGGTCGCACACGCTGTTCTGTTTCTTGCCAGTAAAGAATCCGCCTATATCACCGGTTCCACGCTTGAGGTTACTGGCGGGCTTTAAACTTATCACCCAAATGGAGCAACTGATGTTAACAGAAGAACAGATCGCCGAACTTCGCGCACGCGGTGTAATGCTGCAGAAAGACAAAGAACTGTTTATTATCCGTGTTGGTTTTTGCGGTGGCAGGGCCAGCCCGCAGCTGCTCAGAAGTTGTGCGCAACTGTCAGAAGAATTCGGTGACGGCTCAATCCACCTGACCACCCGCCAGACAATTGAACTTAACAATATACCCGCAGCCAGGGTCTTTGATGCTGTTGAGCGGATGAAAGAGCTGGAGATACCAGAAGCGGTATCCGGTTCACGCCTGCGCACAGTCGTCGCCTGCCCGGGTTCTCCGATCTGCCGCTTTAACCGCGGTAATACCCAGCAACTGGCACAGGAAATATGGGAGACGTACAAGCATTTTGACGGTCTCAGCTGCAAGGTCAAGATCAGCGTTACCGGCTGCATCAACTCCTGCGCCAAACCACAGGAGAACGATATCGGCTTTATGGCTGCCGGTGATGGCAGCTGGAAGGTTTTTGTCGGCGGCAAGATCGGACGCCAGCCCGACCTTGGCGAGAACCTTTTTGACGTGGAAAGCCATGAGCAGGCACTTGAGCTGACCGGGAAAATTTTAAACTGGCACCGGGACAACGGACAGAATAAAGAACGTCTGGCAACCGTGATAAAACGTATCGGTAAAGATAAATTCACCAGCGAGGTTATCGCCTGAAGCCGATTTAATCAATAATTATTGGACACACCCAGATCCGGAACAACGCAGAGAGTGTAAAACATCACAACGGCAAGCTCCGGCCTACAGGTAAAAGAAACTAAATGAACTGCAAAAAATTTGAAGAAATCCTCTCCAAGGTACAGATGCCCGGACAATATGTCGGTGGCGAAGTTAATTCCATAATTAAACCCGATGCCGCGCACCGCATAGCCATGTGTTTTCCCGACACTTATGCTATTGGCATGAGTAACCACGGCCTGCGCATACTTTATGATATTGTAAACCAGATGCCTGACTGGGCAGCAGAGCGCGCCTATACCCCTCTTCCCGATATGGAAGAACAGATCCGAGAATCGGGGCTGACCTTGACAAGCCTTGAAACGCAACTGGAACTCAATAAATTCGACGCCGTAACCTTTTCCATGCAATATGAACTTGGCGCAAGCGGCATGCTCACAATGCTTGACCTTGGCGGCATTGCCCTGACCCGTTTTGAACGCACTGAAGACTCGCCGCTTATCCTTGGCGGAGGACATTCATTATTCAACCCAGAACCGTTCACGGATTTCTTTGATCTAATGTTTATCGGTGAAGGAGAGGAAGGTCTTCCGGCGATACTTGATATTATTGCAAAAGAAAAAGACAACCTCTCACGGCAGGAATTAATCAGAAAAATAGCCGACTCGGTAACCGGTGTTTACGCGCCTTCGCTGTATGACACCACTGATGAAGATGGTCTTACTGTAGTTGTAAAAGGCGACGCGCCCTACCCAGTCAAACGGGCTGTCATAACTGATTTTAAAAACTGCCCCGCACCAACCAAACCGGTTATGCCGGTTGTTGAGACGGTACATGAAAGGATTGTGCTTGAACTAATGCGCGGCTGCCCCAATGGCTGCAGGTTCTGCCAGGCGGGGATGATCTGCCGCCCTAAGCGTGAACGTGATGTAGACGACCTGGTTAAGCTGGCTAAAGACAGTTACCAGCATACCGGTTATGACGAAATCGGGCTGCTCTCTCTGAGTACCAGCGACTACAGTAAATTTGATGAGCTTGTGGAGAAACTTGACAATGAGTTTGCGCCCCTTGGTGTCAGCCTCTCCTTGCCGAGTCTGCGCGTTGACCACTCACTCAGCGGCATCCCCAAACGCTTCAAGTCTGTCCGTAAATCAGGCCTGACAATTGCCCCGGAAGCCGGAAGCGACCGCCTGCGCATGGTTATCAATAAAGACGTAACCCGCGAAAATCTTCTGGCATCAGTCAGGGAAGCCTTTAAACAGGGCTGGAAAAGTATCAAGCTGTATTTTATGGTCGGACTGCCGACGGAAACAGACGAGGATGTTGAAGCGATCGCCCAGCTCTCTAACGACGCGGCAAGACTTTCTGGAAAAGGCGGCCGCGGCCCCTGCATAACCTGCTCAGTCAGTAATTTCATTCCCAAACCCTTCACCCCGTTCCAATGGGAGGGGATGGATCTGCCGGAGGAACTTAACCGCAAACAGGAAATTATTGCCAATAAAGTATGGAAGAAAATTGTCAGTTTTAAAGGACATGAGCCGGAGGTAAGCTTTCTTGAAGGAGTGTTATCGCGCGCCGACCGCAAACTGGGCAAAGTAATCCTGACCGCCTGGAAGAAAGGCGCACGCCTTGAAGCCTGGTCTGATTACTTCCGCGCCGATCTCTGGCAGGAAGCCTTCGCCGAGACAGAAATTGATCCCCTTACCTATCTTAAAGAACGCAACCCGGAAGCCACTCAGCCCTGGTCACATATTGACGCCGGTGTCAGTACCGATTTTCTCAAGCGAGAGAGAGAAAAAAGCCGCCATGAAATCATGACGGCAAAGTGTTCGGATGATAATTGTGCCGGCTGCGGTGTTGAAGGATGCAGCTTTAAAAAATAAATATTACGCGCCGTTATCAGCTTTTTGAACTGTTGCGGCGTTCAATGAGACGGCGGAAATACTCCTGCATCTTGGCGCGCTCAGCCGGAGTCTGATCCTTCAGCCTCTCGCGCATATGGTTTTCCATTGCCTCACGCGATGGTCTTCGCCTCGGACCGTCAGGGCCTTTTCCTTTGTCGCCTTCCTTCCCGCTGTCTTTGGCGTCGGAAGATGTTTTCGCTTCTGGAGGCCGGCGGCGCTCTTTCATACGCGCGATATCCTCGTCAAGCATCTTCTCCTGCTCTTCGGCAGTAGCAGCAAAAAAAGCGTCAACCCGTGCCTTCATCCGCTCATGAAAAGCCTCGCGCATTCCCTGACGAAAGGCTTTGCGGTCATCATCAGAGAGCTTGCTCATGGTTTGACGGAACGGCGGTTCCGGACGTTTTCCGTCCTTGGGAGGCTCCGGAGGATTCTCCCCCTCCTGCCTGTTTTTCATATGCTCCTCAGCCAGAGCCTTGGCATAAGCCTTGAGCTTTTTATGCCGCTGCTCCTCAGGCATGGAAGCAAGCACCTCAATGTTCTCCTCACGCAGAACCTCTTTGGCTTCGTCAGCAGTAACCGAAACAGAATCAGAGCTAAGCGCCGAGAAGGTAACCAGGACAACCGCCGCAAATCCCGTGACCCCCAGCATCGCATAGATGGCATTCTTTTTATTCTTTGCCATGGTACCGGGTTTAGCTTTTTTATTTCTGATACTCATTTTATTACCTACCTTATTAACATGACACAAATATTGCCTAAAGGGCATTAGCAGTCATATCGTAATACATTATGTTATAAGCCCCGGGTTCATTTTCATCCCCGTGAAATGGCAGATAATCCCACAATACCCGGGTATTTGAGGGCTTGATAGTTATATGGTTGAAAATTTTAACTGTCGGCTTCTGATTATTGAGCATGGTACTCCACTCATAACTTGATTCTTCTTTTTCGAAGTATCCCTGATTGTCGCCAGGGCAATGAAATAATTCTTTCTCTGCATAACCAGTAAGCGCTTCTGAAATTGTCGGAAGGTTATTTAAATTCTGAGATGGCATGTTCGTGGCTTGCGGGAACTGCTGCTTATCACCGACGTACATATTAAGACCGTAACTAATCTGCTTGAGATTATTAAGGCAGGCTGTCTGATGTGCAGAGTTAAGTGAATTTGTAATCGGGCCACTCAAAAGAGAGGCCAGAATAGCGATTATTCCAATTACTACCAGCATTTCAATCAGGGTAAAACCAGTTTTCATTGCAGATTCCCGTTCCACAAACCGACCCTTCAATACCAGCTAAAACATCGGCCCACCCGGTCCGCCCGGTCCGCCTGGGCCATCACCCTCTCCGTGAGGTGGTGGTGGTCCGCCGGCACCCTTGAAGGGTAGATTTTTCTTAAACATCTTTACTTCTTCATCGAATTCAGCGCGCTTGCTTTCGGGGATAACCTCCCGGATCTTGGCATGCAGAGCATCAATCGTCTTTTTCAGTTCAGGCTCAAATTTGCCGATTATCGCCTCCGCTTCCTGCGAATGCTCATACATTATCTTGGTTATCGCCTCACGCTGCTTCTCATCAAGATCATACCTTTGCGCAATACGATCGGCATGACGCTCCGCACGCTTCTGTGGATCACGCTCAAACATCGGCGGGCGCGGAGGCCGCATACCCCTGAAGGCAATCATCGTACCGGAACCGCCAATAGCGATGCCGGCAAGAAAAACCACCACAAGCGAGATGATATGTCGTCTGCGACTGGAACTTCCCTGATTCATAACCCTAGACTCCACTTATCATTCCAAAGTTGCTTACAGAATAAAGGTTGTAAACAACGCTGGATATAAAATCACTACTTGCCTGGTAGTAACTGAGGGCAAAGATTATCGCTGCCGCTGCCGCCACTGAAGATGCAGCCGCAAAACTGAAATCAATAACCCTAAGCGGAGTATAGCCAAGTAAATCATCAGCCGTCGTCTCTGCGGTGGTACGCTTCATTAGTTTCGCCATAACCGCAGATGTAACATCACAACTTGGAATTTTTTCTGCAGATGCTTTTTTTACTATACTTTCCAAAACTTTCAGACCGTCCATGGCAATTTCTCCAATATGTCTTCCGCTTCAATAATCTTCTTCAACTTTTTACGCGCCCGGTAGGCACGCATTTTGACCATCGCCTCACTCCAGTCGAGCTTTTGCGCAATTTCGGCGACTGAAGACTTTTCATAATACATGAGAGTCAGAACCACCCGCTCCTCACTTTTGAGCCTCTCAAGCAATGAAAACATTAATTTCCCGGCATATTCCGTTTGCTCAGGGTCACAGGCATCCTCTTCTCCCGGACAGGATACCCAATTATATTCCGCTCCATCCCAATCCTCAAGCGGCACATGCTTCTTCTGCTTTTCTTTATTCTTCCAGTGACGGTAACCCACCCGCACCGCAATAACCCGCAGCCAGTGCAAAAACGGCGACTCACCACGGAAACTCTCAAGACCGGTGAATGACTCGACAAATACTTCCTGCACCAACTCATCGCGGATCATGATATCTCTGCTGAAACGCCACATCTGCTGGGAAATATCTTCCTGATAACGCTCAACCAGCACCGCAAAAAGATCATGCTCACCAGCCAAAACAGAGTCAATAATCTCTTTCTCATCATTCATATAATCAGAAGATGATTCAGAACAATCCTGAAACTCGCCACCCCTTGACTCCATTCTCCGGGCACCTGAACCACTAAGGGTGGTGGCCATTATATATTATACCTATTCTCAGCATAAATTCAAAATTCTCATGACGTTATTTTACATATAATACAACATTATAATCGCTTATACCTATCTAGTTGACAATTCCGGCGTAAAGTAACGTGAAATTAACGGTAATATTTTCCTCTTGCGGTATATTTTTCCTAAAGTTTCTTCTCAACTTTAGCCGAAAAGATATACTGTAGGCGATCTTCAACTTTTATCGTAGTCGCAAAACACTGTTTTAATGGACTTTAAAAAAACATAAGACACATAGAATTAATGGCATGATAATTGCTATATACGGATTAAACTAAGAATTCTTTAGTGAAAAAAAGGAAATTTTATGGCTTGGGTTGACAATCTTTTTCAGAGAGAAGTGACACCGGTTCTCGAAGCAGGCATGGGATTTGCGTATCAGAAGCAACTTGTGATCGCCAACAACCTCGCCAATACCGAGACGCCATACTACAAGCGCCAGACTCTGCCGGAGGACGAATTTTCCGAATCACTGCGCGAGGCAATCAATAATCGCGAACAGTATCACCCGAACGAGTTTTACCCCGACCAGAAGCTTGATCTGCAATGGGACGGAACTTATCCAAAGATGCGGATGTTTAACGGCAAGGAAAACAGTATTGAGCGCCACGACGAAAACAGCGTTAATGTAGAACAGGAAATGGCTGATCTGGCGAAAAATGAACTGAAAATGTCAGCAATGCAGCAGCTTTTCAAGAAACACATGACCATGCTCAAGGATGCGGCGAATAAAACAACAGCTTAGTTTTAACAAGTTATTAAGGAAGAATAGGTAAAATTATGCCACAGGTAGGCGGAATCTTTACATCTTTTGATATTGCAGCAAGTGCGCTCAAGGCTGAACGCTCACGAATGACCATGCATGCCAATAACCTGGCAAACGTGAACACTATTCATGACCGTTACGGCGAAAATAATCCTTACCGCCGCAAACAGATTTTCTTCAAGCCGGGTAATCCATCAATGACCGGCAGTGAGAATCTGGGTGTCGAGGTTGAAAAGATCGAGACAGACTATAATACCGAGCTGCAGAAGAAATATATGCCTAACCACCCGGATGCTGATAAAGATGGTTATGTAAAATTCCCGAATGTCTCACCTGCGCTTGAAATGGTGGACATGATGGTAGCGCAGCGCTCATTTGAAGCCAACCTTGCCTCATTTGAGTCTGCAAAAAGTATTTTTAACAATGCTCTGAGAATTATCGCCTGATTAGTCAAAAAACCTTGCAGGATAATGGGTTATATGCTACACTAATTAGAGGGAACTGAAATTTGCGTCACTTTTGGTTATCGTTGACAAATATTGTGTTGAAGATTTATATTTGCTGCCGATAATAATAACGATACTTTAATGTTTGGCCGCGCAATTGGCCGCTTATGTGAGGGTTGTAAAATGTCAGCCGGAAATATTAACAGCGATTTCAATCCGCTGCAAAAGACAATGACTGATGAGTCCCGCAAAGCTCAGGGACAACCTGTTGACGGTGCCGGCTTCAGGGATTTTCTCATGGATAACCTTGAGAAGGTCAACCAGATGCAGAATGAGGCGCACAGTGCGGTTGAAGGATTGGTCACCGGTGAGGAAACCGACATCACCAAGGTTGTTGGTGCTGTTGAGAAGGCTGATGTTGCTTTCCAGACTCTGATGTCTGTCCGCAACAAGCTTGTTTCAAGCTACAAAGAAATGATGCAGATGCGCCTGTAATTACTGCAACAACAGCTTTTGCCGCATAATTCAGCGCAAAGAGCTTGAACTTTCTGAAAATTATTTTATACTCAGGGAACGGTTTACGAAACCGTTTCCTTTTTTATTACTATATTTTCCGAATAACTCCGGGAAGCGAAAAACGACAAGGCTGAGAATTATGAAAGTCAAAATTGCGGATCTGATGGAAGAGAGCGGTATCAAGTTCGGAACCAGCGGTGCGAGGGGGCTGTCTGTAGACATGACCGACCGTATCTGCTACGCCTACACCAAAGGTTTTCTCTCCTATCTGCTTGAAATCAAAGATATTCAGCCGGGCGTTGACGTAGCGGTTGCCGGTGACTTCCGCCCCAGTACCGAGCGGATAATGGCGGCGGTTGCACGCGGCATTACTGATATGGGGCTTAATGCCGTTAACTGCGGGCGTATCCCCTCACCAGCCGTTGCCCTCTGCGGAATAACCAGAAATATTCCGGCGATAATGGTGACCGGAAGCCACATCCCGGCAGACCGTAACGGTATCAAATTCAATAAATGTGCAGGCGAAGTCCTGAAGTCTGACGAACCGGGAATAACCTCGCAGCTTGTTGATTTGCCTGAGGATATGTTCTGCGAATGCGGTGATTTCTGCAACCCCGGCAGACCGGACTGGCCGGTTGATGATACCGCCGCAAATCTTTACAAGCAGCGCTATACCAGCTTTTTCCCAAAAGGCATTCTTGAAGGTATCCGGCTTGGTTTTTACCAGCACTCGGCGGTGGGTCGTGATCTGATTCCGGAAATCTATGAAGAGCTTGGGGCTGATGTTGTCCGCCTTGGGCGCTCTGAAAAATTTGTCCCAGTTGATACTGAAGCGATCCGTGATGTGGACAGCCAGATGGCTAAAGAGTGGGCGAAGGATGGCGACTTCACCTCGATCGTCTCAACTGACGGTGACAGCGACAGGCCGCTGATCTCTGATGAGAACGGCAAATGGCTGCGCGGGGATGTTGCGGGCATTTTATGTTCGAAATTCCTCAAGGCCGATTCTGTCAGCACCCCCGTAAGCTGCAACACCGCAGTCGAAAAATCAGGTTACTTCCCACAGGTTCTGCGTACCCGTATCGGTTCGCCATTTGTCATCGAATCAATGAACGAAGCGGTTCGTGTCGGCAAGGGGTGCGTGGTCGGCTATGAGGCTAACGGCGGATTTTTACTTAACACGCCGTATATTAATTTCGGCAAGGACCTTGCAGCCCTGCCGACGCGTGACGCGGTACTGCTGCATATAGCAATACTTCTGCTAGCTAAGGACGAGGGCAAAAAGATCAGCCAGCTTCTTCACGAACTGCCGGCACGTTACACCGCCAGCGGGATTCTGCGTGAGTTTCCACAGGAAAACAGCCAGAAGATCCTCAAAAAATTCGGCGGCGGCTCTGAAGATGAGAACTGTGCGGCTTTTACTCAATCCTTTAAGACTGCGGTTGGCTCTGATGCCAAATCAGTAAACCTGACTGATGGAGTACGCGCGACATTTGAGAATGAAGAAATCGTCCACCTGAGACCATCGGGTAATGCGCCGGAGTTTCGCTGTTATACTGAAGCAGCAACTCAGGAGCGTGTAACAGAGCTTAACGAGAAGTGCATGGAAGTGCTGGATACCTTTAATTGCTGAGTTAAAATAAAAACACTGAATTCATTTTTGAATAAGCAACGTTCCCGATTTAAGCCGAAGCGGGAACGTTTTTTTTATGAACGCAAGGCTGCCATCAACTCCTTCATGTCAGCAAGCAGTGGCGCTTCAAATTCCAGCGGTTCATCAGTCAGCGGATGTTTCAGACTAAGACTACTGGCGTGCAAAGCCTGCCGGTTTATCGGCTCGAAGGTTTTGCCTTCTTTGTTATAGTCAAGATCTGAAATAATCGGCAAGTTCAGGTATTTAAGATGCAGACGAATCTGATGCCCGCGGCCGGTAATCGGCCGTGCCTGAATAATCGAGCAGCCACCGATTCGCTCAAGGCAGGTGAATTCGGTAATTGATTCCTTCCCCCCCTCCTCTACCGGCAGAACCGTTCCCCTGCTTGGCCACTCCGGATCATCACCAAGGGGCTGATCGACAATGATGCTATCCCACTGCGCCTCGCCCTCGGTAATCGCCAGATATGTTTTTTTCGGCTCAGGAGTTGAGAACTGCGCCGTCAGGCTGCGGTACGCTTCCCGAGTGCGGGAGAAGACCAGAACCCCAGAGGTATCCTTGTCAAGCCGATGCGGCGGAGCAACGGACTTGTCCGGATTAGTATCATCTCTATAACGGTGAATCAGACCATTCTGAATAGTATTTCCGGATAAATGCCCGCGCGCCGGATGCACGACAATGCCTGCCGGTTTATTCAGAACGACCATGCAGTCGTCCTCGTAGATTATATCAAGCTCCATTTCCGTCGGCTTGAGATACGGCGGCCACTCATCAGGAAAGCGCACAGTAACAACGCTGCCTGAAAAGACATCCACCTCATCATCAAGTCCCACGCGGACCCCGTTAAGCTTAACCTCTCCCTGATCAAGAAGATACAACGCCCGCCGGTCGTTAATAAGAAGTCTGGAGGCCAGATACGGCCCCATTTTGCGCACGCCACGGTTGCGCTTGACTTCAAAGCTGTGGGTACTTCCCGGACGGTATCGTGGTCTGGCCATGGTTCTCCTCTTTTGCACTGACTTTTAAAATACATATAAGCGATTGCTTGTCAATGAGTTGAGCAGTAAAGAATTCGTAAATCATCCGAAAATTGTGGATTAAAAATCCTTGTAAAAATTCATAACCTGAATATCATTGGTATCCGTTTTGAAAATTTATTTCATCATACAATAATGTACTTTTTAACGATAAGGAACCATAATGTTTGCAAGATTTACGGCTGCTCTTTGCGTTGTCGCCTCTGTCTTTTTTATTGCTTGCCAAACACCGGAGTCGGTGATTAATCAGGAAGCAACCGCGCTTGTAAACGATGCGATTGAAAACCGCGCAAATCTCGAAAATATGACCGGTACCGGCGAGATGAAAATTGTTGACCAGGGAAGCGATTTTTCTCTGAGCGTAAAGGTTGACATGGTTGCGCAGAATCCAGGCAACCTCCGCATCCGCGCGACCAAACTCGCAGACGCAATTGTCGCCTTTGATATGCTGATGCAGGGCAGTAATGCGGCATTCTTCATTCCAACCAGAAATATGCTCTACACCGGAAACATCGACAACCTCAAAAGCGGTGGGGTTAACTTCTCCCCCCACGCGGTCATCTCAAGGATTCTGCGCTCAGACCGTGGCCTTCTTGACCGTCGCTGGAAAATGATTGGGCAGAGCAAGGAAGGGCTATTCAGTAACAATCTCGTCCTTGAGCAGATTCACAGCAAGGGCCAGCAGTATGTACGCATCCACATTGATGGACAGCGCAAGGTGCTTCTGAAGGTACTGCATTTCAATTCACAGGACAAGCTTTACTTTGAGGAAGAATACAACGGCTATCAGGAGATCAAAAGCGGGCAAACCACGCTTTCAGGCAAATCAGTCGGCACCGGAAGTTTCTTCCCGACACGCTTCCTGCTGCGCTGGCCTGACAAGGAACGTTATGTAAAGGTGACACTCAGAAGGTATGAGTACAACCAGCCCCAGAATGTCATTGAACAGTTCTGGACTATTGATGATCTGGACATGGACAGCGTTGTCAAAAAATCACTCTCTCAGATCCAGGTTGAGAGCGATGCCAAAGCAAACTAGCTAGTCTGGAGTATCCACTGTTATTTTATATCCGCCGTCAATCACTGCTGCATGAAGGAAGTGAATAAGTGATCCGTGAAAAATTTCTGAGGGCTATGGCTCGTTTCGCCTGCCACCGTTATAAAACTGTTATTAGCATTGCTGTAATCCTGACGATATTGGCTGTCGTTCCGATGTTAAGAACCGGTTACACCACCGCCTTTAATGTCGCCCGGATGCTGCCGCAGGACATACCCGCGTCAAGAGCTTTCACCAGAGCAATCACGGACTTCGGGACGGCAGACGAGGCAATTGTCATGTTCCGCCTTAATCCTGATGATCCGCGGGCTATTGATATAGCCGGTTCTATTGCCGACAAAGTTGCCGTCCGGGTCAGGGAAGAAGAAGATATCAATTCCGCCTTTGACAAATTACTGACCGAAGAGGAAAAGAATCAGCTGCTGTATGTCGAACTTCCCAAGCACGGCATGCTGCTGCTACCCAAAGAGGAAATCGAAGCCATAAAGAAAAAGCTTACGCCAGAGCAGATAAAAATTTCAGTCGAAGCAACTGCCCGCAAGCTGATGAACGACACCGCAAGCCAGAAGATGCAGGAACAGATACTGATAAACGCGCTTGGCCTGGGGGCGATCTTTCAGGAAAGCTTTACCTCAATGCTGGCAAAGGATGACAACGATAAAAGCGAAAAGAAGATCGACACCAAAGGCTATCTGGTTTCACCAAAAGGCGAGATGCTGCTATTGGTAATCGAACCCAAATATGCCGCGCAGTCAATTCCGTTCTCAACGCGCATAATGAAATTTATCGAGCAGGAAACTTATGACACAATCCTCGGCGCAAAAACTATCCGCGAGAAAGAATTTAAAAAATGGAATGATTTTTTTGCTACTCTCATAAAAGAAACAGGCTCAAATAATGCAGAGAATAAATTCCTGAAATTATTCAAGTCTGATGAATTTGATGCGGTAAAAGAAGTAGCGCTTGGCCGTGGCGACGACACGCAGGTACAGCTTGCCATTAAAGGCTTAAACCGCGTGATGCGCACACCTGAGGCGCTTGAAATACTCCCGGTCAACAAAGCCCTCAGCGACAACCTCCTCAAGTACGCAGTCGAGGTCTCATCGCTTGGGCGGTATAATCACGAGCTTGTCACACAATCAGTCAACCACATTATCGCCAGAAATTATATCGAAAGTATCATGCCCAAAGATCTGGGCTTCCCTGTGAATAACGCTCAGGGCTTGCCGCTGGCAGCGCTAAAATCCTTTCAGATTGAGTTTGCCGGCGGTTATCAGATTGCCCGCGCCTACGGCTCAAAGATCAACGGCGTAATGATCGGTACGCTGGCTATCAGCGCAATCTGTGTGCTTGCTTTCTTCGGTTACTGCTTCAGGCGCTACGGCGTACTTATCTATATTGGCATTCCGCTGATTATGATTATCTTCTGGACGGCCGGAATCGGCTGGATGCTCTTTGGCCAGCTCAACCTTGTTTCCTGCGCCTTTGCGGCGGTTCTTGTCGGTCTGGGCATCGACTACGCGGTGCATATCTACAACCGTTATATTGAAGAACGCGCAATCGGTGGCTGTGTTGAGAAAGCATTTGAAGTTGCACTTGGCCACACCGGCTGGGGCGTAATTGTCGGCATGGCGACAACCTGTCTGGCGTTTCTGGCGCTTAATGCGACCCGCTTCCGCCAGCTCTCGGAATTCGGCGCGCTTGGTGCTATCGGCATCTTCCTTTCAGCGCCGGCGATGATGCTGGTAATGCCGGCACTGGTCAGTTGGCGTGCCAAGAGAGGCGCGGAAAATATCCGCACTCTTCAGCCAACGGAATTTTTCCTGCCCCGTCTGGCCAGAATTGTCTTCACCTATAAAAAGACAATTTTCGCGCTCAGCATTGTCGGAGCAATAATTTCCGTAATCGCGATCCTGATTCCGGGAACAATCAACTTCAACTCAAGCATGGGCGCACTTCGCCCGCACGACCGAGCCTTTGATATTAACGGCGAGATCGCCGCAGCCTTTGCCAACCGCAACCCAAACAAGCTGACCTTCATGGTACTCGGCGACACCGAAGAGCAAGCTCTGGCTCATATGTCTGATTATGAAAAGAAACTTGACGAGCTGCAGAAAAAAGGACTGATCCTCGGCTATGAAAGCATGACCCGTTACCTGCCCTCACCTGAGACGCAGCATAACCGCCTTGCCCTGCTGCGCGGTATCGATTTTGAACGGGCGTTAGCTGATTTCCAGAAGGAGCTGGAGAAGCAGGAAATGGACAAGAGCTATTTTTCCTTTAATACCAAACTCCTGCAGCAGCACGCCGAGCTTGCCAAGGGAAATAAAATCATCCTCCCGAGTGACTTTAAGGGAACAAAAATTTCGCGTCTTGTAAGCAGCTATATCGCCAAGCGTCAACGCGAATATGAACTCAACCATAATGACCTTCCCAAAAATTACCCGATAACCCTGGCCAAGGCCGCCACCCAGTTTGAGGATAATATCCTCCGCTTTCCCGCGGGAACAGTACTGACACAGGAACAGGTTCTTAGACTTAACCCGCCTGACCAGCACCCAAGCAAGCGTGTAAAATCACTCACCGTTTACGAAGGCGGCTACGCGGTCAAAGCTACTGTATTTCCGCCAGTACCAAAACACAGCAAAAACGGAGAACCGGTTATTACTAAAAAATGGCTTCAGGAAGTGGGAGAAGTTCTGGGACTTGAACCGGCACAGTTTGAGGCCAAAGCAAATAACAAGGACTTCAGGGCGACTCTTACCGGAGTATCGGTTACCTCGGCAATACTTGCACAGATCGTCAAAGAGGATTTCATGCGCATTTCAATCTGGATTACCGCAATCTGCCTTTGCGTTGTAAACCTCTTCTACCACCCGAGGCCATTAATTGCCTTCCTGTCAATGTTGCCATTGGCGGTTCTTGCCGGATTTGAAAAACATATCGCAGATGTTTCAGCACTTTCACAATATATGAATTATCTATGGATAGCAGCCCTGCTTCTGACCTTTATCGGTTCGGTCTGCCACAAAAAGCTGCTGCGCACGGTCTACTGTTTTATACCAGTCGGTCTTGGTCTGTTGTATATGTTTGGTTTTATGGCCATAGTCAACCTCCTTGCCCGTTTGTTCTCTGCACCAAACCTGCTGGACCTCAATTTTGTAAATGTCCTGACCATTCCAATCATTATTGGTGTTGGCGTTGACAACGGCATTCATCTGGTCAACAGGTATTTTGAGAGCGGAAGGCGCATTAAGCCCGTGGTTGTCGGTACGGGAAGGGCGCTTATGATTACCGCACTTACAAGTATCGTTGGTTTTGGCAGCCTGTACTGGGCGAAATTTCAAGGGCTTGACAGTATCGCCCAATTAGGGGTACTATCAGTTATCGCCCTGGTTATGGTGCTGTTTGCAAGTATTGTGGTTTTCCCGGCGATAGTGTCACTCCTCTCACCAGGATACAGGCGGCGTTACAAGAAATAAACTACGCAAAATTTATCACAAAAAGAAAAGCCGCTTCTCGCGGCTTTTTCATTTAAACAAATCAAACCCTAGTGCAGCAATTTCTGCTGATACTCACGGTCGCGCTTTTCCTTAAGCCCACCAAGAACTGTCTCACGCAGACCCTCCTTGACGATATAACCTCTACGATCAAGAGCCTCAAGATCAAGATAAGCATTTTCGTAATCCTTCAACATCGCATAAGCAATCAGCCTAGACAACATCGCTTTTGAGTTTCCCGGATCAATCTCCAAAACTTTGTTCATCCGCTCTATTGCACTTTGATACTGACTTGACTTAAGATAAATCACACCAATTTCATAATGAGCCCGTATGAATTTAGGATCCAGTGAAAGTGCCTTATGATAGTAGCGTATCGCTTCTGTATTCTCTTTCCGCTGCTGGAACAAGTCGCCGATATTCACATAAAGCGCCGGCTGTTTAAAGCCCATTTCCTCGGATTTTGAAAACGCCTTAAGGGCGTCCTCATAACGTCCCAGCCAGTAATAGCATCTGCCGAGATTATTATAATAACCGGGGTTTTCCTTATAAGATAACGCTTTTGTAAACATCCGGCTTGCCGAGGCGTAATCCCCGGCCGAACTGTACTTCATCCCCTCGATGTTATAAATTTTTGCCATCTCTTCAGGGTCTTCTTTTTTACCCAAAAGTTTCTTTTCAATTGTATTGCCAATACCTGAATCACAAGAGGCGATAAGCAGACTCGAACAGAAAAACAAAATTGACAAAAAGCAAAAACGACGATCAAAGGTCATACAACTCTCCGTCTAAAAAAACTGACTTTAATTAAACAGGGTTAGCCGCAAGCCACTCTCTGGCTTCCTGCGCATACTCAGTTTCATAAAAATTATCGACAATATATTTATACTCTCTGCGCGCACCAGCCACATCACCATTATCAATGTAAGCATTGGCCAAATTGCGGCGGCAGGAAACATTTTCCGGATCAATTTCAAGAGCAAGTATAAAACTTCTCAGCGCTCCCTGTAGATTCCCGCGGGCTCTTTCGATACAGCCGATATTGTTTGCCGCAGTGGAGTCTTCAGGATTAATATTCAACGCTTTCTTAAAGGCAGCCCCCGCCTCGTCAAGGCGTCCCATCCTGCGCAGAATAGCGCCACGGTTATTATGCGCCGAGGCCAGTTCAGGCTCAACACGGATAACCTCATCAAAAATATCAAGCGCAAGATCGTTAGCGCCTTTTTTACTGAGCGCCAGGCCAAGATTGATATGTATTTCCACATCAGAAGGATTGGCGGTTATGGCATTACGGAAACATTCAATCGCTTCATCAACACGCCCGCTGCACATAAGCAGGTAGCCGAGATTATTCCCAGCCTGCGAGTCATCAGGAAAATTGTCAATCAGCACCCTGAAAACCCTCAGCGCCTCTTCCTCACGCCCAAGATGAAAACAGGCGCAGGCATAAGCGTTAGCCAGAACCGGATTATCAGGATCAGAATTCCAGGCATCAAAGAGCAGAGCCGCAGCAGACGCAGCGTCACCGGTATCAAACAGCTCCTCAGCTTTAACCAGAATATCTTCCATCGATTAACCGTTCCTAATTATCACAAATCCAGCCGCCATAAAATCACTCACCCGGAAAACGCAGCGGCCCGGTTGTCGGCAGCGGCACGATCTGCTGTTTGTTCTGTGAATCCTTTACATCAATAGCGCCTGTAGCCGTATCAATCCAGATTCTCTGCGCACGCTGCAGATAGCGGCTCTTTCGCCCGGCCGGAGTTATCTCCTGCGAAATAACATCAGACTGGGTCTTATAGCTTATCAGCAGAATGCGGCGAAGTGATGCCTGATAATGCGCCTCTTCACTGCGAGTGATAACAGTATTGCCGACAAGGCTGAACGGATCACGCCCGGCAGGCGGTTCCGGCAGACGGGTAAAGCGGACATCACCGAATGCTTCAATATTCTCGACCTTGACCGGAGTATCCTCGCCGGTGTTACCGACAGCCTTATTCAGATAAACCCGCAATGAATCACACTTGCCAAAGAGAGTGTCCTGCCAGACCTTGACGTCTTTTTCAAAACGGATATTCCTAAGCAGCATATTATAGAGAAGCTTGCCCGCATAGGTCAGCCGGTAATTACCGTTATTGCTACTCATCAGCCCCGGCTCAACCCCGGCATCCGCAGCAGAGCCAGACCCAGTAATCCGAACCTCACCCGGTCCCGAAGCGGTAATAATGCCCGAACTTTCCTTGACCATTATCCGCGGAGCATAAAGAACAAATCCGTTATTGTCATTAACCTCGGCGCGTTGCTTCTGCGCACCTTCAAGGATCATCACATCCCCCTTGTCACCCACATCAACCTGACCCTTGGAACCAAAGGCCATGCGCTTACCCTGACGGATGACCACATTACCCTCAACAGTAACACGCTTGAGTTTGCGCGGCAAAGTTGCAGTAGACACACCAGTATCCGCAGCCGCACTCACTCCGGGGATAGCCGAGGGCTGCTTGATCGCAATCATGTCCGCGCGCATCCTGTCTCCGGTAACTTTCATATTGCCCCGGCGCATTATGACGTTCTTGCGGAATATCGCAAAGCTCGTATCGCCCGTAGCCTTGTAATAAGCGTCACCCGAATAAATAACCATTGCCCGCTGGTTGGTGTCCCGGTCAAGCATCGAGAGCTCGCCGCCACCCTGTGAATAAATTGTCGAACCATCGGCCGTCGCGGTAATCTGCGTTCCCTGGAAAGACGCGCCATTCTCTTCCCAGATACGCGCCTGTTTCTGCTGCGTACCGTTAAGCACAACCCGGTCATTAGGATTATTCTTGCCCGGAGTTATGCGCCGGTCGATACTTGCCGCTTCACAGTGATGCAGTCCCCAGTGCATTGTTGCATTGCCGACCGCAACAAGCCTGTTTATTTCTTTTTTATCTTTATCCTCAGCTCCTTCCGAAGAAGTCAGCCAGGCCATAAGCTGATCGCTGCGCAGAACCTGATCGCCATTGGTTGCGGTAACATCACCGAAAAAATCAACCCGGTCAATCAACTCATCATAAACCATCTGCGTGCTATAACGGATAGTTGTCGCGTCCCCGCTTGGCACAGACGGTGCGCCATATTCATTCTTGCTGCCGCCAAAAAGACCGGAGCCAGGGCCAATGGCATGAATAAGCACAATTGTTTTCCCGCTGGTAATTTTTTTGAAACGGGTAGTTGTAATCTTCTTGGCCTGAAAATACCCGCCGCCCGGAATTTCAATTTCAGGAGCAGGCGTATCGGACATTACAAACTGGTCGGTCAGGATACGTCCCTTATCATCAGGCTTCGGGTTCTTTAAGAGATTAGGCACAATCTCAAGCTTGGCACAGCGCGCCCTGCGTCCCTGATAAAAAAGGCGGACATTATCGGTTGCCGTAACCTTGCGGACTTTATTACCCGCATCTTCAGGCCCGGCGTTATTTAGATTAGTAAAATCAACGCGCAGCTTCTCGGAATCCATGACAATTCCCTGACTGGTCAGCCTGACATCACCGGTGAACTGTGCAAGGTTTTTATTCTGATCGAAAAACAGCGTGTCCTTGAACTTGATTACAGTCTTCTGGCCACTGGCAGATTCCGGACCACCCATATTGCCGTTGAGAATGGTCTCACCACGTTTGCCGGTAGCAAAAAGCCTTTTCTCCCTGACAAAGAAACGGATGGTTTCGTTGCGGATAACATGATTGTCAAGCTGGGCAAGCGGGACAAAGTTAGGACGGTTATCAGTAAGAAGAAGTTCGCCGGTATCCTCCTTGTATCGGGCATAACGCGAACTCGCCCGCCATTCACCGATATCACTGGGACCTTCAAGATTGGGGTTACCCTTGCCGCGAATACGTACAACGTCATTATCCTTACTCTCGGCGATCATCTCGCGGAATTTATTATCCTTGCTGTCCTTCTCTGCTAGCATGATTGAAAGCTTGTCACTGGCAATACGCATGTTACTACGCAGCACATTAACGTCATTATTAAAGCGCAACTCGCGTTTATCAAAATCATAACGCCCCGTTCCGCGGCTGGTTACTGTAGTCAGGGTATTGTCGAGCGCCCTGCCGTTAGGCCCCTTCTCCTTGATCTCCATCTTGACATCACGCAACAACTCCAGCACCCCGCCAAGATTCTCCTCACTGCTGTCAAGCCCGCCAGTCTTATTGCCGACCTTGTCTATTTCATAGATCATCCCCGTTCCGGTAAAGGTCAGTGTGCCGTCTTCACGTGACATGGAGACATGACCGCTGCCATTCAAGATGCCGGTATTATTATTCCACTGCGCCTGATCGCAGTTGACGGTTGACTCAATAACCGCTTTCTGAGTTGCGGAGGTGATGTCGGCATAACGGTGAACTATCACATTACCCTTGAGAATGACGATGTCCTGCATCTGGTTTGAATCTTTATCAAGCGCCTTCATGTAGGTGCCTTCGTCACTGGTAATACGCACCTTGAGCGGCGGTTTCTGACGTTCTGGGGTATCTTTGACATTACGGTTGAATATTTCAACCACCACGCCTGCCAGATCTACTTTTTTATCAGCCTTATCAAGCCTTGTCGCCTTAACTTTCTGCGACTGAATCTCACAGACATACTCATCCCCCCTGAAGAGCTGAAAATTCATCTGCTCATAAATATTCTGCATTCCACCCTCTTCCTGGGCAAAGGCAGAAGTAAACAAGGAGAGCATAATCCCGAGAAACAGCGAAGTAATTTTGTTCTTCATTAATATATCCATACAGCATTTTGACAGAAACAGACCGACCAGCCAGCCCCTGCAATCAACTCAAAATAAACATACGTCTCTACTTTATCGGAAACTGCAGCAGGATAATTCAGTCTAAATAACACCAAAAACCAGCACTCGACCAGATTTATGTTAACCCTATAAACTGGTTTGACTTCCGATAATAAAAAATGCAACTAAAACGCCAATCAGCATTGACGCGCACCACACATGGTAATTATCTCAGAGGTAACGCTCCATCAGAGCCTCAACCTTCCCCTGGGCATATAAAATAGTATCAATAATCTCGCGCATCGCCCCATGGCCGCCTTTACGGGTAGTCACAACATCTGCAACCTTAATTGTCTCCACCGTCGCGTCATTGACCGCCACCCCTAGCCCGGCTTCACGGATACAGGGAATATCCGGCCAGTCGTCACCAACATACACCGTTTCCTCCGGCTTTACGGATAATATCTCAAGTATCCGGTAAAAATCCGGCAACTTGTTTTTGGAATTCATGATACGAAAATCAATCGCCAACTCCTCAGCCCTGCGCATCACTACCGACGATGCACGGCCGGTAAGAAAGGCAACCATCCCACCCCCGCGCTGCCAATACTTGATACCTGCGCCATCCTTGACATCAAAGGTCTTAATTTCCTCGCCGGAATTGGTATAGCTTATCCCGCCATCAGTAAGTACACCATCCACATCTGTAACAATCAGTTTTAATCCGGCAAAACGCTCCGCCGGCTGTTGAGTGATAAGTTTGCCGCCAAAATCATCCATAGCAAAACCTTTATTCTTTTAATGTCTTCTCAGAAATAGACTTAAATAATCAAACAAAATAAAACAACCAATCCATAAAGTATAGGTATCAGCCCCCTATGGTCAAGTAAAAGCGAATGAGCTGAAATCTTTCCGGTTAAAGTTGAATTACCCCTGATTCCGATTGAAACTTTAAAATTACCCTCGAAAATTAAAAAGCGGGAGAAAGTCTCCTTCCTCCCGCCAATATGTGTATGAATTTTGCCAAAATCACTCGTATTTTGCATTAAATCCTCAAATTTCAGTCTTTTTTTGCGGGTTTTACAGTCACTTTCAGGCCATCAGTCCAGTTGACCAGCTCGTCTGTATAGTAGAGGTAAGCCCTTGAAGCCGGCGCGGTATACTCGCCCGGAACTCTGGCAACAAGAACCAGCGGAATCTGCACCTTCTGACCAGCTTTTAATGCGCGCCAGTAGAGAATGATATTGCGCCCCTTTATTTCATACGCCGAGATTCTGCCAGACTTGACCATTTCCTTGAGGTGGTCGTGATGCGGCTCAAGCCCTGCGGGTACTCCGATAAGCGCAATCGGGGTCGGTGCGTCCTTGTCCCTGACGGTAAGACCGGCAATTATCTCAAGTGGTTCTCCTTCATTAACAACCGCTCCTCCCTTAAGGCTTGTGCCGAGTTCCAGATCACACGCAGCCGCCGAGTCCGGCTTTGGGGTGTTATAGGTCAGCATAAACGAATAGGGCATTTTTGAGCCGTTTTCCATCTTCAACTCAACTGTATGCTCGCCGCTGTCAAGCACCGCACTCATATCAGGCAACCTGATTGCGTCTCTGGTCTCGGTAGTAAACCTGACAGGCTTGCCAAAGATCTTGCCGTCAATATAGAGCTGCAGGCTACCGGCCGCTTTGGGCTTGGAGCGTGCCTTGTCATAAGCATTGATCGCTTTAAGTGCAAGAATGGTTGACTGGGTTGAGCCGAAACGCCCTGCCTTGCAGACCTCAAAGAGCCACTTGACAGACTTCTCGACGCTTGCTGCGAACTTATTGTCATTCTTGAGCCAGGCAAGTATCGCCAACGAGGTTGTCTCGACCCTGAGACTCTCGCCACCTGAACGGGTTATCGAAGTCTCCGCCCCGGCAACCGCGCCGTCCTTGTCAACATTATCGACAAGCTTCTGCGCGAGTTTATCACCAAGCGTCTTATCACCGGCCAGATAGATGATATTGGCCGCCAGCGCCATAAAGTAAGCATCTTTTTCACTTTCAGCTTTTTCTCTGACCATTTCAATTTCACGTTGCAGGTTCTGCGGATTCTCGCCTGATTCCAGCAGCGCCCAGATAATATACGCATCAGTTATCATTTGCGGCGCGCGGCCAAAACCGTCGATAGCCCGTTCATTTCGTCTGAATCCACCCTTGCCGTCACGGCGGTTCAGAAGCCATTGGCGGGTATTGGCAAGCATCAGCTCATCAACCGGCATCAGTTTTGCCATATCGGTAAACTCCATCAGGCCATACGCAGTCAGAGCTTCATGGGCAGGATTGCCGCCAAACCACTCATAGCCTTTATCCTTGCTCTCAAAACCGATCAGCCGCTTATAGCCTTTCTCCAGCAGAGTTGATGCTTTCTTGATTTTCTCAGGATCAACACCTTTGTGCGAAATGAAATACTCCTGCGCCATAACCAGCGGATAAGTCGTTGAACTGGTCTGCTCAAAACACCCGTAAGGACTGCGCAGAAGTGCATTGAGAGCTTCCTCCATACTTGCGAGCGGACTTGTATAGACGGTCAGCTCAGCTTTCAGGCTGCCATTGACTACATTATCAGGAATCTTAAGCACTGTACGAAAACCTGAACCAGCTTCAATCAAACCGCCACCGGCAAGCTCAACCGGAAAACCGCTGGGCTTCACAACAATCGTTCTTGTAACCTTGTCAGCATAAATACCTGCCGCGGCACTGATAGTAAGGGTATACGTTCCCGGCTTTTTAGTCCTGATTGTGACAAACTGACGACCACGCTCATTGGCCTGCAAACTCGACGGCTCCGGCTGCAGGATATCAAGCCCCTCACCGGTAACAACCATATTTACCTTTTCAATATTCTTATCTGTCGAGTTAATCAGCGCAACCGGCAAGTTAACGATATCGCCCGCAGTCAACTCCTGCGGCATCTTCGGTTCGATATAAAATGGTTCCTTTGATTCTATTGACGCACGGCCTGTACCTAATGCGCCGTTATTACCGAATGCGTCAGCACTCACCCTGAAAGTTGTCACACTGTCAGACAGATCAAACTCGACACTCGCCGAACCGGTGCGGGCGTTAGTGCGGATACCTGCCGCCCAGTAAAGGGTCTCGGCAAAATCCACCCGGTCATTCGGCTGACGGTTAGGGCGAACCTTGTGCGCGTAGACACGGACATAACGCATACCCGGCTCGTCATACCTGTCATCATACTCTTTCATTTCACGGGCAACAACCGGCGCTGCCATGACAAGCTCTCTGGCGACATCAGCCACCTGCTTTTTCAGCGCTTCAGCTTTCTTCAGTTGCGGCAGATCAGCCAGTTTTTCCACAATATCAACCTTCATTTTAAGGACTTTATCCTCAACAGCAGCATTCGCCGCAGGCACTGTCGGAATAGCTGCCCCCACAACCATCTCCTCATCAACAAACCTCCTCAGTTTTCGCACAACCACCAAAGACTGATTTTCTGCCAGCACCCGTTTTGCGGCTTCCGGCTGCAGTTTTTTGATCTTGTTATAATCAACAAGAATAAACCTGCGCCAGCCCTGAGTTGCAAGCAATAAATCAACATCACGCGCCGCGTCTTTATTCTCCGGATTAAAATAAACTTCCGCATCACCAAGCTCAAGCACCTCATTCTCAAGGTAAACCATAACCGGCAAGTCCGGCGCCTGTTCACGCTTGTCAATCATCTCAAGCACAGATTCATCCGTCACCTGAAAACCGACCACCGCTTCAACCGGCCGGCCATTCTCGTCAACACTCTCAACATTCAACTTTACCCTGCCGCCCGGCACATACTCGCCTTCGGGTGTAATTTTAATCTTCACCCGGAATTTCGGTTCACGCATTACAAGCCGCTCCGCCAAGGGCTTACCGGCGCTGTCATAGAGCGTGGCAATAAGCACACCCTCCGCCTCACCAGCATCAAGCTCAATCTCCTGCCCTGCCCCCTGAACGGTCACAGCTTTTTCAGCAAGCAGTTTTTCACGCTTATACAAAGCCAGCCTGGCAACGCCGCTATCAACTGTTGAATTGACCCTGAATGTAATCTTCTCGTCGAATTTATAGACAGGCATTGTTGATGACAAAACAGCTCCGCTTTTTTTTACCTCAGGCAACAGGAATGTTTTTTTTACACCTGCGGGCTTATTAAGAGTAAGCTGATACTGCGTTCCTTCTATAGGCGTAAAAATAAAATACCCGCGGCCTTCATGGATAGTTTTAAATTCTACAGCAGGAGCGGAATCCTCTGGTACTTCAGTAAATCCCATAGCCATAATAGAACCAGAAATATCCGCAGGTTTACCGTTAGGCTGGTAGGCCTGAACGTAAACCTTATTGGGCAGCCCCGCAATCAGTTCGCCACCCTCAGGATAAAAAGAAATATTCATAGTCTGCAGCAGAATCGGAATTGTCTTTACGGCTGTTTCAATAACACCTCCGTCTTTAATAATAAAACTTAAAGCCCCGTCACCGGTCGCGATTTTTTCAGGGAGCGTAAACTCGGTGGAGGCGTTTCCCCTGCTGTCAATTGTTATCCCACCCTTGCGGAATACCTCAGCACCGTCAACACGCGCAACCGCAGTAACCTCCGCCTTTTCAGGAACGCCGCCTTCTGCGCGGTGTATATTCACGCTTGCCTGCACCTTGTCGCCTGGGCCATAACCTTTCCGGATAAATTCAATCTGGGTTTTCAGACGCGGCGGCTGATAGGCACGTATCTCGAATTTCCGTTCAGCTTTTGCAATATTATCGCCTGTACCGAATGAACTTGTCACAGTATAAACACCGCCAGACTGCGATGAATTAATATTCCACACCGCTCCGGCGGTAGAATTATTAACCGGCGCATTTGCCGTAAAGACCTTCTCCCCACGCGGACCTTTAACTTCATAATGCACATACCCGTTTTGTTTTAGAGGAAAATTCGTCCCCGCCTCAAGCACCACCACCCGCAGATAAACCTTCTCACCACCACGGTAGACCGGCTTGTCTGTACTCAGATAGGTCAGATACCTCTCACTTCCGCCAAGACGCTCACTGGTTATCGGATTATTCCCCTTATCACCAGTCTTTCCTTCCTCAGCAACATTGTCAACTGCCGACAATTTCGGCAGCAGCAGGACAGCTCCAAGCCATAAACAGGCCGCAATTATCTTTGCTTTTTTCATTTTTACACCTTTCTTATTTTATTCCCCAAACACCCGACAAGATTATTCTTTAATAGTATCGCTGCTCCTCTATAATAATCAGCTGCAATTAACTAGACGCCCGCTGCGGACAATATGGGTTAATTTTTTTACATTTATTTTTTCACCGCCTTTTTCGCCAAATGGTCCACCGACCGAGCGACACATAAAAATAAAGGTACTTCAAAAATGAAAATAACAACCGATCTGCACAGCCACTCCGGACACGCCGGGGGCGTTGGAAATATCTCACTTGAAGCAATCGCCATAACCATGGGCAAAAAAGGAATTGATGTCTTTGGCACCGGTGATTGCCTGCAGCCTGAATGGCTGGCCTTTCTCAAAAACAGTCTGACCGAAATAGAAGAAGGGCTGTTTGCTATTGAGAGCGACAAGCAGGCAAGATTCCTCCTTCAGACAGAAATAATCCTGACCGCTCCCGCCCCGCGCGGCGGACGCAAGACCGTACATACGATTATTCTCTTCCCCTCATTTGAAGCGGCGGAGAAATCCATAAAGATTCTGGGGATGTGGGGCGTGAAACTGAATATGGGTCGTCCCTTCCTGCGTTGTGAGTCTCCGGCAGAGGTAAGCGAAAAAATGTTTGAGCTTTGTGCAATTGCAGAAGGTATTACTGTCATACCCGCCCACGTTCTGACGCCGCAGGGAATCTACGGCTCAGAGCGTCCGGTGGATTCCATGAAAGATTTTTATGGCGAATTTTCAAGTGAGATTAAAATAATCGAAACCGGGCTATCAGCAGACCCGCAGATACTCGGGCTTATCCCCGAACTTGATGCGGTCAGCTTTATCTCAAATTCCGACGGACACTCCGCCGCCCTCAACCGGGTGGGGCGCGAATTCACCGCACTTGACTGCCGAGAAAAATCCTATCCGGCGATTATCCAGGCAATGAAAGAGCGTAAAATAATTTACACTATCGAGTTCAGCCCCTCAGAAGGAAGATATTTCCTGACCGGTCACCGTACCGGCAAAGAGGGGCATAAAAATGGCGAATACTGCTATTACTCCCCGGACTACGCGCCAGACCTCTGCCCGATCTGCGGCAAACCCCTGACTGTCGGCGTACTGCAACGCGCTCTAGAGCTTGGACGCCTTCAAGGGGAGAAAAGAAACCTGAAAAATATCAGGCCAAAACAAAAATTCATTACCGCAGTGCCACTTACCGAAGTTATCGCGGCCGGACTTGATCTGAAAAATTCATCCTCAACCAAGGTTCTTGAAACATTCGAAAAAATTATCGCCGTCACCGGATGCGAGAGCAGCCTCTGGGAAATGAGCCTCACCGAAATCAGAGATAACCTGCAAAAAATTATTACAGATAAAGCGCTTGAGGCGATTATAAAAGTCCATCAAAATGAGTTCAGCTTCAGCCCTCTGGGTTATGATGGGGAATACGGGAAATTGATTTTGCACAAAAATGAGGACTGGTTCAGTCATAATGTAACAATTGGGGGAAACGCAACCCTGTTTTAAAAAGGTTCATATAAAAATTGGTTTTTTTGTAACAATTTGGTTGCCGTGCATTATTTTATTGGTAAACTTAGACTTATATGGATATTTTTTCTTGAATATTTCGAAAAATGAATGTAGAATACCATTCGTTCGGATAAAAATACAGATTTTGTATCAAGGCACAGGTGTAAATATATGCAGATAAAAACTTCTGGTGAGGTGGGTCTACTTTATCTTGATGGTGTTGTTCACCGTGAAACAGCCGATGATATTACGACATTGTTTAATATTATCAAAAACAGCAAAATAAACACAATCATCATTTCGTTTAATGATGTGAAAGCATTGCTCAGTGACGGCATCAGACTGATGGTGTCACTTTCTGATTCCGCACGCAAAGCCGGTAAGAATTTTTACATTACCGACCTCCCCAAAGAAGTAAAATACACCCTAAAGATTACCAATCTTCTTGAGCTTCTTGGTTATGCCGGAAGTTCATTACAGCTGCTTAAAGAAAACAGTATTGATGAATCAACCCTCATACCGATGAAGTTGCCTGAAGCCTATACCCAAAACTCTGGCTTTGAGGAAAGTTCTGTTGAGGAAAAAGAGCAAAAAACGGAACCGGTCGCCGCAGTTAAGCCCAACAATTCCATCTCTGCATTTAAAATGGCCGGGCAAATCAACACTCACCAGCACAGCGGCCCCAATGATCCGCATATAAAAGCCAGACAATTATCAAGCCACCACATCCGCCACTTGAGTGATGCGGATATAAAACAGGCCGTTGATTCACACGTCCCAGGACGCACCGAGATCAGAATTGTTGACTGTATGATGAAATCACAGCGCAATGCCCTGTCTGCTGCCGACCTGAGCAAACATCTGCGCACCGATGAAGAAGCTGTAAAAAAAGCACTGAGCCGTTTGAGCAAGCGCGGTACGGTATCAAATATGGGCGGCGGGCTATATAACTACGCCCCCTCAGAGGACGTGAAAAACCAGATAGAGTATATACTGCAGCGTCTGCGCGAGAAGGACAACCACAGCAAGATCCTCCGCTACCTGCTTGCCTGCGAGCATTGATATTAAAGGGGGCAAGTCAATCCCTGAAAATACAGCCAAGTTATTCTGCAAGCCAGAATTAGGGCATATATAATACTCATGCAAGGCGTAAACATTCAATCCCGGTCTGTTTCCCCATAACTCAGTTCTCAGGTCAGGGGGTGCTGCCTGTACTCATGTAACCAAGATATAGGCAAAAAAATCAGCCCTTACAGGAATTTGTGCCAAATACATCCTCAAGCTCCTGCTCGCGGTGTTTTTTAGCCTGTTCCAGATCGTCCTTGTCATACCCGATCTGCCTGAGAAAATGCACCAGAGCAATCGGGGCGATTATCAGCGCACACATAAAACCGGTAAAAATCCCGGCAACAATCATGATCGGCATAAAAAAAGCTCTGACGTATTTATTCATAATCCACCTGCGGCAATGATAATTTCGGCTGTATAAAAACATTTTTTCTACCACAGATTATACTTCATGCCATATTTTTCGCAAGTACCTGTTTATTCCCTTAATTTTATATACCTAGAGGGCGTTCACAATTACCAGTCAGGAAGCGGTCAAACACATCAAGACTCTTGCCAAATTAGGCAAAACAATCACAAAAGCACCATAAAACAGGGTGGAATTGTTTTTTTTTGTAGATATAATCTCATTAAAATGCAAAATACCAACTATAATAAGGAGTATAACTTTGGATTGTCTGGCTCAGGGATTATCGGAAAAATCGAAAATTGCGGTCACTGTAGCGGATGTAACACATTCGGCACAGGAACTGGAGCACAGACACCTATGCGGCCCGACTGCGGGACGGATTCTCGGACAGGCGCTCTCGGCAGTTGCAATTATGTCCTCTGATATTGACGCAAAAGACGTCAGGATAACCGCACAGTTTCTGGTAGACGGCCCAGTAGGGGCTTGTGTTGTTGATGTTTCCGGTGACGGCTCACTGCGCGGCTATACCAATATCAAAATTCTTAACGATTTTGACGGTGATGATAACGCGGAGCTATCTGGCGCTCTGGGCAAACACGGCAAACTGATGGTTGTCCAGTCAACCGAGCAGAAAATTATTTATCAGGGTATCATCCACCTTACCCCGCCTGATATCCGGGCTGGACTGGCGAAATATATCAACGAAAGCATGCAGCGGCCGGCAGCAGTTGAAATCTTTGCCGCCTCAAAGAATGGATACCTCACCAAGGCGCTGGCGGTTGTTGCGGAAAAGATGCCGGACTCGACCTCGGAACTCTTCCTTCCGGTGCTTGAAGCTTTTGACGATGGCAGGGTCAAAGCGATGCTGGATGGAGAATTTGACTGGAAGAAGCTTGAATCTGTGCCGGGGCTTGAAGATCTGCAGATCAAGTCGATAAAAGAGCTTCGTTTCAACTGTACCTGCTCTCTTGAAAAGGTAAAAGGAACGCTCAAAGCCCTGCCCCAGAAAGACTTGAAAGAGATTGCCAGGGCTGGTGAAGGACAGGAGATAAACTGCCATTTTTGTGGCAAGGATTACAGAATTTCCCACTCTGACATATTGGATATGCTTGAATAATGAAGAAAAACTTATGGTTGGTAACAGCAGGGGCGCACCTGTGTAATAAAATCTGGTTGAGGAAGGTTATCAGGCCTGAAAGTTTCCCTCAAAGGGGGAAGGTCATTTTTGCCGCTAACCACTCCAGCCTGCTTGACGGGATAATAATGACCACCCAGCTCAACTGGATGCGCCACGCACCAACCCATACCATTGCCGACCAGACCCCGTTTGAACACTGGTTTATGGGATATATCCTGCGTTCTGCCCGCTGCATTCCTTTTGAGCGCTGCAATGATGAGAGTACCACAAAGATGCTGCAAATGGCCATTGGCTATCTCAAAAGAGATGAAGCCATCGGCATTTTTCCTGAAGGGCATCTTAACAACGGCAAAAGCCTCAGATTGCCCCGTCCGGGTGCGGCGCTGCTGGCTCTTGAGAGCGGCGCACCGATCATTCCCATTGGTCTGCGCGGTACTTATGACGCTTTCCCGGTTGGTCATCGTCCCAAACTGTTTTCGCCGGTGACAATGCATATCGGTGATCCGATTGACACTGCAGATCTCAGCGCAAATTACCATAATTCCGATAAAGAGGCCAGACAATATCTAATTTCAGGATTATCCTCACAAATAATGGAGTGCATTTCCGAACTCTCCGGCCTCACCCCACACCGCAGGATGAAAGGCAAATAATGTTAAAAAAAATATTACCGCGCCTGTTTTTCATTATATTTGCTGTGATCTTCGCCATTTATTCCTACACCCTCTCTGTAGACAAAAACCCCGACTACGGAAACCTTCTGCTTTATGCACTGGCAAGTTTCCTGACCTCGACGGCACTGGTCTTCTGGGAATATCACAATTTAAAAAGCCAGGCCAAGGAACTGGTGGCGGTGGTCTTCGGGCTGACAGCCGGCCTTATCGGTACGGCACTGATTGTGATAATTATCACCCTTTTTCTGGTTCCGTATAATCTGCTTGAGGATGAAAAACTCGCTACCGTTACTGACGCCATCATCCTTGCCATCTGGCAGATACAGTTTTTCCTGCCGCTGATTCTGGCTACCTGCCTCTATATCGGCGTAACTATTGTTTTAAAGACCAAGGATGATTTCCGTTTTCTTCTTCCCTATATCGATTTCTCCCAGCGTGGTACGCAGGAGGGTGGAATCCTTCTTGACAGCAGCGCCCTAATTGACGGACGTATTATTGATATCAGCAACACCGGAATCATCACCGCTCCGCTAATTATCCCGGATTACGTTCTGCGCGAAATCCAGTCTCTGGCCGACGGAAAAGATAAATTAAAACGTGAACGTGGCAGAAGGGGGCTTGATATTGCTTCGGAATTACGGAAAATGGAGAATATTGTCGTATCACTTCGTGCGACAGAGTATCGGGATGGCGAGGTGGATAATCTTTTGCTGAAGGACGCAAAAGGACTCAACGCCAGAATCCTGACAACAGACTTCAACCTCAACAAGCTCAGTAAAGCCGAAGGGGTTAAGGTTGTAAATATTAACGACATGACTAACGCCCTTAAGCCGCAGTATATCGCCGGAGACCTGATGAATATCAGTATCATCAAAAAAGGTCAGGAGGAGGGGCAGGGAGTTGGTTATTTGGAAGACGGGACCATGGTAGTTGTCGAGGGTGGACAGGAATTTGTAGGTAAAGCCCCCACTCAGGTTAAGATCAGCGGAAGCATCCAGACCTCCGCAGGTAGAATGATCTTTGGCATGATTGCCCAGGGAGCAGAAACAAATGAACATCAGTGACCTGACAGGCAGCTGCGGCCAGTGGCTGAGTTGCCCCAATACAGATTACAGCAATATCGTAATATCCAGCCGCATCAGGCTGGCGCGCAACCTCAACAACTTTAATTTCATGCCCAAAATCAGCGATGAAGACAAAATCAACGTCGCCGAAGAAGTCGCAAGCGCACTAAACTCAACCGGCAAGGGTAATGAATTTCAGTTTTTTGACCTCGAAAACCTCAGCAAGCGTGAACGCTCAATTCTGATGGAGCGCCATCTCATAAGCCGCGAACTGATTGAAAATACCGGCCGGCGCGGTGTCGCCTTTAATGATGACGAGAGCCTGTCAGTAATGATTAATGAAGAAGACCACATCCGTCTGCAGTCTCTGCGCGGTGGCTTTTCACTCCAGCAGGCATATGAGACTATTGACAAGCTTGATGACCAGCTGGCGGGAATCCTTGATTATGCTTACGACCCTGAGCTTGGCTACCTGACTTCATGCCCGACCAATGTCGGCACCGGTATCCGGGTATCAGTAATGATGCACCTGCCGGCGCTGGTGATGACACGCTCTATCGAAAAAGCCTTCCGCGCCATTCACGACCTGCGTCTGGCGGTACGCGGTTTTTATGGCGAAGGGACCGAGGCGCTCGGTGAGATTTATCAGATTTCAAACCAGATAACGCTTGGCCGCTCCGAGCAGGAGCTTATTGATGACCTTAAAGCGGTAATTGAGGAACTGGCTGTATATGAGACACGCGCACGTGAGAAACTGATAACCAATGACCGTTTCCGCCTTGAGGACAGGGTCTGGCGCTCATACGCAACCCTGAAAAACGCCCGGGTTCTCTTCCCTGATGAGGCGATGCAGCTTCTCTCTGGAATCCGCCTTGGCATGGACATGAAAATCCTGCCCTCAATTACGCCTGAAATGCTCAACAAGATTTTCCTCTTCTCGCAGCCTGCGCACCTGCAGCAGATTATCAAGGAAGACCTCAAGCCTAAAGAGCGTGACATCGCCCGGGCTAATTATGTCCGCGAGCAATTCAAGGATATCTGATTAAAGCAATCGCGCCCTGATTATAAAATCCAGCAATAAAAACGCCCCGGCATAAAGCTGAGGCGTTTTATTTTCATTAAACAATTATTCGCGATTAAAGGCTTAAGCATAAAGTTCGCTGAAATCAAGGTAGCGGTAAATGCTGTCCTTATCAGGAGCAATATACTCAGCATACGCCTTGAAGTAATCATCCGGCGTCGGCAGGCTGCCGGTAAGCGCAACAACCGCCGCAAGTTCGGCACTGCCAAGAAATACCTGCGCGCCCTTACCCATACGGTTATCAAAGTTTCGGGTGCTGGTCGAGAAGACGGTAACATTGTCATCGACACGCGCCTGATTACCCATGCACAAGCTGCAGCCAGGAATCTCAATCCGCGCCCCGGCTTCATGCAGGATTTCAAGAACGCCTTCCTTCTCAAGCTGGTCACGGTCCATTCTTGTCGGCGGAGTGATCCAGAGACGCTTGACGCCGAGTTTCTTGCCTTTAAGAACCTTCGCTGCTGCGCGGAAGTGGCCGATGTTAGTCATACATGAACCGATAAAGACCTCGTCAACGGCTCGGCCTGAATGCGCTGATAGCCAACCGACATGGTCAGGGTTATTAGGCAGAGCCAGAGCCGGTTCACTAATATTCGAGACATCAAGCTCAAAGGTAGCGGCGTATTCGGCATTAGCATCACGGCGCATCAGTGACGGGTTCTCAAGCCACTTTTCAGCAGCAGCGATACGGTCTTTAAGAGCCGAAGAATCTTCATAACCGTCCTTAACCATGCTCTTCATCAGTGCGACATTACTGCGGATATAAGTAATAACCTGCTCTTCAGAGAGATCAACCGTACAAGCCGCCGCACTGCGCTCAGCCGCCGCACATGATAATTCAAAAGCCTGCTCGACAGATAAATCGGTTGTAATACCTTCAATCTCAAGGATACGGCTGTTAAAGACATTCTTTGTACCTTTGCCAAACTCAGACTGCAGTCCTTTGTCAATGGCGTCAATCGGGATATAGTTTACAGCGTCACGGAGAGTGATACCGGCTTTGAACTCACCGGTAAGTTTGACCAGAACCGACTCTGGCATATCAAGAGGCATGCAGCCAAGTGCTGAAGCAAAAGCAACGAGACCCGAACCGGCCGGGAAAGAAATTCCCAGCGGAAAACGCGTATGGCTGTCACCACCGGTACCGACTGTATCAGGCAGCAGAAGTCGGTTGAGCCAGCTATGGATAATACCATCACCAGGCTTTAAGGCTACACCGCCGCGCTCTGAGATAAACTTGGGCAGGGTCTTGTGCATCAGCTTGTCACGATCTTTAGGATACGCGGCTGTATGGCAGAAGCTCTGCATGGTCATCGGCGCCTGAAACTTCAGACAGGCCAGTTCCATCATCTCGTCACGGGTCATCGGGCCGGTTGTATCCTGACTGCCGACAGTTGTCATAAACGGTTCGCAGGTCGCCCCTGGTAAAACACCTTCAAGTCCGCAGGCCTTACCAACCATCTTCTGCGCGAGAGTATAACCCTGCCCCGGCTTTACGGCAACTTCCTGTGATGTGATAAATGCCCCCGGAGCAGCCTTGCCCAAAACCTCGCAGGCGCGTGAAGTCAGCTTGCGGCCAATAATAAGCGGGACACGCCCCCCCGCACGGTATTCATCAGGCAGCGTTGCCGGTGAAAGCTCAAAACCTGTCAGCGTTGCGCCGGTTTCATCTTTAATAACGCAATCGGCAGTATCAATATTTATGACCATTCCGGTCTTAAATTTGTTAACATCACAACGGATCGGCAAACCGCCGGAATCCTCAAAGGTGTTGAAGAAGATCGGTGCAATCGCTGAACCGATAACCACACCGCCGCGGCGCTTGTTAGGAACATAAGGGATATCCTCGCCGATGTGCCAGATAAGTGAATTAGTTGCAGACTTGCGTGAGCTGCCGGTACCTACAGTATCACCAACAAACGCCACATCCACGCCGCTTGCCTTAAGCTCGGCAATTTTAGCATTACCTTCAGGAAAACGGGACTCACCCATAGCCAGCGCATGCAGCGGGATATCAGGACGCGTCGGTGCGTGCGAGGCCGGTGAAAGGTCATCGGTGTTGATCTCGCCGTCTACCTTATAAATGACACATTTAAAGTTTTTGGGGAATTCCGGCTTTGCGGTAAACCATTCAGCCGCCGCCCAGCTCTCGATAACATCCCTGGCAAAGCTGTTGCCGGCTTTCATCTTCTCTGCTACTTTATTGAAATTATCAAAGACCAGAATCGTGTTTTTAAGAGCGCTTGCGGCAATTGCAGCGATCTTGTCATTATCAAGAAAATCAACCAGGTAGCCGACATTGTAACCACCGATCATTGTACCGAGAAGCTCTACCGCTTTTTCAGGGCTAAGTGCCGGCGATGATTTTTTACCGGTCGCAATATCCGCCAAAAACGCCGCCTTGACCTCAGCAGCCGGGTCTACACCAGGCGCAACCCGCTGGCTTAAAAGCCCATACAATTCCTGCTGTAATTTTGTATCATCAACCGCGCAACTCTCAAGCTTGCAGCAAAGTTCCTTTGTCTGCTCACAATCAAGCGGCAACGGTGGAATCCCCTGCCCTTCACGTTCAGCAGCCAGACGGTAGTATTCTTCATTCATCGGCATTTCCTCTTTTTATCGTATATTCAAATCAAAACCATGAAATATTTTTAACCTGCTCTATTATAAGAAAATATGAAAAAACTCAAGCCCCTGCAGTAATTTATTGTTTTCCCCCTAAAAGGATTTGCCCTTATTTGTGACATGATTATACTAATAACAGGTATTATTTATTTCTCAGGTATTTCTCGATGACTGATTTCATATTAGTAACTATCAGATAGAAGGGTTCCAAATGAAACGATATCTTAGCAAGATCGGAGTTTTGTCGCTTCTTTTTTTCTCCTGCGCGGTTCTCTCGCCACTACAAGCTGCTGAAAGTGAAGGAATTAAGATAGCCAAAGCTCTCTCAAATGCTTATGCAGAAGTTGCAGAAAACGTCAATCCATCCGTAGTAGCCATTGAAACAACTAAGAAAATGGATGACCCTGACGAAGCAATGAAGAATATCCCCTTCAACCTTCCTGATGAAATGAAGGAAATGCTGCGCGAAAAACTCAAGCAGCGCAAAGGTCGTGAAATTCCTCAAGGCATGGGCAGCGGCATTATCACTGACGAAAGTGGCACAATTCTAACCAATAACCACGTTGTCTCCGGCGCCAGCCATATAAAAGTATCTTTATATGATGGCAAGAGTTATGATGCTGAAATCGTCGGTACTGACCCTAAATCAGACATTGCTGTCATTAAAATCAGCAAACCCGACCAGAAATTCACCTTTGCAAAACTTGGCGACTCAAATGCTGTAAAGGTAGGAAATATCGTACTTGCTATCGGTGCGCCATTCGGCCTCAAGCAGAGTGTAACCTGCGGTATCGTCTCAGCGATGAACCGTCAACGTCTTGGCGGAGGACAGCTTAAAGACCTGATGTATCAGAACTTTATCCAAACTGACGCAACTATTAATCCAGGTAACTCAGGCGGACCGCTTGTCAACCTCGACAGCGAAGTAATCGGCATAAACTCCATCATATCAACAGCTTCTATGGGTTCAGATGGGGTTGGCTTTGCAATTCCGATTAATATGGCCAAGGAAATCATGGCAGAACTGATCAAAAACGGCAGCGTAACCCGCGGCTGGCTTGGCGTGTCGATCAGTGATTTTACTCCTGAAATGGCAAATGCAATCGATGGTGTTGATTCTGGTGTTAATGTAATTCAGGTCTTCCCGGGTACTCCGGCGTTTAATGGCGGTCTGAAATTCGGCGATATCATGCTTACCTATAACGGTATCAAGCTTAAAGACGCCACACACCTGCAGAATCTTGTTGCCCACACCAAAGTCGGCTCGACTGCAAAAATTGAAGTACTGCGAGGACAGAACAAAATTATTCTTAATGTTCCAATTGGTCGCCAGCCAAAGAAACTCTCATTGCGCCCTGGAACTCCAGAGAAGGAAGAAACTACTGAGCCGGAAACAGAAAAAGCCAAGGGCTATACCAGCTCATTGCTTGGTTTGGAAGTAATTGACCTGCAGGACGCACCTGTTGAAGAGCGTGACATATATAAAGGTCATAAAGGAGTTATTATCCGCGAGATTACCCCGGGTGGCGCGGCAGACCTTGCAGGTCTTAGTAAGGGTACCCTGATAATGCTTATCAACCAGAACAGGACAGCCGATCTGGCAACATTCCAGAAAGCAGATGAGCAACTTAAAGGTAAAAGCGCGGCCATTGTTTACTTCAGAATTGGTGATGACCAGAGTCTGGTTACAATAAAAATAAAGGAAAACAAATAATTCTTAAATAGCCCGTTGACAGAGCCCTGCTCTATGGCTATAAAATTATTTACTTAATTACTGCCCCCTAGTCTAATGGCAGGACAGATGATTCTGGTTCATTTAGTCGGGGTTCGAATCCCTGGGGGGCAACCAAGCTATCAAAGCCTTTATTCTTCGGAGTAAAGGCTTTTTCTGTAAGATCTTGTGAGTTTTCCGGAGCAGCGTTTTCACCCTCTGAAAGTCCAGTTTTGTCCACAAGCATATGCTCAGAGTCCGCACAATTTGGCAGAGATTTGGCAGAAATACGGCAGAAGTTTTCATGACTCTCCAGTGAAGGATCGGCTGCATCACAAGTACCGGTCTTAAGCTGAGAATCGGCAGCAATGTTTACCTCTGGCAGTTTGTTAATGGCTTCCCGACTATCCTCAAGACTTAAATGAGTATAGTACTTGAGAGTCATGTTAATATCTGAATGGCGCATGACTTTATGTGCAATTGTCGGAGAAACGCCTGATCGCGCCAATGTAGAGGCCAGCTGCCCCCTCAATGCGTGAAAATCAAACTTCAGTCCTCTTGAATCAACATATTCAATTCCAGCTAAACGGAGGTAGTGACGCACAACCTTTGCCCCACAGTCACTGGCAGGCATATCAAAAGCCTTAGCTGCAGGCAGCTTCAGTGCAAGATGGTCACGTAGAAGTAAAGCCGTGTCTCGGGTAAGTGGCTGAATATGATCGCGATCATTCTTGGTATCCTCGCCTTTTATGGACACAGAAGGAGTTTCAGATTCAAGATCATGAAACTGAGCTCTTACCAAACTACGCAGTTCATTCCAACGGTAACCAGTTTCTGCAGCCAACCTGAATAAGAGAGCCCAATCCTTTCCACTCATACAGCGGAAATCCCCCCCTGTCTCAGTTGCTGCCAAAAACGTCATATATTCATCGTGAGTTAATGCCCTTCGGCATTCCCCGGAAATCTTCAATTTTCGCAATCTGACTAAAGGGTTTTCAGCCATGCGCTCAACATACACAGCCCAGTTGCAGAACGTTTTCATAGCGACCAGATCACTATTTACTGTTCTGGCTCTCCGCCCCTCCTCTATACGGCTGTTCAGATAACGCTGTACCCGATCTAAAGTAATATCTGATAGCTTGCAGAAATTACAGTAATCAAATACCTTTGTTATTTTAGCAACCTCCCGCTTTATATGTAACGCCGTATCACCTTTTGATTTCATACTCACCTTATAATCATCAATATGTTGATTCAAGCATTTAGTAGCCTCCATTTGACTTGATTCCAGTAACCGATGATTGCACAACTTCTGCTTAATATCATATGGCAACTCTTCCAGCCAGCTAGCCAACTCAGTTCTTCCAGTTTTCTGCCCAGTGCCTCAGTGGGACGTTTGCTGGAGTACCCAACAAGCCTCACCCGACCACCTCGCCATGTGAAGTCTACACCAAATTTCTTCCCCGCTTTATATATTCGCATCTTCTATCTCCTGTAACTGTGTTTCAATTCCCAGACATATGTAGAGATTTCTTCCATACTATTAATTCTAACAACCTCTCAACACAGTCAAGTTTTCTCCGGCCATTACCGTAAAAACATTATATGACCGGAGAATTTGTTTAATTATTGTTATTTCTGATTTGGTCCCATTCCAGACGATTGGGGCAATCCGCATCCACCCATGCTCGCAGCTCATCTGGACGCCAGAGCACACGCTTGCCCAGCTTTACCGGGGCTGGCACCTTCCCCTCCGCGTGCAACTCATAAAACAGACTGCGAGAAATCCCCAAAAGACCCGAGACTTCTGCAGCAGTCATAAGAAGCTTGATATTTTCAGTAACCATATTCCACCATTCATTCTACTATGGAGAGACTTATCTCCCCTATTCTAGTTAGCCACAAGAACGTATTAATCCGGAGGTTCAAATCTATAAGCACAATTTAATACTAATTCCCCGAAAAGGTATCTTGTTGACCGCAAGTACGCAAATACCGCAAATTTTGCTAACATCTTTTTTATCAGGTAGAACAGTAAATAAGACGTCTGCTTTTTGTTAATATCCTCTTTTTTCTAATATTAGGATATTTGCGGAATTTGCGTACACGGACATATATCTATTTGCTTTAAAACAAGTTAACTGTGTACGCAAATGGATTAACTTGCGACCAATGTCCGGACATTCTGTGGTGGAGGGGAGTTCCCAAGCCAGCGAAAGAGGATCACTTTAGAAACTTTCCGCACAAAATACGGAACTTGCGTACAGAGTACACGCTTCACAATCGTTCAAATGGCGAATTTTTGTCAGCCTTTTTCTGTTTTAATGAAATAAACTTTTGCCCTTCGACGCGTTCACGAACAACCTCAATTCCACAGAGTCGTAGTTGCGGTGCCAGACGTTCCAAGCGTTGGGATAAGGCCTTTGGCCCCTTAGGCCACCCGGTGTCATTATGTGAACGCCTGTATGTCTCTCTTAAATAGTTATCCCATTCCGTTGCCGTTCGTTTGGTATTCGCAATATGTGCTTCTTTAATAATAGCCTGTGCAAAGGGATCTTCATTCAGTGAGTCAAATACGGCTTCATCTCTGGATTTGAAAAGCATATCAAGTACAGTGCCGTCTTTCCATCCTAATGCTTCTTCACAAGCTACAGAAAATCTGGCGAAATCAGCCATTCGGGGAGAGCGTTCCAGTTTTATTTCTGGAAGCCTCTTCAGTCCCGCTGCAGCCACATCAAGCAAAGCACCAAGAATTTTACCCTGAAAAGAGTTAAACTTTGCAAGAAGTTCTTCCTCACTTCGACGCATATGGTCGGGGATTGCTTTCATATAAACATATATGGATCGATCCTGGAGATCTTCCCCTTCTCCCAAGCTGCCGATCCCAGTCAGAACCACAGGTCGACAAAACTCAATAATATGTTCATCTTCATTGGTGTAGAGCTTCCGGGTAGAAAAGCTCCCACCGCTTGCTATCCGGCACAGTGCATCAGACATATTCCTGCTCATGCCAGAAAGGTTATCAAATCCAAGCACATACCGGCTTCTTGCCGCAACAGCAAGGTCCGCTTCATTGCGGGGGAAAGCTCTGATACACCCTGCACTCGGGTCGATCATTGAAATAATGAATTTCGCGGAAGTTGTTTTTGCACTTCCTTGTTCCCCCTTAATTGAGAGAATCGGGTATGGGCCAGATCCCACCAGATAATAAAGCACGCAAAGTATTATCTTCTGATAGTCATTATCTGAACAGTTCATAAACTGGCGCAATAGATCAATCGTTCCACCTTCTTCAGGCAGTATCAAAGCGTTCATAGCTTGGGTACGTCTGAACTTTGCCGGAACATCCTTCATCGTATCCCAGCCATCGGGCCGTATCCTGATAAAAGATTCATCAGCTCCCGTATCAATATAAACCTCGTTTTCACCTATTGCTTTACGGTAGTATAGTTCCTCCTGAGGACCGGTCCACGCTTTGGCAGTAAGAAAGAGCGATGTTTTTTTAAACTCATTATCCAAGAGCGGATATCCAGTCTCACGAATTGCAATATTTTGAATCCTATTTGTAGCGTGAACACCTTCCGTAAAATGCCAGATGCTGCTTTCATCGTCAAACTGGACATAGGGATTGCCTTGTTCATCACGCATCCCCCTGGTCATACTCTTAATTATGTCCATCACCATAGATGAATTATTTCCTGTTTTTTGTTGCTGAGGGCTTTGTCCTTTCGCAACATTGGTGTTCTGCAAATTAGAATTTTTTGCTCTACCTAAATCTGCAGGACAATTAACTCCACAGCCCTCTTCTGGGCAATCATTGAAGCCATGGTTCTTTATGGTTTCACACTTCCAGGGTCGGCTAGAGCGATCTATCTTACGGTTGGTCATTTCTTCGGTGTAACCAGCGGTTCCATTCTTTGGCTTATACCCGCTGGAAGCCTCATGGATTATCTTCGCACCTCCACTAAAGGGCAAAAGATTACTAATGCCTGCTTCCCATAGTGACTCAGTTACCGCTGTCCCTGATTCAACCCAATGCTTCATAAAGTCACAACCCTCTAATACAGAATTCAAATCGTCATATCCTTCTGCATCCTCCGGCCAATTACCATTATTTTCACCGGCGTTAACAGAAGAGCAATCAGCTATTTCAACCGGAATCCGCTGATACAACTCTTCCACCTGTTCACATGAAACCATAATAATCGTCGGGAGATCACTCAACGGATTTCCTGAATCATCAACAAACAGAGTCCGATGTTCTGATACTCCGCCTTCTCCACCAAAGTACGGCATATTCACCATATTGCCAAATGTTTCTTTCCCATTCTTAGGGAGTAAATCATCTTGTTTCGGAAAAATCTCCGCGCATGGTAATTCCAAACTTTGCAGAATATGCCCCAAGGCTGCACGCACCTTCTTTGCTAATGCGTAAGGCTTAAAGAATATCCAGACGTGTACTCCCCCACTTTTGGTTATTTCTACTAACGAATTCCAACCATGATTCTGCAGCAGTAGCTTTCTAAGCTTCAACCCAATCGCCACGGGGTTGTCTACTGCGTCTTTCCCGTGATTGTCAAAATCAAAACAAGCCCAGCGGACATTTTCCTTGTCATCCATAAACGGGCTCAGTCCCAAACGGTTTTTACCAAGAACATGATTAGAAATATAATCTTGATCTGAAGGTGGTTGAATCACACAATGATTCTGTCCTCCAGTAATCAAGATCCGTCTTTGATTTGCCACGAAGTTGTTTCTAATGTATGTTGCGTAGCGCTGCTGTTCTTCGGTCAGATGCTGTGTACCATGCATCGTCTCCGAAATGGAAGATTCCTGTGTGAAAGAGGCATCCAACCGTGTATTTGGCAGCGATGAATCTCCGCTAAATTCAGTATTAATCATAATTACTCCTCAGTGCAAAATATCCGAAAATTAAATTTCGGAATAGGTAAATGAATATAAATGGACTACAAGTCCGCACGACATTGATTGCATATGCGCAACAACTGCGGCGTAATCAAAATGCCGGATACTATCAATAATTTCAGTCTGGTGTAATAATTAAAAATATATTGCCTAATGCTCAGAATGTTATCCGAGTAAAACTAACAATAAACCAAATAAAATTACAAATAGCGCTTGGAGGGATGTGTGAATGGTGATAGAATATAACCAGTAGAGCATCCCTCTACGAAAAACTTTTTCCCTGCTGTGATCGCCTTCCAAACGCTCAGCAGGGATTTTTATTGCATATCTTCAGCTTCATATCAGACCTCCTTTCATCTACTCATTACCCAGTAAGAATCACAATGAATAGTTTTATCCCCCAAAATGACTTTACGCTTTTTATGCGCTCATCCCCCTCTTTTCGGATTTACTCTACATTTTTGACTTATTCCATAAAATCAAAAAAGTCCAATGTCTTTATCTCCACCAGAGGGGGCTGTGAAACTAAATAGTATTCAATCGAATGGATCTTACGACCACAAATGCACAAGCAAAAATATAATAAAACACCCCTACTGACAAAGACAATATAACATGTTTTATAATAGCATGTTATGGCTAATGAGTATGGTTTATAAAAATACATAAATGCACTTTAATGCAGTTAAATGCGTTTATCATACCTCCCCAACAACGAAAGAAACAAGGACAAATATATTCCTGCTAGAATGAAATTCGTTCTATCGGCTTTAAGCAGATAGGAATGTATAGCATTGTTTTTTTTTTGGGGGGGGAGCTCAGATTAGCTAATAATCCACCACTTTCGAACAGTATCTAGTGTGGGATTGTGAGGAGACAAAGGAATGTCTACTTTAAATCAACGGCATCTTTGTATAACTTTAATTTTTAATATGGGTATGATATGACCGACAATTAATAGTTTTTAAACTTATTTAACGCGGTACGCTTTATTTCATAAGTGCATTCGACGAGTTTTCTTTGATATCTACAGGCCCTTGCTACGATATTTGCACATTCGTTTATTATTGATTCCAATGGATATAAGGATGCGCCGTTACGCCCTCCTTTTACAATAGGTTCTATATTAAGTTCATCTAATATTTTTTGTACAGAATGTTTTTTAGACCTGTCGTAATTACCATAGACCTTTGAATCCACAAGTATCTGACATATATCTCGAGCAGATATACCATCTGGGGATACATGAGAAAGCTCTATGGATTCTTTATGGATAAGATCAATTTTGTTGCATAAATTTCTTTCATATTGGTGTAAATTATCAATCATTACTTCTTCTTTTATTTCTTGAAAAAGAAAACTCCATATATCTTCTGTAGTAACTAACTCTTTGAAAAGAGGGCTTCCTTTTTCATGGTAAATATTATATGCTTTACCAAGTCGGAGTAATTCAGAGGCGCTTGAAAATAATAGCTCGCCATATAAATACTCCGGAAAAACATGGAATTCTAGGCCACGTATATCCTTTTGAGATATTTTGGGGTATAACAAGAGAAAGTTTTCAACACTAATTTCTCTTTCTGTTTTATCGTTATCATAATAAATCTTCAGTCTTCTAGCATGCATAATATCCTCTGAAAAAAGAGCATAAAAGCCATAATCGCCTCGACATTTATGAACCACTAAAGGTTTTTGATAAGCATCAGAATTTACACCATCAAGTTCTTCATGCAAAACAGATAAAAGTGAAGAGTTACTGATATTGCAACGTAATGTTTTACTATTCCCCAATAGTTGTATCGCGCTTCCTTTAACATTATCAATCAAAATATGTAGTCTACGTTCTGCCGCCTTCCAGAGGTCAACTTTTTGGGACTGCTCTAATTTTTTAGGAATGAAGAATAATTTATAGTTTTCACTTTCGACATTGATATTAAGGTTTTCTAAATCAATGCTATGAAGAAATAATGCTAAATCTGGATAATTTTCATGACCTAATTTGGTAAGTTTTTCACATTCCTCATATAAGCCAAACCACCATTTTTTAATTTTTTTATTAGATAGCGTACTGGCTTCCAAAATAGCAATAATTCTTTGAAAGAGGATCGATTTCAAAATTACTTCATATCTGGAATTACCCAAGGTATTAATGATTTCGTCTGAAGTAAACGTTGCAGGAGCATTATTGAAGCCATAAATAAAATCCGCAACACACTTTACATACATATTTAAGTTATCTCGAAATACATGTAAATCTATGGGAGCAGACATTATGTGATTCCTATATCTATAATGAAATTGACAATTACAATAGCATACATTTTTAAATAAAATTATCAAGTTCGTTTCTTGTTTCCAGCAATTATGGGGATTTGCGTTAATGACTGCTTTAGACATCAAATTCAAATAATCATCTCTAAAAAGCTCTTAGTTTTCTGCTACTATACATTGAAGGATATTAGCGTTTCCGTCCATTTCTGTCTGTCTGATCCGAGCAGGCTTTCTTTTTTTTACTTTCGGAGGATCTGTCATGTTTAAATCTGTATATTTATTATCCGCCTACATCCTGTTACCAGCCAGTCCGGTTTGGGTGTCCGGGTGTGGCAAGGGCAACAATCATGAGGCTCAAACCAGTTCCAGTCAATCAGCTCCAGTATCACATCGCTTGAGGAACTGTTACTGTATCTGGTGATTTTCGCTGTTATTGCAGCCATAATCTTCGGGATCATCGGGATGTTTATTGGCGTTGGAATTGGTTCAGATACGGAAATTGACTCTGACCATTTTTATTCAGATGTAGATTAATTAGCGGTATCTTGGGAAGAGCCCAGCAAGTCTCCTTATAGCGGGGAAGAAAGCTGGGGATAATTTTTTAAGGAGGATTATCATTATGGGAGGCTATTTTGCATTAATCAAATCCAGTGCACTGGCGTGTGTCAGTTGCTGGAAACCGCTGCCGGTAGCAAGGCCGATACCACTAATAGATCTACAGAGCTATTCATTTCTGAAACGTTCCGCATTCTATCTGCATTATAAAATCCGCTGTCTGGAGTTCAGCCTCAGCAGTGGCGGCAGTCTGCGGGAATGGCTCAAGCTGAATCTGCTACTCAGCCTGATTATTGGCATGCCGGCGGTAATACTGATTCCGGTCGTGACGTTGGCGGTTACAGAATTCCTTTCACTGCAGTTCCGGTAACGGCATTGCAGAGTGTTTCCTGTCAATATAACCTGGAAAGAGATAGCTGTGATCTCTGGGTAAATTACTTTATTTTTATTATCAAGCGGAGGTTTTCTTATGTCTAAAGTCAAGTGGAGTTTAGCGGGAATTGCAAGTACTGTTTTCACGGGGTGTTCTGAAAAGTCAGGATCTGATGTGGCGGCGCAAATCCAGAAACTGGCCAGCAGTATCGAGCAGCTAAATGATTTTGCTTTCTATCTGATAGTCGGCGCAATCGTTGCTGTTCTGGCAATTGGGGGTATCGGGTTATTTGTCGGCGCCGGGATCGGATCGTCGGCACGTAACATTTCTGAGATTGATTATGAGGAGGATGAGTATGAATAAATATTTTACACTTGTAAAGTATGGTGCAAGAAGTTGCCTCGCCTGTTGGAAGCCTGTGCCTGTACCAGAACCAAAGAAGCCACAAAATATTGAGAAGTATGGTTTTCTTGGACGGGCTGCGCTCAGCCTGCAGTATTCATTTTTGCAGCTTGAGTACGCTATCAGCAGAGGCGGGAGGTTACGTGAGTGGGCGAAGCTGAATGTGCTTCTGGGGATAATAATTGGTATCCCGGCTCTGATTGTCTTGCCAATGTTGTCACTGGCAGTTGCGGGGATCTGCGCAATATCACTGTCCTTACTGGCTACGGTGAAGGCAATTTTTTATATTATTCTTTATGCCCTGGCCTCAGCCGCTCTAGTTACTGCAGCGGGTATGTTTGTTAAATCGAAACATAAAAAGTAAATCTATTTTAATGAAGGGATTTATCATGATCAGATTAAGTGCGAGTTTAAGTAAGAAGGTGCCTATTGAAGGATTGAGCTATTCCTCCCAGAGTTTTATGGCCGGGCTTGAGGTGGAGATCTCTGAGCAGAGCAATAATAGCCAGATCTGTTCACGGATGCGGGAGTTGTACCAGATGCTTGAGGAAAGTATCAATGATCAAATCAGACAGCATAATAAAAATGAATCTGTTCCAAACAAATCCGCTGACATGTCAAACAGAACTTCTCAACCTCGTAATAGCCAGAAGCGGCGTGAAAATAAAAACTACCCGGCAAGTCAGGCTCAGTTAAAAGCGATTGCGGCTATCAGGCATGAGCGGGAACTTGAGGAGGTTGAACTGTCCAGGATTATCCGGCAGAATTTCTCAAAAGAGGCTCCGGCTGATCTCTCCATGAAGGAGGCGTCAAAGCTGATAACCTTGCTCAACAGTCAGGGCAGAGAAGCTGGTTGATTTTAGTCTTGACAATAACCGGTCCGGCGCATTTACTATAGAGTAAGTCAAGCTGCTGATATTACACAGATTGTTTCTGTTAAAGCGGCCGGATAGGGCGACATTTTTTATAGCATGGACAGATGGCATGATTAAGGACATTCAGCCCAGTCCACGCGGCGATGCAGGCAGGAAATAATTTTAAGTTGCATCGCGGGAATAAAAAACAGGAGAAAGCTTACGGATAGGTAAGAGAACTAACTACATTTAATTTTGATGCGTTTAGACATTAAAACTATACCCAAACTACCACACGGAAAATAGTAATGTCCAAGCCACGCTTCGAGCCATCATATGCTAAGCGCGCCCCGTATTGGGGTGCAGCTCAGTCGTGGTTTGAAGCGGGGTGTGGTAGCCCTGGGTATAGTTACGACAGGTTGCGCCCCTTTTCTATTGGCCGCTGCCTGTATTTCCCGGGGCAGATATGGCTATCAATAAAAAATCTCACATCCTGCTGCTTGCAGCAATCTCACTTTGTTCCTTTATTGCGGGCAGCTTTTCTGGTGTTGACCGTCTGATTATCTCAGAGTTTACACAGTCAGCCAAAGAATCAACCTCCTACTCTTCACAGAAATCCAAATACAGAGGGACCAGAATTCATAGTTATTTCAGTCCTGATGGCGGGGCTGAGGCGGCTATTCTCAGAGAACTTGATAAAGACTGCCAGAGTGTGACAGTTGCATTATACTTTTTTACCCGCCGTGAATTGGCCGAAGCTCTGGTAAAAGCAAAAATGCGCGGAGCAAGCGTAGAAGTCTTGCTCGACAAATCCCAGGAGAACCGTAAGGACAGCCTTGTAGATCTCCTGCTTGCCAGTGACATCCCCGTCTATATCGATACTGAGCACAGGATCATGCATAACAAATTTGCCATCATCGGCAAGTCCACAGTAATAACCGGCAGCCAGAACTGGACGTACAGCGCAGAGAAGAAGAATGCTGAGAATACGCTTGTAATCAGAAATAATTATCATCTGGCCAGTAAATACCGCGATACATTTCAGGCGCTTAAGGGAAAAGCCAGATTGTTAGTTCGGAGCCGTAAAGAATAAAAATCTATATCAACATAGCATAAAGGGGAAAGATATGGGCAAGATCACCCGGCAATGTCCAAATTGCCAGACAGAGTTAACAGATGAGGCTGAGAATTTCTGCTTTCCAATAAAGTGTCAGCAGTGTAGAGAGGTAAATGTATTTCAGAGTATATCCACGGCAGATGAGGGGAAAGGGGAGCTTTCCGGTGATTCGATGGCAGGTCTACGAGTTTTACTTGCCGGAATTATTGTGGTTGTAGGTGGTTTCGTTGCAAAGTCAAAAGGGTGCAGCCGTACTCTCAAAAAGCATATGCAGCATAATACTTCATCTTTTAAATTAAATAGAGCGCTTAGCAGACCAGTGGGAAATTATATTAGAAAAAAACATGACGAAGATAAGAACGAATAACAAAAAATATCTAATTAGGAGACTCCAAGATGAAAAAGATGATTAAATTTTTACTGATAGCTCAAATTGTAATGATGATATTCTCAACTATCACCCCGTTTGTTTCAAAAGGTTATGATGAATATGAGGAGCTGGTCGCATATAAGGATCGGATGGTTTTAGAGCAATACTATAAGGCTCTACCTGCAGGAGTGCAGAATTATTTGGATTCAGGAATTGATGATCAAGAGCGGCTGGATCAAATAACACGTTCACTCACCCCAGAAGCCAGACAAAGCATTATAAACTATACCAATATGGAGCAATACCTTAAAGAGAATTCAGATGAAATGTCGGAAGAAGCCAGAATCAGCCTTATTGGCGTATTGATACTGTACTTTATTCTGTATATTGCCGGAATAGTCGGAATATGGAAGTCCAGAAATTGGGGCAGAATCTGTTACGTAATAGCCACCATAATATGCATCTGTCTTACTCTGGTTGCGGGAGACGGCTTCTCATCAAATTTTGTGGCACTCTTCGCTACACTCTCTGACATGCTTCTAGGGGCCATATTGATACTGCTCTTTACCGGCTCCACATCAACAGAATTCAAGACAGCTTAAGATTATTATTTTTTTACTGGAGATTAAAATGGAACTCAACAACGAAGGTTTACCAACTGACAACACATCCGAACAAAACCCTGCTGTTATAAACGCCAAACCTGAAAAAAAGCAGCAACTCTGGCTCAGGCGCTGCCCTTACTGCGATAAAGTCATTAAGGGCAGTGAAGAAAAGATATTTGAGCTTATGCATTGCCCCTCCTGCAACGAGATCCTGCATCATGAGGCTGTTGTCTGGTATCGCCGAACTGGTCATGTCTCAACACTAGCGTTTCTGACATTTTTAGGCTTTGGGATCTTAACGGTTCTTCCTCTCTGTATTATCTGCGCAACGGGGGATGTTTACAGTGATAACTATGATGAATTCGGGGCATTGAAAAAGTGGAGCAAAGTTAATCGATATATTGCGATGATATTACTGCCAATTCTGGCACTATGGGTGACATTATTCATACTTGGCCAGCTTAATCTTCTATAGGATCTATTCAATGCACAGACAGCTATTTAATATGATCCAGGCAAAAACAGCTATATTCTCAGTCAGGACCTCTCTTGGTTTTGCAGCAATAGTCATAGCCGGAATTATAATCGCCTCATTTTGCTGCAGTAATTCGGAAGATAATGGCAACCTTGAAACCGGCAAGGAATATTGCATCATACTCAGCGGCGTTGCTGTAAGCTCAACAAATAAAAGAGGTGCTCTTTGGGATTCAGACAATACTGCTCCAGACCTATTTGCCAAAATGTATATCGACAAGGCTGAGATTTACCGCAGTTCTATCCAGAACAATACCTGTACAGCCAGATGGCAGCAGCGTGAGAATAAATGGGGGAAGATGCTTTCTGAAGGAACAATCAAGGCTGCCCTTTGTGGAGGCCGAATTACTGTTTCCGAGGATCAGACGCTTTCTGTCGCGGTTTATGATAGCGACTTTCTTAGTGAAGAGTTTATAGGGGTGCTGGTTATATGGACGCATTCTCTGCACAGGGGTAAAAATATCTTTCAGGTTGAACAATATCCGGAAAACGTGTATGGCCGTATTAAATCTATTGAACTGACAGTAATTGAAAAGGATGAGAATGAATAGAAATCTCCGGGCGCTTATTGCTATCTGCCTCAGTCTGCTGCTGTTACTTCTGGGTATATTTGCACCGGTTCTGAGTATTGAACCAAGAATGGATGGTATTGGCGGAATAAGTGCTGCGACCGAAATGATTAGCGCATATGACCCAAAGATACTGCATGAAGAGAATGTAAGTATCTTCTCGGGGATCATACACTTCTTTGCGGATGGGGATTATTTTATTGCCACAATAATCCTGACGTTCTCTATTTTGTTTCCGGTATTCAAGCTCTTTGTCCTCTGGCATGCATGCCTCGGTAGCAATGATGAGATCCACAAATACCTGCAGCTGGTAAAGAAGCTTGGAAAGCTTTCGATGCTTGATGTGCTGGTTATGGCGCTGATTGTTGTAATTATCAAGACATTTCCGGGAAGATCTCAGGCACATCTACAGTGGGGGATTTATGCTTTTGCAGCTTCAGTACTAATAAGCCTGTATATTCCCAAGTTACTTGAGCCTCCTAAGAGTTCTCAACAAACAGATCCCTGTTGAGGTGCAAACCGATTAAAATTAAGAAAATATCACCCATAATTTTATTCCAAATTACCCTGGCAAAATTGCAGGGGGTATGGTAGCAATCTTGCCACCCCTGTCTATCTTATAATATATCTTATATATTCCTTATAAATAGTAATAATCTCCCCTATCGAATTAACTTTATTTGCTAACACAGACAGATCCATGTCTGTCACAACGATCACATCCCCCGGTAAATAGCCGGGGGATATTTTTATTTACCGAGATGGCATGATAAAGTCATTCATCTCAGTTCACGCGGTTAAGCAAATCGAAAATACTTCTGAGTTGCACCGCGGGAATTAATCATTGGAGAAAATTATTATGACAGCGACATTAGAGAACGTGACAAGGAGAATCCCGGATACCAAGCCGGATAAGCTGCATATCTCCTATTCACAGGTTAAGAGCTATTGCATGTGCAGCCTGAAGTGGTATTGCTCACGTAATTTCGAAGCAGAGAGTGTTTCATCGGCTCTGGTCTTCGGTAAAGCCTGGCATGCGGCAGTTGAAATGTTTTATCAGAGACATATGCAGGGAGAGACGGTTAGCCAGCCCGGCTCGGGTACTGCCAGCCAATTACATGCCATGTTTATCACAGAGTACGAGAAAGAAACCAAACCTATCTGCTATGGCAAGAGTGAGGACAAAGACTCTTTACTTGAGAAAGCCGGGCAGATGCTGACAGTATTCTGTGAGCAGGTCAAGCCTGGCAGAGTTGTGGCGATTGAAGAGGAGGTACGCTGCCAATTGGCACATGAGATACCTGAGCTGCTTGGATATATTGATCTTGTTGAGATCGAAACAAATGAGCAGGGGCAGGATGAGCTGGTTTTGGTGGATTTTAAGACAGCTGCCCGTAAGCCTGACAGCCCTGATTATAATCAGCTGATTCTGTATGCACTGGCAGCCCACAGAACAGGTCTGGCGCAACAGTATAATCTTCCGTTATCTCTGAGGTTTGATTACATCACCAAGACCAGGAACCCCGAGTATCTGCAATTCCGTTTCAAACCTGATCATAGTCAGGCGTGCCTGTTGGCGTGGGATGAGTTCAGGTGTTATCTATCCAAACCCCGGCTGGCAGTGCAGTGGCTGCGGTTATAAATCCTATTGCGGCAAGTGGCCGGATACCCGAACCGGGCTGGCTACCCGAACCGGGCCGGATATCCAGATCGTACCAGCAGCACAAACCATTACCTCACCTCGTTCAACCACCGAACAGACCACACCATTAATCAGACAGGCTGTCTGAACCGATTTAATCCCGCTCCATAGTTAAACCAAGCTACCACATCCCCTCACGCCACTTGAGTGTAGCCAGCGTGCAGATCCAGCTCAACCTTGTGATGGACTCAAATAGATATGCAGGTATCTGACACGCTTGCAAACACTGCCACCACCATGGCACATGGTGAG